>JAGRHC010000081.1 GCA_020445145.1 Alphaproteobacteria bacterium
TAGTTTGGTAAAGCCATTGAGAATGTCCCACTTTATGGCACACCTAAAATGGCTGTTCAATTATGTATCTGATATACAAATGGGATTTAGAAAAATGGTGGGCGGTACTGGGATTGAACCAGTGACCCCTTGCGTGTCGAGCAAGTGCTCTACCCCTGAGCTAACCGCCCCTTTGAAAAGGTAGGGATAGCTCTAGCGAGGTTGGGCGCTTTTTTCAAGTCTTTAATTTGGGGAGGGGCTAAAAAATCTGCGGGGTTGTCTGCTCAGGCGGCCAGAAGTTGTTCGACTTGTGTTACGAGATCATTCAGGTGGAATGGCTTGGAGAGGATTTTTGTCTTGCGGGTTTGTTTGTCCTGGTTGTTCATGGCGATGGCGGCAAAGCCGGTGATAAACATGACTTTGAGGTTCGGGTGCAGGTCGGTGGCTTTTTGCGCCAGTTCTACGCCGTCCATGCCGGGCATGACGATGTCCGTCAGGAGGAGGTCGAAGGGGCCTTCTTCTTTTAGTGCTTCGAGTGCGCTGAGGCCGTCGGTGCGCGGGTAGACGTCATGACCAGCCCGGCGCAGCGCCAGAACGAGGAAGTTCTGCATAGAATCATCGTCTTCTGCTAAAAGTATCTTTGCCATTATCACCCTATGTTGTTTTTTTATTTGGAATGATTTTACAGGCAAGCGTGGGGGGATGGCAAATATTTTTGGTTGCGTCTCTGGTCTAGAGGGACTCAAAGAATTGTTTTCCTGCGGTTTCCCAGCTGTAAAATTCGCGCACGTGGGCGTGCGATTTGGCGGGGTCGGGAGATTTGAGAGCTTTTTGCGCGGCGGCGGCTAGGTCGGTTTCGTGGAGGGCGCCAAGATAACCTTCCGTAATGATGTCTTTGGGGCCCGTGACTTTGTAGGCGGCCACAGGGATGCCACAGGCTAGCGCTTCAATCAGGACGATGCCGAAGGTGTCGGTTTTTGACGGGAAGACGAAAATATCAGCGGCGCGGTAGTAGTCTGCGAGTTCGTGGCCGGTTTTTTTGCCTGCGAAAAGAGCGTCCGGGTATCGGGATTGCAGGCTTTGGCGGATTGGGCCGTCGCCGACAAGGACTTTGCTGCCGGGCCAGTCCATGTTCAGGAAGGCTTCGAGGTTCTTTTCGATGGCGAGGCGGCCCACATAGAGGGCGATGGGGCCTTTCAGGTCATTTAAAATTTTCTTTTCACCGGGGTGGAAGACGGAGAAGTCGACGCCGCGGGTCATTTGTTTCAGCGGCGCTTTGAAGTTCCAGCTTTCGAGCTGTTCGGCCAGGCTTTGGGTTGCGACGAAGACGGCGCTGGAGGGGGCGTGAAACCGACGGACGTTTCTTATACCGGCGCGGTGGACGGCGTCGTATAATGGCGGGATGAGCCATGCAAAGCGTTTGGCGACATAGTCCGGGAATTGCGTATGGTACGAGGTTGTAAATTCTATTTTGTTTTGCAGGCAGTGACGGCGCGCTG
>JAGRHC010000082.1 GCA_020445145.1 Alphaproteobacteria bacterium
GGATGTGGAAGTGTGGTAACACATGAAGCTAACCCTTACTAATTGCTCGACTGGCTTGAATTCTTATCCGCTACGGTTTACCGCAGCAGATAAATGTCACGCGTAGCGGTAAGTCCGCTTTGTGATTTGAATGAAAGTTTTGCCAGAATGTTTGGAGTTTTAAAGTGGATTTGAATGATCTGGTGGTTATAGCGAGAGTGAAACACCCGACCCCATCCCGAACTCGGCCGTGAAACCTCTTCGCGTCGATGGTACTGCGTCTTAAGGCGTGGGAGAGTAGATCGCTGCCAGATCTTTTAAATCCATTTTTCGTTTCAAACCTGTTTTACGATTTTCTGTTCGATGTAAGCCTGCCGCGTGGTAGGCTTTTTTGTTTTTTGTGTTTGGGGTTTTTATGACGTCGCCCTTTTTGTTTTTGAGTTTCTTTGCCTTTGTTCTGTTGGGGGCGTGTTCTTCGTCGATTGCGGAGCCTCCGGTTTTGCCTGTGGCGCAGGAGGGATGGGATGTGAGCCGGGAGGCGCCCGTGCTTCCTGCGGGGGATATGAGGGCGCGGGCGCTTTGGAACGATCCTCATGTTGTGCAGGCGAAGGGAACGTATGCCATGTTTATGACGACGAGTGTCGATAAACCGTTCCAGCCGCCTATTTTGCCGTTTCGGGCGCTTTCCAAAGATGGGGTGCACTGGGAATTATCACCCAAGGCGCCGCTTTTGACGGCCAAGGGCGGGCCTTATGTGAGTATTGAGACACCGAGCGTGGTTTATTTCCGCGGCGCCTGGCATATGTTTTTTACAGGGATTTATCCCCGGCCTGTGCCTTCGCCGATGTCGATCGGGCATGCTGTTTCTCAGGATGGGGTGCACTGGGATGTTGTGGCATGGGAGCGTTTGAAGGCGACAGGGGTGGCGACGGACTGGGATTCTTATCTGGTCGGGGAGCCGGGGGCTGTGGTCGTTCAGGGGCAGTTGTATGTTTATTATACGGCTATGGGCGGCAGGCCGGAGGGCGGGCCGCCGTTACAGAGTCTGGCGGTTATTACGTCTTCGGACGGGCTTTCGTTCTCCAAGCCGCGCCTTGTTTTACAGCAGGGGGATTTGTATCCGGCGAGGGCCGGCTATGCGGGGTATAGTTCTCCGGCGGCGCTTTATGCGCAAGGGAAGGTCCATCTTTTTTATTCCGTCGTTCATTGGCAGAAGGGGGGGAATCCGGAGTGGCAGCAGGTGGCTATTCATCATGCGGTTTCAGCTGACGGGTTGGGCGGGTTTGTGGAGGACGGTGCCCCGATTGTTACCCGGGATTCTACACAGTGGGCGACCGGGGAAGTTCTTGCTCCCGGTCCGATGATCAAGGACGGTAAGGTTATGGTCTGGTTTGGCGGGCATGTTCCCGTTTCGGATTTGAGGCCGTTGATTAACCGTGATTTTAAAGGTCCTGAATTCGGGATCGGGCTGGCGGTTATGCCTTACGATCAATTCATTTCGAAGTGATTCGTATTGTTTTGTGGTTATCTTGCTGATTTTAAAACTTTTTGTAGTTTGAATAAACTGCTTTTCCTTTTGGTTTTGTCGTTCTATTGTTTTGTCTTCGCACTCTAGCAGGGAAGGTTTTGGATGTTGAAAAGTCTTTTGGGGGATGATCGCTATGGTACGGGGATTTTGATCCTGCTGGTGACGGTTCTGGTTTTGACCGTTCCTCTTGTCTGGCAGCCTTATGCGATGTTCCGTGATTTTGTGGACAATAAGGCGGATCAGATTATCGAGAAGATTCCTGTTGTTCATTTTGAGGACGGGCAGGCTCGATATGTCGGCAATATTAAAGAGCCTGTGCTCTACAGGATTGATGAGAAGACTTATATTGTCGTTGATACGCGCGATAATTATTTTCAGGATTTTGATGAGCTTAAGAGGGATTATTCATCCATTCCCGCAGATGCGTCGGCGCCTGTTTTCGTGACACGCGACTATGGTATCATTGAAAAAAGCGCTTACGAGACGCGTCGTTTTGATTTCAGGGAGTTCAAGGATGTCGATCCGTTTACTCTTGATTCCGGTTTTTATTTCGGTTTGCTCGACAAGATTGATCAGTATTTTCTTATGGTCGCCTATCCGTTGTTTGCGATTTTTATTTTTATCGGGCGGTTGATTTATGCGCTTTGTTTTTCGCTTGTCGGGATGTTGTTTTCGAAAATGGCCGGTGCGGAGCTTGGGTATAAGACAATCTTGCGCCTGAGTATTCTGGCGATGATTCCGATGATGGTGGTGAAGACTGTTTTCTTCTATACGGGGACGGTTATTCCTTGGTCCTTCTTGCTTTATCTGCTGGTCTCGAGCGTGATCCTGTTTTTGTTTGTTTCTTTTGTGAAGCAGAAAAGGGCGTACGGGATGGGTTATTACTAGATGGATTTTTTAGAGGAGGTTGTTATGGCTGGCGAGGAAGATTTGAAAAATGAGATCAGGGCTTCGATCAAGGCGTGGGGAGACGCTTTGATGCGCAAGGATCTGGACGCGATGCACCGAGATTATGCGGCCAGTTACAGGTTGTTTGATGTTAAAGATACCGCGAATGGCGTTGCGGAAGTTAAGGCGCTGTGGGAGCGGTGTTTTCCTTATTTTGAGAAACCTGTCATTGAATATAAGGATATGGTGATTGAAGCTACTGAAGGCATGGCGGTCGCCCATTTTTATTGCCGGATGAGCGGTTTGGTTGATGCGCCTGAGGGTGATATGCCCCGGAGCTGGCTACGCGGGACGGTCTGTTTTCGTAAGGATAGGGGGGTGTGGACCTGCATCCATGAGCATATCTCATTCCCGGTGAATTGTGAGACGGGTGAGATTGCTTTTATTCTCGATGATGAGGCTGCTTAGGTCTAAAAAACGACGTTTCCCAGCAGGAATTTGAAATCCGGTTTTGGGAGAAGGTGCGGTGATCTTAGCGTTTTAACTGCGAGGTGACTTGTCTTGATCGCGCTTTTGATGGCTGCTTGAAGGGGGAGCGGAATTGTTCGATCCTTTGAGACCAGATTGTATTGCATGAGTTCACGCGCGATTCTGGGTGGAACTTTTCCGTTTTTTTGAAGGGCTGTGTTGATGTAGATATCTGCCTCTTCGTTGCGAAATTCTGTGATGATAAAAAGTATGCGCATTGCGGCGGCTGTTTTGGGATCAAGATTTGATGTTACGCGATTGATTTCCTGCATTTCCGCTGCTGTTGGCATGGCACCCTCGTTTTTTTTACAAAATAACATGAGCGGGCGTGGCGATGCAAATTATCCGGTTTTCTGTTGCGATGCAGGATGGATTCATTTTGTTGGTGATGTCTGTGGCATGATATGATGATTTCATTCTCAGCATAAGGGGACCAAGGTGAAGTATAGTTGTAGTTTTCCTTCTCATGAAGAAGCGCAGCGTGTTGCGGATCAGGTTGCGGTTGTTGCTAAAGATCCTGCTTATAAGGATTATTTTTTGAAAATTGGGGTTGAGAAAGAGACACTATCTCTTTCGCTTATGCGGGTGTTGCCAGAGGGGGGGCTTGCGCGGGTTACTGAATTGGAGGGGGACTACTATGTTCCCGAGATTTTTAACAGGGCATGGAACGATGTTTGTGTGGCTGATATCCGGCAAGTTCCTGCGGATGTGTCTGGAACAGTCAGTGTTAATGATGCTTTTGAGCCTACGTTTGGGTAGGTGTATCTTTCCTACCCGGCTTTTTGACTTTTCTTTTCGTCTTTGAGGGCTTTTACGCCTTTGATTAGCCCGTCGATGTGCGGGAGAAGGACGGATTCGTATTCTGCGCGTTTGTTGTCCGGGAGGCCGGCAACGAGGCCTTTGACGAATTTTAAAGCGCCGGCGTCAACATCGTAGAGTGTGAGAGCTTTGTCCATTTCTACGCGCTCATATTCCTGTAGTTTTTGCATGGCGCGCTCGAGAATGTTGCGGATGCTTTTGTCGATGCGGGCGAGGCGTTTCTGGAAGTCTTGCCGGGTAATGGTTACGACGGTCACAGAGGTGGCCGCTTCGTAGTTCAGGGCGATCGGTTCGTCCAGCATGAGACAGGCTTCCCCGATCAGGGTGCCGGGGCCATAGCGGCCGACGTTGATTCTTTCTTCGCCTTTCATTGTATAGCAGATGACTTCTCCGGCCTGGATGACGTAGGCCCGGCAGTTTTCTTCTCCTGCCTTGATAAAGACTTTTCCTTCGGGCAAAACGTTGCGTTCGAGAACGTCGGCGCCTTTGTTCATTCTGATCGATCCGGCAGGTAAGATGTTATCCTTTTGAGATCGTAACAAAATTATCATGTTTGTTACAGTGGCTTTTACCGTTTTCTTTCTTCTTGCAAGTTTCCCCAAAAAAATGTTAAATCGGCGGTAATTCTTTGGACTTCGCGCTTTGACAAACAATCAGCCGAATTAAATACCAAGGAGCTGATTATTAACCGTACAAGTAAGGAGTTTTTTTATGTCTCAAACCGGAACCGTTAAGTGGTTTAACCCCACTAAAGGATTTGGCTTTATCGTGCCGGATGCGGGCGGAACAGATGTTTTCGTTCACATTTCTGCTGTTGAAGCTGCCGGCTGGAAGACCTTGAATGAAGGTCAGCGGATCGCTTATGAGCTGAAAGAAAATCGCGGCAAGATGGCTGCTGATAATCTTAAAGACGCTTAGTCAAGCTGATACAGGATTTTTGAAAGCGCTCCCGCTGAACTGGCGGGGGCGCTTTTATTTTGGGTTAACGCCTTGGTTTTCCATAGCTTTTGATGCAGAGCAGCGCATCAAAAAATTGCGAGGGGTGGGGGCTTTGATGTATTATCGGTGGCATTAGACAACTACTGAAACCAAGGAGGTTTTTATGAGGGCTTATGCATCTGCATCCGGCGGTGTAATGTTTATTCCTGATGAGGTTGAGCGGACTATTCCCGTGGTTACAATTCGTCGTTCTAACGACAATCAAGATTCCGAGCAGTAGGTTTTCACAGGCTTTTAAAAAAGTGCTTGCCCGCGTGTGGCGCGGATTGTATGACTCTTGCTACCCTGATGAGGGATGAATTTTAGCAAGAGGGATAGAAGCTTATGGATATCACCAAGATTTCTTCCGGCAAAAGCGTGCCGGACCATGTCAATGTTGTCATCGAAAACCCGATGGGCGGCGTTCCTGTGAAATATGAGCTGGATAAAGAGTCCGGTGCTTTGTTTGTTGACCGGTTTGTTCATACGCCGATGTTTTATCCGGCGAATTACGGTTTTATTCCTCAGACACTCGGCGGGGACGGCGATCCGGTCGATGTGCTGGTTTATGCGCAGCACCAAATTATGCCCGGCGCGGTGATTGCGGCGCGTCCGGTCGGCGTTCTGGTGATGGAAGATGACGGCGGGCAGGATGAGAAAATTCTGGCTGTGCCGGTTGATAAAACGCACCCGATGTTTTCCAATATCAAAGAATATAGCGATCTGCCGCAAATTTTGCTGGATGAGATCGAGCATTTCTTTACGCACTACAAGGACCTTGAAAAGGGCAAGTGGGTGAAGATGAAGGGCTGGGAAGGGGCTGCACGCGCGAAGGAATTGATCCTTGAAGGTGTGGCGAACGAAAAAGCCCAGAAAGCTGCTTAGAGCGGCCATCGTTTCCGTTCGGACGGCGTCAAATTGCGGCTTGCGTACTTTTGTACGCGTCGCCTTATTTTCCTAGCCGAACGAAAACGCTGTTGCTCTAAAGTTTTTGAAAATTTCAGGCGGCGCTCTTTTGGGGGGGCGCCGTTTTTTACTGGATAATGATTTCTACTGGCGGCGGGGGGAGTTGCTCTCCGGGAAGGGGGGCTTCGCCGGTTGCCGGGGTGGCGCATGCTGCTGTTATGATCGCGGCCTTTATTTGATTGACTTGCTGGCTGTAGGTTTGGTGTTCTTCTTTGGTTATGGTGCCCTGGGCCAGAAGGTGGTCGTTTAGTTTGTCGTAGGCCACGAAGTTTGTATCGGGATATGCGGCCTTCAGGTCGGGGATGAGTTCCTCGATGGCCGGGTTTACGAGGACGGCGTCGATGCCATCGGTTTTTAGCCTTTGTCCCGGTTTTGAGATGAGGATGAATGCGCCATTCCTGAAGGCTTCTCCGCCGCCGGTTCCTATGCCTGCGCCGATGCCGGCTTTGTCGGCGTTGTTGACGGCCAGAGGGGCGGTATGGAAGTCTCTTTGGGTGTCGACACCGTTTTGCAGGATGTGTTCCAGAGTATCGATTTGTTGCTGAAGGGTGCCTTTGGCAATGCCGTGGGCGTCTATGGTGCTTCCGATGTGCTCAGGGAGCAGAATAGTTGTTCCAAAGACATGCATGTCTTCCGCAAGCAGTGCTCGCTCGGAGGATGTTTTTCCCGCGAAATGGGGGCTGAGCTGTCGCATGGAGCCGGTTCGTTTAAGCATACTTCCCGCGTTCTTATTGTTCTTTCGGGTATTCTAGCATTTTTATTGTTCTTGATGCCAGAAAGGTTTGTCGATGAGCGGGGTGGAGGGGGTGCCGGTTTCCTGGGGGGCGATGATCCCGGAGCGGTAGGCTTTGCGGCCTGCGTCGATGCTTTGGGCGAAGGCCCTGGCCATCTGGACGGGGTCTCCGGCTTTGGCGACGGCGGTGTTGAGGAGGATGGCGTCGTAGCCCATTTCCATGGCGGCGGCGGCGTGGGAGGGGGCGCCGATCCCGGCGTCGACCACCAAGGTTTTGTCGGGGAAGCGTTCGCGCAAAATTTTCAGGGCGTAAGGGTTATTAAGGCCGCGGCCTGAGCCGATCGGGGCGCCCCATGGCATGAGGATGTCGCAGCCTGCTTCGGCGAGGCGCTGGGCGAGGACGAGGTCGTCGGTCATGTAGGGGAAGACTTTGAAGCCTTTGGCGATGAGTTTCTCGGTGGCGTCCAGCAGGGCGAAGGGGTTGGGCTGGAGCGTGTAGTCGTCGCCGAGGACTTCGAGTTTGATCCAGTTGGATTCGAAGACTTCGCGGGCCATTTCGGCGGTAGTGACGGCTTCGTCTACGCCGTAGCATCCGGCGGTGTTGGGGAGGACGGGGATGTTAAAGCTTTTGATGATGTCCCAGAATTTCTGGCCTTTTCCGGCGGCGTTTTCCCGGCGCAGGGATACGGTGAGGAGGCCGGGCTGCGCGGCTTCGATGCTTTGGCGCAGGATTTCGGGCGAGGGGTAGGTGGCTGTTCCGAGGAACAGGCGGGATTGCAGGATGGTGCTGTCGATGTGTAAAGGCATGTGAAGGAAGGTACAAGGTGCGAGGTGCTGGGTGCAAGAGATTTGTTGTTATCCCCCTTGCATGGGGGCGAGGATTTCTATGGCGCTGCCTTCGTTTAAAATCGTTTCTTTGTGGCGGCTTTTGGGGATGAAGGTGCCGTTGAGGGCGACGGCGACGAGTTTGCCGGCGTAGCCTTCGGTTTCCAGGAGTGCCGCGATATCAAGCTGCGCCGCGCAGGTTTTTTCTTGTCCGTTGATCGTGATCTTCATTTTCGATACTCACAAAGCTTGTGTGGAGGTTGTCTTTTTCGCCTGCGATGTGTTTGCGCACGCATTCGCTGAGGAACGGGGAGAGCAGGAAGCCGTGGCGGAAGAGGCCGTTGCAGGCGATTATGTTGCCGCGCACTGTGATACGCGGGAGGTTGTCTTCGTAGGACGGGCGGATGCCGCTGTGCAGGGCGATGATTTGTGCGTCGCCGAAGCTGGGGTGCAGGGTGTAGAGCGCGCTCATGAGCTCCATGGCGGAGCGGAGTGAAACATGCTCGCCTCCTGCGCCTTCGATGTTGGTTGCGCCGATCATAAAGACGTGGTCAGGGCGCGGGACGATGTAGAGCGGGTAGCGCGGGTGCATCAGGCGCACCGGTCGCGAAAGGCTGAATTCCGGGTTGCGGGCGAGGACGATTTCGCCTTTGACGCCGCGTAAGTTGCTGTCTGTGTTTTCTGCGCTGTGGCCGCGGCAGTCGAGGACGATGTCGTATTGTTGATCGAGGATTGCCGGGTCGGCCCATTCCTGTTTCATCTGCGCGCCTTGTCCGCGGAGGTCATCGCATAGGGCCTGCATGGTTTGGGACGGGTAGAGGTAGGCTTCGTTTTCGAGGTAGAGGCCGGTGGTGAAGCGTCCGTTTAGATGCGGCTCCAGCGCGTTTATTTCTTCGCGGCCTACGCGGCGGCAGGATTTCTGGCTCTTGAGGTGGCTGGCGAAGCGCTCGAGGATGTGGAGGTCTTCTTTGTGGGCGACGAACAGGCTGCCGGTTTTGTGGAAGTCTATGGGGGCGGGCAGGGTCGCGGCGATCTCCTGCCAGAGGTTGATACTCTCAAGGCCTGCCTCGATCCAGCTTGCGGGCATGTGCTCGATTTCGCTGAAGGGGGCGAGCATGCCGCCGGCGATGAAGCTGGCGTTGTCTGCGGGGAAGCCTGCGGGGTCGTAGAGGGTGATCCGGTGGCCGTCTTGCAGGAGGGCAAACGCGTTGCTGAGGCCCATGATGCCGGCGCCGATGATGGCGATGTTTTGCGGTGTTATCGTCATATTTTTTGTGTCTTGTTCTGGCGGGAGGATAGGCTTATCGCAGTTTCCTGTCAATTCGGGAGGTGCTTATTTTACAGATAATTGACTTTCGGAGCGGGCGGCATGTATTGTCCTGTAGATGCAGAACAAGCGACTTATTATTGTTGGTGGTGGTCAGGCGGGATCTTCGATTGCGCGGGGTGTTTTGGCGCGTGAGATGTATCGTCATGTTTGTGTGGTTGAGCCTGATGTTCTGAGTCGCACGGACTTGAGAGGCTTTATTTTTCAAAGGGTTGTTTCTCATTCGAAACGTGTCGATTTTTCAGTTGTTTCGTCTTTGGATGATGCGCTTTTTGATCGTGCGGATATTGTGATGCTGGCGACTCCGGTCGCGCATTTTGAGGGTATTGTCCGGCAGATTGCTCCGCGCTTGAGGCCGGGGGCGGTCATTACGGATGTGGGCTCGTCCAAGCAGAAAGCGATGGAGAATATGTCCGGTGCTTTGCAGGCGGCCGGCCGGGGGGAGGATGTCTGGGTTGTCGGGGGGCATCCGGGGACCGGGCGATCGGGGCAGGGGCCTATGTCCAGTGATCCGGATATGTATGAGGGGCAGCCGGTTTTTCTGGTTATGCCTGATGAGCGTGTGCTGCGCATGGGTATCAGGATGCGCGGACGTGGATGCGCAATACGACCCGGATTGCGAATGCGAATGTCGAGATGTGGTTGCCTGTGTTTGAGGAAAACCGGGAAGCGATTTTGTCTGCGGCGGACGGGTTTTTGATGCATTGGGGTATGCTGGGTGCGGCGTTGGATAGGAAATATCTCAAGCAATTTCAATCTTATATGGATATGGCGCATACGTATCGTATTTCTATGGCGGATGCGGAGCCGCGGGAAGGTGTGTTTGGTGAGCTTTCGGATTGGTCTGCAAGTTTTATGGATGGTGCGGGGGCTGATTGCTCGGAAGGGGTGTTTAGTCTTACGGACCGGTTTGATCGGGCAGGGGCTTTGAGCCTTTTGCGCGGGACGATGTTGCCCAGTATGATGGCGGCGGCGATGTGTTTAAATGCGCGCAGTATTGACGGGACGTTGGTGCGGGGGGTGTCGATTGCGCGGAGCCCCAATCCCAGTTTTCTTGACGGGACGGCGCCGATGCTTTCCGATCCGGGGTATCTGTCTGATTTGCTTTATTATAACGGCAGGGTTTTGCGTCCGGCTATGGCCGCCTATCAGCACAGTCTTGAGGAGATGTGTGCGTTGGTTCGACAGGGGCGAGCGGATGAGATGCGCGCGGCGATTTTGCAGGTTAAGGGATTGCGCGGCGGGATGCCGCCGCCGCGTAAGGGGCTTGTTGCTGCGCCTGGGATGGAGGCGGTGCGGCCGGACTTTGTTGTCGGTCTTGATCGAGAGCATGCGGCCTAAGCGTTTCGTATTGGTTATGGGGGCGCGGCATATTTATTTGTTTGAATCCCTTGACGTTCTGAGGGCGAGGGGCTATAACGCCCTATCTTTCTTACAAGGTCTTTCTTTCGTCTGGTTTTTGTAAGGCTTA
>JAGRHC010000017.1 GCA_020445145.1 Alphaproteobacteria bacterium
GGATCGAGAGGGCGCGGGTTTCGTCGGTGACGGCGAGATTGAGGTTGCCGATGGAAATGAAAGAAGGAATGGCGGGGGCAGGATTGAATTTAGATTTTATAATATTGAATTAAAATAAAAATTTTCAATTCTATTTTTCATTTGCCCCTAATTTTTCCCCCATATGCACTTTTAGAAACAATTTTTTTTATCAAATAATTCCTTAACTTATAACGAATTGCATTGTAAAGCGATAGATATGCTTTACGAGAAACCAAACGATTTAACTTCGGCCGAAAAAGAGATACTTTTGCTCAAAGCCGTGATGGAAACCATCAATTCGATGGTCAATTATTCCGTTTTCAAACTAAACCATAATGATCCTGATAGCTCTATTCGGTTTGAAACCGGCATACACCAGCAATATTTCAACATTCTTTTGGTCGATTTTCTGTCTCTCGAAATTTTTGAACCTCGAAAGCCAAACCTTTTCAAAGAGTTGCTCAGTGTATGCGAAAACCCGCGTTATAATGATGATGCCAAACCATTAAAAAAAGCTGTAATGAGCTTTCAGGAGTGGCTCGGCCGGGCTGTGGAGTTTGAGCACAATGGAGAAGTAAGAAAACTATGGTTTCCTTCTATAGATCAAGAGATTGCTCTCCAGATTACAAGAGAGGAGTTTATAAAAATTTGCGGGAATATTTCCAAACACAACCCCCTCGGGCTGAATAGACAAGCCTCTGCCATTAAAAAGATTTTTGAACGGAATGATGCTGATATTGCCTTAACGGATGCTCTGCTCATTATGGATGAGTTTTACGAACAATTCCATGATGACCTTTTTACTTATCATAGCAGCACTATAGCGGAATTTCTCAATAACCTTCGTTGGGCGATTTATGAATATCTCCAGCCATTATACGAAAAAGTGACGGAAAACTATTGGCACGAAAAACATGAAATGTGGGCTTACCGGTATCACGCGCCCGAGGATATAACGAACGCATACATCAAAACAGTTTTTTGGAATTTGATGAACGATGTGCGCCGGGAACCCTATATGCCGCGTTTTCAAGTTACGCGCTATCTGAAAATGCATTATTAGCTGTTATTTTAATGCCATAAAACAATGGCTTTAAAGATTTGGCCCCCTAAATTTGGCTATACCTTCGTTTCCTGTGTTCATCAAATCAAGCAAACTTTTTCCGCCATAGCTTTCTAATTCCAATGTCATGGCAGGTGCAACCAAGCAACCAGTGGCGTGATTTTCATCTGCACCCAAACTACGGCTTACTACTCCCTTCGTTAATATGCCAGAACCGACTAAAATAGGACTGCCGCTCATCTTACCCGGAATTTTAGCATCAAAATCGAAACACGGTCCCGGAGTAGAGGATTGCTTTTCTGTGATATTATCATGGTAAATATTTGTTACGGATCCAACAGAAACGACTAATTCTGGCTGTAAATCCTCATCAGTTTTAAATGGTATTCTCTCGTTCATTTCAGCGTAGCCTATTGCAATGGCCCGATTACCAACCTGAAGGTTATGCAGGCCGATATTAAGAGGCTGATATGTACCTAAAACATCATTGCTCCTTATTTTGCAAATCGCGATATCTATATCGAGTTTAAAGTCAGCTTTTTGATGGAATAGCGGGCTTTCATCTTCTTTTCCCCAGTGGCACGCCCATTCAAAAGGAGCCATAAACCATTTAGCATCGCGAATAGCAGGGTTAACACCAAAAATATCAGGTGCATTATTCATGGCTGGATTTGCAGGAAGCAAAACACCAAATCGCAATGCATTATCAAGCCTAAATGAATTTTTATCGACTTGCGTCAAGCTGGTGTATTCTTCGTCTACCGGGTCGCGCAGTACGTGAGCTGCCGTCATCAAAAGACCTGTGGCACTGATAAAAAAACCAGTACCGATACATCTCATATATTCATCCCCTTCGTTCCAAGCAACAACAGGAACTATGCTCTGCCGAACTAAAAACTCTGTTGTTCCAAATGTGGAGAATATATCTTTGAAAATGGCACCGGGTCTTTCGGTGAGTAAGTTTATTTCATCCTTAATTTTAAAATAGTTAGTTTTGCAACCTTCTCTTGGTTTCAACTCTAATGCTTTCAGGTCATGGCCAATCCAAACGCCATGCTCGTTTTTTTTCCATGTGGATTTTAGTATGCTAATTTCTTCTGTTTGGTATGGTTCCATAATATAAAATTCTTGACTTTCTAATGCCCAAGGATCGTCTGCATTCTACCCTGCAAAGAGCCTACCAATGCAGCACGTCCCTCCACATTATTAAGATATGGAATATATCGCAGATGCCGAAGATCAAAAGGAATATCATATTCGCTTTGCGTTATGAGAATAACCTCTCGTCCAAGGGTATGGGCAATACCAGCCTCGTAAAATACGTTCGGATTTCTCCCCGTACAATCGCATACGACAACACGAGCTCTATCAATCAGTGAAACTACATCCTGAATAATTGCTGGATTTTCCCATATATCATCGGCGCGTCTGCACCGAAGCCCAGCATTTTCTGAAGCTTGTTGGATACTGGCATAAATCGCATCGAAACCTGTATCAAAAGGCATCATAACCGAAACGAGCGTTGGTTCTATATTTTCGTGCTCCGGAATTTCAAAAACTCTCGGGCGTTGTCGGCGCGGCCTTACGTTGCGGAGCATAAAGCGATAAAGGTCTATATCCTTCACAGCCCAATGATTACGAGAAAACTCAAAGTCATGAGGCATATCGAGCTCTACACGGTTAGCATAGATCATACTGTTTCTTAGTGGGGGGACTTCGGCATCAATCGAGTATTCAAAGGCAACGTCTTGCCCTGTGATACGCGCTCGATTGACTTGCCCAACATACGCAATCTCATCCGTTCGGCCCTCTCTCATAAAAAGGCAGGGTAGCATTGCCAATCGATCTAAAAGCAAATTTCCATCTTGCTGAAACTGTTGCTTGATATGATCATCGGTATGTTCAAAGATGCGCCTCGTTTCAATGGTTTCCCTGCCGATGCCAGCAGCATTCCAGTCAACTGATAGCATTATGAGATTAAACATTTATTTTCCTAAATATGTGTTTGTTCATGATCGCATCATTGCATTTTCTTAATATGAGGGCTACACCATAAATCAGGTTTATCTTTAATGAGATGAGCCCGGGGCTTTTCATCCCCTAAACTAGCGGCAAAGACACTGCCGGAAATGTGTCGCTACTCAGATATGTCTGGGTGGCGATGTCATGTCCAAGGCTCGTGCCCAAAAGCATCGCGCCGTTTCTAGTTTAACGGATGAAAACACCCAGTCACCAGAGTAAAATCTGGTGGCTGTTTCCGTAAACTAAAAGGAGATGGCATGAAATTTTCTATAAAATTATTCGCGCTAGTTTTAATCATTATGCCGGTTGCCGGATGCGCGTCCGTAAGCGTTCAATCACAACTAGCGCCCAACATTGAACTCACCAAGAATGATGCATTGTATTTGCAATCCTCGGCCAATATGCCGATAGCTCATCAGAAATATATCGAAACCCTGCGTGATGTTTTACACGAGCAAGATTTTAATCTCACAAACAAGAGCCAAGCTCACTACGTCATGAGCGTGGAATTTAATGACTTTTCAGCCCCGCTTGTGCAAACGGTTCCGGATACGCAAACCACCGTTTATCATGGCAATGTAGGATCGGTTCCGGTAAGCGGATCATCAACCACCATCGGCAACAAGCAGATCGAACGCCAAATTCCTACGCATAATTCCCGCATACTGGTTCGGAACAAAAAATCCGGCAACCCGGTATGGGAAGCATCAATGGCAAAATCATTCGATGTTTACAATCATGCTGAGCTCAAATCTATGATTGAAAAGATGATTTCCCTATATGGGCAAGATGGAAAAGCCACTCAGATTGTCGGAGATCAAGTGCGATGGTAAAAAGTTCATTATCTTTTTGTGCCGTTTTCCTCGGGCTGATGTTTTTCTCATTTAGCAGTTTTTCACAAGATGAGCACGCTCTTTTGCTTGAAAGCGATAAAGGCAATGTATGCGCCATGTTTGATCTGGGGACATTTTACCTTACTGCCCCAGAGCCGGAAATTGATAAGGCTTATGAATGGTACACGGCCGCCGCAGAAAAAGGCCATGCTCAGGCTCAGGAAAATTTGTGTGAGATGTATTTTTACGGGGTTGGTAAAGGCAAGGATCTGGATAAAGCTATGAAATGGTGTAGCAGTGCCGCTTCGGATGAAAGAGCCGGTGCAGTCTGGAAATCTGATTTTTTAGCTATTACGCACCCGGAAACCAGAACGGCAGTTCATATGCAAGAATGGGAATATGGGGGCAAAACACACGAGATACCGGGAAAGGTTGGAGGCATAATTCCTGATCCCTCTACGTGGAATTGTAAAAGCATTTTCGTTCCTGAGGAAATTAGGGCTTATCCTCCGAAATTGGAAAACCGGGAGGCGCAATAATACGAACGCCGCTCCATTGTTTGATATAGGCATTTTCAAGCTGATCAAGTTTCGCCTTGGCTTTAAATGTCGAAACCATAATGCTCAAGCCATACATAAGTTTTGAGCAATCGTTAATATCCAGATCGCCAGCCAAAACCAGTTTATACAAACGCCGTTGCTCATATGCTACGTCTGCAAGGGTATCAAGTTTCTTGGGCGGTTTTATTTTTCCAGTGCCAATTTTATGAGGGGGGTGGGTATATCCCTTTTGAGTAATGTTATCAGTAATTTGCTTTAATTTTTTTCCGCTCATATGAAAACTTTAGCATGTTTTTTCGCGCTTCCCTTTAGGCATCGCTGCGTACTCATAAGAGCAGCGATATAGGGGGTGTGGGGGGTGCTACACACGCAACCGTTACACATGAAAATCAAACACTTACAGGAAACCTCAACATTTCTGCATCCACAGGCACACATAGGAAAATCAAGCACTTAAAGACAACTGGTACTCTTCTCATTTACTATTCTAACAATTTTTTTTGACGGGTTTTTTCCACGTCCGTACGGTTCGTCTTTAATTTTTTTCTGGTCAAATAGCCTGTTCATTGCATTTATCAATTCAGATTTCTTTAGTCCGGCACAATGGGAGTTACTCATCAATAATGTTGGCGCATAGTTCCCTGAGTTTCTTGATGATGAAAGATTTCTTCCTTGTGCATCTATGGCATCCATGCCTTTTAAAAAACAGTTTTCAACATGGCGTTCTTTGTTTTTCTTATCGAGTTGTTCAACAAAGCCGCCACTCATTGATGAATATGGAATAAAAACTCCATTCCTGTATATAAGATCCATTCCATCATCTAGTCGCCCGTAGTTTAATTTTTTCTTTGATAAGACACGCCGATCCCAGTCTTCTTCATCACTGTCTGAGCTTTTTTTGAAGAACTCAAAATATAACCGAGCTCGAACCGTATTATTCCATCCGGTATTTCCTCCATCTCCGCGCCCCGAGGTCATGCCGGAAATGCTGGGGTGTGCACATAATAAAACAGATCCATCGATTTTTTTTGCCAGTCTGTTCAAGCACGTCCCAACATATTGCCGCACTTGTAAGCGAGAATTTTCATTTCCTCCGAACGTATCGGCCGCCGTGTCTATAACAACGAACTGAGCTCCAAACTTCAAAATTGTTTGTTCAAAACGCTCAAATAGTTCGGTGATTGCTCCAAGCCCGGTATCCTCGAATGTCATGAACATATTATCTTCTGCTGTACGATCCAGCCACCCTACATGCTCAAGATCGGCAAAATCACAATCGTAATGGCGATTGATATTTGCCTGACGAATATGAAGCTCGTTTTGATCATCTTCACAAAAGAAGCCCATAACTTTTACTGGCTCTGTCTTATGGCCAAGAAAAGGTTTACCAAGAGCGAGAGCCGTCATCATTTGCATGGCAAGCAAGCTTTTTCCTGTACCTCCATCGCCGTATAAAGCAGTGGTATGTCCCCAAGGGATCAGACCTTCAATCATCCATTTCCGTTCAGGAATGGGCATGTTTTGAAGATTTGGCGGATAGATCATATCCAATTCAGCGAGATCAGAGCGCCCGGGGCTATCAATATATTTATCAAGGATACCATCTGTCATAAGCACCCGCCTCGAAATAAATCGTTGAAATCTCCATCAATATTGGGAATTGCTAAAACTCCACCTACGGCACGAGCCGCCTCACGCGCTTTTGTAACGCCGGGATTGCCTTTAGTTTTTGTGTCGTTATCAGCGCATAGAATAATTTTGATGGCTGGAAATTTTGCGCGGATCGTGCGGGCAACGGCGATCATGTTTCCGGCATTGAGCGCAACCGCTACAGCGTGGCCGGTGGCCTCGTAAATGCTCGCGCCAGTGGCATACCCCTCCGCAATGCATATCGCCTTCACCGGGGTTCCTATGGCAAAATAACAGCCCCGTATCCGCCCGCCGGATAGAAACTGTTTTTCTCCGTCATGAGCAATGAACTGGAGGCTCCACAATATCCCGCTGCCATCACGGAGCGGCATCACTAGAGAGCTTTTGTAAAGCCTGAGCCCGTGGTTTCTTACCGCCTTTGCCAGCAAATAGGGATGATCCCCCGGCGCGTTGCGGGATTTTTTCCAGATGGCCTCAGCTTTCTTGCGGGCTGTATTGTGCCGTTTTTCCTGTTCCTCTGCTCGCGCTTGTGTTGCAAGGCTCATTTGCCGCTTGTATTCTTTGCGTTCCGCCGTTGTAAGCTGGTTCCGATCCTTTAAGCACCATGAATGCTTTTCGCCTGTTTTCCAGCTTCCGAATGCTCCTGCCGGAATGCCGCCATAGAACAGCACATACCATCCGTTCAAACTCCCCGGCCGGTCGCCATTCACATGAAAGCGGTGCAATTGTCCATCCGCAACGATTTTTTCTTTTGTTGATAGGCCGGATCGTGCCAGCGATTGCATGAATGCATCCATCATGGCAACACCTCATCCATATATGCCGCTTTCCAATGCGCCGCGATAATCAGAGAGATTGCCAGATTAACGGGGTTCGGATCATAACCGTTGCGCCTCACGCACAGTTGATGAGCTGTCCAGAGCAACGGCTCTTGCGGAAAGTAAGAGAGGTTGGTATCTTGAGGGTGCATATTATTTCTAATCCCGGTAAAGCGGCCCCCTCCGCCTCCGGGATTTTTCTTTCGGGCCTTCATGATCAGGCTTCCTGATTTTTGACGGGGATGGTTTCGAGGCTGGACAGAAACGCTTCCAGATCATCATCCAGAATGATCGTTCTGCGGCCAAGTTTCCGGGCTTTGAGCTTCCCGCTATTGATCAAGGAATAAATCTTCGTGGATCCGATCCCGGCGCGAAATCCGGCCTCTTTGATGGAATAGGCGTGTTTTTTCATTTCGTTACCTTTCTGTTTGAACAGTGGCGAATTGCCGTGTGTTCAAACGGTAACGAATTTATATTTCCCGGATCAAAGGGGCATTTAAGTCAGGAAATATCTTTTTATGCAGCAAGTCGCTCCAAAACAGATATCTGTCTTCTTCGTTTATATTTTTTATAATGGCCAGCAAAGTACGCCCACGAAGACTTTTCTTAAAGGCAGATATCTTATTGCTAATGGTTTTTGGTTTTAAAGAACTGCCGATATGGCCATCAAGCAACGTTCCCTTGGCATATTTGGGAAGATCGCTTAATTGGCCGCCATCCTTTTTTACCAACTCCCACAATCCTACCAAGGCAAGATGATAAATCCATTTGTCTCGAACGGTATCAACTTTTGCAGAAAAACGCATTGCCTTAACGTGATCCTCAGCTAATCGCCACGATAACCAAAACCACGGGTTAGAAGAGTTGATGTCAATTTCATAGTAATCAATCAGCTTAAAAATAGTTACGAGTTTTGCAGCAAATACTTCTGCGTGATACTCTCTCCACTTCTCTTGAGCGGCAAGATCACCCGGAGGTTCTATTCTATCAAGCAAATGGTCGAGCTCATTGCCGTATTTTTTGGATGCTTCTTTAGGCACTATTTCTAGCCCCCTTGAAGTTTCCATGAATGACTTTCCCATTGCTTGCTGTCGTATCAACGAAGCTTGCCCAATCCTGCATCATTTTCTTCCGTTCGGACAGAAATTGGGTGCGGTCATAAGCTTCGCCCAAAGGGTTGCGGGTTTTGTGGGCGAGTTGCTTTTCGATGATTTCGCTATCATATCGTAGTTTTTCCCGGATCGTGGTGCGGGCGAGGGCACGGAAACCATGCGCAACGGCCATATCACCAAAGCCGAGCAGTTTGATCGCTTTATTAACCGTTCCATCGCTCATGGGGTTCTTGTGCTTTACCTGTGAGGGGAAAACCCAATCTGTATTTAGGTGCTCTACTTCTTCCTGTTGGGCTTTCAGTATTTCCAGAGCTTGCCGGGATAGGGGCACGATATGATCGCGGCGCATTTTCATTTTGTCCGCTGATATGTGCCATTCCTTGGCCTCCCAATCAATTTCTGACCATTGCGCTTGCCGTATCTCTCCCGGCCGTTGGAACGTGTAGAGGGAAAGCCAAACGGCGCGGCGAGTACGCTCAAAGATCCGGGCTTCATTGCGCTCCAGAGCTTGCAGGAAGAGGGGGAGTTGTTTTTCGTCCAGTGCAGCGAAGTGCGTTGTTTTCCGTGTTCTCAGTGCTCCTGCAAGGTTCTCGGCCGCATTCCACTCGCATTTCCCTGTTTGAATACCGTACCGAAATACCATGCCCGCGATTTGTTTTGTTTTCGTGGCGATATCAAGAGCCCCGCGTTTTTCAACTTTGCGCAAACACTCCAGCAAGTCAGGCGGTTTTATATCTGCAATCGGCTCGCCGCCGATATAGGGGAACAGGTTCATTTCAAGAATACGTCTGTTTTTCTGCGCGTATCCTTTGCTCCAGCGTTCTGTATTTAAATCAAACCATTCCAGTGCCACGGCCTTAAACGTGTTTTCGGCTTTCTTTCCTATCTCCGCTTTTTCATTCTGCCGTGCTTTGGATGGATCCACATTTTCAATAAGCAACCTTTTTGCGTGGTCACGTTTTTCTCTGGCATCGGCCAAGGAAACGAGGGGATATGCGCCGAATGAAATACGCTTCTCTTTTTTGAGGAAATAATATTTAAGCCGCCATAGTTTTTTCCCGCTGGGCAATATTTCAAGATACAAACCGGCGGCATCAAAGAGCTTGTAAGGCTTTTCTCTGGGTTTTGCGTTCCTGCACTGAATGTCTGTTAATGGCATCTTGCCCCCATAGCTTTAACTTGCCCCCGTTTCTTGCCCCTAATTTTTGTGAATGTGAGCGATGGAGAGCGAATAACTATGAGTAAAGATAAAATGAAACCGCTATGAAGTGCAAGGGTTATAAGGTTGTTGGCGAATGGTGGGGAACTTCAATGAAGAGGATAATGGTGCCCGGGGGCGGAATCGAACCACCGACACGGGGATTTTCA
>JAGRHC010000083.1 GCA_020445145.1 Alphaproteobacteria bacterium
GGGCAGATAAGCCGTCATGAGAATGAGAGGCTATGTGGTTTTGACAATGTACATGACACCCGCTACAAGCCCTATCGCATCCATCTTTGGAAGCATCATTATCAGGGGCATTATCGCTGTTTACATGTTGAGAAGCACAAATTTCTGATGACGGATCACAGAACGTTTCTGCATGAGTAAGCCCGACCATCGAAGTGGTCAGAAAAGCAAAAACAGATAAGATTGTTAAAATCTTGCACATAATTCTTATATACCATGCATAGCGTTATTTCTCAACAGGGTGTTCATATCAATGATTCTCATAATTAAACTCTCCTGTATCATCTGCCAGTATAAAAACAGTCTTACCCCCTCTAAGTATTGCTTTTTTCCTACATCACCGCTAAATCTTAGAGCAGGTTTGCTTCATTTGGGGCGGACTTGAGGTGTCGTAACCTCCCGATGGCGGCCTTATAGCATCAGGCCGTGACCAATGATGCTGCTTTCTCGTCTGTCGAGGAGGCAGCGAAATACAACACGGTGAAAGCTGGAATACGCTGCACCGTCCATTGGCGGTTACGAACTCCTCGGCTCCAGAGCAATGCTCGGAGCCGTTTCGCTTGATAGAGGAGAGAAACGATGAACCGTTCAAAGAGATTATTATTTGCAATCGCAGCCACTGCTATGCTTGTGGCGTGCAGCACTCAGGGAAAAGTCTATTCGCAGTTGGCACAGAGCAAGAAGACAGAAGATGCAGCATGGAACCGCATGTTTCCCTTGGTGCAGGCGGAGTGCGGATATAGCCAGAAAACGCGGGCTAAGCGGAGCGAGGTTGTCCAGCAATCACAATGCATCACCAAGCTTGTGAATCAACACATCATGCCATACGCAGCCTTTCCGAGTGCCTTGGTCGAAATGCGAGCCAATTCAGAAGCCAACGCCCAGCGATATGCGGACGGAAAAATTACAGGGGAACAATACGATGAATACGCAGATATAAATTATGAAATGTATCGCAATAATCAACAAGCCATGGCGGATTCTATGATGGCGACTGCCGCCCAGAAAGATCAGACAATGGCAATTCTCGCAGGTGGGTTAGCACAAGGCGCAAGTAACGCAGCAGAGCAACGGCGTGAAACCTACCGACAGCAACAGGCCAACCGCCCGATACAAACAAATTGCAGTCAGGATTATTTTGGGAACGTGCATTGCACGACGTATTGATATGAAAAAATCCATAAGGTTTTTAAAAGACAAAATCTATTTTCTGGCTTCACTCGGGTGCATTTATGTTGGGACTTATCAGTTCATTTTAGGAGTTGAGCATGATGCTATTTATAAAGGCGGGCGGCAAAGTAGAGAGCGTATCGTTGAGGCCATGCAGTGGCATTTTGATGGAGAATTGATTGCCAATGGTGTTACTTTGCTGTTTTTGGGCGCAATTCTCACAAAAATGGCGTTTTCAAAGCAAAAAAACTAGTAGTCACCCAATAAGGGTATCACATTACCCAGTTTGGGCTTGCCATTGGCAAAAATTTGTCGATTTCATGCGATTTTTTGATGAGTTCTTAACTTTAGGAAAAAACTGCGAAAACTGTTGGTTTTTGCGGGGTATGCAAGTTTTCAAAAGAGAAGATAGGCCTAGTTTTACCCCCTTGTTTCTGGGGCTCTGAAAATATTTTTTGAGAATATTTAGTGGCACAAGTGGCGCGCTTTTCTTGATGTGAGCGCATACCAGAAAAAACACATTGAGGGGTCTCTATGTTTTTTCAGCAAATACCGCACATATAGAATAACGCGCCACTTGCGCCACTCTGTTTATGTCTCCCAGCCAATGCGGATTCCGGAGATGATCCGAACGCCGCCTGTACCTTTTTTCGTTGTACAACCGAGCCGGACAAGCCTTTTGGTGAAGTTTTGGCGATTGAGTTTACGGTGAATTCCACCCTCATCCGCCCAGAGACGGTAATCATCGTAAAGGGCTTTGGAGGGGACTTCGTATTTCGGATCGAGGACACAATGATCCTGAATGAACTGTGCCACTTGATCTGCTTCAAGCTTCCATTCAAGCTTGGCGGACAGGCAGCTTTCCGGTTCCGTGAACGCGTTGCGTTTTACAACCTCCCCAAAGGCTTGCAGGGCCAAGTTCATAATGCCGGGCAGTTCGTCCAGCAGCTTGGTTTTCAGGTTCGGGTCGGCGTCAACGCCTTCCTTGAATTTCCGGTTGAACGGAATGACCAACGCCCGCCGGAACAGCGCATCCGAAAAATCCCGCGTGTGCGGCATGTGATTTGTTCCAAACCAGCATGTGCAGAACGGGCAAAAATCGAAAGGGGGTTGGAGCTTGTGCTCCGCTGTGGTGAGTTCGCCGGAGGTGATGGCTTTCAATTCCGCATCGGCAATCTCTCCACCTTCGGCAACCTCCGTCACCAGATTGGCCAGTTTCAGGTGCAGGTGCGCCCGCTGGAACCTGTTGGCAAGTTGCGAAGGCTGGACGGCAGCGACGTTATCACTCCCCACCATTGCCCGCACCACTTCCATGATGACGCTTTTCCCGTTCGCACCGGAACCGATCAGAAGGATAAAGCGCTCAAACTTTGCGTGGCTTACCAGCGTATAGCCGATCATCTCAAGCAAAGCTCGCGCTTTTGCACCCCGGTCAGGATCGTCTCTAAAAATTTCGAGCAGGAATTGCCTGAACCGGGGGCAATCGGCCTGCGGGTCGTAGATAACCGGAATTTGGGTGGTGCGGTAGTGCTCGCGGCAATGAGGCTGCAATTCCCAGATTTCGCCGTTCCAATGCAACTCGCCGTTTGTGACGTTCACAGCTTCCAGATCAGCATCCCACGCATGATCCGGCGCATGGATTTCATTTTTCATGACATCGGCCACACCGTCCACAGTGGAGCGATGGACTTGACGCCCGTTTTGTTGAAGGGATTGCTGGACTTCCTGTTTCAGTGCTCTGTCTGTCACCGGACGCCAGACGCCCGTTTGTTGCCAGCGCCAAACATGCGCCACCGTCCCCAGAAGATTCTCGGCGCCGATATGGTTGATAACCTCCAGAGCAAGATCCAGATGATCCGGTTTTTCGGAAGCATCTCCATTTTCGACGCGGCGGGCCTGCATCGCTTCTTCAAGCGTGATAATGCCTGCTCCCGCTTTCTTGAGCTTAGAGCGAAGCGAGATATAGGCGGGCTGATTTTCGCGCTCCAGTTCGCACAGCGCGTCCACCACGTCAGACTTGTAAGCTTCGCCCGGATCAGCTTGAACCCGTTCCACCAAATTCTCCAGAGGATCAATGACAGGCTCCGCGTCATCCAGAAGACGCCGCAGATCATCGTGTGTCATTCCTTCGGGCAACTCGTCCGCGACATCCCATTTTTCTTCAAAGCCGTCTGGGATGGTGACAATGCGCACAGATCGTGCCCCCGCTTTTTTTACCAGTCGGGCTACACTCTGGGCATATTTTTGTCCCGGATTATCATTGTCCGGCCAGATTGTCACATCGCGGCCAATCAATGGCGTCCAGTCAGTACACCCTGCCGATCCTGAACCGCCGGGACTGGTAATGGTCACGTAGTCCAGGAACAAGGCCGTTGCCGCGTCTGTAGCTTTTTCGCCTTCGCAGATAATCACGGGTGCATCAGGCCTTGCGGCCAAACGATCAAGGCCATAGAGGGGGCGTGGCTGGGGTGCTCCCGCAAACTTCCATTCTTTTCTTCCATCTGAGAAGCTGCGATAAGTTAGGGGAATATCAGATTTACTGCCGTCTTTGTTAATGAAGCGCACGACATGAAAAAGAAGATGGCCGTTTGCATCAAGATACGACCAATATCTATCCATGTTATACAATTTGACGTGATGGTTAGGCGGCGGTGCATCATTGGGAACGGGCATAATGGCCGTTCCTATATCAACATCCTTTTTCTTGTTATTTAGCGCAGCGGCCATTTCTTCTGTGTTTAGGGGAGCGAATGGATCAGTCATGGCGCACCCCCAGCATATTAGCAACTAGGTAAAGGGCTTCTTTCTGGCTAATGCCCTGTAGATAGGCTGCAAGCGAGATAATATCTCCGCCCTTGTCGCTAGTGGCAAAATCACACCATTCGCCAGTGTAAATGTTAATGGTGAATGATCCCAGATTGCGGTCGCTTCGAGTGGGGTTCAGGGCAACATATTCATTTCTCTGTATTTTGCCATGAGGCAGCCACCGTTCAAGAATCTGTTCGATGAAAGGCCGGGCGGCGTCGCGCACCTCCTCAAAGGAAAGTTGCTTTTTTCCTCTCCGGACGTTATTCTCAGCATTAGCAAAATTCATTGTAGAAGCCTCGCCGCAAACGGGGCTTTTATCTTTCTTATAATTCATAATAACTCCTAATATACTTCTCTTAATTGATGGGGCTAACTGTTCGGGCTTCAACAAAGGCCTCCAGATCGGACTGGCGGTATTTCGCCAGCCGGCCAACTTTGACGACGGGTAGGGGATAACGGCCTGTTGAGTGCCAAACTTCGAGAGTACCTTTGGATACCCCCAAAAAGTCTGCGGCCTCTTCACGAGAGAGCAGCTTATTGTTTTGATTTTGCATGATTTATCTCCATAAATGCTGTTTATGCGTAAGTAATGGAGATGAGGCTACGTTAAGCTTGGTTTGGCAGACATCCAAACTGGTTTGATTTTCAAAATGGGTGAGTTTTCACTTTTTAAGATTCTTAATTTGGCCTACAGATTTAACAACATCGTTGTATTCGTATGGTTTGCTCAGGCGGTTTTCAAAAATAGCATTCACAATGTCGGCATTTTTCCTATGTAGCGGTTTGCCAAAATGTTCATTGAAAAAGAAATAGTTTTTGCGAATGAAAAACAGGGGAAGTGCATTTTTTGAGTTCAGTTCTCTGGTTACAGGCCAGCTTTGGTAAGTATAGCTGTCCGTTTGTTTGTGCTCATCTCGAAAGGAATCTATCTTTTTTTCAAAGCTTGATTCAAACCGCTCGATGTTTTGCAAAAGGTTGAAAAAGTCATCGTTCAGAAAATGCCCAAAAAACAAGTTTTGATAATTCAGCATTAAAAACCTTAACTCTCCAGCGTGTTTGAGAATATCTTTGCCCCAAGCCACTTCGTTTTTATGTTTATCCATCATTCTTTTTGCGCCATCAAAATCATTCTCTACATGAAATAAATGATCGACAAAATTTTGACTTTTCTCTGGAGACTGGCTGCATAAATCAATCCAAAAATCTTTGGCATTCTCATTTGTGAATGCGGGTTTGAGGGTTGAAGAATATCTATTTATAGCGCGCAATAGGGGCGCGATATTCATCTCATAAAATTCGTTCAGTTCTGGGTCTCGGCGTGCTTTTTTTTCTAGAGCATCCTGTTCTGCAAAAGACATCGCATATATCTCAAGCCTTCTTTGTGCAGCCTCTTTTACTGGAGTTGGCAGCCAGTTTGGATATTCAATTTTGGGGATTTCGTTTTTTACTGGCTTCATTCTTTCGTTCCGAATTTGAACATGGCCTCAGAAGCCGTTTCCATGGCCGCTCTCACCGGATCAAGGTGAAGGCGAGAATATATTTGCGTGGCTTGTTGAGATTTATGCCCCAGCGATTTACCAATGATCGGCAGGCTGGCTCCAGTGATAGCCTGATAGCTTCCGACTGTTCGCCTTATGTCATGAAGGCGAATGTCAGTTAAGCCCACAGGCAGATCAATTTTGCGCTTTTTGGCTTCTTCCAATATGGCTTTGAAAAGCTTCAAAACCGTATAACCGTAGTTGTCATTTTTCTGTAGCGCCTTTTCAACATCCTCGATCAGCTTGACGTGTTCTGGTGTTTGTTGCCACAACGCGATAGTGGCTCTTTGTCTTATACGATCCCATGCTTTTTTAGGGTCTTTGTAATGGTCTTGGCCTGTAGCGCTTGGGAATACCCAAGGTTTGTTTGTTTTTCGCCTGCGTTGCTCCAATAGCTCCATGGCTTGTTGAATAAGGGGGATGGTCACAGGTTCTCCATTCTTGGTTTCAGGGATGCGCCATTCATGCCGTTCCCAGCTTATTTGATCCCAGCGCATTCCGAGTACGTTAGCTTTCCGAGCGCCTGTCATCAGTGACATTAGAATGTAGTCCTTAGCCGTCTTATTCTCTTCGATCTCCAGCGCCTGAAATAACAGTGGCAATTCGTTGGGTTGAATGAAGCGGTCTCTGGATTTTTCCTTGAATTTCTTAATGCCTTTGGCCGGGTTGCTTCCTTCCCAGCCCCATTCAATGGCCTTGTTATAGATTGCCCGTATGCGCTCCAGAATGCGGTTGGCCTGATACATACCGTTTTCTTTATAAAGCTTTTCCTGAAGCTCCCTGACCTCATGCTGTGTGATGGTCGATATTTTGCGTTTGAACCAGTGCGACAAAAACTTGTTCACTTCTCTCTCATCATATTTCCACGAGCGTTTGTTTCGTTTGCTGTATCGTTCCAGATATTCATGGAAAAGTTCTCCAAAAGTTGTTTCTTCACGGAGGCGGCGTTTTTCCAGATGAGGGTGCTTGCCGTCGGCAACCTTGGCTTTGGCGCTCAAGGCTTTCTTTCTGGCCTGCTCTACAGTCACATCAGGAAAGCTCCCCAGAATGATACGCTCATCACGCCCATTGATGCGTTTGCGGATAAAGAAGGTTCTTGCGCCTTTGGAAGTGACATATAGGCTGAGGCCTTTTTCTTTTGTGTCCTTATAGGTCATCATGCCTTTATCCGGCACAGGTAGTTTTAAGAGTTCGGTCTTTGTGAAGTTAAATGCTGTTGCCATGTCGGCCTCTATCAAAAGTTTTTAACGGTACAAAACACGGTACAGAGCATATGTTTATGTCCGGCCGCATCAAAATGGTTCGTTGCCGCACCATTGCCGCAAATTACGTGAAAATATAAAAAATTAGAGTAAGTTGCATTAAGGTATGAATAGAGAAAACATATTGATTTGTAAAGGATAATTAAGATTCGTTAAATCAGGTAAAACTGTCTCTAATTTGGCTCATAACCTGAAGGTCGCAGGTTCAAATCCTGCCCCCGCAACCAATCTTTAGATAGAAGAATCAAGAACTTAAGGCAAAATCCCCGACAGGGGATTTTCTTGTTTTTAGTCCCATGGCACACTGGTGGCACACTTCTGGGCAAAAAAGCACAACATGGCACAATACAAAAAACTTAATGAATTACGATTGATTTTGCGCTCTTTTGTGCCGTGAGTGTGCCATGAAAACGTAATACATATACTGTACCCCGTCAGCCCAAGTTGGAC
>JAGRHC010000018.1:0-253472 GCA_020445145.1 Alphaproteobacteria bacterium
TGAACAGGGAACCAGTCAATGAAAATTGATGTGCAAATCACAACAACGTCCAATATCCACTTTGAAGGAGATATAACGCCTGAGGAGTTCGTTGAGCTATATCGCGGCCTGACAAATTATGTTCTGGAAACGATCGCCAGCGAACAATTTCAAAAAGCCGCTCCGATGGTTCAGCAAATGCAGATCACCGGTATGCAGACGATGGTGCAGTCATTTTGGGAAATGGCCGCCAAAATGCCGCAGGCATTACTCGGAGGCTCATTTAGCGCAGTGCAGGCTGCCAGTGAAGCAAAAGTGCCAAAGACGATAGGAGGGCAGGGAGTAAATCCGCTTCTGGACACAATGCTCAAAATGCCAGCCTTATTTGCGGCACGTAGCCAAAGCGAAGAACAAGAAATACCGGTTGAGCCTACTCCACCCGAACCTGTTGATCCAATGTCCCGCGAGGGCATCGACGCTACTGTAAGACGGATGAGGGGATCGTATCCAAGGTTTGGCGCTGATCTGGAATAAAAAGCCTATGAACCCTTTTGGCTGTTCATTTCCGCCAGCAGCACATCAATCTCATCTTGGGATGATGCTTTTTGCACCTTCTCGGCAATATGACTCTGATCAGGCTTGACCTTGATGCCAAGCTTCTCAAACGTCGCGCTCAAACGGCTTTCAATCTGGTGCAGGTTGTTCAGCGTATTTCGAATACGCTGGCCCGTAAGATCCTGAAAGGTACAGGCCATAAGAATTTCTTGAATATCGCCCTGAATACGCTCCCGCACAGAATCGCGTGTTTTAGGGTCATTCCAGTCTTCATCGCTGGTCACATAGTCCATAATCCGGTCCGCAGCATCCAGAATATGATTGGCCGCATCCTCCGTCTCTTCAATCACCGCTTCAAGCTCTACGCCGCTATTCGCAGCCGAATTACCGCTACCGTGATAGGAGATAGCGCCCAAAATCTCAAGAATCTCAGCAAAGCGCGTGGTAATTCCGCTCTCCGCCATATCAACCTGCTGGGAGGTCGCATTAATTTCCATCGAAATTTCATCAAAGCGCCGCGCAACAAACTTCTCCATCGCCCCCAACTGCGCGTTCAGGGCTTCCATAGCCCGAAATATATCCTCAGGCTGAGTATTTGAATCCATTTTGATTTCTTTAACTTGTGAAGACATCGTCAATTGTCATCCATTTCCGCGCGTTATAGCTCACCCTGACATTATAAAGGGTCGATATTAACAAAATACTACGAAAATCAACGCGTTAAAGAACTTTAGAGAAAAAAGTAAAATTAATGATCCGCATGTTTATAAAGATCAAAAACATCAATCACTTCGAGGATCTGGGAAATTTCCTTCCTGCATTGCATCGCATGCGTTTTTGTCGTGATCGGCACGAACATATTGGAAGGTTCAAACATATCCTCGCTATTCGGAATCATCATAAAGACATATTTTTTCCCGAACATAACCGCAGTCAAAGGCGCATCGCTAAATATTTCAGAGGCTTCTGCCAGCTCCTTGAACAGCTTTTCTCCGAGCATGAGCTCTGCTGTATCAGGCTTTGTCGAGTACACCACAAACTTGTCCCACTCAGGGTTTTCGACACTGACAAAAACTTTCTGTAACTTCTTCCAGAGTGTCTTTTCGCGCTCTTTCACCATCTTATGGTCGGAGGTAATAATGGTGTGCCCCTCAAAGACATCGCCCGGCACCTCAAGCAACACAAAAATCCCGTCAAAATCGGCTCCATTTCGCCGGTTATAGCTGTAAAGGCGGGCTTCGGAGAACAGGACTTTAACGCCCTTATACGTCCCCATGAAACAATCCTCTGCGTCATAAATCCGGTAGCGCGGCAAAACGACAAGCTTTTCGAGGATTTTTGAACTGACACCGCGCTCTGGGTGAAAACTGAAACCTCCCAGGGCATGAGCAAGCTTGGGCATAAACTTTGTCTTGTGCTCCCGCGCATACGTCTTGATCGGAGCCTGTGTCCAGAGATTAAGAACAATCGGAGGAACAATAGACCCCACAATACAGACCAGCGCCAGCGGCAGATCCGCATTCATCAGGAAAAACCAGCCAAATCCACCAACCCCGAGCAAAACGGACAAAATCCCGAGATTCATACTCACAAGACCACGCGTGTGATACTGCCGCACGCGGCTCATCCGCATCTCTTCGGACTCCTCAATGAGCTGTTCAATCACACGATCAAACTGTCGCTCATCGGTTTTGCGCAAATCACTATATGAGGAAGCGTTGTCAGGAGCAGGAAGGTCTGTTTGTTCTGTATTTTCTTTTTTATCGTCCATGATCTTTATCTAACCAGCCCATCAAGACCAGTGCAAGCGAAATAGGTTTAAAACCAACGCCGGACTTTATTTTTGTAATCGAGATAATTTTGGCCGAAGACTTTCTCCAGATAAACCTCTTCTTTTTCAATCACAAACGTACGGATAATCAAAACAAGCGGCACCACCAGCAATAGCCCCCAGAACAAATCAAACAAAATACAAATGCCAAGGTAAATCGCCGTCAAAGCGATATAAATCGGGTTCCGCGACAAGGAGAAGGGGCCCTTCACAATAAGCTCGCGTGTCGCGCGTTTGGGAGAGAGGGGCGTGCCGCTTTTATGAAACAGCTCCACACACCAGGTCAAAAGCCCGGCCCCGAAACTGATCGTCAAAATACCAAGGGCCATTTGAACGCCCCAGATAAAAACATTCATACCCCAGATCATTTCCAGCACAAAGGCAAGCGCCAGAAAGCCGGCATAAATTCTGGGCGGAGCCACCAGAACCCCGGCATTGTCTGGAAAATCTGAGTGCTCAGCTTGCAAGGTCTCTTCTTCATTCGTGAAATCACTCATCGCCTTGCCTTTCTTGAAAAAATTCCAATCGAAAGAATTAGACCATCGCCGCCCGGCAGAGGCAAGTCACAAAATTTCGAAGGAAAGGACAAACAGGAGTCGTAATACAAGCGAAAGGCAACGTTCAGGAGGAACAAAAAATGAAAAATGGCAAAATTTATAAATCAATATTGGCATTCGCACTCATAATGGCGGGAGGTCTGGCCTTGACTTCTATCCCGGCGCAAGCCCACGAAAGCAGAAAAACCTGCTACCCGAGATATCACGAAGTGAGAGTTGGAAATGTGACGCTTCTAATCGAGGGTGGAAAAACCTGTGTCTACGATAACAGAAGAAGTTGGCGCAATAGGGACAATCGCCGGGACTGGAATGAATGGCGTGATTACAGCAAAAACGATAGATACAATCGCAACAATCAAAGCCGTCACCACCACCGCTAGGAAATTAGGGGAAGCTTGTGAAATATGATAAGGTATCCTCCTGCACCCAAAAACAGGAGGATACCGTGTTTCATATCATCGAAAACCTGCCCGAGAATGTTTTAGGTATAGAGGTCCACGGCAAAGTAACGCACAAGGACTACATGGAAGGGATTATTCCGGCTTTCGAAGAAAAACTCGAACATCATAAACCGCTCAAGGCCATCTACGTCATAGCAGAAGATTTTACGGGGATGGATATCGCCGCCGCGTGGGACGACATGACATATGGTCTCAAGCACTGGCAAGATATCTCACACATCGCCCTGATCAGCGATATAAGCTGGATACGGGCATCAATCGCGGTTTTTACACCATTCTTTCCAGGCCAAATACGCTTCTTCAAAACAGACGAACTGGAGCAGGCCAAAGAATGGATCACAGCGCCTGGGATCGCAATATAAGAAGGGTACGAGCCTGCAGGGCAGGGCAAAACAATTTGACTTTCCTCTGATTTTTCGCATTCTGAATAGGAAAGTGCATAATGTATAAGAACAACAAAATTAGGCGTGGTTGAAATGATGGAAAAATTCCTTGCGGCTATCTCCCTTGTAGCCTTTCTGGTTCTAACCCTTTTCACGGGCGTATATATCGGCTTGTCCCAAAGGGGAGCTGATTCATACCTGTCAAAAGTTTATCTCGGACTTCAAGCCGCAGGAATTCAGGAAGACTACCTCGACAGCATGTGGTGGTTTAATCTCTGGACCTATTCAGAAAAAAACAAAGATAAAGAGGGTGTTGTAGTCTATGAAAAAGAAAAAACCTTCGATGGCTACACATTTGTCGTACAGGCCCCGGAAGGTACAAAAGCCAACCTGATCAATATGGATGGACAAGTCGTCCATAGCTGGCAGTTACCCTTTAGCCAGGTCTGGGACGAAAAGCTGCCGGAACATTTAGCCCCCTTCATAAAAGAAACTGTCCCGGAGAGGTTTATGACATGGCGCGGCACCCATTTGTTCAAAAATGGAGATTTATTGGTCGCCTATGACACCAACACGTCGCCGGCAGGGTACGGACTTGCAAAACTCGATAAAGATTCAAATCTCATCTGGAAGGCACCAATTTTGGCTCACCATGATCTGGATGTCGCGCCGGACGGTAAAATCTATGCCTTAAGCCAAAACATCAGCGTTGATCCAATGGAAGGATATGAGCGCTTGGGAGCGCCAATCATAGATGATGAAATTGCTGTCTTGTCGTCTGATGGAAAAATTTTGAAAGAAATCTCGGTATTAGGGGCCTTTAAAAATTCAGAGTACTATGGGGAAATCCTGCCCTATTTAAACAACAAGGACCGTTGCTGCGATATTCACCAATCCAACCCGCAGCGTGGGGATATCCTTCACGCCAACACAGTTCGCTACATTACCGCCGAAAAAGCGGCAGCAACCCGTCACCCGCTTTTCAAAGAAGGGGATTTGCTGATCTCGCTTCGGGAATTTGACATCATCGCAGTCCTTGACCCGGAGGCAGAGGAAATCATATGGGCGTTGCGCGGTTTCTGGCGCACGCAGCATGATCCTGACATCACGGGCGCTGGACGGATTGTCCTCTTCGACAACGAGGGAGATCAAAGAGAAGACCCCAAAAGAAGCCGTATCATTGAAATAGATCCGCTCACCACGCAAATCACATGGTCTTTCGATGGCACGGAAGAAGAAACATTCCACAGCCTTATCTGGTCCCGCGTCCAGCCGCTGCCAAATGGGAATGTCTTGATAGACTCATATCAGGACGGAGAGTTGTTAGAAGTAACAAGGGAAAAGGAAATTGTCTGGAAATATGTTGCCCCAATGCACAAAGTACGTCCGCTGGATAACCTCATGTACACCGCAGCGCTCCATGACGGACAGCGTTTCTCATACGATGAGCTTGATTTCCTGAAACAATCCGGTGAGAGTATCCCGGTGAAAGAACAAAAGAATTCAGAAGAACAGAACAAGGAAAAGACGCCATGAAAAATAAAATGCCCATAATAAGCGCCATGACATTAGGCGCCTGCCTGCTTCTCACAAATCCCGCTCAGGCATACGTTGGCCCCGGCGCTGCCGTCGTATTGATTGGTTATATCTTCGGCCCGATCGTCGCCGTCATAACCGCTGTCGGGCTCGTATTTTTGTGGCCGCTGTACTACCTCTGGAAAAAGATCAAGTCCAAAAAGAAAAAGAGCGCTGACAAAGACACCAGCGACAGCGAGCCTACAGCCACGGCAGAAGAGAGGGAAACCATCACTGATATGCAAGCCGCCCAGGAATTAAAAGACACAGAAAAACCATGACTGAAAAATTCTTCGCTGCGGTTTCCGGCATAGCTTTTGTACTTCTTACTGTAATCGGTGGCATTTATATTGGCTTGTCGCAAAAAGACAGTTCTTACCTAAGCCGCGTTAGCCAAGGATTGAACGCGGCCTTTATGCTGCAGGAAGACACCCCCCTCAATAGTAGGGGATGGATCAATCTCTGGGCTGATGCGCCGCAAAACCTTAATAAAAAAGGCGTCGTGATCTACAATAAAAATAAGGCATATGATGGGTACACGTTCCTGATACAGGCGCCGGAGCAAAAAGCATATCTGGTCGATATGAACGGCAAAATCGTGCATAGCTGGACAATTCCTCTGGATAAGGTGTTGGATAAAATACAGCCATACCTGAAGAACTATGCCCGGGATATCATATCGAATAAAGAAAACATATCCTGGCGCGGGACGCATTTGTATCCGAACGGTGACCTCCTGTTTACTTACGCTACAGCGACAACGCCGGCCGGGATAACTCTTGTCAAACTGGATAAGGATTCAAACATGATCTGGAAGGCGCCCATATTGGCGCACCACGATGTTGACGTTGCCCCGGACGGCACGATTTATACGCTGACCCAGAAAATCAGCGACCAGCCTCTCCCCGGCTACGAACATCTTGGCGCTCCGGTTATTGACGATCAGGTGACGGTTTTGTCTGATGAGGGGAAAGTTTTGAAAAACATCTCCATTCTGGACGCTTTTAAAAATTCTGACTATTACAGCGAAGTGATTCCCTATCTCACCAACAAGGATCGCTGTTGCGATGTTAACCTATCCAGCGCGAAGGTCGGCGACATTCTCCACGCAAACACGGTCCGGGTTATCACGGCGGAAAAAGCTGCCGCCACACATCACCCGTTGTTCAAGGCTGACGATCTCCTGATTTCACTGCGGGAATTTGACATCATCGCGGTACTTGACCCAAAGACGGAAAAGATCGTCTGGGCGCTGCGCGGCTTCTGGCGTGTTCAGCACGATCCCGATATCACGGATGACGGGCATATCATCCTGTTTGACAACGAAGGCGACCAGCGCGAGGACCCGAAAAGGAGCAGGATTATTGAAATCGATCCGCTCACCAATCAAATCACATGGTCTTTCGACGGGACAAAGGATGAAACCTTCCACAGCCTGATTTGCAGCCGGACACAAAGCCTACCCAACGGTAATGTTCTGATAGTTTCATTTCTGGATGGCGAAATTCTGGAAGTTACGCGCGACAAGGAAATTGTCTGGGAATATATTTCGCCGCTGCGCAAATTTAGCAAAAAACACCGAAAGACCTACATCGCGGGACTTTTTGACGGCCATCGCTTTTCCCGCAATGAACTGGATTTTCTAAAACCATCCGCCAATACGCCGCGCGCGCCATTACAGGAAGAGACAAAAAACACCCCGTAATAAAAGGGGCAGGCCGCTCTACCGTTTCTGGTTGTTCATCGACCGCATCATATTCCTCAAATCTTCCGAAACGGTCCGCGCAAGGTTCGCCGTATCATCTGCCTGTTGAGTATGGCTCTCGATACGATCAAAAAGAGTATGCAGGTTCATAATCAGGTCAGATTGCCCCTGAATTTCACCGCCGATGTCGGCAACGTTCGCAGAAAACTGCCGCAGGTTTTTACCAATCTGCTCTGCATTTTCCTTCGATTTCATTGCAAGCTGGCGAACTTCATCCGCAACAACAGCAAATCCGCGCCCATATTCCCCAGCCCGCGCCGCTTCAATCGTCGCATTCAAGGAAAGCAAGTTGGTCTGAGCGGAAATATCGCCGATAATATCAACAATCTTCTGCAAGGCATCGCTCGATGTTTTCATGTTTTCCGCAGACTCGACAACACTCTCAACTTTCGCCGCAGCCGCATCAATAATAGGGACAGACTCACTAACGATCTGCTTTTGCTCCTGCGCATCAGCGGTAATATTCTCAACAAGACTGTCGATAATTCCACTCAACCCCTGCAATCGGCGTTGCAGGAAGAAGGATTTGAAATTGGAAAAATGAAAAACAAATTCATCAATATAACTATCTGAAACATCAAAAAAGAAAATAGCCGTCAGGGTTTGGTTCAGGTTCAAACCCAAAATTTCCCCAAACGTCGAAAAACCAACCACAGGGACAGATTTGAAAACCGGCGTCATTTTTTCAAGATCCTGCGCATTACAAAGACGTCGCAAAATACAGTCATTCAGCCAACCAGCAATAGGAAGGGCAGGCTTACCTTGCAAGAAACGCTCAAAATCCCGCGCCGTATGATCGGCAATAGATGTTCGCTTAACGAGAATAATTTCTTCACCGGCGACAAGTCACAATAAAAATGTGTCCGGCGCGTTTCAAAATCAAACTTCGCAACGGAGCGCACAAAAATTTCACCCGCCGTGCGAATGGCAAAGGTGTAATCTCCCATCTTCCCATCCAGCGCAGTCTCTGGACAAGAAAAAAACTGGCACAAAGCATCAATAAGAGAGACCCGGCTCCCCGCGGAGTCAACGACCGTATCAACATAGCGAAATTCAACCGAGCCGCTCTGAACACGAAACACAGGTCCGCTATTTTCAAAATTCTGGCTTTTGAAAACACCAAACCGAATATGCGGTGCAAGCTTAAGAAAGGCAATAGACACATGGCCTTGCAGCAACCGCTGACCGTCATGTATCCAGGTGTTCTGGAAGTCGAGCTTCCCGCCGGCAGAGCCGCCAACAAAAAGGCACGGAAATCGATCGGCAAGGACATCTTCGCATTCATGATATTATTACGAATACGCCCAACACGCTGGTTCATATCCAAGCCAATGCGTCCTTGCTTCAGGTCATCACACTCCAGACCAATAGAAACAATTTCGGCAGCTTGAATAATGTCCGGCCCTATCAACTGAAGAACAACGTTATCCCATTTGTCTGGCGTATCGCAGTAGAGCTTTTTCTCTGTACCGCAAAGCTCACCGGACGTACTGCAAATCAAAAATTTGGCATTCGGAGCCGCACTTTTGATTACCGAAGCAACTTTATAAAAATCAATATGAGACGAGGCATATCCAGACAGAAACATTGGCGTAAAAGGAAGGTTTGCCAGCTTTGAAGGAAGCTCGGAGAGGGGCGCTAAAACAGTAAAAATCTGAGACTGAATTTGACTCATAATATGAGCATGGCGCCTTGAGATGGTGAATCTTGAACATTTGATTGCATTGTAATCGCTCGAATTTGGTTGCTGAAATATAAAAGAAAAACGCAGGCGTACCAAACCGTAAAAATAAGGCTGTATAACAAAGTTACTAAAATTATTCGGATTGTGCCACAATCTTTTTATCCAGAATAAAAAAACTGCATTATGATTTAAATCAAGATATCCAATACAGTATATATATACGAATATACTATTGATTTAGAGTCCAGCTTGCCAAAAATTGCATACACTGGAATGACCATTTAAGAAAGGAACCCCACCATGAAAAAGAATGTCGGTAAAACGGATGCGGCACTTCGTGTTGTCGTCGGTTTAGTACTTTTAAGTCTGCTGTTTATCCTCGATGGCAGTGCAAAATATCTCGGGCTAATCGGAATCGTTCCGATTGCAACCGCGCTTATGGGCATTTGCCCTGCATACTACCTGATTGGTGTGAACACATCATGCAATACGGGCGAGAAAGGTAAAGGCGGCGCATGCTGTGGCGGTGGATGCCATAAGGATGAAGCCCCGGAAGAGCCGGCTCAGGACAAAGCGCCTGAATAGGCTTTAAGAGGAAACATCGACCAGATCCCCCCGCGTTTGCCCGGCGAGGCGCTGGAGGATTTCGGATTTACCAATACCATTGGCTGGGGTCTCGATCCCCAGCTTTTGCCGCAAATTCAAAATCTCACGGATCGAAGCCGTCAGGTTCTTCTGCGCGTATTCCAGCGGTGTAACCGTCGAACTCTGCAATGCCGTATTGCTTTTGAACGCATTCGTACGCGCTCTTGCATTTTCAAGGTCTTCAACCAGCTGCACTGATTTGCGGAGGATGTTCGCGCTCACAAGGCGGTTTTGATAATCCTTGTTGCTCAAGCCATACGCATTGCCGAAATCCAGCGCCCGCGCACTGCTATAATAAGCGGAAATCTTTGAAAGCGAACTTATATCAAACGATGTGGCCATCCGTATTCTTTCAGTATGCCAAAAGGAACTTCTTTCCCTTACATTTATTATAATACGGATTTTTTAACAAAAGGTAGAAATTTCAGAGCAACTTAAGCTAACGCCCAAGCTTTTCTCCGGTATTATGCGCCGTTTTATTCAGGGCATTCTGCCATTGCTGCGCTGTCCGGCTTTCACATCCTGTAACCAGGAAAACGAAAAAACTACATACCAGAAAAAAAGAAAGCCGGCTCATTGGACACTGTCTCGATCTAGTCCAGGGAGATTATGAACACCGCGCGCAAAACTATACAGCGTATCAGCCGAAGAAGTCCCCTGTGTCTGGGCATAAGCCAAAATATCCTGCCAGAATTTCGGTAAGCTTTCGATGTGAGGAGTAGGGTGATCTGCAGACGCCTTATGCAGGCTTTGAGCAAGAGGTGATCGTTGAAGCTTCGTGGGCTCTTTGGTCGCTTCCATTAAAGCAAAAATCCCAACTGTTTTTTGAAAAACAGGAAGAACCTCATCAACCTGATCTTCACCAAAAATGGCAGAAAGATTTTTCCTCCACTCTTCTCTGATTTTGGGTGTCGGAGTCCCGTTTTCAAGAAAAGCCTTAATCTCGTCCGGCGTTTCAGTCACAATGAAGGACATAATGGCGCCGTCCACAAGTTTGCTTGTTGAAACCAGAGTTGAATCCTTTTCAAAAACAAACGCCCCTGTAACTTCAGCTCGGCTTAGAACAACCGGCATCGCATTATTGGGCTTGCTCAAATAAACCTGACGCATCAGGTGCGCAAGTTTGTCTAACTGATGACGATCAGGAGAGGATAATTGAACCACGCTGTAATACCCTTTATTTATACTCAAAAATCAAAATGTTTATCCGCCCATATTAAGGGGCAACATCTTGAGATTAAATTAACACCAAATGTAAGTTTTATGTTCATTATCATAACGTATTTCAGGCCGCACGTCCCGTAAAACCTCGTCTGGACCGATCCACAAATAAATCCACGCCTGCGTCCCGTCGCTCAAATCAACCATATCCCGGCGATACTCGGTACCAAGCTCCTCAAGATCATCAAGCCGGGCGAGCAGGGCATCATCAACCCCGTCATAAACGTCACCAGAAATAAAACCAGCGCCGCCGTCCATCACCGCAGGGTAGGGATACCCCGCAGCCGTATCCACCGCGCACCGCATGGAATATACCGCCGCCGCCGTTCTGGCTTCCCCGATAAACCGCGCGCTCTTAAGAAAAGCGTGATTGCGCTGCCCGCGCTTGAGCGTCCCGTATATAAAAACCCTGTGCATGGAGGCGTTATACAAACTTTTTTAAAACCAGCGAACAAAAAAACGAAGGGTCCGCGGAGTACGCCGCGTATCACAGGCGTAAGAACCTTGAGAACAAGGTGAAAATAAGGAGATAAGAAATATGAAACGGCACATGAAAAACAAAGGAATATTTCTAACAGCGCTGATCCTCGGTGGAGTCGGCCTCGGCTTTAGCGAAAAAGCGCAGGCCGCCACCGATCTGGTCTGCCGGGAATTCACCGAGAATATCCGCATCGGCGGCCGCATCGAAAGCGGCTACGGCCGGGCCTGCCTGCAAGAAGACGGAAGCTGGCGCATCGTAGCCCCCGCGAGCGCAGAGTACAGCGAACCGGATTTCGACCGCGCGCAGTACACCCCGGTCCGCGTCGTAGCCTATGAAGACAGACGCCCGCACTATGTGACCGTCTACGAACGCCCCCGTGTCGTCTATTACCCGGAATATTATTGGTATGACCACGACGACTGGCACGGCAAAAGCTGGCACAAAGGCCATAAAAAACACTGGAAACACCACGATCGCGACGACCACCGCGGACGGCATTAGTTAAATGAAAAGGGGCAGCTAACCTCAGTCTGTTAAAGGCAAACAGCTGCCCCTCCCGCAAATTTAAAAGAGAGCTTTTGTTCAGGATTTCTTTCCCAAGACATATACCAGCTTACGGCACAGGGAAAGCGTTCTATCCGAAGCTTTGCATTGTGGCCTTCTATTTTAAATCCCTGCCATTTTAAACTTTTAACAAGAACATCCTCTGGCGTATCCGGCGGATAAGATTTTTGAAGTCTGCTCAATAACTCTTCATTCTGAGTAGGGAAACCATTCTGACTCACCTTTAAGCCATGGAGCAGGGAAGGGAGAATATAAAAAGGTTTAAATACGTATAAATAGGCGCCGCCGACACACAAAACGATCCATAAAGGTATAACCCAAAATATCCGCATCATGATTTCCTGTCATATATGGCAAGAATAAAATATAAAACTACTCATCCCCCATCTTGAGTGCCGCAATAAACGCGCTCTGCGGAATTTCTACATTGCCATATTGCCGCATCTTGGCTTTCCCTTTTTTCTGCTTCTCCAGCAACTTCTTTTTGCGTGTAATATCGCCGCCGTAGCATTTCGCTGTCACATCCTTGCGCAGCGCCGAGACGTTTTCCCGCGCGATCACCTTGCCGCCGATGGCCGCCTGAATGGCGATTTTAAACATCTGCCGCGGGATCAGCTCCTTGAGCCGCTCGCACATCGCACGGCCCCGGTATTCGGCGGACGCCCGGTGCACAATCATCGCCAGCGCATCCACCGGCTCGTCATTCACCCGGATCTCCAGCTTCACCAGATCATTCTCGCCATACCCGTCCAGCTCATAGTCAAAGCTCGCATAACCCTTGGAAATGCTCTTCAAACGGTCATAAAAATCAAACACCACCTCGTTGAGCGGCAACCGGTAAACCAGCATCGCGCGGCCCCCCGCGTAAGTCAGATCAATCTGCACCCCGCGCCGGTCCTGACAAAGCTGGAGCAAGCCGCCCAGATATTCATCCGGCACAAGGATCGTCGCCTTGATCCACGGCTCCTCGATATTGTCGATCTTGACCACATCCGGCATATCCACGGGGTTATAAAGCTCGATCTGATCGCCATTGGTCATGTTGATTTTGTAAACCACGCTCGGCGCCGTCGGGATCAGATCAAGATCAAACTCGCGCTCCAGCCGCTCCTGAATAATCTCCATGTGCAGTAGGCCCAGAAAGCCGCAGCGGAAACCAAGCCCCAAAGCCTGCGACGTTTCCATCTCGTAATGCAGCGACGCATCATTCAGGCGCAGCTTGCCAAGCGAGGTCTTGAGCTTCTCGAAATCTCCCGCATCCGCCGGATAAAACGAACAGAATACCATCGGCACCGAAGGCTTGAAGCCGGGCAGGGCCTTATCGCAAGGCTTCTTGTCATCCGTAATCGTATCCCCGACATTGGTCTCTGAAATATCCTTGATCGCCGCCGTGATAAAGCCCATCTCACCGGGCCCCAGCTCGTCCAGCAAAACGTGCTTGGGCGTAAACATCCCCACGCGGTCAATCTCGCGCGTGCGCCCGTTGCTCATAAACTTGATCTTCTGGCCTTTCTTCAGATACCCGTCGATCACGCGCACCAGAACCACAACGCCAAGATAAGTGTCATACCATGAATCAACCAGCAAAGCCTTGGTCGGCTTGTTCGCATCGCCCTCATGCGGAGGAGGGAGCCGCTTGACAATCGCCTCCAGCAAACCCGGTATCCCGATCCCGGTCTTCCCGGATACCGAAACGGCCTCACTGGCGTCCAGCCCGATCACATCCTCGATTTGCTGCTTGGCATTATCGACGTCCGCCGCCGGCAAGTCGATCTTGTTAATCACCGGAATAATCTCGTGATTGTTGTCGAGCGCCTGATACACGTTCGCCAGCGTCTGCGCCTCCACCCCTTGCGTCGCATCCACCACCAGCAGCGAGCCTTCACAAGACGCCAGAGACCGCGACACCTCATAGGAAAAGTCCACATGCCCCGGCGTATCCATCAGGTTAAACTGATACTCAACCCCGTCCTTCGCCGTATAGGCAAGACGCACCGTCTGCGCCTTGATCGTAATACCGCGCTCGCGCTCGATCTCCATGGAATCCAGCACCTGCTGCTGCATCTCGCGCTCTTCAAGGCCGCCGCAGGTCTGGATCAACCGATCGGCCAGCGTGCTCTTCCCATGGTCAATATGGGCGATAATAGCAAAGTTACGAATCTGCGAAAGTGGCTTGGTCATCCGTATTTATCTCCTTCAAACGCCTGCGAAGATAAGGACTTTAAAGGGGATCGTCCATCAAAATCTGGTGCCAAAGATATTGCACCATGCTAAACTCGCCCCATGAACGACCAAGAGCCACAAAACAATCCTAAACCGGGGGATGCGGAACAAAAAGCCGCCCCGCCGCCGGTAAAAACCCGCCGCCCGAGCGGCCCTTATCTAACGCCACAATCAAAAATGCCGGGAAAAGTCGAAATGCCCTGGTTCTGGTTTGGGTTGGTCATCGTGACGTTCATCTTGGGAATGGCGACCATCCTGAACCGCGATCCCGATGAAGCGCAAAAACGCATGCAGGCCAATGCCGAAAGGCAAAAAGAAATAGGGCAGAAAATCCCCCTTAAGAGTATGCCAACAATCCCCGCGCCAAAGTAAACAAATATCAAGAAAATAAGATCAGGGCAGAACGGCCCTCATTAACGTAAAAAGCAGACGCATGGATCACAAGCGTCTGCTCAAATAATTAGGAGTGCTATAAATTAAAGATAGGGCACTAAATAATCGATTGAGGGCCACTATAATTAAATTCTGCGCCTTCTGGGCTTACATTTCCTGATGCCAGAACCTGATCTGCATCAGCACCCCACTTCAAGGGAGCTTCCATACGGGACTCAATGCCATTCGGTCCATGTATAAAACTAACAACAGCAGGCTGAACACCAGACTCTCTGTAGAAATTCTGCCGAAGGCCAGATACATCAACTTGCCGCACAAAAGCAGAACCCATATCTAATGAATGGTCTGCCGGTGGTAAATCTATTGCCATTTTACACTCCTCATTTTACCGTTACAACTATCACCAAAATTTTATATCGCCCGCCTTAACAGCGGATCTTGTTATTTTTTATGCAGGATCAGTGGGACATAATGCCCTTCTTTTGCATCGCCTGTCTCGTCATCCATCAGAACCATAAGGACCTGATGAGAATTTTGCATGTTCTTGGATACGGCCTTCGTCAGCGGCATCCCGATATTTCGTATCTCGCCGTTGTCCAAAATAAAATCCAGCTCATATGTGTCCAGATCAAACTCCAGCCACGATAGATCATTCCGAAAAGGCTTGTTATGAAAGATCGCGCATTTGCCATCTTCTTTCACCGCCACTTCAATCATAAGCTTATGATCTTCATCCACGCCGTAGACAAAATCAGTCAGATTGCCTCTTTGAGGCAGGTCTTCACTCTGTCCTGTTTGTTTTGTCATCAGCCCTATCATACCCGTTACATCTTGTTCTTTTCATTATTCTACACAACTCTCTGGTAAAAAGCCCGTTTTTTTTGCCTTTTAGTGCAAAGTTTTTGGCTTTTCCTGCCCCTTGATAATCATTGGAACTTCAACGCCATCAATCGTTTCACCATCCTTGGTGCGAATAATCATAATATCTTGCGCCTTCGCAAAATAGGGCCTCACCAGCCACTGAATGCGCGCCCCCAGATCCAGCTTTTGCCCGTCGGTTGCATAAATCGTAACACGCTGGGTCTCCGGGTTGTATTCCATGTAATCAATCGTACAGTTCAACTCAGGCCCATGAAAAATATAAACCTGCCCAATCTCCCGATCACAGAAGATATCAAAATCCGAAGGACTGGCGAACAGGGGCTTAAGCTCGGTCTTGAGGGAGCTCCCCCAGTCCTTGCCCATACTCGTCTTTAATTCTTTTTTATCCTCAGTATCTTCTTCGCTCATCATGAAAAAAGCCGGAAAGGGAGGGGTTAAGTACTGCTCTCGTGCATTATACGGCGATACACTTAACGAAATCATAACATTAGTACCGCTTTTCCGAAAGCCTTAACCATTTCAACACTTAATCCGCACCTGAGATCATCCGCAGACGATCATTATTCGCCGCATCTTGGTCGAGGCGGAAGTCGACGCAATAAACATTACCAACTTTGCCTTCGCTCGAAACGCGCTGACAGGTTGTATAGGTCTCACCGGAGGTCAAACCACCAGGAAGGTTGCGACCTTCGCTCTGAACAATCGCAACACGTGGATCCTGATCAGCCGATACATTGCCACGGCGTGCCGCATCTCTTTCAGCGCGGCGGCGCTCAAAATCTTCTGCCGAAACAACATTCTGAGGCAAACCTCCATCATGACCATGCGCTCTGACCTGACCGCCGGCCAGGGAGCCTTCACGGCGTGATCCGTCAGTTGCCGTGTAGGCATATGTCGTCCCGCTAGACATACCATTTGAACCGCTGTAAACCGTCCGCGGTGCATGATTTGCCGAACCAAGCTGAGAGTCCCAGCGGCTGGTCCGATTAGACACAGCATCAAATTTATCCTGAATGTCCCCGGTATTGCTCAAGGCCCAAGCCGTCAGACCCAGAACGATCCCCCAGCGCACCGTAGAATTGTTCAGGAAGCTCAAGCCCGGAATATTCCCGGCGATATCCGTCCCGATAAGACCGGCAAGGAACCACATGCTGACATAACCGGCCTTGTACATCACTTCGCCGTCTTTACCGGCATTCTTCGACGCCCAGAACAAATCGTTCTTCGCCCAGTGTGTTACGCCGCCCCAAGTCCCGGCAACAGAATCCCACATCTCACCTAATTTACCAGGTGTGCCGTCACGTTCGCCGATCAAATCCCCGATTAAGTTCGTGCCACCGTTCTTACCGCGCCACATATTCCGGGCAGGATCCAGATAACCCTCCTTGATATTATTATCAATTTCCTGCCCAAGGGTCCCGGTCGTAACTTTATTAATCGCCTTCTTATGAGCCTTTGTAGCCTGAGCGTACGCCGCATTACTACGCCCACCTTGATTGACATGATTCTCAAGCGCCTCACGCCCGGACCGCGCCGCAGCCACGTCGGTGGCTTGGACAATAGCCTCATACTGACGGTCAATCTCAACCTTATCGGCTTTCAAAGCTTCATAGGCTTGACTTGTAAGTCTCTTTTGCTCTTCAAGCTCGGAAAGATCATGGTCATACCGATGAACATCCCCAGCCGGCAACCGCAGGCGTAGCTTGGTTACCTGATCAATCGCCTGATCGATCTCCTTCATAAATTGTTCTGTATCATGCATCTGCTTTTGTTGATTAACAACAAAGACATAAGCCTTCTGTTTTTCTTGCTCCAGATCTTTATTGACCGGAGGTGTTGTCGGCGTCCCAGCCGGCGCACCGCCACCAGAGCCAGCAGGAGCACCCGTTCCAGCCGGAGCACCGGTCCCTGCAGGGGCAGGGGAGGGGCTCGCCGTCGGTGCAACCACAGGCGCCGAAACGCCAGGCAAAGCGGTCTGCTGGGAAGCAATAGCAACTTTAAGGTCGTTAAACCCTTTATCCAGCGCCAGCTTATTCGTTTGCGCTAGCCTCAAAGCGTCAGCCTGTTGATTAAGGTAACGCTGTGCCATGGGAAGCTGAGCGTCATTCGTAACACCCTTAACAAGGTCATCATAATGCTTCACATCATTATAGGATGTACCAACAGCAGCATTTAGCTTATCCATATCCGCACTAAGCTGAACAGAACTATCCAGAAGGTCTTGAAGCTTCTTAGCCTCAACAGCACGCCCCGCTTGGGTTTCAGCTGCAATCGATTGACGAAGCGTCTCTTGCAAAGCCGCAATCGCAACAATATCCGCCGCCGCATCACTCTTAAGCTTCTCAGCCTCAGTCATGTTCTTAGCAGCTTGATTTTTAACATCAGCAAGGGTCACAGCCGGCTGTGGAGCAGGTTGTCCAGTTGGCACAGGTGGCGGCGGTTTGGCTGGCTCAGCAGCTTCAACACCATTTATGCCCCAAACAGCACGAGCAGGGTACGTCGCGGCATTAAACAGATTTCTTCCAACAAATTCAGTTGCAGGTGAATCTTTTTCTTTCCCCAATTCATAAATGCCAAAGCCAGCCAACGCAGGGTAACCAAGGTACGGCGAAGGAATTTTCCAGAACTTGAGCGTAAGGCCATTGACAAGCCCCATACTTGCCCCACGCACGACAGCTCTTGTTGTCGCACCAACAAAAGTCCCTCTGGTTGTAACAGAGTTCTTATAGTCTGGAACGGTATGCCCCCAACGATTACTCTCACCGGGTTTTGTACTTTCAGCACCCCTAAAGTAATTTGCAACACGACGAATTTGGTATTTCTGCCAGTATTTAAGCGTATTATCACCCGGTAGGGCTATAGGGTTCGTGCCGCGCCAGCGTGCGGAGTAATCCCAGAAATAGGTTGACTGCTCTGCAATAAAACGTGTGAACCTGTTGTCACGCCAATATCTTTCAGCAAGTCCAAGGTATGTTTCACTGGCAGCACCGGGGCCACGGGCATATTCTTTCGCGATTTCTTCCTGAGCCGCCTTGAAAGCAACATCAAATTTAGGGTTATTTGCGTATTCGGGATTCGTTACCTTCAAAGAATCCACAGCCTTTTTAAAAGCCTTTGCCGTGGGAAAAGGAAACTCATCAACTTTTCCTTTTATGTGGGCTACGCGGGCCATTTGCTTAATCGCAAAAACTACCTCATGACCGTATCCTTCTTCTATAAAGGAAGCAAAAGTATTAACAAACTCCTGAACTTGAAGATCTGTATTAAAGTTGAATTTAAAACGTCCCTTTTCATCTCGTTCCAAATACTTGTCAAGAAAGTGATTTTGCCAAGTTCTTTCCAGATTGTCGTCAGAAAGACCAGAAAAAGTCAGGGGTTTTCCTTTATAGCCAAGGTTTTCATATCGCCCAGAATTGAGGTATTTTTCCATATTGACGCCATCGTATGCGCCGACATCAATTTTACGCTCCAGAGCTTCAATATATTGCGCAACAGCTTTCTTCCCGTTCGGCCATTTTCCCGTCAACCGTATTTGTGAATCAACAGCAAGATTATAGGCGCTGGACAAACCAGTAACGCTTTCCCGGACTTCATTTATATTCAATTTTCCATCTTGCAAAAGTTTTACATTTGCAAGAATTTCTTTCGCATTCTGTCCACGCTGGCCAAGGGCAAGATCATTTGCCATCTTCTCTATATGCCAAAGATATGCAACCAAATCCCGCTTCTGCACTGTTGTCAGGTCGTATACCCAGCCAGTTACATCTTTCCCTGGCTCCATCTTGCCAGTTGTCGGATTTTTTTTCAGATTTTTCGTTCTTTCAGCATTGGTAACATAGGTGTCTTCGACATGCTTACGTAATTTCTCAGCCTGCTCTTTCAGCACTTTAAGCTTATCTTGATTATCTTTCGCAAACGTATCAAGAGTTTTGCGGATATCGATGCTTGCTCCGGATTCAACGGCGTCCAAAACCTTTTTGTTCATGGAAACAACAGCGTCAGCAACACCTGTATCAGCAAATTGCTTGTCCAGATACTCAATAACAGGACGTGTATTGCCAAAAGACCGTGCGCGCATGGCCGCAACAGGGAAGAGACGAATGAATGGAAATTCCGGGCGCGTATGCGCGGCAAGCTTAATGCGATCAATCTTTGGAGCAAAAAGTGGCAAACCTTCTTCGTTGACCGGATGAGCGTTCTTGGTAACCGTAGACGATCCTGACGGGTTCATCTTAAAGACTCGCTGGAAGCCCTTACCAATCCATGGCGCAGCATACGCCCCAGCAGTACTGAATAGCATCCCGCCACCAACACCCATAGCTGTTGCTCCAGCAGCAGACATAAAATTATAGTCTTCTTGACGACCGCTCTCAACATGGGCAGCCTGAGTCTGCAGGTTATACTTTAAGCCAAACGCCCCACCAGTCGCCGCCGCCCAAGGAAGGGCCGCCCGCGCTTGCAAGCTGGATGTACGAAGAATGGCCGCCTTCTCAATTTCACGTAAAGAAGCACTCAGCCCCTTATCCAAAACAGCCTGAACCGCAACTTTATCGATGGCAGCAGAGCGGACGCCATTTGAGTTCACCGCTGCATTTAGAACGCGCTTCGCAGCAGTTTCCGCCGCTTCAACAGCGCCTTGCTTTCCGAGGGCTTTGATTTCCAGACGACCTGCGTTTGCAAGGGTCTTCTTTGCGGCCTCTTCGACTGTTTTTTGAATAGCTTCTTGACTAGCTCCGTTACGAACGGAATTTGCCGTTTGCTTGGTTACTTCCTTGGCAATCTCTTTCTTGAGAAGTTCAGAAGTAAGCTCAAGCGCACCTTCTGCACCAACTGCCTTGGCCCCAAGCCCCATGAGCTTTGCGCCACGGGCAACAAGACCCACACCAGCCAAATTCAGAGGGTCGACAATTGTCATCCCCAAGCCGCGACCAAAGCCGCTCCACGACATGCTCTTGTGTGAGTACGCATCAAGCATGTAAGAAAAAGCAAGCTTGGCCTCAACATCATCAGTATGCATGATGCCATACAGACGCGTACCTGTAGAAACCGAGTTATTATCAAACTTACTGATCTTCCAGAGGCCCCAGCCACCAAGCTCTTCTTGTGCTTCTTTGGTGCCCATCCCGGCAGCATGTCTATCCCATGCACCAGCGCCATTATCGAGATCGTAAAGCTTTTTACAAGCGGCAAGCCAGCCTGCATTCTTTACGAGTTCATCTTCTGTGAGTTCTTTGTTGAAAATAGTGTAATCAAAGCGACCATTATTTTTCCAGAATAAGGCCTTGCCATTGTCACCATCTGGATCGACGGTGATCTTCTGCTCTGTCGCTTCTCTTGTTGGCGTATCAACCATTCATTACACCCTTTTATATCACCTGGCTCATGTCATTTTTATATATTGAGCCGACTTATTCTTATTTCTTACCTGCATTCTACCTGAGTTGAAGGTTAAAATGCAAATTTATTCCATCATTACAGATGGTTCAGTTACCCTATATCCAATTCCGGCGCGCTTGCAGGCGGAAGGGACACATATCCTGTACTCTTTGCATCTGCAACTTGCTGCAAAGCACGATCGGAACCTGTTCTTGTTTCTGCGACCTGAGGAGTATCTCCTGTATATTCATTCCAATATTTTTTAATTGTATCAAAATTCATGACAACGGCAGTAATAGCAACACCAGCCATAAGCAAACCTGCATAGCTCGTACCACTATCATTATCTTTGCCGCCACTTGGCGTGAAGGCGTCCCATAATTTCTTGAGAGCCCACAAGCCTGCACCACTAACACCGGCACCTCCGAGGAGTTTCCAGATGTTAAAGCCGCCTTCTTCAGCTTCTGGCTTACCATCAGCATCAGTCCCAGCCTTTGCTCCAAAGAGCTTTGCCACAGCCTGTTCAGGGTTTCTAGCCAGATCTACTGCGGTTTTGGCACCCTCAACAGCTTCACCTGCAGCCCTTTTAGTATCAAGACGAAGCTGGTCCGCATTATGATAGGTTTCAGCAAGGCTATCACCCGCATCAGAAATAGTCTGCCTTACACCCTTTTGCTTAACTTCTTCCACTTTGTCATCAATAGCCTCTCCAAGTTCTTCCTGGAAGAACCACGCTGTGGCTGCAGTAAACGCCGCGCCTAACGCCCATCCCAACATTACACACCCCCCCGCAAGTCATGCGCAAAGGATGCGTCGTAAATGCAACATATCCCTGAAATAAAAAGGTTATTCGTCATCGCTATCCTTTATCACCGCATCGGCACTTATTTTAATATGCCGCTTATTTTTATATGCTTACCTGCATTCTAACGGATAAAGTGCAGAAAAAGCAAATATTTTATGGTTATAGGAAAGCGTGCCCGGGAGGAGGGGCGGCAGACTAATGTCTAAAATGCCGCATCCCGGTAAAGATCATCGCCAAGCCGCGCTCATTGGCCGCTTCAATGACCTCTTCATCACGGATAGAGCCGCCGGGCTGGATCACAGCCGTAACTCCGGCCTCCGCCGCAGCAATCAAGCCATCCGCAAACGGGAAGAACGCATCGGAAGCCACCACAGCGCCGCGAGCGAGGGAGTCGTCAAACCCGGCTTCCTTCGCTGCTTCCTGAGCCTTCCACGCCGCAATACGAGACGAATCGATTCGGCTCATCTGCCCGGCGCCAATCCCGACCGTCGCGCGGTCCTTGGCATAAACAATTGCATTGGATTTCACATGCTTGGCCACTGTAAAGGCAAACAGCAGGTCATCCCGCTCTTTTTGGGTCGGCTCACGATCGGAAACAACCTTCATCGTCTCGCGGTCAATCACCGCGGCGTCCATATCCTGAACCAAAAGCCCCCCGGCAATACAGGTCACCATCCGGCGCTTTTCATCCCGCGCAGGCATAGAACCGGTCGTCAGAACGCGAATATTCGGCTTTTTCTTTAAAACTTCAATCGCATCGCCCTCAATCGACGGCGCAATAATAACCTCGACAAACCGCTGGGTAATCGTCTCGGCCAACGCGGCGCTCAACGTCCTGTTCAAGGCGATAATACCGCCAAAAGCGCTGGTCTGGTCGCAGAGCAGGGCCTTGTTATAGGCACCCAGCACATCCGCCCCGACAGCAACCCCGCAAGGATTGGCATGCTTGATAATCGCCACAGCCGGATCGTCAAACTCGGCGACCAGCTCAAATGCCGCGTTCGTATCGTTGAGGTTGTTATAGGAAAGCTCTTTCCCTTGCACCTGAGACGCACGCGCAGCCCCCGGACGCAAGCTGCCATCCACAAGATAAAGCGCTGCGTTCTGGTGTGGGTTCTCCCCGTAACGAAGCGGTTGCTTCAAAGTGCCGGAGAAGCTAATGCGGCGAGGGGTTGTCTCTTTTCTATGGGTCGCCAGCCAGCTCGAAATCGAGGAATCATAGGTCGCCGTCAACGAAAATGCCGTGAAGGCAAGCTGAAGGCGCAAACCGTCTGATACGCCGCCCTCATAAGTATCAAGATCTTCCAGAACCCGCGCATAATCCTGAGGGTCGGTTACAATCGCTACATGTTTGTGATTTTTCGCCGCAGCCCGGATCATCGCCGGACCGCCAATATCAATATTCTCGATACAGGTCGCAAAGCCCGCACCATCCTGTACGGTTTGCACAAACGGATAGAGATTAATAACCAGCATATCAATCGGCTCGATCTCGTTATCCTGCATCGCCTGCAAATGGTCTTCCTGATCGCGCTTGGCCAAAATCCCGCCATGGATTTTAGGGTGCAGCGTTTTTACCCGTCCTTCCATGATCTCGGGAAAGCCCGTGTGATCGGAAACGCTTTTGACGGCAACGCCGGCATCTTCAAGGGCCTTGGCCGTCCCACCGGTCGAGAGAATTTCAACGCCGCGCTCTGAAAGCTTCTGAGCAAACGCGATAATACCTTCCTTGTCCGAGACCGAAATCAAGGCACGCCTGATTTTCACAACGCCAGCCTCTTGAGATACGTTTTTATCGTCCATAGCAAGTTGTTCCGTTTCCATCGCGGTTGCAGCTTTCTTTCATAAATAGTGTAAAATGCGAGCGGACTATAAGAGGAAATAACCCGTTATGCAAGGGCATGCGCACTGCCGCCCGTTGCCGTCATATGTAGCCCGGTCGGCAAGCCGTAAAGTCCCCTGGTATTCGGCACAGCCTTAAAAGCATCTGTAATCCCGAGGACCGTTTCAGCGCCGCCGAGAAACAGGAATGAATCCTGCACCATCTGACGTGACATACGCTCAAGAACATCTTTCTTGGTCGGCTGATCGAAGTAAATCAGAACATTTCGGCAGAAGACAACATCAAACGACCCAAGCATGCTCATACTCTCAAGGAGATTGAAATACTTGAAATTAATCATACCGCGGATGTCATTATTCATTTGCCACTTATCACCTTTTTGGGTGAAGTATTTCATCAAATACTGAATAGGCAACCCGCGCTGCACTTCAAACTGAGAATAAAGCCCTTCACGGGCCAGCCCAAGAATCTCGTGGGAAATATCCGTCGCTGTAATCTCGAAGCTCCACCCCGGCATTTTCGCTTTTTCTTCATTGAGAAGCATCGCCAGCGAGTAGGGCTCCTGCCCGCTGGAGGAGGCCGCGCACCAGATTTTAAGGCGTTTCCCGCGCATGCCGGGATTTTTCATGAAATAGGGAAGGACATGTTCTTTAAACGTATCGAATGGACGAATGTCACGGAAAAACGAAGTCTCGTTTGTGGTCATTGCCTCCACAATATCATTAATCAGATCTTTTGGAGGAACGCCGCGCAACGCACCTGTAAGGGCATCAATATTGCCGTAGCCCCATTTTTTAGCCACCGGCCCCAAACGCGAATCCAGCAGGTACGACTTGTCCTGTGTCAAGACAAGCCCTGAACGCTGCTTCAGCAAATCTTTGTAGATATCAAAATCCGTTATATGCATTCTTGCTTCTCTTTCACAAATCCAGTCTTCTAGAGGACCGCTTTCTTAATCCAGGGGCCGATATCATCAAGGGGCAAAACCGCGCTGCACAAACCATTCGTTGCCACAGCGCCCGGCATCCCCCAGACCACACTTGTCGCCTCATCCTGAGCCACAAGACGTCCGCCTTTTTCAACCAGTATCTTCATACCCTGCAAGCCATCGTGACCCATGCCCGTTAAAATTACACCTAAAACATGATCACCGTAAATATCAACGAGAGATCGAATCATAGGATCAACAGCAGGCTTGCAGAAATTCTCCTGAGGGCCATCATCCAGACGGATTTTAAGTGCACCCCCGATACGCTCAAATAACATATGTTTGCCGCCGGGCGCAACGTAAACACACCCATTTTGCACAGGCATACCATGCTCGCCCTCAAAGCTTGTAATCCCGGTCTGCATTTTGATGTGCTCAGCCAAAATTTTGGTAAAGGTAGCAGGCATGTGCTGCGTAATGACAATCGGAACATTGAAGCCAGAGCAATGTTTTAATACTTTAAAAAGAGCCTGCGGCCCGCCGGTAGAGCTTCCGATCGCAACGATTGATGGTCTCCCTTTATAGGCGCGAGGGTCATTTCTTATCGTCACTTCACTTTTAAAAATTGGTCGCGAAGGAGGTGCCGCCACAGTCGACTGGCGCGGTGCTTGGGCAGAAGAAGGCATAGTGGCAGGAGTGCTATGGTAGTTAGGGGAGGAAACAGAAGGCGCAGGAGACTGGAACATCTTGCTTCGTGGTGCAAGGTTTCTAATAAGAGCCATCAAATCACGCTGGAAAGGCGAACCCGGGCCGGTCTCGATAGAGCTACTGGGTTTAACAATCGAATCAACAGCGCCAAGTGACAAGGCCTTCATCGTAATGTCGGCACCCTTCGCCGTAAGGGTGGAGCACATAATAACCTTTGTCTTTGGGGAGGCTTCCAGAATGCGGGGAAGGGCGGTAATTCCGTCCATAACAGGCATTTCAACATCCAGAATAAGAATATCCGGTTGGACCAAACGTGCCTTGGTGACTCCATCCTGACCGTTTGCAACCGAGCCGACAATCTCTACATTAGGGTCAGTTTTTAAAATGCGACCTAAGGCGCCGCGAATGACGGCAGAATCATCAACAAGGACAATATTGATTTTCTTCTGGTCTGATGTTCCTGCTCTGAAAACTGTATCCATAGAGTTTTTACGCACCGGCGTTAAGTGTTTATACTATTCAGCTGCAATCAGGCCGATTTGCGTAAATTTAGCCTCTATAATCTCGCTGTCAAAGGGTTTCATGATATATTCATTAGCTCCGGCCTGCATCGCACGCTGGATATGGGCCATATCATTCTCAGTTGTACAAAATACAACCTTTGGCACCCCGCCGCCTGGCATCTGGCGAAGTTTTTCAAGAAACTCGATCCCGCTCATCACAGGCATGTTCCAGTCGAGAATAATCGCATCAGGCATAGCTTCCTGACAGGCTTCATAAGCTTTTTGGCCGTCTTCAGCCTCTCGGCATTCAAATCCGAGATCATGCACGATTCGCCCGGCTACTTTGCGGACAACGCGGCTATCATCGACGATAAGGCAAGATTTCATGACACCCTCATGTTCTGTTCACATCGTGGAAAAGTATCACAGACTAGTGAAGAAAAAATAAAGCTTTTTCTAATTTATGCATGTACGGAGTTCAAAAGTTTAGGAACATCCATAACGACCATAAGCTCACCGTCAAGCTGATAAATACCAAGAGATATATCTTTCCACACAGGATCAAGCGTTCCTGGGTTTTTCTCGAATGAAGAATCATCAAGGCTCAACACGTCACCAACCTTATCGATAATAAGGCTGTAGAGTTCATGATTATATTCAACAACAACGCTCATATTATCGCGTTCAGCATCCTGTTTTCGCTCTTCTACACCAAGCTTGCGCCGGACATCGATCGCCGTGACAATACGTCCCCGCAAATTCAAGGAACCTGCGACTTCTGGCGGGGCGAGTGGAATCTTGGTAACACGCTGATCCCGCAAAACGTCCTGCACCTGCAAAACAGGGACACCAAAACGCTGCCCGGCAATCATAACGGTCAGGTAATCTTTTGAACGGTAAGAGATATCGAGTTGCTGCTGTTTCATCCTGCTGCTTTCTCTTGTCGCTGGTTGTCTTGAGATTCTGAAATCGTGCGTGAAATCGCTGCCAGAAGAGTCTGGCGATCAAATTTCGCAACATAATTCTTAAATCCGACCTGCAAGCCACGATCAACATCCTGTGGCGTCGCATGAGAAGAGAGAGCCAGCATCGGAATATCTTGCCAGTTGCTGTCAGCTTTAACGCGCTCGGCAAACTCAAAGCCATCCATGTCAGGCATTTCAATGTCGCTGATAATCACATCAAATGTCTCGCCGTCCTCGCAAAGCTTAAGCGCTTCAAAGGGGCTTTCAAGCGTAGTGACTTCATATCCTGCAACACTGAGCAGGGGGGTCAGCATGTTCCGGAAGAACGCACTGTCATCGACAAGCAACACGCGCTGTTTTCCCTGAGCATCTTCCTCGCCGTAAGGCTGATCACCATGGTCCTTAAACCAGTTTTCGTTAATATTGTTCAGGAAGTACGCCACATCGACAACATCGGTAGCCTTGCCGTTGATGATCGCACTCCCCAAAAGACCCGGTTGATTACCACCAAGTTTGACATCAATATGCTCTTCAATAATGTCGATAATTTCACTGACAATAAGACCCATAGAATGAATTTTGTCAGAGAACACCAAAACCGGCATATCATCCTGCCCGTCAAAAGAGACAGAAGGATTAAACGGTACAAGCGGCATAAGTGTTCCACGATACTGAACCATCATCTGCCCGCTCGAATATTCAACATCGCCAATCTTGACATTCTCAAGACGGGAAACCAGAGACAACGGCACTGCTTTCGGAGCCCTGTCCCCAACCGAGAAAAGGAGCAGGGAGGTCTTACGCTCGGATGTCGCCAGACGTGTCTCCTTGCCTTCATTCTCATCCTGAACATCCGTCGCCTCAATTCCGCCAGTTGTATTGGCAATACCGTTAGGATCAAGGATCATGATAACGCTGCCGTCGCCAAGAATAGTATTCCCGGAGAAGAGCGGCATGTTTTTAAGAATCGTTGCAACCGGTTTCACCACGATTTCTTCCGTATCAAACACACGGTCAACAATAATACCGAACTCATACGCTCCAACCTGCGTCACAACAATATAACGGTTATTGTCGCGCCTCGTAAGTTCCGCCTCGGCACCATCCTCCGGAGGAGGGGCCTCGACAGGCTCAAGCTTCAAAATGTTATTGAGCGAAACCAGAGGGAGCAGGCGATCCCGAAGACGGAACACCGGCGCGCCTTTAATATGCTCGATCCGGTTGTCTCCATGTTCGGAAATCATCACCAGTTCACGAACCGAAAGCTGGGGAATAGCAAAACGTTCAGCACCGGCCTCAACAATAAGCGCTGAAACAATCGCAAGCGTCAGCGGAATTTTAATCGTAAAGGTGGATCCTTTGCCTTCCGTTGAGCTGAGTTCAATGGAACCACCAATTTTTTCGATATTGGTCCGCACAACATCCATGCCAACACCGCGCCCCGAAACGGACGTAACTTTCTCCGCAGTCGAAAAACCCGCCTTGAAAATAAATTGCTGGATTTGCTGTGGAGTCATCGCATCAAGCTCTTCCGATGTCGCAAGGCCGTTTTCAAGGACCTTCTTCTTGATTTTCCCAAGGGACAAGCCCTTACCATCATCTGAAATCTGAATAATAATATGCCCACCTTCATGGTAGGCGTTCAGCAAAATGCGCCCCATCTCAGGTTTGCCGACAGCAACACGCTCCGCAGGCGGCTCGATACCATGATCCCCTGAGTTGCGAACCATATGCGTGAGGGGATCTTTAATCATCTCAAGAACCTGACGATCAAGTTCTGTTTCCTGACCGCGCATTTCAAGATTAATTTTCTTGCCAAGCTCCATGCTCAAATCGCGAATAATCCGGGGGAGCTTGGACCAGGCATTGCCAATGGGTTGCATGCGGGTCTTCATTACGCCTTCTTGCAACTCGGAAACAACATGGTTCAGGCGCTGCAACGGTGCAGAAAATTCGCTTTCGGCATTGGAACGCAAAATCTGGAGCAACTGGTTTCGTGTCAAAACAAGCTCGCTCACCATCGTCATCAGATTTTCGAGAACATCAACATTCACGCGCAATGTCTGTGCACTGACAGAAGACTCTTTCTGACCTTCAGAACCCTCATCGTTCCCGGATGCTTTCGCCAGCTCCGGCTTCTTGGGAGCCGGGGCAGGGGGCGGAGCCATGTCACCGGGCCCGGGTGCCGCCGCAAACGCTGCTTCAAGCTCCTCAAGAGAAACTTCACCCGGAACAAGTTCACGCTCAGGCTGCGCAGCAGGCTTCGGCGCTTCCGCAGTCTTCCCTTCATAAACAGCGTCCAGTTTGGCAATCAAATCCGCATCGCTGCCATCAGGCTCGGCACCGTTTGCCTCGAGCTCACCAATAATATATTTAATGCGGTCAATCGACTCCAGAATAAGGGTTACATAGTCCGGGGTAACTTCAAGGTCGCCGTCACGAAAACGCCCGAGAACATTCTCGGCATGGTGCGCAACCTTTTCAAGGCGCGGCAGACTCAGAAACCCGCAAGTCCCTTTAATCGTATGCATCAATCGAAAAATTTTGCCAAGCAGGTCTTTGTCGTTCGGATTCTGCTCAAGATTTACAAGGTCAACATCAAGCTCATCAAGGCTTTCATTCGTTTCGGTCAGAAATTCAATAATAAGGTCGTCCATTCCCTACGTCCCGGTTACAATAGTTAACTGGCCGCCCACCAGCCGGTTCCAATCGGAAAAACACGCACCCGCACCCTGTCTTAATAAGATGCACCAAGGAGTCTTAAAACGAAGTTACGAAATGCCGTTTTTTTTATTTTTACGCAGAAAGAAAAGGGAATACGCAGAAGTTGTGGAGGAAGTATAACCTGAAAAAGCATATACAGGAAATGAGAAAAGATAGAAAATGACAACATCCCCATAACAGGTAGATTACATCACAGGGCTTATCCGCAAAAGAACTGAATTCTCCTGCATACGACCGGCTGTAACATCCATCCTGTATTCACGAGAAACATTACCCGTAAGCCAGGCATGAACAAGGCGCGGTTCCATATCCTCTATCCGCGTATCACCGGCGAGCGCATCGGAAACACCATCGCGCAACCCGGCATTCTCACCTGTAGCGATTACAAGAACCTCCCCGTTATCACCATTTTGAACGCGGATCAATCCACCTTTAGGTAGTCCCTCGCAAGCCAGCAAAAGGACATTCATCAAAATCTTGGAAAAACCAGTTGGACGCTCTTCGGGACCAAGGGGAGCGTAAGGGTCCCATTCCTGAGAAATTTTTTTATCGCCTCCGATAAAATCACCAAAAATTTCATGAACGGTTTCAAGCTTGATACTGCTGTCCGCGCCGCCCGCCCCATAAGCCATGCGCATCGCCTGCAACTTAGCCGACGCTTGCCCGGCGCTATAAGAGATCAGGCCCGTAACCTCTTCCCCGGCATCTGGCCCCATTTCCTCAAGAAACTCAACGCCGTTCGCAACCGCGCCCACCGGGCTGATCAGGTCATGACAAATCTTGGAGGCCATCAATTCAAGGATTTTAAAGTCGACTTTTTGCTGGGACATTTTCTCTGTGCTGATAAGGGGTTGATTCGTTGTCCTAAAGTTTACACACATACCCCAGTTTTTCCACCTCTTCGCACATCATCGACGTGAGCCGCGTAAGCCCATCTTCGCTGGTGCTTTCTGCGCGCAAAGTCAAAACCCCTTGCGTATTGGAAGCCCGGAGCAACCACCAGCCATCTGGCGTCTTCACGCGCAAACCGTCAATCGTAACAATATCAACGTCACTACGGTTCCCCAGACTATCCTGTACCTGCGCTACAAGTGCAAATTTATCGTCCTCTTTCACAGGAATGCGAATCTCAGGCGTGTTATAAAGAACCGGCAAATCCCGTGTCAGGACAGAAAGCCCGCCGGTTGCGACCCGCGAAACCGCATTCAATAGCCGCAAAGCCGCATAAAGCGCATCGTCATACCCGTAATAGCGATCTGCAAAGAAAATATGCCCGCTGAGCTCTCCGGCAAGCGGCGCCGTCAACTCCCGCATCTTGTCTTTGACCAGAGAGTGCCCCGTTTTCCACATCACCGGCGTTCCACCGAGCCGGGAAATTTCGTCATAAAGAACCTGCGAACACTTCACATCGCCAATAACCGGCGCACCGGGAAACATCGCAAGAACCTCACGCGCATAAATCTCCAGAAGTGTATCGCAGCGAACCACATTGCCATTTTCATCCACGGCGCCAATCCGGTCGCCATCCCCGTCAAAAGCAACCCCGAGGTCACACCCGTTCTCCAAAACCGCATGCCTGAGATCGGCAAGATTTTCATCGACCGTCGGGTCCGGGTGATGGTGAGGGAAGGCCCCGTCAATCTCACCATAAAGAAGAATATGTTCTCCCGGTAAGGAGTGCGCGAGCCGGGCCATAATCTCGCCGGCTGCCCCATTTCCGGCATCCCAGACTACTTTTAGAGGTCTTGCGATCTCTGCATCCTGCAGTAAACGATCCGTATAAGCCGCGCGCAAATCAGTCGTTATTTCTTTCCCTTCGCCGTAAACGTAAGAGCCGGTTTCTGCAATCTGCCCGATTTCCTGAACCGCCGGACCAAACACCCCGCGCGAAAGCATGGTCATCTTGAACCCGTTATACTCCGGCGGATTATGAGAGCCGGTCACCATAATCCCTGCATCGGCCTGAAGATGCTGAACCGCAAAATACAGCATAGGGGAGGGGCCCCGCCCCACATTCACAACATGCGCTCCCGTAGAGATCAAGCCTGCAATCAGAGCCTCAACAAGTTCTGGCGAACTATCCCGTCCGTCATATCCGGTGCAAATCGTGCAATGCTCTTTCCCGGCAGCTTCTCGAATAACGTACGTCCCGAACGCTCGCCCAAGAGCCAAAGCATCTGCCGGGCCCAGATTCTTCCCAACCTCACCGCGAATATCATATTCCCGTAAAATCGCAGGATCGAAATGATAGGGCTTTCCGGGCAAAGAAGAAGTCACTTGTCCAGCATACGTCATCAATAAGCAGTCCCCTTACTTAAAGGTCTCCAGAAGAGCTTTAACACCCGGGCCAATTTCTTTATCCGCCAGACCAAAAACAATATTAGCTTCGATAAAACCAACACGGCTTCCGCAATCATATGATTTGCCATCAAATCGCGCCGCATGGAACGGCTGGTTTCCGATCAACTTGATCATCGCATCCGTAAGCTGGATTTCCCCGCCTGCACCCGTCTCAAAAACACTCAAGTGATTAAAAATCTCAGGCTGCAGAATATAGCGTCCGACCACAGACAAATTAGAAGGCTGCGTTCCCGGCTTCGGCTTCTCGACAAGCCCGCGGACTGGCATAATCTTTTGCGTGTCATCCGCAGTATCGATAATCCCGTATTTATGAGCTTCATCCTCCGGAACTTCTTCAACGGCAATAACATTACCGCCTTTTTCATTGTAAATATCAACCATCTGCTTCAGGCAGGCCCGCGGCCCTTTCATCAAAACATCCGGCAGCAAAATCGCAAACGGTTCATCTCCGACCAGCTTATGCGCGCACCACACCGCATGCCCCAGACCCAAAGGCCGCGGCTGACGCGTCAGGAACAAGCGCCCCGCAGGCATTTCCGAATCGCGCACTTTCTTAAGCATGTCCGCCTTGCCGCGCGATTCCAAAGTCTGCTCAAGCTCAGGCTGATAATCGAAATGCTCTTCCAGCATCTCCTTGTATCGCCCCGTCACAAAGATAAAATCTTCAATGCCGGCCTCACGAGCTTCTTCAAAAACATGCTGGATCAAAGGCCGGTCATTAATCGGCAACATTTCCTTAGGCATAACCTTGGTCGCAGGCAAAAACCGCGTCCCAAGACCGGCAACGGGAAACACCGCTTTCTTGACAGGTTTTATAGAAGAAGTCGTCATGGCACACTCTCTTTCGTTCATCCGGGATAAACCATGAATGCCATTTTTCATGCTGCGATGCAAGAACAGAGGTGTCGCATCATCCATAGACCGCTTTGATAGATTTTAAAATACACAGGATGATCTACATGGGATCGTTTTTCTTGATCAATCGGGCCGGTATACCACCCCATATCTCATTTTCCCCGATAACAGTGTTTTTTAAAACAACAGCGCCTGCTGAAACGATTGCATTATTTCTGATTTTAACGCCCTGCAAAACAATAGACCCAACGCCCAATGTAACATGGTCCCCTATTTCAATAGGAAAATGAGAGAGCCTTTCATTTTCTATGGCATGAGGAGTAAGCACTGAGCCATGCCCCAGAAGGCAGTCGTGCCCTATTTTAATAAACAAAGGATCATATATCATCCCCGCCGAGTAGGTGTTTTTTCCTAATTTAGCGCCAAGAGCCATATAAAAAGCCCTTAATAAAGGAATCGGTATAAATCCGCTTTTTAAAACTGAGTAAAAGCCCAGAAGAAAAAAAAGAACATAGACATGATAAATGAATTCCTGTTTTGATCCAGGCGGTACATTTCCAGCTTCAAGCGGAAAGAAGACCATAAATATCCTGTAAATAAGGATTAAATAAACAAAGAAGAACACAATCCCGCCCAGAAACAGAACAATACCGCGAAAATCCCCCATAGGAAGGGCGCCGAAGGTAAGCCATGTACTAAAAACGGCAGCAGAAATAGCAGTGATATAAAAAACACTGAAAACAATAATTTGAGACAAAGCTATCTTGCGCATAATTCTTTATCCCGTAGCCTAATCCTCATCATTTTCAACGTCTGATGAAACAGGTGTAACGTCAATAATATCACTTTCATCATCAAGGCGGTCTTTATTTTTTCGAAAATAAGGAAGAAAAAACGTAAACAGGACAACCAGTAATGCCAGAGAAATTAAAATCCGACCTGTCACAGCAAAATATAGCAAAACAAGGGAAAGACCGGCGCTGGCAGCAACATAGATCAGTTTTCTGATTTGCGGTATACCTGCCGTCGTAAAAAACTTGTACAGGGCATAAATACCGGCAAGTATTCCTGCAATCAAGACAAGATAAGGCATTTATATTAAGCTCTTTTCTTAGCTGTTTTAACATGTTGCGCGTATCCTTTAAGCTTTGCAGGAGCAATCGCCATAATAAGGTTACGAACCTCCTGCCGCGCCGAGATCTGTGACAGGGACAAACCGCCCGCCTGATCTTCCTTCAGATCCAGCAACGTCAGTCCCTTCAAAAACAATTCCTTAAACACCACCCGTTCACCAAATCCCGGCGCCGTCCGAAAACCATAAAGCCCGGAGACTTCTTCAAGCAAATCCCCGATCGTTTTCTTGTTGGTCGCATTCAGGTGCGTCAGGCGGTTCCGCATGACAATCCAGTCGATATCACCGCCATCCCGCGCTTTACGAGCCGCCTTTTGTTCCTGAACCATCAAGGTATAGATGGAGGGCCCCATGACTTCATGACGTCGCATATCAATATCCGCCAGCAAATCCAGATCAATAAAACTGTCATTCATCGGCGTAATCAGGGTGTCAGCATAACTATGCGCAAGCCGGCTCAAATAAGAATCGGTGCCCGGCGTATCAATCACAACAAAATCTGCCGCCGCGCCAAGCTCTTCAAGCGCCATCTCCAGAAACTGCTGCTCCTGCGCCTGCTGAATCTTGACCGTACTCCCCTGACTACGCTCGATCGCCATATGCATCGGACTGGGGAGTTGTTGACGGATCCGCGTAATAAATTCAAAGCGCTTTTTAAGATAACGCGTGATCGTCCCTTGACGTGCATCAAGATCAATCGTCCCGACCTTATACCCAAGGCGAAGCAAGGCAATCGCCGTATGCATCGCCGCCGTCGATTTGCCGGATCCGCCTTTTTCGTTGCCAAAAACGATGATGTGTGCTTTGTCTTTCATAAGATATCCTGTTTCAAAAACGTGCGGAGCTAAGCCATGACCAATCGCAGCGCACTGGCCACCGAAAGTGAAACCATGCCAGAAAATCCTCTTACTTATCAAGACAAGCTTGCGTCTTTACGCCAAGAGATCAACAGGCAAGAGTTGAATGGATTTATTTGCCCCCGTACAGACGAGTACCAAAACGAATTTCTCGCAGCTTGCGATGAAAGACTGGCATGGCTGACAGGCTTTACAGGCAGCGCCGGCACCGTCATAGTTTTGGAAGAAGGAGCAGTCACCCTGAGCGACGCACGCTATACCCTCCAGATGAAAGATCAAATTGACGCAAGCCTCTATGAAACGGCAGACGTCAGTGACATTTCCCCTGGCGAATGGGTCGCCGCAAACGCAAAGGCCGGGCAAGTCATCGGCTACGACCCCAGACTACACACACCGCGCCAGATCGAAACGCTTCACGCCGCTGTGGATAAAGCCGGGATAACCTTGAAATCGGTCGAGCATAACCCTGTGGATGCCATCTGGACAGGTCGCCCGGAAAAGCCCGCCGCCCCGGTCATTATGTTTCCTGAGGACCTTGCCGGGCAAAGCACAAAAGAGAAGCGCGAACTGATCGCACATGTTGTCCGCGAGACAGACGCGCGCTGCTGCGTGATAAGCCGCGGCGATTCCGTGTCATGGCTCCTGAATATGCGCGGAAACGATATGGATTATTCACCTCTGACCTTGTCCTGTGCGCTCGTCTACGAAGATTCTTCCATAGACTGGTTCATCGAGGAAAGCCGGGTGAGCAGTGAGCTGCGTGCATCTCTCGGGCCGGCCGTCATGCTCTTCCCACCCGAAGAACTCGAAGAACGCCTGTCCCGCGCCCACGGCCGGTCAGTCATGATCGACCGCTCAAGCTCAAACGCATGGTTCGAAGAAACCCTCAAATCCTACGCTGTCGGAATTATCGACCACAAAGACCCTTGTATTGCACCAAAAGCAATCAAAACAGGGCAGGAGCAAAACGCAATTAAACAAGCCCATATCCGCGAAGGGGTCGCGCTCACACGTCTTCTCAAATGGTTGGACGAGCAGGGCGCGAGCGGCATCACCGAGCTTGATGTTGCCGATAAACTGGAACAATTCCGCAAAGCAGAACCCTCGTACCGAGGCCAAAGCTTCGCCACCATCGCAGGCTTCGGCCCGAACGGCGCAATTATCCACTACCGCCCCGAAGAGCAAACAAACCGGAAACTGGAAAACGGCTCCCTGCTGCTCCTTGATGCAGGCGGTCAGTATCTGGGGCAGGGGATCGCCGGAACCACGGATATGACCCGGACCATCGCAATCGGAAAACCATCGCAGCAAATGTGCGAAGACTACACCGCCGTCCTCAAAGGCCACATCGCCGTTGCCCGCGCCCGTTTTCCCATGGGCACCAAGGGCGTTCAGGTCGACGCACTGGCACGTAGCCCCCTGTGGGACGCAGGTATAGACTATGCCCACGGCACCGGCCACGGGGTAGGGTGCTTCCTGTGTGTCCACGAAGAGGCCGCCTCAATCTCCCCGCGAGGAGAAACGCCTTTTGAAGCCGGAATGCTGATTTCAAACGAGCCGGGCTGCTATCACGAAGGGCAGTATGGCATCCGCCTCGAAAATCTCGTCTTCGTTCGACAGGGGGCGAGATGCAAATCTACAGGAAAGTCCATGCTACAGTTTGAGACAATCACAAACGCGCCTTTTGCGCCGTCATTGATTATTTCAGAACATCTGGAAGCAGACGAAAAAGAATGGCTCAACACATACCACAAAACAGTGATCGAGACGCTTTCTCCTTATCTGGATAACGCAGAGAAACTATGGCTCGCAAACCAATGTCAGGCAGTATGAGTCTGAACGATATGCAGCGCTAAAAAACGTCTATGGAGTAGTATTTGTTTGTTCGGTCGGCGCTGGCTGATCTGACTGAGCTTTAGCCTCTGTCTTTGCTCCATCGTCAGCGTTATTTTGAGCAGCTTGTTCAGTTTGGGGAGAAGCCTGTTCGCTTTTCTCTTCATCCTGAGGGACATCTTCATCGTCATCTTCTGACTCAATATCGGTATCTGTACCGCCGACAACCTCATGAGCTTTTTCCGGATGAAATTCAACAGAGGAAATAATCGTCTTCAGAAGTGGAGAAAATACAAAATCCTCATCCCCCCGCACTTCTTGAACAACGACATATTTGCCTCTAAACATCGCCTGTAGATAAACCGTCATTTTGTATGGTTGTTCCACTGATGCGGGGATTTCAATCTTTGCATAAGCAACCCTGCGATCTTTAAAGTCGCGGTAGGTAAGGTGAAAACCACCTCTGGTCATATTAATGTGGTATTTTGCGAGATGTTTGCTGTAGAGCAAAGCACGAATATCGTCATTATATACTTTCTTATCAAGAATATAACCGTAAATATCATATGTAGTCTTAAACCCTACAAGTGGATCGACATAAACAACATGCCCCCGCTCAATATTCGAAATAGTTCTATACTTAAAAGGCTTATCAACGAAAGGCTTTTTATTCGGTGGAAGATAGACAGTGTAGAGGCCATGAGGAGACTCATATTTTTCCCATTCTTTTTTTATGTCACCTTCATCATTGAGAATGCCAGGGAAAACATGAATGGAATCGAAGTACATATCAGTTTTGTATGATTGTATCACCCCCGGAGGGCCAGACATAACCTGCTGTATTCTTGATGAGTTGGTAAAAATAATTTTTACACGTAACCCTTTGGTCTCACCATTTTCGTTGAATGTAAAAATAAGCTCTTTAGCTTGGCTGTCTTTATCTTCCGTATCTTCCTCAAAATGTAGAGATGCATTCATAGATTCCATAGTTCTTATGTATGTAGCAGCTTCTTTTTTGACGAGTTCTGTCATTTTTGTTGGGCTGATAGGCGGTCCGAAGGTTTGGTCTATCTTGACGATGTATGTCTTGTCTTTAAGATCATCCGCGGTATCTCCAATCGTGCTGACAATTTCATCATTATAGATGATGGATTCATTACTTAAACGGAATGGAACAATCTTTTCCTTATAATCCTTAGGGAAACGTACTTCAAAAGCATGTGTGCTGGAAGGATGATACTCCCATAAATCCTCTTCAGGAGTTTCATCAAATTGTGCGTAAGCTGAGTTAAGCGTTACCAAAACAAATGAAAGTGCCCCAAAAGATACAAAGAAGGCCGTAAGAGTAAACAGTCCCCAAAATTTTAATCTGTACTCGCTCATGAATAAATGGACCTATATTTCCTTCAAAAACTAAACTTATAAACCAAGGATACATAAATTTTATTAAGATTGCATACCCCTGAAACAAAAAAACTGCTGACGAACCCGGCAGCAGTTTTCTTGGATTTACCGCCGGTCCTAGAACCCGTCGCGGTCTCGCCGTTTACGTTCCATCTTGCGGGAACGGCGAATAGCCTCAGCCTTTTCGCGGGCCTTCTTCTCAGAAGGCTTTTCAAAGTTGCGACGAAGTTTCATCTCACGGAAGATACCCTCACGCTGCATTTTTTTCTTCAAAACGCGCAAAGCCTGATCGACGTTATTATCACGTACGTTCACACTGACCACAGTGCTCACCTCTTTCTAATGTAAAATTTTAAGTTCAATACAAAATTGTATTATAACAACGTTGCAAAGGTCTTAACAAATTTGCAGTTGAAATAAAAGGAAAAAATATCGCACAAAATCAAACTATACGGCTTTAAACTTGACGCGCCTTCAAATTCAACGCCGCATCCATCAGCGCCTTCGTATAATCCTGCTGAGGATTGTCGAAGATCTGTGCCGCAGGGCCGCTCTCAACCACACGCCCGTCTTTCATCACAAGGATATGATGCGCCATCGCCCGTACCACGCGTAAATCATGACTGATGAACATATAGGATAGATCATGCTTCTCTTGCAACTCCCGCAAAAGAGCAACGATTTCCGCCTGCACCGAAACATCCAGCGCCGATGTCGGTTCGTCCAGCACCACGAAATCCGGCTGCAAAACCATCGCCCGCGCAATCGAAATACGCTGGCGCTGCCCCCCGGAAAACTCATGCGGATAGCGGTGCCGCGTTTCCGGGTCCATATGGACGTCCATCAGGGCTTTGACAACAATCTCATCGCGCGCAATGGCAGATAAGTCCGGCCTGTGCACCTGCAATCCCTCACCGATAATCCCGCCGACGCTCATCCGCGGAGACAGGGATGCATAAGGATCCTGAAACACAATCTGCATCCGGGCGCGCAAAGGGCGCATCTCTTTGCGGCCAAGATCGGAAAGATCGCTCCCCGAGAACACAATCTTGCCCTGCGCACTCAAAAGCCTGAGCAGGGCAAGGCCAAGCGTCGTTTTCCCCGACCCGGATTCTCCAACGACTCCCAGGGTTTCCCCCCTGCGCACCGTAAAGGAAATATCGTCAACCGCCTTAACCCACGCCAGTGGCTTGCCAAAAAAACTTTTCGCCTTGGGGAAGTAAACCTTAACCCCCGCAGCCTCCATCACAACTGGTGCTCCATCGGGAACGGCCCGCGCGGTCCCGGCAGGCCGCGCCGCCAGCAACATTTTCGTATAATCATGCTCCGGCTTGGCAAATAACGCCTTCGCCTCTTTCTTTTCGACAAGCTCCCCGTTTTTCATCACGCAGATTTCATCGGCCATTTTCTCGACGATTGATAAATCATGCGTAATCAGCAACAGCCCCATATTCAGATCTTTTTGCAAATCCTTCAAAAGATCAAGAATCTGCGCCTGAACCGTTACATCCAAAGCCGTCGTCGGCTCATCAGCAATCAAAAGTTCCGGGTTATTCGCCAGCGCCATAGCAATCATCACCCGCTGCCGCTGCCCGCCCGAAAGTTCATGCGGATAAGAATTCAGCCTGTCCTTCAAATTGCCAAGGCCGACTTTTTCCAGTAATTCGCGAACGCGCGTCTTCGCCTTTTCACCAGTCATCCCCTGATGCACGCGCAAAACTTCGGCAACCTGCCGCTCAATCGTATGAAGAGGATTGAGCGCGCTTTGCGGCTCCTGAAAAATCATGCCCACCTGTGCGCCGCGAATTTTGCGCATAAATTTCTCGTCCTTATCGAGGATTTCCTCCCCCTCGAATAAAATAGAAGATCGCTCGGAATGAAACGTCGCAGAGGAGGGGAGAAGCTTGAGAATCGAAAGCGCCGTCACAGATTTACCGGACCCGGATTCCCCGACCAGAGCCGTCGTCTTGCCACGGTACAAGTCAAAACTGACATCTTTCACGGCCTCAAAAACACCCCCCGGCGTACGGAAGGAAATATCAAGGTTCTTTATCTCGACGATTTTTTCAGGCATAAGCGCTTCTTACCAGAGTTTTTGTAACATCAGGAAAGCATAAACAAACATGAGCGACAAGAGCGGAAGCCCACCCTGCGGGATTTATGTACGGATAGATGACTACAAAGACATGCAAGGCCGCATCACCGCCCTGCGCCAGATGGCCATGGTCGTCAACCGCGCTTCCGGCTATGAAAAAAACATGCACGTTGTCGAATTTACCCTGAAACTGGAACACATGCAGGAAATTAAAGATCTGATCGCACTCATGCAAAACGAAGGCTTCGTAACTATACTCAAAGACTGCCAGCCCAAAAGTGAAAAGGATATTCTTGGTGCAGACGGCGTACTCCTCGACAAATCAGCGGATATCGAGAACATAAGAAGCCTTTTGGGGGATGACCCGATTATCGGTCTGAATTACGCGAATGAGTTCCAAAAACCGGAACAGGCACTAGATCAGGACATCGATTTCATCGCCCTCCCACCCGACCTTGGAATCGTCCAGTGGTGGGCCGCTCAAACAGATATCCCCGCGCTGGTAAGCGGAAGTCTGACCAACGACACATGCGGAAGCTTCGCACGTGCGGGAGCAAGCTTTGTAGATGTTGGCGCCTATATCTTCGGACAGGAAAAAGGCGTTATGCAAGGGACAATCAATGCACTCTACGCACTGGACCTCGCCGCAGAGGTTCAGAAAAAGGGAGGAATACATTAGAAATAAAATCTTGAATTATTGATCTGGTTGATGTTACGTAAAAAAATACTCGAAATTATAGGCAGAAAATGGATTTAAAATTATTAGAGGGCATTACAAATTTATTCAGGATAAAAATGAATACCAACGGTTTTAAGTATGGAAGAGGAGACAGCGTATTAGTCAACATGTGGGATTCAGGGAAGCACATACCTGCAAAAGTAACAGGTTTAAACGATCCTGGCGGTATGGATGTAGTACATCTGGACGATGGGGCTGGTAAAAAGTTTGATATGGTCAAGCGTTACATACTACCGCCAGATGCGGATGTTACAGGTATCGTAGGGAATTGGGCCGAATGTTATCCTGAACATGAAGAATTAAGAATCTAACTTTACAAAATTTCCTGCACAGCTTCAGGAGGGCGACAAATCCGTGCACCCTTCGGCGTAATCACAATCGGACGTTCGAGCAAAATCGGGTTCATGGCAATCGCCTGTAAAATTTCCTCCTTATTGCTTTTGGACGATAATTTACAAGCCTTGAACTCAAACTCTTTCGTCCGCACCATGGCCACTGGAGTAGGGCATTTCAAGCGATCATAGAGCTTTTCAATCTGTTCCAACGTCGGCGGGTTTTTCAGATATTCAATGATATTCGGCTCAATCCCCGCATCGCGAATATACTGAAGCGCCTGCCGTGACTTGCTGCAACGCGGATTGTGATAAATCGTAACAGTCATAATGAGATCAACCCAACAGAATTAGTGATAAGGCGGTGTTTCTTCAAAAGTAAAATCATAATCTCGATCACCTTCAACACGATTGAAAGCATCATAAACGCTATGAAATTCTTGAGCCGTACACCCCAGTAAATCTGGAACGCCCTCAGAATCTTTATGTAGCCCCAGTTCATAAAGTGCCTCATCAAGATGAACAATAAATGCCAGGGAAACGGGATTACTCGCCTCAGAAGCCATACCCTCCCAAGCTTTTCTGGCAAAATGCTTATGAACCTTTTGCGCTGCCTCATATAAACCTTCCATGTTCGCGCCCGTATTTTTTACAAGCGCAGCATCAAGATTTCTTTGATACTCTTTCGTCGGTTTAATCTTGTGATCAAAAGGGGGTGAAACATGCCCGGATTTAACAAGAAGTTCACAAAAGTAAGAGTAGGAATAGTTTGGCTGTTCGAACATATTGAGGGCAGGGGTATCCTCGCCCCGATCCAGCTTGCCGGAATAATCAAGAATATCCCGCGCAATCGCGCAAGCTCTATCAAAATCAGAGGGAACGCCTGCCGCCCCCTCATAAGTTTTACGAACCATTACTTCCGGGCCTTTTTTACACTCAAAACACGATAAATATCGTCATTAATCCGAGATTCTACAGCCTTCATCTCATCAAGCGCAAGTTCTTCAAGCTTACAGCCCTTACGCTCCGCCATTTTAACAATAGCCCCCGTCACATGGTGAGCCTCACGGAACGGCAAGCCCAAAGTCATCACCAGCCAGTCCGCAAGCGCGGTCGCCGTCGTATAGCCCATCTCCGCCGACTGAAGCATCTTGTCCGTATGGAACGTCGCTGTCTCCATCATCCCCTTGATTGCCTGTAGACAAAGGGAAATCGTATCGTAAGAGTCAAAAACCGGCTCTTTGTCCTCTTGCAAATCCTTGTTATACGCGAGCGGTAAGCCTTTCAGCACCGTCATCATCTGGATCAGATTGCCTATCAATCGCCCGGTCTTCCCGCGCACCAGCTCCGCCGCGTCCGGGTTCTTCTTCTGAGGCATGATCGACGACCCGGTGCTCCAGGAGTCAGACAGCGTAATAAAGCCGAACTGCGGCGTCGCCCAGAGAATAATCTCCTCCGCCAGCCGTGACAGATTAAGCCCGCACTGCGCGCATGCGAACAAAAACTCTGCCGCAAAATCCCGCGCCGAAACAGCGTCCAGTGTATTTTGCATCGGCCTGTCAAAGCCCAGAGCCTGCGCCGTATAATTTCGGTCGATCGGGTAGGGGGTTCCCGCAAGAGCCGCCGCTCCAAGCGGACACTTGTTAATCCGCTTGGCAAGATCCCGCAAACGTGTTTTATCCCGGTTGAGCATATGCGCATACGCCTCAAGATGAACCCCGAGCGTAATCGGTTGCGCCGCCTGCAAATGCGTAAAGCCCGGCATCACATCGTTTTTATGCTTCTCGGTCAGGTCCTCAAGCGTATCCTGCAAAGTCTCGATAAGCTGAAATAGTTCCTGCGAAGCCTCACGCACCCACATACGAAAATCTGTCGCAACCTGATCGTTTCGGCTCCGCGCCGTGTGAAGCCTCCCGGCGACATCCCCGATAATCTCTTTGAGGCGCGCCTCGACATTCATATGAATATCTTCAAGGTCTTCGCGGAAGACAAATTCCCCGCGCTCGATCTCAAGGGCAACCTGCTTCAAGCCCTTCACAATCGCAGCAGAGTCTTTTTTAGGAATAATCCCTTGCAAACCAAGCATCTCCGCGTGGGCAATCGACCCGCGAATATCCTGCCGCCACAAACGCTTGTCCACGTTAATCGAGACATTGATCTGCTGCATAATATCGGCCGGCCTGTCCTCAAACCGCCCGCCCCACATCGTATTTGTGATCTTCTCTTTGCTCATGCTAGCCCTTCTTTACAAAACAACTCTTCAACACCAGCCCCTTAACCTCCTTCGTGCGGCAATCAATTTCCGCCGGATCGGAGGTCAGACTGATATTTTTGATAAGCGTCCCGCGCTTCAGCGTCACCCCGGCGCCCTTGACCGGCAGGTCCTTGATCAAGGTCACAGTGTCGCCATTGCTCAGCGCTGTCCCGTTCGCATCCAGTGTTGGTGCATTCTGCCCGCCGGCATCCTGACCTTGCCAACTGTCCGCCGCAACACCCCAGTCTGTTTCCGCCATCGCCTTGGCATCCTCGTCCGTCATAGACCAGACCTCAAACAGGGCAGGGGAAGCAGGCGTGCTATGCCCGCAAAGATACCACCCATCCGAATCCGCATCGAACACAACCGAGAGGCAGGAAACGCCATCCTTTTGAAATTCAGCAGAGACATTCGCTATAATTTGTTTAGAAGCGGGCATATCAATTGATCCGGTTTTTTTAGTGGAATATTACGCGTCCTCATAACTATAGGGAAAAGACAGCCTGCGCAAGATTTGCAAGCCAGAAAGCTGGTAACTTTTTAAGATTTAGCGTTCCCATTCGCCGTAACGGTGCTATAAAAAGAGAAGCGGAGGACAGCGTATGAGCTTTGACCTTGATCCGGTCAACATTCTAAAATCAGTGGGCTACTTAGGCATGCTCATCTCGGTTCTTCTCGAGAACGGTGTAATATTCCTGTTCTTCATGCCCAGCGACAGCCTTCTTTTCGCAGCAGGCCTTCTCACGGCCATGGGCTATTTCGATCTCTGGACAACCATTCTGGTCTGCTTCATAGGCTCTGTTTTAGGGTACATGCTCGGCTACGCGATTGGCTATAAGGCTGGCCCCGCCGTTTTCAAAGAAGAAAACGAAAAATACATGACCCAGAAACACCTCGAGCACGCCAAGAACTTTTACAATAAATACGCGAGCTTCGCCCTTGTCCTTGCCCGCTTCTTCCCGGTCCGCGCCTTTGTCACCACGATGGCTGGCGCCTCACATGTCGATTACCCGACCTTTATGCTTTATAACGTGATCGGCGGAGCAATATGGACGGTAGGTCTCGTCCTCGCGGGGCATTTCTTCGGACAGCTCTTTACGCCCGAAGAAATGCATTTCGTTTTCGGAGGCCTTCTCGTCTGCTTCCTCGGCGTCGTCGTCTTGATGCCTCTTGGCGCAAAATGGCTCAAGAAAAAGCACGACGAGCACCATGAGTCGCTGAAAGAATCAGAGGAAGAGTAAAGTGCCAAAAAGGCGGCAATATTATGCCGCCTTCGCTTTCTTCGAAGCACCAAGCCCACGAATGCTGCTGTTGTTTTTCAAACGAACCGCATTGATCCGGATAAAGCCTGCCGCATCTTTTTGATCATATCCGCCTTCTTCATCCATTGAAGATTGCTGAGGATCATAAAGGGCTGTCGGCGATGTGCGCGCAACCGGATAAGCCGAGCCTTTATAAAGCTGGACCTGAACCGTCCCTGTAATATTCTCCTGCGCCTTGTCCATAAAGGTCATCAGAAGTTCAAACTCCGGCGCAAACCAGAACCCGTTATAAATCAGCTCAGCGACTTTCAAGCTCATCGCATCACGCAGCTTCATGACCTCGCGGTCCATCGTCAGCCCTTCAAGATCGCGGTGCGCATTGTGCAGGATTGCTCCGCCGGGAGTTTCGTAAACGCCGCGGGATTTGATTCCGACAAAACGGTTTTCAACCATATCCAGGCGTCCAACGCCGTGACGTGTCCCAACTTCGTTCAGGTACTGGAACAAAGTCAAAGCACCTGTTTTCACTGTCCCGTCGCTCTTGTTCTCAACCTTGACCGGAATTCCGTTCTCAAAGGTAAGAGTCAGAATTTCCGCTTCGTCCGGCCATTGATCCGGTGAAGAGGTCCGGGAATAGACATCCTCCGCGCACGGCGCATTGGGGTCTTCCAGAATGCCGGCCTCATGAGAGATATGCAGCAAATTGTCATCTTCTGAATAAGGCTTCTTACGCGTCGCCGTCACCGGAATTCCATACTGGTCCGCATAGTTCAGCATATCAGACCGCCCCTTGAACCGAGTCAGGAAGCTTTCCATCTTCCACGGCGCGAGGACCTTGATATCGGGCTTGAGTGCATAGTAAGAAAGCTCGAAACGCACCTGATCGTTCCCTTTGCCGGTCGCGCCATGAGAAACAAACTGCGCATTCTCCTTGATCGCAATCTCGATCTGCTTCTTCGCGATCACGGGCCGCGCAACAGATGTGCCGAGCAAATAACGCCCTTCATAAACCGCCTGTGACTTGAACGCCGGGAAGATGTAATCCGTAACAAACTCTTCCTTCAAATCTTCAACATAAACCTTAGCCGCCCCGACTTTCAGAGCCTTGGCGCGCGCCGCCTCAAAATCTTCTTCCTGACCGACATCGGCGATATAGGCAATCACCTCATAGCCTTCTTCAATCAACCACTTCAAAATCACTGACGTATCCAGTCCGCCAGAATAAGCCAGAACCACTTTACCTTTGCTGCTCATGCGCGTCTCTCCTTCAATTTTTCCAAATGTTTAGGCCATTAAAGCGCAAAAGGGAAGGGAATTTTTGACTTTCACCTCAAAGTGTAGTTTTAATAATCAACAAAAATGAACCCCATAAGGAAAAAAGAGTATGTTGACAGGTAAAGGTAAGTGGAGTGATAAAGGCGACGGATTAAAGGCATATTTTGAACTAACGAGCGGTGCCGTGATGTCCATGGACCGGGAGAGCCTTGTAGGTAGAATAGAGCGCATGAGGAGGCCGGATCACTGACGCGTGATGCCGCAAACACTGCAGATACAAACGCTATCTTGATGCAAGCCACACTGGACGATTATCCCGGCGATCCAGACCCGCGCGAAATATCCCTGGGCTAAAACCCCGCCAGCTTTTGAAGGCGTACACCTGCGCCTTCAAAACACCATGCCAGAATAGCCTTTTGCGCATGCAGGCGGTTCTCCGCCTCGTCGTAAATCACACAAGCCGGGCTTTTGAGCACCTCCTGAGACACTTCCTCATCCTGATGGACCGGCATGCAGTGCATAAAGATCGCTGTGTCCTTCGCCCGCGCCATCAAATCGGCATTGACCTGATAAGGCATAAACTTCTCAATCGCCTTACCTTCCTGACCCATCGACACCCATGTATCGGTCACGATCACATCCGCATCCCGCGCGGCCTCCTGCGGCGCAACGCTCGCAGCATACAAATCCTCCGGACAGGAAATCGCCAGATCAAAATCAAACAGAGGCGCCGCCTGCACAAACGTCTTGCAGACATTGTTGTAATCGCCCATCCATGCAATTTTTTTACCCTGAATACCGCCAAGCTTTTCCTCGATGGTCATAATATCTGCCATAATCTGGCAGGGGTGAGACTGGTTCGTCATCCCGTTAATCACCGGGATCGTCGTATGGCGGGCAAGCTCTTCCATCGCCTTATGATCGCTCATCCGGATCATCACCCCGTCAACAAACCGCGACAGCACAGCGCCCGTATCCTCGATGCTCTCCGCCCCGGAAATCTGCATCTCCTCCATGTTGAGAACAATCGTATGCCCACCAAGCTGCTTCATCGCGACTTCGAAGCTGATCCGTGTCCGGGTCGAACGCTTGTCAAACACCATCGCCAGCGACAACCCTTCAAAAATCTGAGGCGGCGTAAACTTCTCAGCCTTCAGCGCATGCGCCTGCTTCAAAATCCCCTTGAGCGCCTCCGCCCCGATATCCGGCAAATTGATAAAATGTCTGGCAGTCTTAGTCATTGTCCTATTCCATTTCCTTCAAAGTCTTCCCGATAATCTCCAGCGCTTCATCCGCATGAGATTCCTCAGCAATCAGGGCAGGGGTCAAACGCAAAGTCCCTTTCCCGGCCTGTGTCGCCATCAACCCGTTCTTTTGCAAGGCCTTGAGCAGTTCCTTGATATCAAACGCCGTATCCACCCCGATCATAAGACCCATCCCGCGAATATCGGTAATCTTGTTCGACTCGCGCTGGAGCTCTTTTAGCCCCGCAAACATCCGCGCCGATGTCTTGGCCACAGTCTCAAAGAAACCGGGCGCAAGCATTACACCCAAAACACTTGCCGCCACCGCGCAGGCCAAGGGGTTGCCCCCATACGTCGTCCCGTGAGTTCCAACAACAATCGCCTTGCCGAAAGCACGCTTGGCCACCATCGCGCCCACAGGGAATCCGCCGCCCATACCCTTCGCAAGGCAGGCAATATCAGGCTCCACGCCAAAGGATTGGTAAGCGTAAAACGTCCCCAGACGCCCCATGCCAGCCTGCACCTCGTCATAAATCAGACAGATTTTCTGCGCATCACAAAGATCGCGCAAAGCTTGCAAAAATCCCTTATCCGCAGGCGTCAAACCACCTTCACCCTGCACAGGCTCGATAATAATCGCCGCAATCTTGTCACTCACCAAAGCCTTAACGGACTCAATATCGTTAAAATCAGCAAAATGAACCCCGTCCAGATAAGGTCCAAAATAAGGCTGGCTGTGACGTTTCTCCGTCACACTGGCCGAGCCGTACGTCCGCCCATGGAAGGAATTGCGAAACGCGATAATCTCGTTTGCCTCCGGCCCCTTGGTTTCATAAGCCCACTTGCGCGCGCACTTCAACGCCGCCTCAACGCTCTCCGTCCCGCTGTTGGAGAAGTAAACCTGATCAAAACACCCGTTCGCCACAAGAATTTCAGCGCACGCCAGCTTCTCTTTCGTCGCATAAGACGCCTGACAAGCCATCAACCGCGAGGCTTGCTTGTTGATCGTCTCCAGCATAACCGGATGCGCATGCCCCAGCGAAGCCACAGCAATCCCGCATGCAAAATCCAGATACTTCTTCCCATCCGTATCAAACGCGTACACCCCCGACCCATGATCCATCACAACAGGTTGCGCGGTGTACGTCGAAACGAGAAGATCTTCGGTTTTCTTAATAATGTCTGTTGCGGTTGTCATGGCCTGCTACACTCCTCTTTCCGTCACGTCTTTCAATTCATTTTTATTTTTTCTATCACAGGACTTTCGTGATGCAATTCAATTATTTTTTATTCTGGTCAGCCCATCAAAAAATACAGTTTAGATAACTATTTTTCCGGCATACCTGACAATAAATTAAATCCTCTAGGCTTAGGTCCGTATTTATTTTTCCCCGGTGCACCTACTGAGAAGGAAATAAGAATCAACAATAACAAACCAGCAACGCTAAAAGCATAGTAAAGCCAGTGAGGCATTGCATTTTCAAAAACAACTAGCCCAAATGCAGATAGAAAAATAAGGCTATACTTTCCACTATACCCGATATCCCGAATACGTCTCGCCACAAACACAAACGATAGATAATTGAGTGCCAAACCAAAAGCTAAGAAAAGGAGAAGTTGAATCGAGACATCATTTTGTTCAAGTGAAAGATATACATCCTTCAACGATGAGGATAACAAGATGAATACAAAGTTGAGGAGAATAAACTGCCTTCTGTTCATCCTACCAACGCGAATGTCCAGAAGTCGCCAGATCACTTATTCCCTCCAATAATCTTCTGCACCTCAACTTCATTCAGGTAATTTTGCCGCTCGCTATCTTGCAACAGCATCGTCCCCGGGCCAACCGGCTCGAAAATCTCCTTATAGAGCGCATCAGCGCGCAGGCCGTTAATCAGGTGAATCCGTTTCACACCGCCCTCCAGAGCATGCAGGCAGTTCTCCATCTTCACCTTCATACCGTCGGTCACCGTACCGTCCTCGATATACTGGCGGATCTGCGTCGAGGTAATCATAAACGCCGTCTCGCCGTTCACCTTCACCCCGTCAATATTGCTCAAAAAGACAAGCTTGTTCGCCGAAATCCCGACTGCCAGCGCCGTCGCAATCGTATCCGCATTGATATTGCAAAGCTGGCCGTCCTGACTCATCGCAAGGCAGGGGCAGGCAATGAAATCATTGAGCTTGAACTTGCGCATGATCGGGCGTTTGTTTACGCCCTTGATGTCCCCGACAAAGCCGTAATCCACAGGCTCCTTCGCCCGCAAATCAACCTTCATCCACTCCGCCGGCACCGCGTTAAAGCACAAGCCTTCGAGATAATTGCGTGACATGCTCTCATAAACGCGCAAGGACATCGTCCCGCCTATCACTTCGCGCATTACATCCAGCGTCGCGCCGTCCGTCACCCGTCGCCCGTCCTGACGCTTGGTCCCGATTCCGCGCGCCTCAACTGCTCGGTCCACAGCCTTCCCGCCGCCATAAACCAGCAAAATCTTGATCCCGTGCAATGTCAGATCCCGGATATTGCAAATCAGGCTGTCAAGCGCTGTATCATCCTCAATAACATCCCCGCTGGCTTTCACCACAAAAAGCGTGTCGCGAAATTTGCTCTCGTAAAACGCATTAATAAAAAAAGCGGGCAAAGGTTTATGCTGTGTCATGTTTTTTCTTTCTTTCTCTTACAAACCGGGAAGGGGAGCCTAAGGGTAAACGGTGCCCAGATGCGCAAGACCTTCCGTCTCTTCAAAGCCGCACATCAGGTTCATATTCTGCACCGCGCATCCCGCCGCGCCCTTCACCAGATTATCGATCACACCCTGAACGATATAATTGCCTTCCGAAATTTTCCGGAAACTCAAATCACAGAAATTCGAGCCAACCACATTCGCAAGCGCCACATCTTCCATCACCCGGACATAAGGATGCCCGTCATAGACATCTCCCGCGCAGCGTACATGCGCTCCATCCTTCGTCCGTACAAAAGCCGTCGCAAAAATACCACGCACAAACGGCCCGGAGGAGGGCACAAAGTTCAACTGCGCCTCGCTAATCTGCGCCGTGCGGATAATCTCGGGGATATGCCTGTGGGCATTAATATTATAACTTTTGAAATTATGACTGCGCACCGGATGGTGTGTCCCCTCCGACGGGCTTTTCCCGGAGCCGCTCGATCCCGTTACCGCCATAATATCGGCATGATCGATCGCCCCGGCAAACGGCAACAGCATAAGCTGTGAGAGCAGAGCAAAACACCCCGGGTTCGCAACCGTCACCGCCTTACGAATATCCTCACGGTTAATCTCCGGCAAACCGTAAACAACCTGACCCAAAAGGCCGGGATGATTATGTGGCACATGATAGTATTTCTCATACGTCTCCAGATCATCGAGCCTGTAATCCGCCGACAGGTCAATCACCTTGCAGTGCCCGTGCATCTCCGCCACCACATCCTGAGCGGTCTTATGGGGCAGGGCCAGAAACACAACATCACTGTCCTTGGCAACATCCTTATGATCCGTATCCGTCACCCTTAAATTCAGATGCGCCAGATGCGGGTAAAGATCGCCAATCGCCGTATCCTCGTGCTGCCGCGAAGTCAGATATGCAATATCCACCTTCGGATGCGCGAGCAGCATCCGCAAAAGCTCCAGCCCCGTGTAGCCGGTTACGCCGATAATTGAAACCGTGAGTCTTTCAGCCATCTCGATATCACCAAATCAATCCATTCATTCGTCGGGTTAAACGCATTGTAAACCATAATCCCCAGCTCTTCTCTGAGGATCGTCTTACCCACCATATTATCCGTTACCGGCCCGCTCATAATATCGATCGGAAGACCGATCTCCTTACACCCGCGCACAAGACCAAGTGCCCCCACCGGATCACTCGCACAGCCAATATGCAGGCGCACATTATTCTGGATTTCCGGTGTACGCAAAATTGCATCAACCCCGTATTTCCCCATCAGCCCGTCGCCAAACTCGATAATAATCGCATCCGGCTCATCCGCGCTTAAGTAATCAATCGCCCCGCGCGCAAAGTTGATCATCGTCTCATCATCAATATTCGCGGTCGAGGTAATCCCGGCATCCACAAACGAAACCGCCTTGAAAACCCCGTAATCGCCCATCTTGTATAGATCGCGCAAAGCCCCGACACCTGTCAGCTTCGCCCCGGCCAGCCGCATCCCCATCCGCACCAGAGATTTCGTAATCTCCGTCGCAACCGTCGTCTTACCGCTATCCATGCTGGTCCCGGTCGTGATAATCAGCGGAATGTCGCTCTCCATCTTGGTTTTTGGCTGGAACAAAGCGGCTTGTCCGATATTAAGCTGCTGCCCGTTCCGCACAATCCCGCCCAGAACGCGGATGCGCAAGGGATCGCCAACTTCCTTCGTATTCGCGCTAATGCACTCACCGGCCACGCCGCCAAAATTCAAAAGGTGAATAATATCTTCCGGGTATAGCGATTGCGGCAACCGCCCGACAAACCCCTTCAGCGCCATCCGCTGTCCAAGCGCAACCGCCAGCTTATCGCCTTTCTTCAGCTTGGACATCCGCCCTGAAGGCAACTCCATTTCGTTATAAATAGACTTGTCCTCCAGCACTTCCACCGCCAGAACCGTCCCCATCGTACAGGGCAGGGCTGTCTCCGGATCATCCATAACCTCTTCAACATGCTGGATATTTAAATTCTTTGTAACCGAGCCAATTTTATCAATTTGCACTGTATTCATTTTTGTCTCACTCGTTAGAAAGTACGTGTTTTTCCGCGTTCCCTATACATGCCGAAAAAACAGGTCAGGCGCAACGGAATTCCTAAAAAATATTTTGAAAAATCAAAGAGGAAGCGCTTCTTCCACAAGGCTGGCCCAATACTCAATGGCGAGCGGAATGAGGTCGTCGTTAAAATCATATCCGGGATTGTGCAAGCCGCGGTTACAGGGCGATTCCTGAGAGACCGGATTTGCCTGTCCCATCTTGATATAAGCGCCGGGGCAGTGCTCTAAAAACGCTCCGAAATCCTCGCCCCCCATGGATGGCGGCGCATCGCGGCAAACACTATCTTTGCCCACAACACGTTCGGCAACCCCGATGCAAAAAGCCGCCTGCGCTGGATCATTAATCGTCGCATCAATAAGATGCTCATAAAGGCACGTCGCCTTCGCCCCGAAATCAGCAGCAATACTCTCCGAAATCTGTGTAATCCGGTCCTCAATTTTTTGCCGCAGACTATGAGAGTAGGTCCGAACCGTCCCGCTAAAGCGCACGCAATCCGGCGTCACATTAAACGCCCCGGTGCCGCCATTGATATTCGTAACGCTTAAGACCCCCGGCTCAAAAGGGTCTTTCGTCCGGCTGATGACGGTCTGAAGCGCCGTAATAATCTGCGCCGCAATCACAATCGGGTCCACGCAGGTATGAGGTTTCGAGGCATGCCCCCCGCGCCCGGTAATCAGGATCTCAAACGTATCGACATGCGCCATCGCCGGCCCAGGGTTAACCTCAATCCGCCCCAAAGGCGCATAAGGCCAGTTATGCATCGCATAAACCGCATCGCACGGAAAACGCGTAAACAAACCATCCGCCATCATCGCTTTCGCCCCGCCGCCGGTCTCTTCGGCAGGTTGAAATATTAGATGAACAACACCATTAAAGTTCTTGTTTTCATGGAGATATTTTGCGGTGCCAAGCAGGATGGATGTGTGCCCGTCATGCCCGCACCCATGCATTTTCCCCGGTATCGTAGAAACCCATTCCTTGTTCTCATCCTCGGGAATATCCAGCGCATCCATGTCCGCCCGGATACCGATAGATTTCCCGGAACCGGTTTTCTCCCCGGCAATCGTCGCTACAATTCCGGTTTGCCCGATCCCGCGCTCAAACGGTATCCCCCAGAGTGTCAGCTTCTCGGCCACCAGATCACTGGCAAAGCTCTCCTCAAAGGCCGTTTGGGGATGTCTGTGCATCTCCCGGCGATACCCCGCGAGCTCTTCTTGCATATCCTGTATCGAATTTCGTATCGGCATAAAGGGACATTACACCTTTGTCTTGCGCGGATCAAATGCATCGCGCACAGCCTCGCCGATAAACGTCAGCAGCGTCAGCATCGAGGCCAGCGACAAAAATGCCGACAACCCCAGCCAGGGCGCATAAAGATTATTCTTCCCCTGCGCCAGCAATTCCCCGAGCGAAGGGCTCCCCGGCGGCAACCCCAGCCCCAGAAAGTCCAGAGAGGTCAGAGCCGTAATCGAAGCCGTCAAAATAAACGGCATATACGTCACTGTCGCCACCATGGCATTCGGCAGAACATGCCGCCGCATGATCACGCCGTCCGATACCCCCAGCGCCAGCGCCGCCCGTACATAATCAAAATTCCGCGCTCGCAAGAATTCCGCTCGCACCACATCGACAAGCTGCATCCATGAAAACAACAGCAGGATCAGGAGCAAGGTCCAGAATCCCGGTATAAACATCGAGGAAAAGATAATCAGGATATAAAGGCTCGGCATACTCGACCAGATTTCAATCCCGCGCTGCATCACAAGATCAAGCCGCCCGCCGTAATAGCCCTGCAACGCCCCCGCCGTAATCCCGATCACCGAACTGATCAGCGTCAGGATCAGTCCGAACAGCACCGACACCCGGAACCCGTAAATCACGCGTGCCGCCACGTCTCGTCCCTGATCGTCCGTGCCGATAATATTTACCGCATCCGGCGGCGTAGGAGGGGGCGCAGACAAATTTTTGTTGATCGTATCATACGAAAATTTGATCGGCGGCCAGATCATCCACCCCGCCGATCCATCTGCACCCTTGATCAAGTCCTGGACATAAGGGTCCCGGTAATCGGCTTCCGTCTCAAAATCCCCGCCAAAAACAGTCTCGGCATAACTCTTGAACACCGGAAAATAATAAGCCCCCCCATAAGAAACCAAAAGCGGCTTGTCATTCGCAAGAATCGGCGCGCTGAGCGCGACCGCAAAGAAAAACAGGAAAATCCACAAGCTCCAGAATCCACGCTTGTTCGCACGAAAAGCCGCAAGACGCCGCCGGGTGAGGGGGGAGAGAACCATGTACTAAACCCCCCGCATTTCAAAATCAATCCGCGGATCAACCCACACATAAACAAGATCGCGCACCAGATGCATCACAAGGCTGATGAGCGCATAAATATAGAGCGTCCCTAGCACCACCGGATAATCCCGGCTCATCACGCTCTCGTAGCTCAGCAACCCCAGACCGTCGAGGCTGAAAATATATTCAATCAAAAGCGACCCGGTGAAGAAAATATGTACAAACACAGCTGGAAAGCCCGCAATAACAATCAACATCGCATTCCGAAAAACATGCCCGTAAAGAACTTGTTTTTCCGCCAGCCCCTTCGCTCGTGCCGTCAAAACATACTGCTTCCCGATCTCGTCCAGAAACGAGTTCTTGGTGAGCATCGTCAGCGAAGCAAAGCCGCCGATTACCATCGCCGTCACCGGCAAAACCATATGCCACGCATAATCGAGCGCCATCTGGAACAAACTCATATCCTCCCACCCGTCCGACACCAAGCCTCGCAAGGGAAACCAGCTAAAATACCGCCCGCCTGCAAAAACGACGATCAAAAGAATGGCAAACATAAATGAGGGAATCGCATACCCGATAAATACAGCCGCGCTGCTCCACACATCAAACGGCTGCCCGTCCTTCACCGCCTTTTTGATCCCCAGCGGAATAGAAATCAGATAAATAATCAGCGTCGACCAAAGTCCAAGCGAAATAGAAACCGGCATCTTTTCAACAATCAACCCGACAACGCTTTTATCCCGGTAATAACTCTCACCCAGATTAAATGTCGCATAATTCTTGAGCATAATAAAAAAACGCACATAAGCAGGCTTATCAAACCCGTACATCTTTTTAAGCTCTTCCAGAAAGGCCGGGTCCAGCCCCTGCGCCCCGCGATACTGACTGCTCCCCTGAGACGCCGTCGCCGCAGCGCTGCTGGAAGCCCCGGCGATATCACCGCCGCCGCCAATCCGACCCATGGAATTCCCGCCATGGCCCTGCAACTGGGCGACCATGCGCTCCACCGGACCACCGGGCACAAACTGGATAATCACAAAACTAACCAGCAAAATCCCGAGCAGGGTAGGGATCATCAAAAGCAGACGTTTAAAGATATAAGGCCACATCCCGCCATCATAGGCGCAAGGCACAGCACAAGTCTACGGATCGCAAGCAGATATCAGACCTTTTCAGCCATTTTTTTAAATTATGCCCATAGTACGTAAAAAGCGCAAAAGTCCGTAAGCCGAAATCTGACGAAGACCGAACGGAAACGATGGAGGCTTTAGTGAACTGTGTCGCTAACACCGCTCAGGCGATTGAACTCTTCAAAGGCCGACGGCGTATCAACATCCATGAACACAGACCGGAAGTCCTGCAGCAAACGGGATTCTTGCCGCGCCAGAGCCGCTTCCCGCTCCCGCGCCCGAACATTGTAAGCGTGGGCCAATGTCTGCTCGCGCAAATCATCCCGGCACAGAGCCTTCGCAATATATGCCTTGTTCCCAAGCGCCTGAAGATTGTCAGGATCAATCCGCAGCGCCGCATTCGCCGCCGCCAGAGCCTCTTCTTCCCGTCCCAGATTGGCAAGCGCAAACCCTTTATTCAGAAGCGCGTTTACATTCCGCGGATCGCGCAAGAGAACCTTTTCTTCGCGGTCCAGCAGCTTTTCATACTGCTCCCTCAAATGCTGAATGAAGGCTTTTTGAAACAAAGCCTTGTCATCGCGCGGATTGATCTCAAGCCGATGCGCCACCAGAAGATCGGCTTCCTTGTAAAAACCGTCAACAATCATGATATCAACTTCATCATCGCTCTGGTGCGGATCATAAGTCGACATACGGTCAGGATGAATAAAATAAGGGCAGTCCGAGCGCTTCATAAACGTCATCAGGTCATAAGCCAGACGGGCGCGCATAGACCCATCATCAACCGGCAAATGGTTGAGCGGGTGAGAATACCGGAAATTTTGGGAAGACGCACTACTTGCGTAGATTTCCTCTGGTAACATGCCTTTAACCCCACTTTGCGCACTCTACGCAATATATAATTTTTATTATTCAACACCGCTTTTATAAGCTTTTATTTCTTGAAGGGTACACGGTTTGCCAGCGTTAATGCAAACTTTTTTTATGCAGGGCGAATATTCCAGTCCACAACCGACCAGGCCCCACCGGAATGCCGCAGAATGCCAAGGGCCCCCGTCGAGAGTTTGATTGTATGCAGCAAGCAAAACGCCTCATAATTCCCCGCAATATAGGGCGCAAAACGAGCGATTCCATTCGATGTCACCACCAGCACCGTCTCCTGTATATCAAGAGCACCGCCATGAAGCGTATCGTCCGTCCGCGTGATATGTGCCGCAAAATCCATCCATTGCTTGCGGATGGCATCAGGATCAGCCTTCCACCCCTCCGGCACCACAGCATCACGGTCCCAGCGTGCAAGAGCGTCCGTACCAATCCGCCCAATCACATCCTCTTCCGGCTTGTCTTCATCAGGACCATAATCAATCTCATCGAAGATCGAGAGCGCATGCACCGGCTCCCGTAACCCAGCCTCCCGTAAGGCAATTTCCGCCGTCTCGCGCGTGCGCTGGAGCGTGGAACAATAAACCGCATCAGGCAAAAGATCATGCGCCTTCAAATACCGCCCAAGCATCGCAGCCTGTTGCCGCCCTTTTTCGACCAAAGGCAAATCTGTCCGCGCCCCGACACGCCGCGGTGTCTCCCCGGCCTCAAACGTATTGCCATGCCGCGCGATAATAAGAGTCGTCATCAGGCCCGCTTACTCAAAAATTCTTCCGCCCGCGCCAGGTCCTCCGGGCTGTCGATCCCGGATTGGATCATCCCTTCCTCAATCTCGACCGCCACAGTCTGAACTTTGATGCCGTTCTCCAGAAGTCTAAGCTGCTCCAGCCCCTCCAGAATCTNNNATATGGACTTTGCGTCAAACGGCAAAACTGCTCAAGAATATCAGGCCGGAACCCGTAAAGCCCCATATGCTGCCACACCGGTGAAAAATCGCTCTCAGAGCGTAATTTCTCTTCCCCGCGGAGAGCAGGCAAAATCATCTTCGAAAACCAGAGTGCCTGCCCATCTTCCCGCACCACAGCGCTTGTCCCGCTAAAGGGAGATTTTTCCTTCTTCTCGCGCAAACGATCCAGATCCGCCCAGCGCAAACGATGCACAGGCGTCACAACCTCATAATGCGGATGGGCGGCAAAAGCCTCAAAGAGCTGGTGAAGCACATGCGGCGGCGTAAAAGGCGCGTCCCCCTGCAAATTGACAACAAAATCCGGCCAGTTTTCAAGCTGACGCAAAGCCGCCAGAACCCGGTCCGATCCGCTGGCGCAGCTTTCTGGCGTCATCAACGCCTGAACCCCAAGCGCGGCCGCATGATCGGAAATCTGCACATGATCGGTCGCCACAAAAATCTCGGCGCCGTCATAACCCTCGATAGCCTCCCGAGCCACATCCACAACCCGCGAAAGCATCGTCCTGCCGCCAATCATCGCCAAGGGCTTCCCCGGCAGGCGCGTGGAACCGAAGCGGGCAGGGATGGCAACCGCAAACTTCAAACTCATGGCGCGTCCTGCGCTTTCTCCCCCTCAGCCGCCGGAGTAGGTTCCACAGGTGGCGCCGCCGCACCCGCGCTCCACCAGGTCTGGGCAATCATCGGGCTCTGCCCCGAAAGCTGCTCTGGCCGCTCAATCGTGTCCCAGTGCGCAATCCGCCATTTCGGATAATGCCACATCGGAATAACGTAGTAATTCCAGAGCAAAACCCGGTCCAGCGCATGGGTTTTGGTCACAAGATCCTCTCGCGATGTCGCATGAATAAGTTCGGTAATAATCTCGTCAATCGCCGGATTTTTGATCCCGATAATATTGCGTGACCCCGGCATATCTGCCTTATCACTCCCCCAAAATTCGCGCTGCTCATTTCCCGGAGAATCAGACTCGGCAAACGTTCCAATGGTCATATCGTAATCAAAATCATTCATCCGGTTTTGATATTGCGCCGGATCAACCACCCGGAAAGTCGTCTCTACCCCAATCTTTTTCAAATTCTGCTGGAACGGCAAAATCCAGCGCTCAAAAACACTGGAATTGTCCAGAATTTCAAACGAAAGCCGGACAGGCCCCTCTGGCGTCTGTTTAACGCGCACATGATCTTCTCCCATCATATACCCGGCTTGATCCAGTAATTCTGCGGCTTTCTTCAAATTCATTCGCATATTCCCGGACCCGTCTGTCACAGGAACCTGATAGGTTGCCGTAAAAACTTCATCCGGAATTTGTCCCCGAAAAGGCTCAAGAATCTGAAGCTCTTCAGGCGTCGGTAAACCGCTGGAGGCCAGCTCGGAATTCTCGAAATAACTATTGGTCCGCGTGTACGTCCCAAAAGCGAACTGCTTGTTCGACCACTCAAAATCAAACGCGTAAGCAAGCGCTTCCCGAACAAGACGGTCCCGGAAAACCGGCCTGCGGATATTATAGGCAAAAGACTGCATCCCCGAAGGTCTGCTATTTTCAATCTCTTCTTTGATCAGCTTACCGTTTTTCACGGCAGGAATTCCATAGCCGGTTGCCCAGATTTTAGCATTGTTTTCAAGCTTCACATCAAAGCTTCCGGCCAGAAACGCCTCATGGGCCACATCGGTATCCTTGTAATAATCATAAACCAGCCGATCAAAATTATTCATCCCCTTGAACAACGCCATATCCTTACCCCACCAGTTTGGATTGCGCACATATTCAATCGAGCGTCCTGGCTCGACTTTTCCGATCTTGTACGGCCCGCTCCCCAAGGGCGGCTCCAATGTGGTCTGCGAAAAATCATGCGTCCCGTCTGTCCAGTAATGCTTCGGTAAAACAGACATTTGCCCAATAATAAGAGGTAGTTCAGCATTTTGCTTCACGCGAAACTTGAACAGGACATCCTGCGTATTTTCAGCCGTCACACTCTCGACATCCTGCCAGTAGGCTTTGAAAAACGGATACCCTTTTTCAACCAGAGTATTAAACGTCCAGACAACATCATCCGCCGTCACAGGCGTCCCGTCGCTCCAGCGTGCCTCGGGACGCAGATGAAAACGCGTCCACGATTTATCCGGCGCAACCGTAATGGTTTCTGCCAGCGCCCCATACATGCTAAACGGCTCATCATTGCTTTGATCCATCAAACATTCATAGATAAGGCCGCAACCAAAATAGGCAAGGCCCGCAGCTGACGTCCCCTTAATAATAAACGGGTTCAGGGAATCAAACGTCCCGATCGCATTTTGCCGCAAAGTACCACCTTTCGGCGCATTCGGATTCACATAGTCCAGATGTGTAAAATCAGCCCCGTATTTTGGCGTCCCGTGCAAAGCAATCGCAGGCTGCGCCTGTGCTTCTCCTGATGTTGCCTGATCCTGCGCCGCCGCCTGTGGAAAGGGTAGGTATAAACCTGCGCAAAAGAACAAAATCATAACCGACCAAATACGCCGCATCGTCTTATCTCCACTGTTCATATCGGAAAACATTCTATCGCCCCGCGCCGCATTGTCACGGCAAAATTAAGCCGCGTTCTGCACACGGTAGCGCCCGTGAATACCGGGCTTGCCAAACAGATAGCCTTGCCCGTACTGCAAATCGTAATCCAGCAACCCGCGCAAATCCTCTTCGGTTTCAATCTGTGCCGCAATGATATCAATTCCGGCCTCTTCCAGCGCACGTTTCTTCGCGGCAATATCCGCAACCTGCCGCGCACTCCCTTTCGCATCAGGGAAGGCCGAAACAGAAATCTTGATAAAGCGGACATTCCGGTCCTGAAGCTCCATCACATTCCCCGGCACCTCCGCCACATGATCGAGCGAAAACCGGCAACCCAGCTTACCCAAAGCCTCAAGGATTTTGTGCTCCGAAACACTGACGTTAAAAAACTCAGTCTGCGTCATCTCGAAAATCAACAACGGCGCAAGCTTCCGGTTGCGCGCCAGAAACCGCAAAAGATCATTCATAAAATGGCGGTCTTTCAAAATGCGCGGAGAGATATTGAGGAAAAACCCGTTCGGCCCGCCCGGCTTATCGCGATCCTTACGGATCAAAAACAAAGAATGCAAAAGCAACGTATTATCAATCCGCGCCATCAGTGCCTCTTGGACCGCAATCGGCATATAACGCTCCGCCGGAAGATAAAGCCCCGGCTTGGCGCGCACCCGCGCAAAAACCTCATAAAACGCCATCTGGCGCTTCGGCAGCTTCATAATCGGCTGCATAAACGCCTCGATTTTCCGGGCCTCGACCGCCGCATGCAACAGCTCGCGCACGACAAGATCGCTCATCTGCGCACTATCAACATCCATATCCTCATCATTCGCCGGGAAGGCTGGCGGAGGAGGGCGCACAGCTTGCTTGCTCGAAGCCGCAGCAACGGGGGCCGCCACATCACGGGCCCGCAACTGAGTTGGAACAATCCGCTCAACCGGAGCAGGCACGACCGGGGGAGGCATGGAAGCCTTTTGCAACGCCGTTTTCGCCGCGACCTCAATCTCCGCCAAGGATGTTTTAAGATCGGCAAGTTCCTGCGTATGCTTCTGCAGGGAAGCGCTCATCCGGTCCTGCCGATCCTGCATATCCGCCAGAACCTTCGCTACGCCGGAGGGCTCATACGATGCTTTCTCTGCGACTGCCTGGCGCTTGCGTCCTTTTAAAGCCTTCACCCCGCCCGGCAGGATAAAACAAGCCGCCGCGATCAACGTCGCCGCAACAAGCCCAAGCTCCAGCGAAATCATACTCAGCAAACTCACAAGCACCGCACAGATCAATATCCCGCATGCCCACGCAAGCTGCAGGAGCAGCACACTGTAATCCGTCTTCTTTGTTTTTGTCTTCTTTGCAGCCATCAAGCTTTCCCGCTCACATCAAGCCCCTTGGCCTGCGATATATGATCCAGCCCGTCACGCGCCATAAGCTCCAGCAAACCCCGGTTCATGGCCCCCGCAATCGCTGGGCCCTCGTAAATCAAGCCTGAGTATACCTGCACAAGGCTAGCCCCGGCGCGTATTTTCTCATAAGCATCCGCCGCGCAGCTAACGCCGCCAACGCCAATAATCGGAAGCTTGCCCTTCGTAAGCCGGTAAAAACTGCGGATAATCGCCGTAGATTTATCCTTGAGCGGCGCGCCGCTAAGCCCGCCTTTCTCTGAACGAAACCGCTCCGGCAAGCTTTCTGGGCGCTCCAACGTCGTATTCGTCAAAACAATCCCGTCCACATTCCCGCCGAGCAAAACCTCGGCAATATCCGCCTGCTGCTCTTCACTCAAATCAGGCGCCAGCTTGATCAGGAGGGGAGGCGGGTTATCCGCATCGCAAGATACTTCCCGCTCTTTACGCATACGCTCCAAAAGAGCCGCCAAAGCGTCTTTGTGCTGCAAATCACGTAAACCCGGCGTATTGGGGGAGGAAATATTCACCACAAGGTAATCTGCCAAAGGCCCGAGCGAACGGATCAGCGCACAGTAATCATGCGCTGGATCGACCTGATCCTTGTTCATGCCGATATTAATCCCGACAATCCCCTCGGGCCGGGTAAGGGCATGACGAAACTTCTCAATATTCTCCCGGAAAACAAGCGCGCCTTTATTGGGAAAGCCCATCCTGTTAATCACCGCACGGCTCGAAGGTTCCCGGAAAATACGGGGGCGCGGGTTTCCATCCTGAGGATTCGGCGTCACGGTCCCGGCCTCTGCAAAGCCAAATCCCATGCGCAGAACAGGACCAACCACCTCGGCATTCTTATCAAATCCAGCCGCAACGCCAACCGGGTTCGGAAAACGAAGTCCCCAGAGGTCTTGCGTAAGTTTTTCCGATCGCGTAACGCCGCACGTCGGCAAAGGCACGGTTCTCAAGGCCTTCAACGTCACTTGGTGCGCCTGTTCCGGGTCCATAGAAAAGACCAGCGGCCGCGCAAACTGATAGAGATTAAGCATGACCTACATTTAGGCCTTTTTGCCCCAAGGGTCCAGAAGGATTTCACATCAGGAAAAAATTATACGGGATTATTCTGGCGTACGAAAATGCTTGGCACCGGCGATCATATACTCAGCCCCGGTAATCACCGTCAGAACCGCCGCAATCATCAAAAGCCACAGGCCAAGCCCAAGCGCATATGGGGCATACGGCCCGATAATCAGAAAAAATATCGCAAGCATTTGCGAGGCTGTCTTCCATTTTGCCAGCCGCATCACCGGAACCTGAACATTCTTCGGCCCCAGAAATTCCCGCAATCCCGAGATCAAAAATTCCCGCGCAAAAATAACAATCACCGGCAACAGCCACAGACCGGCAATCCGGCCCGCACCAACCAGCAAAATCATCAACGTTGCCACGAAAATTTTATCAGAAATAGGGTCAAGAAAAGTTCCGAATGCGCTGGTTTGATTGTATTTTCTGGCAACATAACCATCAAAAAAATCCGTCACAGCCGCAATCGCATAAACCAGCCCGCAAAGCCAGGCCGCCCAGCCGCCCCAAGCGGGCTCAAGATAAAAAAGCCCGATCATAATCGGCAGCAAAAATAACCGCGAAACGGTCAAAATATTGGCAAAATTTTCCTTAAGAAATGTCATCTGTCCTCAAAGTACCAAAAGCAGCTAAAATCAGCATCGCACTAGGACGACATGCTATAGGTTTCCGGTGTAAAACCCAATAACTCAGCATCACTTTTCCCCGAAATACGACGCATCAAACGAAGCGCAGATTTTGCGAAGTGCGTGCGGAACATATTTACAGCCCCGTCATGTTGGCGAACAGGGTATCTCTGAGGCAACGTCGCGTCAGCATAAAAGACCCGCGCCGCTTCGGTCAGCATATTTGCAGGCATCCGGTATTCATCCAAAACAACACGCATATGACGAATAATCCTGCTGAGATCATATTCAGGATAATCTTTAAGTTTCTTTTCTAATAGATCGGCCGCTAGCTCAAGAGTTTTTGAGCCATTAGGTCTACTACGAATAGGCATACAGCGAATAGCCTGCATAACCTGTGTCTCAAACGCCCCTTCTTCAAGGGCTTCAATGATAAGGTGACCATACTCTACGGCATTAAGTTGTGATCGATGAAAATGAACGATTTTACCGCCTGGTTGTACGATCACGGTGTCTTCTAACGCCCGGTCTCTCCAATACTCAAGGCGCATAAGAGGAGAATCGAAATCTACTGTTCCGGCCCCCTCAAAAGACTCTCTCAACTTATCATTCACAATACATCTCCAACCCTGCTCATAATTTTTATAGACGCACCATGCCATATAGAGAATATGAAAAACAAGAGCAAGGAGTAAGAGGTATTAATTTTTTAAGGCAAAAGAGGCAACCACAGGATAATGATCCGATCCCATCGCATCAGCGCGCCGCCGCTCAAGCAGAATCATGTCCCCTTTAAAGAGAACATAATCGATTGGAATTTGAAAAATCTGAAAAACGTACTGGCTTGGCCAAGTTGGAATAGGGGTGGGTGATATATAAATATTCTGCAATCCCGTTTTTTGCATAAGATTAGAAAAATAGGGGGAGTAAGCAGTAATATTCCAGTCTCCGCTAACAATTATATTTTTGCTTTTATCTGTCGCAACTGCATCTCCAATAGCGTCCAAATCCCCGTTCCGTTGCTTGGAATACTGCGCATTAACAGGGGGCGGCGGATGAATCGTGTAATAAGAAATCTCCGGCCCATCCGGAATCTGAATAAGAGCGTGAATATAAAAATTCTCAAAGCTATAGGCTTTGGTCCTTACAACAGCAGAATCAACAATTGGAAACTTGCTCGCAAGGACCTGCCCAAACGCATGTTTGCGCGGCTCAAGAACTTGATAGGGATAAGTATCCTTCAGCGAATACAAAGCATGAGAAATGGTATCACCTGCCTCCTGAATAACAAAAATATCCGGGTTTTCAGACTTGATCCAGGCTATTAGGCTACTTTGGTCGGTGTTGCCAATATTCTTGTTATAATGTGCAATCTTTACAATCGTAGCATCATCGAGCATCGATGGAATAGGGGCAACATGAAAGCGCCAAACAATCTCGATAAAGCTTGCGCACCCCGTAAGAACAACAAGGCCACCCAAAATGTACTTTTTCTTCCACAAGAAAAACGGCGCAAGAATAAGGCTGCCGACTAAATATTGTGTCATAAAATGCCGTAATAGATCAAAAACCCAATATTCCTGTGCCGCGAGAGAGCAAAGGTAGGCACAAACAAGAAATGCGCCCGAAACGAGGGCGCATTGCATAAGAAAAGGATCTTTTCGCGAATTGCTCTCGGATGCCACAGCCACCTAAGCGTTCGCCGCCTTCTGGCTCTTGGCTTTCTCAGCCGCAGGATCACGCAGCACATAACCGCGCCCCCACACTGTCTCGATATAGTTCGATCCGTCGGTCGCATCCGCCAGCTTTTTGCGCAGCTTGCAGATAAACACATCGATAATCTTCACTTCTGGCTCGTCCATACCGCCGTAAAGGTGGTTGAGGAACATCTCCTTCGTCAAAGTCGAACCTTTGCGAAGCGAAAGAAGCTCAAGAATGCCATACTCTTTCCCCGTCAAATGTAACGGGTTCCCGGCGGCTTCTACAGTACGGGAATCAAGGTTAACCTTGATCTGGCCGGTTTCGATAATGCTCTGCGAATGCCCTTGGGAACGGCGGACAATCGCCTGAATCCGCGCAACCAGCTCACGCTTGTCGAACGGCTTGGTCAAATAGTCATCGGCGCCAAACCCCAGACCTTTAATCTTGTTATCAAGCTCGGTAAGGCCAGAGAGAATAAGGATAGGCGTCTCAACCTTGGCATTGCGCAGCGCCTTCAAAACGTCATACCCGTCCATATCAGGCAGCATCAGGTCAAGAATAATAATGTCGTAATCATAAATCTTACCAAGGTCCAAGCCATCCTCGCCCAGATCAGTGGTGTCCACAATATAGCCCTCGGACTTGAGCATCAGCTCAATACTCTTGGCAGTGGATGTATCGTCTTCTACTAGCAAAACGCGCATGTGGTTTCTCCCCCGGTCGGATAAATGCGGCAAAAAAGGAACGGTTTTTGTAACAACCTTAACAAATATATTAACAAATCTTAAAAAGGTTAACAAACGTTTTCATTGTTTTTTGTTTTGCTGCTAAAATCTAAAAACCGAGGGGAGGGACGAACAGGCCTATGGACAGACTCGCCGAACAAGCCGCATCCGCAATCGAAAACATCCAGCGTGTCGAAACCTTCGGTCGCGTCACAAAGATTCTCGGTCTTCTCGTCGAGATCGCGGGCGTCAGCGAAATCTTGTCGATCGGCTCCATCGTCCATTTACGCCCCGGCGGAAACCGCGATATTCCTTGCGAAGTTGTAGGGTTTCGCGATGGTCAGGTCCTCTTGATGCCCTTCGGAACGCTGGAGGGTGTCGGCATGGGCTGCATCGCCGTCGTCCAGAAACGCGAGCCGACCATAAGCCCTTCTGAAAAATGGCTGGGCCGCGTCATCAACGCCTTCGGGGAACCGATTGACGGAAAAGGGGCACTGGTTCCCGGCGCCCATCCCGTCCCGCTCAAAAACAAACCCCCGCCGCCTCACTCAAGGCAACGAATGGGCGCGCAGCTTGACCTAGGCGTTCGCGCCGTCAACACCTTCCTCGCCACCTGCCGCGGCCAGCGTATGGGAATTTTCTCCGGCTCCGGCGTCGGGAAGTCGGTCCTCCTGTCAATGATGGCCCGCTACACCGAAGCCGACGTTTCGGTCATCGGCTTGGTTGGCGAACGTGGGCGAGAGGTACAGGAATTCCTTGAAGATGATCTCGGCCCCGAAGGACTTGCGCGCTCGGTCGTCGTCGTCGCCACTGGCGATGAACCCGCTCTGATGCGCCGTCAGGCCGCCTACGTCACCCTCGCGCTGGCCGAATATTTCCGCGATCAGGGCAAGCAGGTCCTGTGCCAGATCGACTCCGTCACCCGCTTCGCCATGGCACAGCGTGAAATCGGCCTCTCCGCAGGCGAGCCGCCAACCTCCAAAGGCTACCCGCCAACCACATTCGGGGAACTTGCAAGATTACTGGAACGCGCCGGCCCCGGCGCCCCGGGAAAAGGCTCTATTACCGGCCTGTTCTCTGTCCTCGTCGAAGGGGACGATCACAACGAGCCTGTCTCGGATGCCGTCCGCGGGATCGTTGACGGCCACATCGTCATGGAGCGCAAAATCGCGGATAGAGGCCGCTACCCGGCAATCAATGTGCTGAAATCCGTCTCCCGTTCGCTCCCCGGCGCGATTACACCCCGGCAGTTTGAAATTCTGCGCGCCGCCAAAAAACTCATCACCACCTACGAGGATATGGCCGAACTGATCCGCCTTGGCGCCTACCGCAAAGGCAGCGACCCCTCCGTCGACGAGGCTATCATCCTTTACCCCCATATCGAAACCTTCCTCCGCCAGGACAAGGAAGAGTGCACCACAATCGCGGAAGGATTCTCAAAACTGGCTGATCTGCTGGGAATCGATGCTTAAAAAGTTGACGTAAACATAAAACTCAAGTACTATAACAAAAAATATATTTTCATACTAAGAGGATGGAGGGTGAAATGGGTGGTTATGGGCCAGTCGATCAGTATATAGAACAGTTCTATAGGAGTAATCAGGGAAGATATTCAAGAGGCGACATCAGGGATGCTACTTTCCTTGCGGTGACGATGGGAGAATATGAGGACCTAAAAAGGGCGGATGATGCGTTTTGGAGAACGCACAAAAAAGACGATGAGCATAGACCTTTATCCCCCCTTGAACAGCGAGAGGCAGATGTAAAAGCGTCGGATGCCGAATATTTGGCAAAACACAGTGATAAAGATAGCTATTATATTTTGGAGCAAAAATTTGCACTGATGGCTAATGGTACAAATATGGAGAATGGTCGAGACTATGTAAGATATATGCCCGGTCTTGACGATTATGTCCCGCCTCTTCTAACAGAATATCCTCGGGGAAATGCGTTACATGATCATGGTATTATAGGAAACCACGGCCATGGCGCTCTTGATGAAGATGTAGACTACTCTATTGAAACGCTGGCGCTAAACTTGGGATGGACACCAGAGCAATACCTAGACGCTTTGCACATTGAGGTAAATGAAGAAGAAGACTCCCCGCTTTCCGATCGCCAGGCGTACATCGAAGGAATTAAGACAAAATTGGAGGAGTACTGGAATAACCCCTATTTGAGATCATCGGAGATGGACGATCGATTGCCACAAGACATGAGCGAACTGCTGACAAGTGAGCAAGTATGGCAAGAAGAGAGAGCCGCTGACAGGATATCGCGAGATGTACCGAGCCCCTTGGCGGTGGCGCAATCAAGATTGGATAGCGTCAGACCAAATTTGGAGGGGGGGATTGTACCGAAACAATCAGCAGAACTTGTTGGGGGGGGTGACCCAAACCAAAGCGTAGTAAAAGCCTTTAAACTGCAATAAATAAAAGAACAAGACAAAGACGGCGTAAGAGCTCATGGCCTCGCGCCGTCTTCTATAGTGGTGCCACCCGGCAGGCAGTTTCGGGTTGTCGCATGTATCTCTACAACGCCGCCTTTCTATAAAGCAGACTGAAATATTGCTCAAAAGAAACAGGTTATTAACCTATTTGAAGTACAATGAAAAACACATAAATTGATCCAGGTGAAGGGGAAAATAACCCATGGAAAAAAATTGGGAAAATGTAGCGGTTCCTGTGGACGTATATAACAATATTGTCGAAAAGATGCGTAATCTGCAAACGCCAGAATCCATCGTCGCCCATATCCAATCAGAGATGCCCGGCACTTTGAAAGGAGAAATAGAGCATGCAAGCGAACTGGGCTGCTCTGTACAAGAATATCGAGAGCTTATGCAAGCCGATATAGCGTTTCAGATAGCGCACATAGATGCTCTGCGGCCGACAGAGCAATTATCCCCGCTACAGGAAAGAATGCAACAATGGCAAACCGAAGTTAATTCGCGCATTGCCAGAGGGGAGAGCCGGGAAGATATCAATTTAAGCAAAGCAAGAGATTGTTTTTTGGCCACAGCGCTAAGACAGTATCAGGAAACGCACGCCCAGCCTGCGCAGGCGCTATCGAGGACTGGGACAGAAATGTCTTATGCCCCAAAAACATATGCGCCGGGCTGAAAAAGCATGATGCGGACCGCCGCGCCGCGTTTTTTTGGGCATTGATACGGGATAAATCATATATAATCCCATTATGGCCGACCTTAACCCACTGATCCGTGTTCGCAAACATGCCATCGAGCAGAAACAGAAGTTTCTGGCAGAGCTGTTCCGTCAGGCAGACGAACTTGCAAATGGAAAAGAATCTCTGCTAACGCAGATGGCCGATGAAAAGAGACGGGCTTTCGATATGGGCCCGGAAATGCTGGCATTTTTCGGCCACTACGCCGAAGCAGTTAAAACCCGCGTTGATGAAATCGATGAATCTCTCGCAAGACTTGAAATCCGCATCGAAGCCGCACAAGACGATATCCGCGAGGCTTACGCAGACCTCAAACAAATCGAAATCATTCAAGAGCGCCGGGACGAAGAAGCCGCAGACCTCATCCTGAAAAAAGAAAACGATATGCTGGACGAAATCGGAATTGACGGCTTCCGCCGCCGCGCGGAAGAAGACGAATAATCACGCCGAAGCGCCAAAAGTCTCCATATGTGGCTGGATCGTCACCCATGATCCGGCTTTATCCTGAAAACCAAGCTCCCCGGTAATACCGACATCTTCAACCGCGCTCTTGTAAAGGCCGCGCATCTCGCCCTGCATGGCCTTGCTAAAGGTTTGCTCTGTCCGCAAAATCAGGTCAAGACGAGCCGCGCCCGGCTGATATAGCGCATCAATCTGCGCCGGCCCGATCCGGCTCAAAGATAAATTCAGGATAAATCTTGTGTTGCCGCCTTTGGGGCGATCTTTGTCCGTCCCCCCGCGCTCATCTTCCCGGCGGTAATAAAGCGCCATCTTGTGAATCTCGTTCTGCCACGCGAGAGGCAGCGCCATCGCCCGCCATTCCCGCCCGGCATGCGCATCAATAAACCGCCCTAGCGCAGAAAATTCCTGCGACAGGCGCGAAAGCAGGGAAAACTTTTGATCCCCGCGCCGCAGCGCATCCAGCGCCTTTTCCCCCATCCACCCTTGCAAATCCCCGGCCCGCACAGCCGACAGAAAAAAGAGCGCTGCCGGGCCAAACTGCGCCGGGTTGGAGGGCGAAGGAACAATATTCCCCATAATCTGCACAGCTCCCGTCGGCGCCGCCTGAACCAGAGCCTGTTGCACCTCTTCAAGCAGCGGCCATGTCCCCGGCGTCGTAAAATAAAGGGGCAGGGGCATCGCAAGCGGCGCGGGCGCAGAAGCCTGCGGGGGCGCAATCGGCGCAGACAAATCCTGAACAGAACGAAGCGAGAGCGTTGTCCCGACCGCAATCTCAAGGCCCGGCCTTTCAAGAACAAAATTCTGCCCGGCCCGGCTTTCCGGGGTCAAAATCGTCAAAACCGGAAAATGCCGCTCCGGCGTAAACCCGCGAACCTCTGCACGAATGGAATCGTCAGCCCGCCCCTCTAAAATTTTGTTTTCCGGAGCAGGGGGCTGAGGCGTTTCTGGTGCAGGAAGAGAGGCCGGCAAGCTCATCCCCTCAAGGCGAACCTGTAAAGGCTTAAATTGAAAACTGAGAGCCTTATCATCCTGCGAAGACAAAATAAGGCTGCCATGCCTGATCTCTGACCCGATCTCTGGCCCGATCTCAGGTAAGTGAAGCAATGTGGACTGTTGCAAAACCGAATGTAAAAGAGACGATTTTTCAGCATCTTGAGAAACAGGCAAAGCAGGCACTGTTAAAAAAGCATTATCCCCGGCCGTCAGGGAAGGGGGCGGTAAACCGATCTCTGAAGCCTGTATAAGAATGTTATTTTTTACAGTTTCAAGAATATCTTGCGAAATAAAATTAAGATTTTGAATGAAGCTTTGTGCAGGCAAATTCTCAACCAAAGTCTCAAAATAGGGCCGAACCGCGCGCGCCGCATCCTGAGGGGCAAGCGGCTTGAGCGTAAAGGTTTGCCCGGTCTCCAAAGGCAAAGAAGGCAAAGGGATATCCACATGCTGCACAGGCTCCACAGAAACATTGACCTGCTCCACCGGGGCAGGGCGCAAAGTAGCCTGTACGGGAGGATTTCCCGGAGGGATACGGATTTCGACAGAATCCCCTTTCTGAAAAGTCTGCACCCGCGGATCGACCTGAACCTCAATATCGCCGCGATCTGTCGAAACACGAACGCGTCCCTCTTTGTCAGCATGCGTGACCTCACCGCGAACACGTTCCTGCTGGCGAACCTCCCGCAGGTTTTCGGGCAGGCGAACAATCTGAACGCGGTCCTTAGGACCATCAGAACGCCCGGAAGAACGCCCGGAAGAACGCTGGGTCTCAGGCAAAGAAGGAGAAGGAAATCGCGGAGCACCTGTTTCTGTCATAAGCAAACTCTAGCGCAGAAACAAAATCAGAGCCATATACTTTCGTCAGGCCTGCGCCGCTTTCCGGCGCGAACTTTGGATCGTATCCCAGATACGAAGCGCGATTTTCTGGACATCACCAGCCGCTTCCGCATGCGGAGAACGGATCAGGATCGGCGTCTGGCTGCGAATCGTATCCTTGACCTTCGGGTCCTGACGGACAAGACCAGCCATGGGTGGTGATAAACGCAGGAAATTCTCGCAAGCCTTCAACAGCGTTTTATAGGTTTTCTCGCCTTCACTCAAAGAAGAAGCCATATTCACCACGATATTAATGTCACTGGACATCCCGGCGGCGTTCCCAAGCTTGATAAACGCATACGCATCCGTCAAAGCCGTCGGCTCATCCGTCGTAATCAAAAGCGTACTGCTCGCTGTCGCCGAAAACATGCGAACCGTCCGGTCCACACCGGCACCCAGATCGCAAATCACAACATCATAACTCTGCGCCAGATCGACAAGCTGGTCCCGGAGCAGGGCAAGGCGCTGGCTAGGCAGCGCTGAAAGAGAAGCTTGCCCGGAGCGCCCGGCGATAATGTCGAAACCGCCATCCTCATACTCCTGAACAACCTTATCCATACCAAGCCGCCCGCGAATCACATCATTAAGATCACGCTTCGGCATCAACCCGAGCTGCACGTCAACATTCGCAAGACCAAGATCGCCGTCAAACAACAGGACCTTCTTGCCCATCTTGGATAGCGCATGAGAAAGCGTAATCGAGAACCAGGTTTTCCCAACGCCACCCTTACCACTGGCAACAGCAATAATATTCGGCCCGCGCTTGAATTGCGGCGGCGCTGAAAGAGGTTTTGTTGCTTCGATGGTCTTCTCGTTCATTGTGTCGTTCCCGTTTTCTTATGTCCTGTCGCCCCGCCAGAGCCGCCTTGCCGCGTCCCCTGCAACCCCGCAACGGTCCGCTCTCTGTAAGCCCCCGGCATCAAAAGCCGTGAGAGTGTCTTTGGCGTTACAGGCGAAAGCCCTTCGGCCACCTTCGGCGTATTACTGTAGTCCGAAAAACTCAAGCCCCCGTGATGCGATGCCGAGAGAATCCCGCCAAGACGCCGCGCAATATCAATCCGCGTCGGAAGAAGCTCCATCGCCCCGATCGTCGCAAAAATCCGCGCCATCTCACCCGACTCATCCGCATCCGTACCCGCAGGCAAAACAAGGATAGGCCGCACAGGAATAGCCCCGATCATACGCGCGAGCTGCCGGACTTCCTCCGCGCTAAACGGATTAAGGCCGGGGGTGTCGATCAAAATCTGGTCCATTGCCGCTAGATCCTGCACGGCCAGATAAAGCTCTTTCGCATTCCCCACAGTCCGTAAATTAATATTCAGCAGATTCGTGAAAGCTTGCAACTGTTCAATACCACCCGCCCGGATCGTATCAGCAGAAATAACGCCGACTTTAAGCCCGTTCATAGCCCCGCGCGCGGCCATCTTCGCCACAGCCAGCGTCTTCCCGGCGCCCGGCGGCCCGATCATCATCAATGCCTTCTTGCTCGCCGCAATAGGAAGAGGGCGATAAGCAAACATCTGCTCCAGCGCCGCCACCAGCGCAACACCGGGATCGTCAAACCCCATCACCGTCGCGCAGGAAATAATGTAATCCATCACATCCTCCGGCACCCCGTGCCGAAGCAAAACATCGGTCAGCTCCTCTGCCACCGCATCACTCTCTTCCTCGGAATCATATTGCAGCCAGTCATGCGCCGCTGCAGCGCTGTCGTCACCGCCCAGCTCAAACACAGGCTCAACCGCGGCCGTTACACGAACGCCGCCGCCGGCGCCACGCTCTTCTCCCGTGGCCACGATAATCGCGTCCTCGCCAAGGGCATCTCGAACCATTTGCATCGCCTCTGTCATGGTTTTGGCATAGAAAGTTTTAAGCCGCATAGGAAGTGTCGTACCCGAATCACTGAATTTTAGTATAAAACGTCCAGAGTCTCTATACTAGAGCATAAACCGAAAAAATGTCACGGGATTTAGGAAAATTCATTTTATTTTACACATCACAATCACTTTATGACATAATGCCATAATAAGAAAAACAAGGTGTGATACCGTGGGTGAGCAAACAACTTAAAAAACAAACCACCTGACCGACTTTTTAAAGGAGTCGGGAAAGGAAATGGCCTACCGGAATCCCGAAGAGCCCTTGCGAGGAATGCATAAGGTTTTTTATGCGGAATTGGTGCGCCCGGGAAAGGACATCTCCAAGCCACAGGATTTTCCAAGAGATACTCAAGCCCTTCTGGAAGAGATATCGGATGGAGGTCTAAGTGATGAAGAAAAAATTAGCCTGATCAATGCCCATGTAAATGACAAGGTTCATTACAAAGAACAAAACGATTATGATCCATCGCCATCACAAACCGCCGCAGATACCTTGAAGATAGGGCAGGGCGATTGTGATGATGCATCTTATCCTAAAGCTGTTTTGTTAAAGCAGGCAGGTATAGACGAGAGTAGAATTTTTTTCCTCGCTGTAAATTCAAGATACGAATTCGAAGACAACAAAAGAACAGGAACATCACCACACACACTAACAATTGTCGAAAACAAAGGAGAGTTTCTGGTTCTCGATGGATTGACGGATGATGTAAGGCCTCTGGGAAAAGACCTTCAGACGGAAGGGGGAATCCATATACGAAACCAAGACGAACTGGGGCCGGGCCGTCAGGTTATTACCGATGTGATGGGAGTAGGAACCCTGAGCGGGGAATACTTCAAACCCAAAAACGACATCTATTCAGGGATTGAACCAAACGTAAATATCGCCCCAAGTACAGCGCCATCTTATAGCGCGCCAGGCCAGCGTCCCTAAACCTGCCCCATCGTCCGGATCCGTGCTTTCGGATGAATTTCATTCTGGCTCATCACCACGGTTTGCGGGCGGAAACGCTCAATCACACTGCGCACATAAGGGCGGATCGGCGGAGATGTCAGGAGCACCGGCGCAAGCCCTTGCGCGGAAAGCTCGTCATATTTCTCACGGATCGCCGTAATAAACTCCTGCAGCTTGCTTGGCGGCATCGCGAGTTGCTGGTCCTCGCCGCCACCGACAAGAGACTCCATAAACGACGCTTCCCACTCCGGCGAGAGAGTGACAAGAGGCACAACCCCGTTTGCGTCCGTGTTCGCATTGCAAATCTGACGGGAAAGGCGCGAGCGGACATGCTCGGTAATATGCGCCGCATTTTTGGTGTACGCCGTCGCCTCGGCAATCCCCTCAAGGATTGAAGGCAGGTCGCGGACTGAAATCCGCTCGGCGAGAAGATTTTGCAAAATCCGCTGCAAGCCCCCGACAGAGATTTGCGTCGGAATAACATCGCTGACCAGCTTCTGGTAATCCTTCGGCAGTTCGTTCAAAAGCTTCTGCGTCTCGGCATAGTTCAGAAGATCCGGCATGTTATCCTTGATCAGCTCGGTAATATGCGTGGTAATCACCGTCGAGGCATCCACCACCGTATAGCCCTTGAAATGCGCCTCTTCACGGTACTGCTCGTTAATCCACATCGCAGGCAGGCCAAAGGTCGGCTCGATCGTACTCTCACCCGGAATGGAAATAGCCGCCCCGCTCGGGTCCATACACAAAAGCATATTGGGCCGCACGTCGCCTTGCCCGGCCTCGATCTCCTTGATCCGTACTACGTACGTATTGGCATGAAGTTGTAGATTGTCCTGAATGCGCACCGCCGGAAGCACATAGCCCATATCCTCCGCCAGTTGCCGCCGCAGCCCCTTGATCTGGTCCGTCAGCTTGTTCCCGCCTTCGCCCTGCACCAGCGGCAACAATCCATACCCAAGCTCGAGCCGGATCGTATCCATCGCCAGCGCCTTGGAAATCGGCTCCTCCGCAGGCGCAGCCTTGGCTTGAACCGCCGCTTCCTCCTGCACCGCCACTTCTTCTTGCGAAATCCGCCGAAACGCGTAATAAGCCATCGTCCCCGTAATCGCCGAAAGCGTCGCAAACGGTAAAAACGGAATAGCCGGCACTAGCCCGAGTGCCATCATAAGCCCGCTGCTCATCGCCAGCGCTCTGGGGTAGCGCGCAAACTGCACAAACAGCTCCTGCTCGGCAGACCCCTCAACCCCGGCCTTGGAGACAAGAAGACCGGCCGACACCGAAACAATCAACGCCGGGATCTGGCTCACAAGCCCGTCACCGATTGTAAGGATCGTGTAATTCGAAGCCGCCTCAGCCAGAGACAACCCTTGCATCACCGTCCCGACCACAATCCCGCCGATAATATTGACAAACACAATCAAAAGCCCGGCGACCGCGTCTCCGCGCACGAACTTCGCCGCCCCGTCCATCGCCCCGAAAAATGTACTCTCGGACTCAAGCTTCTTACGCCGCGCCTTGGCTTCTGTTTCATCAATCAACCCCGCAGACAGATCCGCATCAATCGCCATCTGCTTGCCCGGCATCGCATCAAGGGTAAACCTTGCCGCCACTTCGGCAATACGCCCCGAACCCTTGGTAATAACCACAAAGTTCACAATAACCAGAATCGAGAAGACAATCGCCCCGATCACGTAATTCCCGCCGATCACAAACGTCCCGAAGGCTTCAATAATCTGCCCCGCCGCCGAATGCCCGTTATGCCCGTTCTCCAAAATCAGGCGCGTCGAGGCAATATTCAAACCCAATCGCAAGGACGTTGAAACCAGCAACACGGTCGGAAACGTCGAAAACTCCAGCGGCGCCTGAATAAACAAAACCGTCATCAGGATCAAAACCGAAAACGTAATCGAAATCGAGAGCCCCGCATCCAGCATCATCGTCGGCATCGGGATCAACATAAACAGGATGATCGTCACAATCCCGAGCGCAAACAGAACATCTGTACGCATCAAGGACCCCACCGAAAAACTCGGCGAGCCAGCAGCAGTCACATTTGAAACAGGGCTATCAGCCATAGAAACAGGAAAACCTGTAAAAGAGTAAAAGGGAACACCTGAAACGGCGCAACTCCGCCTATTCTAGCCTTACCGCACACAACTTGCAAACGACTAAATAACCTTACCCCGGCCCATCATGGCCGCGGTGAGTGTCAGAAGGCGACTTTCCAAAACCAAAAGACGCAAACCAAGCCGCAGTAAATTTAGTAGTCTCGCGTGCAACGGTCTCACTCCAATGAAACACAGACCGCATAAATTGCCCCTGTAAGCCGTAAAGTCTCTCCAGATCATACCCATAATCAAAAGGATCAACAGGCTCTGCAGGATCGTGACCATAGCCCACACTCATATTATCCAGATTATCGAGCGCCTCATTGCAGGCCCAGCAAATGAGCTTAAACTCCTCCTCAAGACGAGCGCGCTCCTCTGGGCTTTTATTCGCAGTGCGGTCTGGATGATACTGAAAAGCAAATATCCGATAGGCGCGCACAATCGCATCACGATCAGAATCGTCAGGAATTCCCAAAATTTCATAGGGGTTGCCATCAAAAGCACCATTCGGCAGGCGTTCTCTATTCGCCCGCATAAAGATGAATATCGATAATCAAAACACCGACCCTTTCCCTGTTGCGCAGTGAATCTCCGTGGGTCTGTATAAGAAAAGGATGCCCGAAGGGCCATCTGCTCATCAAGGATATTCCGTGCTGCAAAGCAAAAGAAGGAACCGGAAATAGCCCTAGGCAAATATATTTTCACCAGGCTCCATAGTCAAAATCTTAGGCTGACGGCGCACTTCGGTCGGAGCCGACGCATTTGCGCTTTGCCCCGTAATATCCTGAGACTGTGCCGCAAGATCTGGATTATCATTCGCGCAACCATTAAAACTTTGACACAAAAAGCGCTGATAAGAATCTTGATGATTCTCAACAACTTTATTTAAGGCATCAAGCTGGCCCGGATGAGCTTTCTCCGCATAAACAAGGCCGCGCACAAGGTCCTGCATTTGCTCGGAATGATCCATCGCATCCTGCCCAAAAACCTCTTCAACATAGGCCTGCATTTTCGCCAGCAACAAAATATCGTCGCGCCCGATATCAAGACGCACACTCGGATCGGAAACAGAAGCTTCGCGCCCCATATCAGAAATCATCACAAGGGCCTCCTTGCGACCAATCACACCATCCTTAAGCATATCGGAAAACTGGTTGGCTTTTTCCTCTCCCAAAACCGCGCGTGCTTGAGAATGAGTAAAATTAACGCCGCCATTTGCAGGAATTTTATCCAGAACACGAAGAACATCGCTGGACTGTGTGCCGGGCTCAGCGATCCGCAAAATAGTTTCGGTAATGCCTTCATGGCTCTCCTCAGAGACAACCGTCACATCACCAACACCATGAACTTCGTATGAAACAGCCGCTGCGCCACCAGAATAAGACATCGTTCACCCTCCAAGTATTTTTATGTTATATGGAGGCGAGCATACCAAGCCGCAAATTTCTTTGCAAACTTTTATTGGAAAACCCTATCAGCCGCCAGTCGCCGCTGGAACCTCAAGGCCTTCGTCTTTATACTGGCTAAGCTTGTTCCGTAACGTCCGAATAGAAATGCCAAGAATATTCGCCGCGTGTGTCCGGTTCCCAAGGCAATGGTCCAGCGTGCTCAGGATCATATCCCGCTCGACATCGGCAATCGTGCGACCAATAATCGCCTCCACCCCTCCGGGATTTTGCACGCTCGCCGCGCCGTCACTTTTCACCGCAGGAGCCGGGGCAGTCGCCGCCGTTGGTGCCGCAGACATCGAACTGCTTAAATGAATCGCCCCTGCCTCAATCTCTTCCTCGGTCGATAGCAAAATAGCCCGGTGCATCGTATTCTCAAGCTCGCGGATATTCCCGCGCCACCCGCAACCCTGAAGCATCGTCGCGGCATCAGCAGATATCTTCTTCTTTGCAACCCCGTTCGCCTCGGCATATTTATCTGCAAAAAACTGCGCCAGAGCCGGAATATCTGCCGGGCGCTGCCGCAACGAGGGCAGGGCGATATTCACAACATTCAGACGGAAATAAAGATCCTCCCGAAAATCGCCCTTGCGGACAGCCTCTTCCATATCGCGGTTCGATGTCGCAATAATCCGCACATCCACCTTCACCGCGTCATTGCTGCCAACGCGCGTAATCTCACGCTCTTGAATCGCCCGCAGGAATTTGGCCTGCAAGAGCGGGTGCATCTCGGTCACCTCATCAAGCAAAATCGTGCCCGTATGGGCCTCTTCAAACTTCCCGATCCGCCGCGCAGACGCCCCGGTAAAAGCACCTTTTTCATGCCCGAACAACTCGGACTCCAATAAATTTTCTGGAATCGCCGCGCAGTTCACGGCAATAAAGGGCCCGTCCTTACGCTTGGACTTCCGGTGAATATACTGGCTCATCACCTCTTTCCCGGTCCCGGACTCTCCCGTAATCAAAACGGTCGCCTCGGATGGCGCAATCTTGTCCGCCATCGCAACCACGGCCTTCATCGAAGGATCGCTGGCAATCATCGTATTATTTTCTTCCGTCACCGCCGCAATCACCGCAGCAATCAACTCCGCGTCCGGAGGCAGGGGAACATACTCCTTCGCCCCTTGCTGGATCGCCTTCACCGCCGCCCTTGCATCGGTCCCAATCCCACAAGCCACAACAGGAATATGAATACGCTCTTTTTCAAGCTGCTCGATAAAGACGCCGATTTTCTGCTTCACGTCGACCATCGCGAGATCTGCACCTTTGCCATTCAACAAAGCACCAATCGCCTGATCGGTATCCTCACAATGAATAACCTTTGCCCCGCGCTGCAAAGCAATTTTCCCAGCCTGTGAGATATGTCCGTCCAGCCTGCCGATAATCATAAGACGCATAGATAAAAAGCTCCTGTTTTCTAATTATATATCAGTCAAACAGGCAGGAAGAAAGGGGCGGGAAGGGAATTTAATCGTAACCTTCAGGCTCGAGCTCGTAAAGATACTCAAATGAAGCACGTACCATCCGATCATATTCAACTTTTGAATCTATAATCTTGGTGCTCCAAGCTAAAATTTTTTCTTGCTCTAACGTTAGTTGACCATCAAACGTCGCGTAAAAAATACCTTGTATTTCACGCACTGATTCAGGCAACACACTGGAAATATTAAGTTCTCGAGAAGGCAAATGGCGACTACGAGCAACGCATTTTGCGCCAACATCTCCGCCGGCTTTATCCATCGCATCAAGCAACCTGCCAAAAGGGTTTGCAAGATTATCCATGTCCGCAGCGGCTACAACATAAGTATAAGTATCTTTTAAACTCATTACTCCATCGTACAAATAGAGTTTTATGTATATATAATAGCCTAAAGCAAAACGAGAAAAACTGTCAATCAAAATACCGGATACGCATCGACGGCGGTAACTCGCTATTGAGGAGCATTTCAAGGTTCCGTGGGTTTTCCTGAGATACGATCGAAAGGGCCGTCTTCATGATCAACGTCTTGGTCAAAATCTCATCCATCGAATTTTTCTCAAGTTTTGAACCAAGTGGCGCAAGAATAACCGTCCCCAAAATAGCGCCATAAAAGGTCGTGAGCAACGCAACCGCCATCGCCGGCCCGATGGTTTCCGGGTTTTCAAGGTCTGCCAGCATCTGCACCAGACCAACCAGCGTCCCGATCAGTCCCATCGCCGGTGCAATCTCCGACCCGCGCTTCATAATCCCCGCAGAGCGCAAATGCCGCTCGGCCTGCGCTTCCATATCATGCTTCAAAATCCGCTCGATCGTCTCCGGCGGATACCCGTCAACCACAAGCCGGACAGCCTGTGAGAGGAACGGCTCTTTCGCCGTCTCTTTCTCAATCGCTGCCAGTGCCAGAATCCCTTTCTTGCGCGCCACCACGGCAATATCCATCAAACTCAAAGCCAGTTTCGAACTATGACGCACCGGACGAAACAACGAGCGCGCTACAATCCTCCCGGCATTCGTAAGTTCGCTGGGCGTATGCGAGATACTGGTCGCCGCCATCGTCCCGAACAAAACAATCATCAGCGAAGGAACATTAAAAAAGTTCGCATTGCTTTGCCCCAAGGCAATCGCCCCGGCAATCAACCCAAAGGAAAAGAATATCCCAAGAATAGAGGCATAATCAGGCCTGAGAACCGGGGCAGGGACCTTGATATCAGGAACAGGTTCACCCGTATCCTGCATTCCTTCCTGACCTTCTAGTTGTGCACTCTCAGCCATTGATAATACTAACCGCGATCCGATTTAACAATTTCCGTCATGGTAATGCCGAGCTTGTCTTCGACCACCACAACCTCACCCCGGGCAACCAGACGATTATTCACGTAAATATCGATCGCCTCGCCAACTTTCCGGTCCAGTTCCACAACCGCGCCCCGTCCAAGCTTCAAAAGCTGGCTGACCTGCATCGTCGAGCGACCGAGCACAGCAGAAATTTGCACCGGAATTTCATAAATCGCCGTAACGTCAGAGGCCATCGGCTCACCAACGGCAAAATCCTTCCCGTTATCTTTTTTGATACCGGGATCTTCCTGAATTTCACTAAGGCCCATAGCGTTTCCGCCACCCTTACTGCTATTGCCGCCTTCATCGAACATGCTGTCGATGTCGTCTTGGCTTGTGCCTTCACTATCGTCGCTCATCGCGCGCCTCCGGATGTATGTTTGTCGTTATTATCGCTGTCATGCGCCCCGCGAAAGCAGGACAGGAAATGAAACTGCAAAAATCATTCCACATCATGACCGTTTCTGCCTGCTGCGGCAAGAGTCTCCTCAAGAATACTGAAAATTTTTGCTGCGATAGCTTCGGTATCGTACAAAACCCCGCCGTCACTCCAGAACATTTTGCAAGCCCCGGGTGCAAGCCCTGCATCAGCCTGAAACGTAATGTTCTTATGCGCCCCGCCTGACGGAAGCTTGGCAACGCACGCCTGCATAGTCGGAAGCGCATCAGCTGAAACTTGAACCGTAAGACTGTCACTTTTTTCATGGGCCCGAAGAGCCTCACCCAATACTTTTTCAACCTCTTCATTCCCGCGCGCAAGAATGACTTCCGGTACGATTTTTTGCAAAGCACATAAAGTCAGTTGAACAGCCTCGCGCTCATAAACGCTTTTCCGCTCATCTTCTGCAGCAAACATCAGGCCCGCAGTCTGTTCAAGCTTCTGCATCAAAAGCAGCATCTTCTGAGAAAAACCAGCCTCGCTTTCTGCAAAGCCCGCCTTTTTTCCATCGGCAAAACTTCTCGCCTTCGCATTCTCAAGATCAATCGCAGTATACTCTAGCGGCGGAGGAGGGGGCTCATCCTTCGCTTTCAGGTCGGCGTCATCATCGAACATATTTTTGTCGAAAAAAAACGGCTGTCCTTTCCCATCGCGTGCCATATCAGTAAATCATCTCGTCTTCTTCACTACCACCGGAGATCACAATCTCACCGCGTGCTTCAAGGTCCTTGGCGACATTGACGATAAATTGCTGGGCTTCCTCGACATCCTTGAGGCGAATTGGTCCCATCGCCGCCATATCCTCTTTCATAATCTTGGCCGCCCGCTCGGACATATTCGAGAAAAACAGCTCGCGCATAGACTCTGTAGCCCCCTTAAGGGAAATAGGCAGCTTTTCCTTATCGACAGCCCGGATCAAGGTCTGTACAGAAACCGGATCAAGCCCGCCCAGATCTTCAAATGTAAACATCAGGCTACGAATTTTCTCCGCAGACTCAGGAGAGGATTTTTCCAACTCCTCCATAAATTTCGATTCAACAGAACGGTCCATATTGTTGAAAATATCGGCAACCAGCTCATGGCTATCCCGGCGCGCTGTTTTGGCAAGGTTCGACATGAACTCCTTACGGAGGGTCTTCTCAACTTCCTCAAGAATTTCTTTCTGCACAGCTTCCATACGAAGCATACGGTGAATAACCTCGAGCGAAAACCCGTCGGGCAGGAGGGCCAGAACGCGCGCCGCATGATCTGTATTAATTTTCGAAAGAACAACAGCCACAGTCTGCGGGTATTCCTTCTGCAAGAACGAGGCAAGAATTTCCTCATTCACATTCCCGAGCTTCTCCCACATCGTACGACCGGCAGGACCGCGGATTTCCTCCATGATCTGCTCAACCTTGTCGCCGGCGAGTCCAGCCTTGACGAGCAGCCGCTCCGTACTGTCCTGCGAGCCGACCAAAGCATTGGTCGAACTCATTTGCTCCACAAACTCGACAAAGAGCTTTTCAACCACATTCGGGCTGACTTTCCCGAGCGAAGCAATCGTCTGGGAAACCTCAAGAATTTCCTCATCATCCATATGTGTGAAGATCTTGGCTGCCTGATCCTCGCCCAAAGAGAGCATAAGAATTGCGGCCTTCTCCTGCCCGGTCAGTGATCTGTAATCATCACGTATGCGCATGCTCAACGCCCTAGCCTTCCTGCGTCATCCAGCTTCGAATAACGGAAACGGTCTCCGTGGGATAGTTCTCAACAATCTCTTCAACCTTCTTCACGGTCGAAGCCTTAACCTTACCCTCAACCCCGGCAATATTCACCATGGATTCCTCAACAATATGCCCCGCGCTCATCTCGTCAGGACCATGCTCCATCCCCGGAGCCGCCAAGGCAGGGGCCGACGGCTGTGCCATCAAAAGGTCTGCGTCTGGATAATCCGGACGCTTGGAAATTTCCATCGTCATAATTTTGTTGACCATAGGCTGCAACACAAGCAAGGCAATCAGGGCAATCATAGCAACAACCGTGATAACCTCCGCGGCATTCACAAGATCGCTTTTCTCAAACCCGAGCAGGAAACGCTCATCAACCATCTCACCGCCTGTATCAATCTGTGCAAACTGAAGATTGGCAACTTCGAGCGTATCACCACGCCCCTCATCGATACCGGCAGCCGTGCGGATCAGGGAGGATATCTGATCCATCTCTTCCTGACTGCGAGCCTGATATGTCTCATTCCCGTCAGCATCCGCAGAATAACTGCCGTCAATCAGAACAGAAATAGAAAGCCTTTGAATTTCACCAACTTCGCGAACGGTATTGCGCAAAGTTTTACTGATCTCGTAGTTATTCACTTCCTCTGTTTTGTTTCCTTCAGAAGCCGGGGCCTTATCCAGCAGCAAATCTGAATTTCCGCCGGGAAGATTATTCGCAACGGAGACATCGCTCGATTGTGAATCGCGCTCGGTGTTTTTTTCCTCCGTCACCTGAGATGAACGCAAGACCTGACCTTCCGGATCATAGAGCTCTTCATTCGTGCTAATTCGGTCGAAATTCATTTCCGCCGTGACGATAGCTTTAACTTTACCGTACCCCACAATCCGGCTGACCTGCTCCTCAATTTTATTAGAAAGGCGATTTTCATAGTCGCGCCGACGCTCTTCAGTCTTCATCGACATCACATCCGCAGACTCGTCCTCAGCCTTGGCAAGCAAGTTCCCATTGCTGTCAATCACAGCAACATTCGCTGCCTTTAGATTCGGAACAGCCGAGGCAACCAGCGACTGAATAGAAAGGATTTGTTGATGCTCGATTTGCGCGCCGGGACGAACACCAAGGAATACACTGGCCGTGGACTCGTTGCTTTCATGGCTGAATAGCTGTCGCTCAGGCAAAACAATATGTACGCGGGCGCTGCGAATGCTGTCGAGAGAACTGATCGTGCGGGATAGCTCACCTTCAAGCGCGCGGACCTGATTGATATTTTGTACAAAGTTCGTTGTACCAAAGCCGGACTGCTTGTCAAAAATTTCATAGCCCATAGAACCGCCATTGGGCAGACCTTCAGCGGCAAGCAACATACGCGCACGTCCAACTTCGTTACCGGAAACCATGATCCGGGCACCATCGGAGGAAATTTCATAGGGAATACCGCTTTCCTCAAGCTTCCCCGCAATCGAGGCCGAGTCATTCGTGGAAAGATCGCTATACAACAATTTCATTTCCGGCGTCACAATACGCATGGAAATAAAAACAAAAAACATCAAAAGCCCCAGCACAATCGCGCCCATAATCCCGAGACGGACTGGGCCTAGCTGTTGCAATGTAACAAGAAAGCTGTTCACTTGTCTGGCGGACCTCGTTTAAGTTTTAAGCCGAAACCCTGCGGGAAGGCGGCAGGGCGACATTACCATTATAGCAGCAACAACACCGGAAGGCGAGGCCCTGTTTAGAAAATCCGGGCCTCACGAAATCAGATATATACCCTAAAATACTTGAGTTTTCCAATGCTTGCAAATATCAATCATCAATGTAGGTGGATTTTATTGGTATGGTGCGATTTGACGGAAAAACGCGCGTGTCCGAGTTGTTAGGTATGTGCTGTAGTGGGTGGCATATTTACTTGAAGTAAACGGAATCAGTACTTGATTTATTTTAAGAAAATACGCATGAGCATACTTGTGTTTTCCTGTGACTATTTCACCGTTTTGCTTGACTTTTGCACTTGATTGAGTTACTCTGATACTAGGGTAGTATGTCTAAATTGTACCTTTTATGCAGTTTTAGGCATTAGTGTAAAAAAGTTAGGGAGTATCATGGTTGATACCGTGAGTTCAGTTGTAGGAAGCGTCCCGTCTCTGCGCGTTAGTGCGGAGCAGGCGAGTACTGCACGCTCGCTGAGCGCAAACCCGGCGCGGGTGCAGGAGGTTACTTCTGTCTCGCCGGAGTCGCCGCAGGCCCCTTACATCAGCCCCTATATTTCACTGGATTATAATTACGACAAGGCTGTGGTTCAAATCCGAGACTCGGAGACGGGGGATGTCGTTGATCAATTCCCGACCGAAAGCCGCCTCGCAGAACAACAGCGCGCACAGGCCGTCGCAGAGCAGACCCGCCAGCGCCTCCGTCAGACCGATAAGAATACGCAACAGCAAGCCGCCTCGGCGACAAGTTACAAGTCGCTCAAGGCAAACAACAACAACGACAGTGCCTCCGCAAGCGGCCTGAAGCCGATCGTAACGCAGGCCAAGGCAAGCGACATCGTAAGCGTCCAGGAGGCAACATCTGCCCCTGCCGCCAACAGCGCCCCGCCAGCGCACATCGCCGCCGCCGCCCTGTCTGCCGGAGCAAGCACATCAGGCGCCGGAAGAGGGAGCGTCAGCAGCCTCCTGGCTTAAACTCACGTAAGGATATCAGACCACCTCGCGGCCAGATGGCCGTTTTTTTATGGCGAAATCACTGGCATCGATATAATTTTAAAGAGCGGCAAGAAAATAAAGCGGCCGTAAACCACATCATATGCGATAGATAAGATGAAACATCAAAGGACCTGCCTGATTTTCCTGTCCGCTATCATGTGCGCCGGCAGCTCCGCCGCTTACAGCGCGCCTGTCATAACTGCAACTGAGCAAGGCGAGAAGAGTTTGCGCACGACGTTCACGCCAAACGATCAGGGGATCTATGAGGCAGACGACATAATATCAACGGATGCACGCATTGATATCGGGCTTGATCAGACGCCTGTGAAAATAGAGTGGCGGGAAGTTTATCAGGGGGCGGTCGGAGACGAGGGGCCTTGGTATAATGTGCCGGGGGCACAGCAAACGACAAATTGGGCGGAAATAGAGGCGCACAAGGACTTCAGTTTTGAACAATATCAGCAAAGGCAAGCACAGCAGAAACCCGCAATAACATGGCCGGAAAACTTTGATTGCGAGGGTGCAGGAATAGAAAATGATCCTGAAACATGCACCAGATGGAAAAACATCTACGCAAGGTGTCCCCCGGTCAAGGAGGATGGCACCTGCTATACATACCGTTCGGAAATACAGCTTCGTATCCAGTACGATGGATCAAGCCCGTTCGAAATGCTCGTAATAAAATTTCCCGGAGGATGCTAGAAACACGCAGGGGAGATTGGCCTCAGGGGGGCCGGTTTTTGAAAAGAACTACCCGTGCACATCCGTCGATGACCCGGAGGCCGCCGGTGGAGGTGAAGAGGGGGCTTGCCCGCCGCTGCCGGGAGCTGCATGTTCCTCAGAGCCAGCCTGCTTGGTCATTAAACCCGCTGCGACTTCCTGATTGATGGTGATCAGAATATCAATTTTTTCCCGTTTAGGATCACCAAGAATATCCATCTCACGTTTAAAAATAAAATTCGCCAGATTGATAATATTGCTCCGCAGATCGTTGGGCCGATTGCCCTCGGGGTTCTCTAGCGCAGTATCGTAAAACAGCATCCATATCTGTCGGTTGTATTTAAGTGTCTCCTCGAGAACTTCACGAGTCATATTTTCCCAATGCGCCTGCAAATCCTTCAGCATACGGTTCGCCTTAAGCAAAATACGCCCCTCTTGCTCACGCTGACTCCCGGCATTTTGCCGTGCGTTCTGATCGTACTTGCCCGCGGCCTGCGCGTATGGATTATTTCGGGTTGGTGACATTTTCTAAAAGTTCTCTTTCATGTTCAATAAGCTGATGCGCAAGCTTCAGCGCTTTGTAGTAAGACCCGGCAATAATCTGATCGTTGATCTGCATAATAAAGATGGAACTGCTCGGCGCAGCCTTTTGAACATCTTTGACATTATCAAAATATTTTTCATGGTAAATCTTCGGATTGCGCGCCAGATACATGCACTGGACAAGGAAATAGATTCTCTTGCAAGGCGTATCGGCATCTTCTTCTTTCAGGACATCTTTTTCCCTTAAAATCGGTGCGTCACCGGCAATATGAAGACGTGCACGCTGCGCACTGTTTGTAATAACAGCATCGCCAATAAGTATTTTTTCTTGGGGTTTTAAATCGATGACAAGGGCCATGGAATTCTTCCTTTCGTGAACCAAGCATTCTGCTCATGACCTAATTATACCACGAAAAAAATGAAGAAAGAAATAATGAAATATCCAAAAATCCCCCGTAATTTTGGCGAAGTAAAAATGAAGGAAAGAAGTGGGGCCACTTGGCCCGTCTTGGACCCGATCCGGGCCCGCGTCTGGCCTCAAATGGGTCCGGCGTTGGCCCGTGTCTGGTCCGCGATGGGCCCAAAGAGGTGATTTATGATTTATTCTTTTTCAGTGACTTAGGGGCAGGGCCCTTGCGCGTCAGAGGGTATTGCCGCGCCTTATCTTCTAAATCATGCAGCGCGAGACTTGTGTAATAAGCCACAGGCGTCTCATAGCGAGTCACAAAAATAATCGAAAGCGTATTGTCACGAAGCAGCTCCGTCCATTGCGCAATATTACTTTTAAACTCATGTGTGGTTACATAGGCATGTTTTCCGCGATACATCGCCATGGCGCGTGCTCCTTTCTTGTTATGAGGGCGCTCAAATCCGAAGAATATACTGGGAATAAAATCATATAAAGTCAAGGAAAACAAAAATTGCAAATCAGACAAAAGAAAAACCGGTGGAGTTCTTCCACCGGTTTTTGCGATTTGATCGGAGTGATCGGGTAAGCGATTAGAACAACCGCAGAACGGCCTGCTGAGACTGAGAAGCCAGAGACAGGGAGGTAACGCCCAATGTCTGACGTGTCTGCAGAGCAAGAAGGTTCGCGCCTTCTTCGTTCTGGTCGGCAACGGTCAGTTTGTCCGCGCCTTCTTCGAGGTTGTTAATCGTGTTGTTGGTAAAGTCCTCGCGGGTCTGGATGATCGCAAGGTCGTTCGCCAGTGTCGACCCGAAGGAACGGACGCTGTCAAGAGCGTCAGCAACTTCATCAACGGTCGCCTGAATGGTCGCCGCATCACGGAAGCTGGCCTGGCTGATGCCAAGACCTGATGATGTGAACGTTGTACCTTCAGTTGTCAGAGAGCTTGTACGATCTTCGTTGAAGTAGGTCGTCAAGTCATCGCCGTTCAGAAGGTTAACGCCGCGGTAACCAGAGTCAGCAACCAACAGGTCAATCTGTGAACGCAGACCGTTAAAGTCAGCTTCAAGCTGGGCCAAAGTCGAAGCAGCAACGCCGAAGGCGATACTTTCTGTCGATTTGTTACCCGTTGCTGTTGGAGCAGCCGCGCCGGCAAGACCGAAACCGAAGTTCGCGCTCGCACCGTTGGTGGCAACGTCGCTAACCCCGACCTGTACGGTCTTGACAGTTGGGTCAATCGCCTGAATGGAGATTTGACCTGTCGTGTCATCGTAAGACGCAGAGATCTTGGTGTTCAAAGACGTGTTGCCGTTAATGGCATCAACAAACCCTTGAATGGTCAGAGTTGTGATGTCGCCAACGTTTACGGTTGTTCCGCCGTCAACACTGAGGGTGATCTGGTCAGTCGCTTGACCGGCGAAGTAGTTCGTACCGGAAGAGTTGTCCAGAGCAGACAGCAGCGTACTAGCGTCAGCAATACCGTTTGCAGAACCACCGGCTTCGTAGAAGACGTGTGATGTCAGCGTCGCGGTACCGGAAACAGTAACAGCATACTGGTCGATAGCGGTGTTGTTGCTGATCTCGCCAAGAGTCAATGTGTCAAGACCAAGACCTTGAGCCAGATCGATACCGCCTGTGGTGAAGGCAATACGAAGATTACCGCCCTGCAGGGATTTGATCTGAAGGTGCCCGTCTGTATCAAGGCTGGCTTCAAGAGCCTGCGAAGAGTCGGACGAGTTGGTGATGTCATTGATTTTGGTAATCAGCTGTTCGATCGAGTCGTTGGCCGCGATTGTAACAGTTGAAGCACTAAGCGATACAGACGTACCGTCTTCATCATCCAGAGTAAAGGTGATGACGTCAGAAGCGTCTACGCCGTTCAACGATGTCAGGTCCGTAACGCCGGACAGGTCAACGTCACCAACGATTTTGGCTTCTGTTGAACCGGATGCCAGAGCGTCCTGGGCCTGTGTTGCAAGCGAATCAGCCTGTTCGATCAAGCTAGTCAAAGCCGTAACGCCGTCATCAGCGGCCTGAACCGTCTGAATCGACTGCCCGATACCGTCCAGAAGGCGTGTAAGGTCGCTCGCGCGGTTGTTCAGACTTTGCGCGGCGAAGAAGTTTTGCGCGTTGTCCAGAGCGGAGTTAACCTTCAATCCTGTAGCAAGACGAAGCTGGGTTTTATCAATAAGGCTTTGGGTGTTTTGCAGCGACAGGAGGTTGTTCCGTAGAGCTGCTGTAAGAACTACATCAGAAGACATAGTGTTTCTCCTTTCCTAGGGTTACTACCGGAAAATCCTCTCCCGGTTAATATCTCATCATACTACCACAGAATTTAAAATTTGGTTAAACGTTTATTTAATTTCAGGAACAAGAACATGTGGGTGAATGTTGAAAGACATTGGACCATAAAACTTGACTTGTAAGGGCGGGGGGCGATATGACAACTGAACGGAACGAATGACAGAAAAGGAAACAAAGATGAAAATGGGTGATTTTGGAGATGCGGCTGGCGGGGCGGAGCCATCTCAATATGATAGGGCCGTTGATGCGTTACTTGACCTTGTGACAGAGGGCGACTTTGTTCTGAACAATGTCACACGAAACAGAATTGAGTACAGTTTGAAAAATATTATCGATGCCGCGCCGGGAACCCCGATGACGTCCGAGCATTGGCGCGAAAAAATGATCAAGCAGGCCATTGAGCGTTGCAAGGAATTTGAAGGAAATATCTCGCCCGATCAGGCAAAGGAAAAGCTGCAAGGAATTGTCGACAATCTTCTGGGTAACATCGTGATGGGGCATTATGCACCACTGGAACCCACAGAAGGTTTAGACGGCCAGCAACCCACTTAAATAAAAACGCACCGGGAAGAGCGGGGGTCCTTCCTGCTCTTATGCCCCGATGCGCCTGAAGACTGCGGAAATTCACACGTCCTGTATGATGCTGTCCCCCGCAGACGTTTCGGGTACAAGGTTTCAGGGGTCAGGGATGCCGGGCAGCGGTCCTGAAACACAAGTACCCTAAGGTGTTCTATTCAGATTAACGGAGTTGCAACAGCTCCTGCGTCATCTGGTCAACGGTATTGATAACCTTGGTCCCCGCAGAGTAGGCGCGCTGCGCAACAATCAGGAGCGCGAACTCGTCGGCAAGGTCGACGTTGGAATTTTCAAGTGTAGACGGTTCAAAGAACCCCGCGCCGCCGGACCCGGCCTCACGAAGGTTATCTTCCCCGGAATTTTCGGTCTTTGTATAAGCCGTCCCGGAAACCTCGTTCAGCCCGTTCGCATTCGCAAACGTCGCCAGCGGCAGCTTATAAAGTCGTGACGACGCGCCGTTCGAAAACTGGGCGATAATAAAGCCGTCCCGGTCAATCTCAACCCCGGTCCGTAGACCAAGCTCCGCCCCGTTCTGATCGGAGAACAACACCGTGTAATCGCTCGAAAACTGGCTGAAGTTCGAAATATCAATGTCGATATTCTGAAGCTCGGAGCCGTTCCCCCAGTCAATCCCGGTCAGCTCAAGGTCGATATTACCGCTCGAGTCGGACAGGGCGTTCAAAGTACCGTCCCCGTTAAAGTTCAAAAGACCGGTCGTCAGCGTATTCCCGTTCGGGTCCTTGACCTTCACATCCCACCAGCCGCGGTGGTTATAGGTCGGGTCCCCCGGCACATATTGCAAGGCCGGAAACTCCCCCGCGCTGTAAGGCGGAGAATCTGTGGAGTCCCCGTTGGAGTAGTAGTTGTCAGTACCGATATCGTTCGACGTATAGGTTGCCGCCGTCAAACCAAGCTCGGTCAGAGGTGTACCGCTCGTGTTGGCCAGAACGATCGTTTCGGTACCCGCAACAAAGTCATCCTGCTGGATCACGATTTCCCCGTCATTCCCGAGGAACGCAATCGCATTGCCAAGACCGGCATTGATGGCATTCAAAATGTCACCGATCGTTTCAACCGCAGTACCGGTCCCGGCTGCGCCGCCGCCATCATCAATTTCAAGCGTCAGCGTGGTCGTCCCGTCACTGACGGTAAACTCGTCCCCGTCGCTCAAGCCCAGATCCGCAACCAGTTCATCGGTCGCCGTAAGCGAGGACAGCGTAGAGAAAGCTGTCGCCTGAGGCCCGTAAACTTTCGTAAACTCAAACGAAATACTTTGGGAGTTCCCAAGCGTATCATAAACCGTCAAACCCCGCGTAAAGTCAGGCGCAGACGTAGGCGCACTGGCATAAGCCGTATCGCTTTCCGCCGCATCAAGGTTGATCGAAAGCTCAGCCGTCGTTGTCGGGCGTGTCAAACCGCCAAGGAACGCAACGTCAACCGGCACGAGGGAATCAAGGTCCCCCTGGTTGGACGGAAGATCCCCGTTAATATCCAGCGGCCACCCGTAGAGGTAAAAGCCCGCAGAGTTCACGAGGAAACCCTGTGAGTCTTCGCTGAACTGACCGTTCCGTGTGTAGAGGAATTCTGTCAGGGAAGAGTCGTCGGAATCCCGCTTGACGGTAAAGAAGCCGTTCCCGGAAATCGAAGCATCCGTCCCGGAGGAGGACTGCGAAATAGAGCCTTGCTCTTTAACCTTTTGCAGGCGGTTTGCCGTCACCGTACCCGGCGAATAGCGGCTGGAGTTTGTTTCTGTCGTCACAAGACTGAAGAAAGCCGCTTCCGAGCGTTTGTAGCCGGTTGTATTGATGTTTGCGATGTTGTTCGAAATAATCGCCGTATTCTGTGACTGCGCAGCAAGCGCTGACACCCCTGTAAATAGTGCGCCAAAAAGTCCCATTTATACTCTCCTTCCGTGGTAACGGTTATTCAGTGTGGTGTTATGATTGAAGTCTAAAAATAAGGTCATGAACTCGTGCTCTCATCGCTCGTCGTCGAAGAGACGACCGTTTTTGATTCATTGACGTTAATGACATTGCCAAGCGAGACCGCGCGGTCTCCAACGAGCAGGTAAGTCGCGCCGTTCTGGGTCTCAAGACCTTTGACATGACCGGAAACAACGGTAGAGCTGTCGAGGCCGTTACCCTCGGAATCAAGGGCAGAAACACGAACCGTGTACGTACCGGCATCAGCTGTCTTCCCGTTGCTCAAAGTACCGTCCCAGACAAATTCTTTTGCCGTGCCGTCATCGCTGGTGACCTGATGCGTAAAAATAAGGTCACCGGACTGATCGTAAATATGGATTTTGGTTTCCGTCGCCGTACCGTCAACCGAGTAATTGATGGTCACCGGCGTTGAACCGTCATAATTCATATCGGAGCTGAGGTAATTAATATCAAGGCCGACATAATTCAGGGCTGCAGAAAACGAGTCCCCAACCCCGAGGGAAACAAGGCTATCAAGTTTGTTGCTCATATTAATCTGTTGCTCAACGCCGGCAAAGGCAACGAGCTGACTGGTAAATTCCGTCGAGTCCATCGGTGAGAGAGGGTCCTGATTCTGAAGCTGGGTCGTCAGCAAAGTCAGAAAGCTGGTAAAATCCGAGGCAAGCTGGGTCGACGCCGCAGAGGTCGTCTGCGAGGCCTTCAGGGCGCTGGTTATGTTTACATCGCTTGTCATCTACGCGTTACTCCTTATCAAACCATAATGTTGTAGTGCATGCGCCCGGTCTCAGGGTCGACGGACCAATCCATCGTCGTTTCAATCAAGCCATCCGCATCAAGGCCGTTTGCCCCTGCGTTCTGGCTGTTGCCGCGACTGCCTTGTCCGCCGTCGCCCTGTCCAAAATCATACCCGTCCTGCGCCAGCTCAAAGCTGAGGGACGAGCCGTCCGTATCCAGACCTGCATTTTGCAAAGCCTGCTGTAGAATGTGAGAATCCCGTTGAAGCATCATAAAGGTTTCGGGTTTTTCAGCCGTCAGAACCACTTTGGCGGCATTATCCTTGTTGAAGCTCATTTTGACTTCAACGCGGCCAAGTTCCGGCGGATCGAGTTGAAGCTTGATATTGGTATCTTCGTCGCCTTTAACAGCCTTCTGGATCGTCGCCATAACCGTCTGGGTTGCGGGACTGGTCTGACCGGCACTATGTGACTGGGCAATCAGGCTTGCCTGCGCGGTCAGGCTTGTTTGCTGAATATGAGCGGTCCCGGCTGCGCCAGCGCTGGAAGATTGCAAAGCGGTCTGATCCAGAAGCGGATCAAATCTTAAAGACGGATCGCCGCCCGGCGCCATAAAGGCGGGCAGCGGGGATGCGCCGCTCTGAGCCTGCTGGGCGCCTTGCGCCGCTTTATCCGCAGAGGCGCCGAGAAGATCATTCCCTTGCGCACCTTTCAGGGCAGAACTGAAGCCATCGCCATCGACAGTCTCGCTGCCGCTCAAGGCTCCTTGTTGATAGCGCAGATCATAACGCATGTCGTAGCGGTCCGGGGTGGTTTCGGCGTTATCCGTGGAAACACTGACGGTCTGCTCTTTTGTAATCGCTGCTGTTTCAACATGTTCCGGCGCGACAATGTTCAGGCTTTGCGCTGCCAGAGCATTCAGGCGCTCAAGATTTTTACGGTCAGCTTCATCACGGAGCATGGCCTGAAGCTGCTTTTGCAACTCCTGAAGCTCTGAAGGGGTAAGGCCGGACGCCGACAGGTCTTCATTATCCGTCCCCAGAAGGTTCTTGAGGTTTTGCAGAAGCTCGGCAAATTTTTCCGCGTCCGCCGTATCATCGCTTGATGGCTGTGCTTGCGCTTGTAAGGCGTCTTGCAAGGCAGCAATCAGATCAAGAAGATCTTTCTGGGCTTGCGCGGCATCATCTGCGCTAGTGCTAAGGGCGGCATCCTGCGCGGTTTTGCTTTGATCCTCATCGGTACTTTGATCGGCATCTTCCAGCAAATGCTTGATATGGTCGCTAAGCGCCTGGATCGTCGCGGCAAGGTCCTGATTGTCAGGATCAATATCAAGCGCGCTCTCCTCCACAAGGCCGGCATCCGGCCCTTGCGCCTGCGCGTGCAGGGCAAGGGCGGCGTTCAGGTCTGCCGTGGCCGCAGAACCCTGATCGTCTTGTGTTGAATCGGTACGGCTCTTTTGCAGGCGTTTCATCAAAGCTTCAAAGCTTTCATCCGCTTTTTGCGTATCCTGACTGGCCTGTGTCGAATTCGAATTTTGCGAGCTCTGGCCCGAAGAGGCCTTCTTGCTTTGATAAACCTGCACAGGTTTCGCCTCCGGTGGAGGAGGGGCCTGAATTTGGAATAAAAGATCAGAACTCATAATGTGATTGCTCCTGTTCCTACGCCGTCTCGCTTAAGCCCGAAGAGACAGGCTTTGCTCGCCCGCCGCCGGTAATCGCCCCGGTTTCGCCGTAACTGTAGGTCCGCTGCTTTTGCGCAGAGACAATCGCCGCATGGCGCAGCGAATTTCCAAGGCGCTCGGCGCAGCGGTTCATACGGGCGAGGGCGTCCATATTCTGTTTTGCGCTTTCCGCAAAACGCGCCTGCATCACACGAACCTGATCCTTCAGGGACGGATCGGCTTTTTTGATCTCGTCCTTGTTGGCCATCAAAGTGCACATGCCGGCCTCGTAGGATTTCAAAACGCTGATCTTGCGGTCCTGCATCGCGATAAAGCCGTCCGCATCAGCCGCCTTGAGAAGGGCAGTCTCTTCCTCGTAAACCGCCAGAAGGCTCTCGATGGTCTGGAGCATCTCGCGCAAGGTCGCATCCGGTGTTTGCTTCAATTTATTCGCTTTCACTGTCATGACGCAGCCCTTTCCTTCGTCGTGGCTTCATCTTTGTTGACCGCCTGAGGGAACGCAGCCCGCTGGCCCATTTCCTGCGCGGTAAACAAGGTCGCCCGTGTGTTGGCGCGCGAGCGTCGCTTGACCTGATCAACCAGAACATTGGCCTCCTGGGTCTTTTCCTTCAGCTGCTTTTGCAAGCCTTCAAGCTGCATCAGCAGCGCGCTGTTACAGCCGCGAAATTCATTGATCCGGCGGCGAAACTCGTTCGACGCCAGCGCATAGCGCCGCGCCATCTTGTCCTTGTCTTGCTGCGTGAGGGCAAAGCGCATCAAATCCCCCATCACCAAAGCCTGCGTCTCGGTCTCCGCGAACGTAATCAGGCTGCGGCTCATCGCGACCAGTTCCTTCAGGGCCACCGTTGTATCGGGGCTGAGGATCGTTTCGGGTTTTTGTTTACTCATGATGCGCTACTCTCTTCCTGTAGTTTCAAAAGTTCAGCCTTAACGAACTTGGCAAGGCCAAGCTGTTCCGTCTTTGCAATTTCCTTGCCATACTCCTGCAGGAGCAGGCTGCGAAACACTTCCTCACCCTTCCCGCCGCCGAAGGGGGGCGCGGTCTCAAGTCCCTCGAACATCGGTTTAAGCATTTCGGCGGCAAAAACTGCCTCGAACTGCTGCGCCGCCTCATTGATCTTCTGCGCCTTATGCGCCGCGGCCATCGCCGTGACATGCGCCGCAGTATCCGCGCCGGAGAGCGTCATCTGCGTAAGGGTCGTATCCAATGTTCCGAGATTCAGGCCAGCCATTACATCACCTCGATCTCGGCCTGCAGCGCGCCCGCAGCCTTGATCGCCTGCAAGATGGTAATAATGTCGCGCGGCTTCACACCCAGCTTGTTCAGGCTGGTCACCAGCTCCTGAAGCGTCACCCCGGAATCCAGCACCGCCAGCTTCACATCCTCATTAGCGGACGCCGAGACATCGGTGCGCGGCACCACAACGGTTTCCCCCTGATCCGCAAACGGATTAGCCTGAGAAACCTGGGGCGTTTCGTTGATCTTGAGGGTCAGAGACCCTTGCGCAATCGCCACGCTGCTCACCCGCACATCCGCGCCCATCACCACCACGCCCGAACGCTCGGAAATCACCACCTTCGCAGGCTGATCCGGCTGGATCGGAAGCTGCTCGATGTCGGTAATCATATCGACAATCGTGCCGTTATAATTCGCCGGACGCTGAAGCAGGACGCTGGCCGAGTTTTCCGCTTCGGCAATTTTTGCCGAGGTGAAGCCGTTGATCGCATCCGCAATCCGCCGCGATGTTGTGAAATCGGGATTACGAAGCGCGAGGCGTACTTGTTGGAGATCGGCGAGATCAAAGTCAATCTCGCGCTCGACAATCGCCCCGGCAGGAATGCGCCCCGCCGTCGGGATGTTTTGTGTAACACTGGCCGCATCGCCCTCCGCGCTAAAGCCGGCAATATTCACCTCGCCCTGCGCCACCGCGTAAACATCGCCGTCCGCCGCCAGCAAAGGCGTGACCAGAAGCGTCCCGCCTTGCAGGGATGTCGCATCCCCGAGCGCCGAAACATTCACATCAATATGAGACCCTTGATTGGTAAACGGGGGCAGGGTGGCCGTCACCATAACAGCCGCCACATTACCTGTATTCATATTTTGCCCGCGCACGTTCACGCCGAGCCGCTCCAGCATCGCAATCAGGCTCTGCTCGGTAAACGGCGAATTGCCAAGCCCGTCGCCTGTGCCGTTCAGCCCCACAACCAGACCGTAACCGATCAACTGGTTCTCGCGGACGCCTTCAATATCGACAATATCTTTAATCCGGGACGTTTTCGCCAGCACCGGTACGGTCTGTGCAAAAAGGAAAGACCCGGCCACCAGCGCGAACATAAAATGCCGCGCAGCGGTGGGCCGGTTCTTTCTTTTGTCCTTCTTGTGGTTCAGAATAATCTGAAACATGTACACCTTTACTCTCTTACTCTTTTGGGCCGTTTGCCCTTTAACTTACGACGAACAACACTATGCGAATGCCGTGCCAGTTTTCGGTGCACAAAATCGCTCTATCCCGCACGTCAGGCAGGCAATTTTTTCCGTCTTGCATTCGAAAGCAGGCAGGGGGTAAACTTTTCACCGTGAAGAAAAGGGTGAGTCGCCATGAAAGTCGAAGGTCCGAAAGGTCCGCAATCTGCGTCCAAGTCAAAAAAATCATCGTCCGCGTCCGGTGACGTTGATTTCAGCCAATTCGTCAATCGCGGTGCGCAGGAAACAGGGGCAACCCAGACCACGCGATCCATCGCGCAGGTCGATGCGCTGCTGGCGCTGCAAGGCGCCGAAAGCCCGACTGAACGCGCCGCCCGCCGTCAGGCCCGCCACCGCGCCGACACCATATTAGGAGAACTGGACAAAATCCGCATCGCCATGCTGGGCGGGACGTTAACAGTAGGGCACATGATCGATGTGGCCGACGTCGTCGCCTCCCACCGTGAGCGTATTCATGATCCGGCCTTGACCGCCGTGATGGATGAGATCGACCTGCGGGCGCAAGTTGAGCTCGCCAAAATGCGCGCGGCTCTCGAGAGAGGATAAATTTTCTTGTCAAAAAAGCCCCCCCGCCGTATAGTCCTGCATCCGAAAATGTGGCACGAACGAGTATTTTAAGGAAACGAACATGGCAACACCGAGCAGCGTAACCCTTCCTCCAGACTACGACCCGGAAGACGATCAGGGCGAGTTCATGAACCCGACAATGCAGGAATACTTCCGCAAGCAACTGATTTCATGGCGCGAGGAACTGATCCGGGAATCGGAAGCCACCATTCACGATACCCTGCAAGGGACAGAGTTGCAAAAGCCGGACCTGGCGGACCGCGCATCGGCGGAAACCGATCACGCGCTGGAACTGCGGACCCGCGACCGCGAGCGTAAACTGATTTCCAAGATCAATTCTGCCCTGCGCAGCATCGATGACGGCGAATACGGGTACTGCGAAGAAACCGGCGAGCCCATCAACGTCGCCCGCCTCAAGGCCCGCCCGATCGCCACCCTGTCGATCGAAGCACAAGAACGCCACGAGCGCATGGAACGCACCCAACGCGACGATTAAGGTTACAATGATAATCAATTAAGGATCAGGGAATGATTTGTGTCCTGATCCTTACGCCTCGAAGAACCTAACCATTTGCCGGAGTGCCGGGACCAGAATAAGGCGCTGCTTGTCCTTGCTTTTGACGGATAAGATCAGCAATGTCGGTAAATCCCTTTTCTTCCGCAAGGTCAAGTGGAACCTCACCATAAGTGCTTGCCATATAGACATTAGCCCCTCTGTAAATCAGCTTTTGGGCCATTTCTTTTTTGCCATCGAGCAAAGCATGAACAAGGGCTGTGCGGCCATTATTGTCCTGAGAGTTTACGTCAGGATTACAACTCAAAAGATAGTCCAGAATATCTATTCTAGGCGTAAATGCTGCGGTATAAACCAAGGCGGAGCATCCATAATTCTTATCTCTTGCCTCAATATCTACTCCAGATTCCACAAGTAGTTTAACAACATCAAGATGCCCGGCGGGATTGGAAAGAGATTGTTGAATAGAAGTAAATAAGGGAGATTCCTTACATTTAGCGGCTTGTGCACCACGTTTTAAAAGCTCTTTTACGGCTTCAGAATTTCCAGAGAAAGATGCTTTTTCCAGCCACAAACCTTGCTGGTCATTCGGATCAAGACCTTTATCAAGGGCTTCTCTAACCCAGTCGATATTTTTACGGACAATCCCATTCTCCATGGTCTCTCTCAAATGTTCTGGATTGGCACTACGCCCAAACAACTTTTTCCACATTTTCAAACACCCCTTGTTATTCATTCAAAAGAAAATAACTATGATTTTATGAAAAAAATGTCAAGGAGGGCGCAAGGGTATGGATGAAGAAAGCAACGAACAAGAAGAGGTCGCTTGCACCTTGTTTCATACGTCTCAAACCGGCCTCATCAGAACGGGAAGATAATATCGTAGAGCTGCTGGCCGTAGCGGGGCTGCTGGACGTCGGTGATCTGGCCTTCGCCGCCGTAGGTGATGCGGGCTTCGGCGATCTGGTCGTAGGAAACGGTGTTGTCGACCGAAATATCTTCTGGCCGGATCACGCCGTCGACTTCAAGAATACGCTTTTCAAAATTCACCCGCACTTCCTGCTTGCCGTGGATCACCATATTGCCGTTGGGCAGGAGCTGGGTAATGAGGGCGGCAAGTTTGACCTCGATCTTTTCCTGCCGGTCGATCGTGCCGCTGCCGTTGCTTTTGGATTTGGAGCCGGTATCCGTCAGATTGGTCGGATCAATACTTTCGGGCAGAACCCGGTTCAGGCTGTTTTCATACCCGAGAAAGGCGCTAAGGTCGGCGGATTCGCTGTTATCACGCGTGCGCTCGGTTTCATTATCAAGCTGCGCTTTGTCTTTGATCTCGATCAGGACAGTGAGAATATCCCCGGTATTGCTCGCGCGCTGGTCCTTGAAGAACGTCTGGCGGTTGGATTCCCAGAGCGAATTTTTCTCCCGCGCGACATGCTCAGGCTTGGGCATCGGCAGGCTGACCGGCTGGTAATTCGGATCGGTCATCGGGTTGGAGATTTTGGCCATCTCCGGCGCTTCCCCTATTTTAGAAATCCGCTCTGCCGTCGAGCAGGCGCTCAAAAGGGCGCACGTCCCCATAAGGAGAAATGTCCGGCGGTGTGTAGTTATGTTACGCATCAGAGTGTGTCCTTGTTGTTCCATTAGTTACTCGCAACTTGTACTTCTTTTTCGCCGGTCACGAGGGCTTGCAGCGTAATGTTGCTCGCCGTGTTCAAGACCCGGATCATATCGCCCTTGGCCCCGTTTTCGAGCGCCTTGCCTTGCGCGGTCAGGTTCAAAGGCCCGTCATGAAGATTGATCGTCACCATCTCGCCGCGCGCAACGATCTGGGGAGCGATAATCTCGTTTTGCAGCAAAGGCCGCCCGGCAAAAGCCATCCGCCGCGGCGTCATCCCGACCAGCGCCTGTGGGTCGACAACCGTGCCGGATTTAAAATCATTTTCGCGCAAGTCCACAAAGTCGATATCGCTTGCACGAATAATCCGTCCGTTCTGGATATTCTCCTTCAGGACAGGAATTTCGACGACAGGCTGAACCAGCCCGCTGATCGCGACTTGCTGGATCGGATTATCTTTGGACGGCGCAGCCAGCATCGCATCAAACCGTCCGCTGTTCCGGTCATAGGAAATACGGGTGACATCAAGCGTCGCAGGCTGGTCGTGCGGCAGAACAATCTCGCTGCTGTCCTGCGGGATAGAGATCGCAAAACGCCCGCCAACACCCTTGTCGCTCAGCGCATTTTTCAACTGACTGGCGATGGTATCATGGTCGATCACCGTCGCCTCGCGCCGAAGGATCACATGATCCGCCGCGCTGGAGGGCCGCCATTGCAGGTCCATCGCAAGAGCGATCCTGAGAAGCGTTCTGGCATTCAGAGTCATTTCCTGACCGGGCCGCGGCGCCATACCGAGCACCCGGTCTTCATTCGTCCCAAGCCCGTAGAAGATATCGCCAAGCTTGATCGTATTATCGGTAACGACCGTATTTTCCTTCAAGCCCACCGCCCGCGCGTTCTGGAAGGGGAGGGTAAGCAGCGCCGCGCAAGCCAGCGCATAAAGCCGCTTCCTTGTCAAAAGAGCTTTCCTCGTTTTGGCCTTCCGGCCTTTTTGAAACAATAAAGACATTGTTCTCTCCTTCCTTACGCGAGTGTCACATCACGCCGATTAACGGAGCTGTGTGAGTGTTTGCAGCATTTCATCGCTGGTTGAAATGACGTTCGAGTTCATCTCATAAGCCCGCTGCGCCGTAATCAAAGACGTAATCTCCGAAACCACGTCCACGTTAGAGGTTTCGATCGCCCCTTGCTGCAAGGTCCCAAGCTGGTCGGTCCCCGGCGTTGCCGTTGTGGGAGATCCTGACGCCGTCGTTTCCCGGAACAGGTTCCCGCCGATCGCCTCAAGCCCGGCAGGGTTGATAAAATCGGCAAGCTCGATCTGGCCGATATCCGTCACCGTCGTCTGGCTCTGAATTTTAATCTGCACGAGCCCCTGAGCATTGATGTTCACATCCACCGCATCGCTTGGGATCGTCATGCCGGGATCAATAATATAACCCTGCGTGGTAACGATCTCGCCATTCTCATTCACCTGAAATGTCCCGTCGCGTGTGTAGGCAATCGAGCCGTCCGGCATCTGCACCTGAAAATACCCGCGCCCGGAAATCGCAACATCGAGATCGTTCTCGGTGATCGTAATCGCGCCTTGCCCGTTCGTCCGGTAAACCGCCCCCGTTTTCACCCCGAGACCGATCTGGATACCCGAAGGCACCGTCGTCCCCGCATCCGATGACGTCGTGCCGGGCCGGTCGAGATTCTGATAAATCAAATCCTGAAAAGCCGCCCGCTGGCGCTTGTAACCGCTGGTCGTCATGTTCGCGATGTTGTTGGAGATCACATCAACATTAAGCTGTTGAGCCATCATCCCGGTCGCGCCGATATCCAGTGAACGCATTGTATAGTCTCCTTAATAGTAAGTTACGCGATAGTGTTGGTTCTTCTGCCGTTGTCATTCACAGCCGAGCGCCGCAAAACTCGCTGTTGCGGAGCCTCGCCGGGCGCAATCCCGGCGCTGGTCTGGGCACGGACGCCCGCAAGCCGCATTTTATAACGCTTCACCTGAATCATGTTCTTCAACGCAACGACATTCTGTTTCAACATGGTTTTTTCTCCTTCAAATTCTTAGGTCTAGACCTGCATCAGCTTCTGGATCGCAGAGCGCAGACGGTCATGTTCATTATTCAGCATGTTCTGCACAGCCTGATAATTCCGCAAAATCTCGATCATCCGCGTGGTCTCCAGAACCGCATTCACATTAGAGCCCTCAATAAAACCTTGGTGCACTGTTGTGCCAGAGGCATCTTTGGGCGTTTCATTTGTCGTATAGAGATTGTCGCCAAGTGGCTTGAGCCCCTGAAGATTGTCGAACTCCGCAACCTGAATTTTGCCAAGCGAGCCGTTCTGGTTAGACACCACGCCGCTTTCATCAATCGAGATTTCAATCGAGTTCGCAGGAAGCGAAATCGGTCCGCCATTACTGAGCACGGCAAATCCTGCCTGCGTAACCATCGTGCCGTCTGCGGCGCGCTGAAAATTCCCGTCGCGCGTATAAGCGGTAGAACCATCCGCCGCGCGTATGGCAATAAAGCCGGGCCCGTTTAGGGCAACCTGAAGCGGCTCGCCGGTCTGCTCTTGTGGCCCGGGAGCCGTATTCTGGAACTGGCCGTAATCATAAGGAAAGGCAAGTTTATCACTGTTCTGGTCAGGGCGCCGGGAGAGATATTGTTCGAACAAAGGAGTCTGTGAACGAAAACCGGCCGTATTCATGTTTGCAATATTGTTGGCCACAATATCCATGCTGGTCTTCAGGGCCATTTGCCGGGCGACGCCCAGATAAATACCGTTTTCCATGAGTGTTTTTTACCTTTTACTACTTTTAGTTTCTTGTTTTTAAAGTGACGCAAACGCCCTCGAAAACAGACAATGCACACCCTGTGCCACTTTTGATTATTAAGGTTTAACAGTGAGTTAAGTGTGGGGCGCACTGGTGTGGGCTAATCAAAATCATGGCGGGAAGGGTCAAACTTTTCCGGGTAAGGGGGACAGATTATGCCCGTAATTCACACCTGTGGATCAATATCCCCATCCGTTAGACGGAACAGAAAATCAACGATATAATCATCCCGATGACCGAAAGGAAAGGAAACGCTCCATGGCTGATGATGACGAGGATATGGAAGAAGGCGGCGCCGATAACGGGGCTGAAGGAGATGACGGCGCTGATGGCGAAGCGGAAGCGGAAGAAGCCGGCGGTCTGCCTCTAAAAAAGATTCTGATTATTCTGGTCCCGCTGCTTTTGCTGACAGGCGGTGGTGCGGCGGCCTATTTCATGGGATTTCTTGATCCGTACATCGGCGGTGGTGCAGCCGCAGAAGAGGGCGCAGCAGAAGGCGGTGAATCGCATGGCGCGGCCGCCAGTGAAAGTGGTGGTCACGGAGGAGGGCATGGCGAAGGCGGTGAAGCCTCTTCAAATTTCCTCGAAATTCCGACCATGATCGTCAACCTCAATAGCGAGGATGGAACGCCGCGCTATTTGCGCCTGACGGTTCAACTGGAACTCGCGAATTCTTCGGACAAGGACGCCGTTCAAGCCGTTATCCCGCGGGTCGTCGATCAGTTCCAGACATACCTGAGAGAGCTGCGCGTACGCGACCTGAGAGGGTCTGCAGGAATTTACCGCCTGCAAATGGAGCTTCTCTGGCGCGTCAATCAGGCGGCAGCCCCGATTGAGGTCAAGGATGTCCTGTTTCAGGAAATACTGATTCAGTAGGGCAAATGACTTGGCGTGAGGGCCGCGAAAAATTGTCTTGAACCTTGCATCTTGTATCTTGTACCTTTTTAAAAGGCATGTTTCTTGCTTCGAATCCCGATCAAAGGTAAAATCAGGGCAGCGCACCCCTCGCGCGGCTGCATTCTTGCAATGAAAGTTGAATAAAATCATGGCCGAGACCGACGAACAAGAAATGAGTGCCGAAGAAAAGGCCATGATGGACGAATGGGAAGCCATGGCCGGCGACGGTGACGGCGGCGATGCCGTTCCTGCCCCCGATGGCGCGGGAGGGGACGAAGAAGGAAGCACCCGTATCCTCAATCAGGAAGAAATCGACAGCCTTTTGGGGTTTGACGATGACAGCATGGGAGATGGTGAAACCTCCGGCGTGATGGCCCTGATCAACTCGGCGATGGTGAACTACGAACGCCTCCCGATGCTGGACATTGTCTTCGATCGACTGGTCCGCTTGATGACAACCTCCTTGCGAAACCTCACCAGCGATAACGTGGAAGTGAGCCTCGATCAGGTATCAACGGTGCGCTTTGGCGATTACATGAACTCTATTCCCTTGCCGGCGATGCTATCCGTGTTCAAGGCCGAGGAATGGGACAATAACGGCCTGATGGTCATCGACAGCGCGCTTATTTATTCCATTGTTGATGTTCTTCTTGGCGGGCGAAAGGGCACGGCCGCGATCCGCGTCGAAGGACGTCCCTACACGACCATCGAAACAAAACTGGTGGAACGCCTCGCGCACGTGACGCTGAGCGATCTGTCTTCAGCGTTCGACCCGCTATCCCCGGTATCCTTTAACCTCGACCGCATGGAAACAAACCCGCGCTTCGCAACAATCAGCCAGGGCGGAAATGCCTGCGTTCTCGCACGACTTCGCGTGGATATGGGAGAGCGTGGCGGACGCATGGAAATTATTATTCCCTACGCGACATTGGAGCCGATCCGCGAACTTCTGCTCCAGATGTTCATGGGGGAAAAATTCGGGCGTGACTCGATCTGGGAAAGCCACTTGACCGAAGAGCTCTACAAAACCGATATCCAGCTTCAGGCCGTACTAGGCGAAATGACCGTCCCGCTGGGCGAAATGCTGGCATGGAAAAAAGGGGATCAGGTGATCCTGAATACAAATACAAGCGATCATCTGGAGCTGCGCTGCGGCCACTTCCCGATGTTCCGCGGACCCGTGGGACAAAAGCAGGGACGCATCGCCGTCCGGATTGAAAATTATATAGAACCGCAGAAAGAGGGGGAAGAATGAGCGCGGAAATACTGGGTTTAGTCTTTGATATATTGATACTTGTTTTCCTGGGCGCGACCATTTTCTTTGCAATGCGCCTCTCCGGCAGTTTGAATGCCTTTCGCGCCCACCGCGAAGATTTTGATAAAATGATCGGCGATTTGAACAATGCCGTCCGTCAGGCCCAGCAATCCATTTTGAACCTTAAGGAAACCGGCGAGCACGAAACCTCCGAGCTACGACAGCTTGTCAGAGAATCCCGTGCCCTGTCCGAAGAACTCCAGATCATCAACGAGGCCGGTGAAAATATGGCCCGCCGCCTTGAGGAACTGGCTGAAAAGAACAGCAAGATCGCCCAGAGCATGGAACCGCACATAATGCGCGCGATGCAGGCTTCACCAGATTTGCACGATGAGATTTACATGCGTGAACCCGAACCGCGCCCGGCAGCCCGCCCGCAACAGCAATACCAGCCGCAACCGCAAGCCAAGCAAACACCAAAGCCGCCGGCCCCGCAGCCTGCCCGTCGCCCGGAACCTGCGCCGCAAAAGCAAATACAGCAGGAAAACAGCTTCCCGTCCTTCATGATTAATGACCGAGAGTTCGCCAACGAAGAGCCGGAGCAACGACGCGCACCGCCCGCCGCGCCGCGCGCCCAAAGACCGGCACAGCAAAAATCTGCGCCCCAGCCCGAGCCTCAGCAGGAATCCAGACCGCTCACCGCGCGCAAACCTTCTGAAAGTCTTCAGAGCCGCGCCGAACGTGAGCTATACGAAGCCCTGCGCCGCGGCGTATCTGGAAATGATGACAACAGCAAGAAGGCCGGAGGAGGGCGCTCGTGAATATCCTGATGCGTTTTCGCTTATTACCGCTCCTTGTTTTCGTCGCGATGCTGGCCTTCTCTATTCGCCTCGCTGACATCGTGGTCGGCGTATCCCGCCTCTCAGGGGAAGCGCACGCGCAGGATCATGAGGCCCCGGCAGAAGAGCACGCCGCAGAAGAGAGCGCCTCTCATGAAGAAGGCATGCAGGGCGGCGCAACCGACGAAAATGGCGACAAGACAGAAGGCGGCACAGAAAAAAGCAAAGGGCTCGTCTTCGAAGACGAATCGGCCAAAGCCCCCGAATGGCGCGACGCCAGTGACTCGGACCTCGATATGACATCCGTACGTATGGATTTAATGGATGATCTGGCCGCCCGCAGAAAAAAATTGGAAGAAGATGAAAGTAATTTGAAGGTACGCGAGGCGATGCTGACAGCTGCCGGGCAGGAACTGGACCGCAAATTTCAGGAGCTCCAGAAGCTAAAACAGGAAATCGAAGGGCTTTTGGAAAAGCAATCCGACGAGGAAAACGCCAAGATTCAAAGCCTCGTAAAAGTGTACGAAGGTATGAAACCCAAGGACGCCGCGCGTATATTCGACACATTGGATATTGACGTTCTTATACAGGTTGTCTCCAAAATGTCAGAACGCAAGCTCTCACCTGTCCTGGCGTCCATGAACCCTGAGCGCGCCCGTACGATCACAATCATGCTGGCCGAACAGAAAAAATTGCCGACCTTGCCGCAAGTCAACTAGCCAGACAGTTTTTTTACACAGAAGATTATATTGAACCGGCGTACTATTCGCCTTATCCTGATTTTGCCAATGGGATTCAATTCGGTTACGTTCTTTTAACCATTTCCCAGCATAATGGCTTCTCGGGTAAGACTGGCACACCAAAAATACTGCGTTCATGGAAATTAAAAGCCTTTTTGTAAAAGGAGACAAAGAGTGAGTGTCGATAAGAATATGAATGTTTTGATTGTGGACGATTACACCACAATGCTTAGGATTATTAAAAACCTGCTCAAACAGCTCGGCTTTAACAATGTCGACGAAGCGACAGACGGATCAATGGCGCTGGAGAAGGTGAAAAAGAAAAGCTACGGTCTGATTATTTCTGACTGGAACATGGAGCCGATGACCGGTCTGGACTTCCTGAAGCATGTCCGTGCCGCCAACGAGCCGTACAAGAACACACCGTTTATCATGATCACCGCGGAAAGTAAGACCGAGAACGTGATCGCCGCCAAACAGGCCGGGGTAAACAACTACATCGTCAAGCCGTTCAACGCGGAGACACTCAAATCAAAAATCGCCACAGTTCTCGGTGATTTCTAGAGCCAAAGATTTATTGACCGCAAAAGGGGAGTATTATGTCAGGGGTATCAACTCATCCACAGGAAGGTGACGGCGAACGTTCAGAAAAAAAGCAGCGTATCGTTCGTATTATCAATTCTGTTATCGATAAAGTTGAAAAAGCGGAAGGTGTATCGCGTGAGGCAATCTATCACGAACTGAAAGATCTTCAGCACATTATCGAAGAATCAAGACGTGAAATCGCAATGGCCCGCCCGAAGGATATCAGTGATAAGGATATCCCCGGCGCAACCGATGAACTCGACGCTGTCGTCGAGGCCACAGCGCAAGCAACCGGAAGCATTATGGATGCCTGCGACGTTATTTCGGACAAAGCCATGGAAATCGGCGGCGATGGCGGCGATGCGATCATGGATCAGGTCACAAAGATTTATGAATCCTGCTCGTTTCAGGACATCACAGGCCAGCGCATTACCAAGGTCGTCAAAACGCTGAAAAGCATCGAAGAGACGATTAATAAGCTGACCCACATCATGGAAGAAAAAATGCCGGGCTTGCCGGACCATGAGCCGGAAATGTCCTACGAGGAATCTCTCCTGAACGGCCCGCAACTACCTGGGCAGGCCATCTCTCAGGATGATATCGACAAGCTCCTCGCCGAGTTCGGGGATTAGAAGTAATCAAAGTCGGCACAAGAGGCGCAAAAACAAAGCCTTTCTTGTGCCGAAATCTTTGGTGACTCTTTATCGCTTCTTCACTTTTTTCCATGTACAATGACGTTTGAAAAAAATGTCATAAAGAAATCATGGCCAATCAATACCTGTCTCTAGCGCTATTTCTGATGCTTTTGTCGTTCTTTATTATTATGAACGGCGTATCCGGCTTTGAGGAAACCAAGGCGCACCCGGTCATGAATAGCATTGCACTGGCTTTTTCAAACAAACCCGGAAACGAAGACCGGGCGCCGGACGATCAAATCAACAAAGACTTTGTGATCGGAGAAGGAGATGCATTATCCCAGATCGAAGGGTTGTTTAACGCCGAAGTCATCGCATTTGAATCCGTCAGAAACCGCTTCGGAACGACGATGCATGTTCAGGTCCCGGTTTTGGAATTCGAGCGCGCAATAGACGTTCCGCGATCATCTTCAACACAGCCTCTTGAGCAAGGGAATGCCTATACCAAAGGGCGCGGTGCATTCTTGCCTACACTGGTATCATTGTTAAAGGCCGACAAAAGAGGAATGCCGTACCGCATGGATATGATCCTTGCGCTGGACAATAATCCTGCCGATGAGACAGCCATAACGCCCAAACTTCTGGAGGAAAAGGTTGAGAAAATCGGTGCACTGGCTGGAAAGCTGGAACGTGCCGGCCTGCCGCAAAAATTTATAACAGCAGGGCTTGGCCAAGGGAAAAGCGGCTTTATTGATCTTTATTTTAGCCCGTGGGAACCAATCGTCACAGAAAACGACATCAAAGGGGAGGCACCCCAGTGACGCAGCAGAAAAATGCAGGAAATGCAGCGAATATAAAAAGAAAAAAGAACAAAGCGCCGGATACATCAGCAGTCTATTCACCGGAAATAGAAGCGTACCGCCACAGATACAAGGCAAACGATGGCATTGAGTCAGTGCCGCTATGGCTCATCACGTTCACAGATGTGATCGCGTTGATGCTGACTTTTTTTGTTCTGCTTTATTCCATGTCTTCACTGGAAAAAGACAAGTGGGAGGACGTATCTGCCGCCCTGAGCAGCCAGTTCACAGAAGACTTCAGCAAGCCATTCGAAAGCGGGAACAACGAAGGGATTCAAATTGATCGCGTGCGTTCCGCGCGCGCGCTCGATCTGCGTTACCTGAGAAGTATTTTAGAGGAAGAGCTGAAAAATGCCGGAGTGGAAAATGCCGTTCTGATGAGCCAGAAGGATCGTCTGATCCTGTCCCTGCCGCATGAAGCGTTGATCGATAACGACAGCGGAGAAATCAGTGGAAATGGAAAGAAAATCCTGTTTCTGTTGGCCGGCAACCTCGACAAGGTCCGCAACAAAGTTGAAATAGCCGGAAATGTTATGCCGGGCAGCGGAAAAGAAAACGGCTGGGACCGATCCTTGAAAATGGCGATGAAGGTTGCACAGGCCTTTCGGGATGTTGGCTATAATCGCGGAATGATTATCCGCGGACTGTCGTCCGGACGCTACGCAAGTCTGCCCGGAACATTAAACGAAGCGGAGCGGGAAGATCTATCCCGGCGCATAGATATCGTCATCATGGACAATTCAGGCAGTAATTTGCCACTTTTACAGATCAAATAACAATTTAAGCGACTTTCTTCACCCAAAACAGAGGATCACGCTGGACCGGAAAACCCGGCTATGGCATTCTTTCATAATGAAAAGATTTTTCTTTTTCATTTTTGCCGTTCTGTGTTTCCTCATTCCCGCCTCCGTTTACGCGCAAGACCCTGTCAAGGTACGCGGCGGCGTGCATGACGCATACGCACGCCTTGTCTTTGACTGGGACAGCGCCGTGAAGTACACGTTAAGCCGCCCGGCAGAAGGCAAGCTCACCCTGTCCTTTGATAAAAATGCATCCCTCGATCAGAAAATGGCAATTCTGAACAAACTGGAGAACATCAAAAAATTAAGCGTCGTCTCCACCAGCCCCTTAAAACTCTCGCTCGATATTTCAAAGGGGAGCGCCGTGAAGGCCTTTTATGTCGGAACGCGCGTCGTACTGGATGTCTATAACCCGGCGCCAGATGACAAGGTGGCAAAGACAGAAAAAGATCTGTCCGCCGAGGCTCTTCTTGAGAAAAAGCCGTCCTATGTTTCACCCAAGGCAAAGGACTATAGCGCCGGTCATGGTGTGAAAAATGCCGTTGAAAAACAAACACCTCTCAAGGAAGAACCGCAGACACAGGCCATCGTAAGTGTCGCCCAAATCGATGAAACGCCGCCGGAAATAGAGCCGGACGTGCAGGATAAAAAAGAAGAGACAAAATCAGAGCCGGTTATTCAGAACATTCCTCTGGCCATGGCACCGCCGCCGCCCGACACACCGCTCGCTCCTCCGCCCGATGCACCGCCGGAAGCAAGCCACGAGGCAATCACTGAGACGCAGGGCAAAGAAGTCCAGCCGCTGGAGGAGGGCACCTACGCCGCGAGCCCGCAAAAGGAAACCCCGGCCTACACCCTCGTTGATGAAAACAGATCCGGGGCCAACCCGCCCCCCATGGTCGAAAAACAACCCCCGTCCCATGAGACGCATGATACTCATGCCGCTGAGCAGGCGGCAGAAGAAGAGCCCCCGCATTACAATCTCGGGGAACGCCGCCACACCCTGACCGTGACGTCGATGGAATCCGTGGGCATGGCCGTCTTTAGTGAGAATGATCGTCTATGGCTCATCACAGATGTCAGCAACCACTTGCTGGAACCCAAGATCATCGGTCCGACCCCGGAAATATTCGGTGACATCCATGAAACCCAGCCAAGCCTCGGCACAGCGTACATGGTAACGCTGCCCCAAAACATGAAGGTAGAAGGCGAGGGGAGCGGTCTGATGTGGCGGATTGTCGTATCGGATGATTTAACGCTGCCCGCGCCGATCCTGCCGCGCCGTCAGGGCGTAGAGGATGAAATGGAGCGCAGCGGCACAATCCTCTGGCCATTCGAAAAGCCGGGCCGCGTCATCGAAATGGATGATCCGCTCACCGGCCAAATGTTGAAAATCGTCACCGTCGAAGACGCTAAACAATTCGCCGGCCCGCCGCAGGACTATGTCGACTTCGAAGTTCTTTCTTCCCCGGTCGGCCTTGTCATCCGGCCAAAAGTCGATGACCTGTCCGTCTCCATTACCGAAGAAGGGGCCGTCGTAAGCCGTCCCGGAGGACTGGCGCTTTTGCCGCCCGAGCGCGCCGCGCTGACCATGCCAAAAGATAAAAAAGGCGACCCAAAGCGCCCCTACGAAGAAGATTTAAGTCCACGCATCCTGAATTTTGAGCAATGGCAGGTCCCGGAAGTCAACGCGCTGGACTGGAACAAAAATGCAATTCTGGCCAGCATGCACGGAAACACCGACGACGGCAAAACCGAAGACCTGCTGAACCTCGCCAAAATGCACCTCGCCAATGGCCGCGCCGCCGAGGCAATCGGGTTCCTGACCTACGCCCATCAGGAACTGCCGGGTCTGGATCGCAGCCCCGAGTTTTTGGCTCTGCGCGGAGTCTCAAACGCCTTCGACGGGAAATATGAGGTTGGCCTCGGCGATCTTCTGAATCCGGTCCTCTCCAAATACAAGGAGATTTCCTTCTGGAAAGCTTTCTCCCTCGCCAATCTCGGCGACTGGCAGCAGGCCGCAGATGTTTTGCCCGACAATTTCAGCGCTATTTACGACTACCCCGGCCTGATCTCGCATCGCCTCGCCTTGACGCTGGCTGAAATTGAGTTGCGCGCCGGAAACGTCGATAAGGCCGATGAACTCCTCGCCCTGCTGGAGCACGATGAAGACACGCTTTCCGACCCGCTCGACGCCGCCAAAGATTACCTGCGCGGCGAGGCCCTGCGCCAGAAAGGTGAGAAGCAAAAAACCGTCGACATCTGGCAAAAACTGACCAAGGGCCCGGACGATCTCTACCGCGCCAAAGCCGGATTGGCCCTGACCCGCCTCCTGCAGGAAAACGGCGACATCCAGAACAAACAGGCCATCGACCGTCTGGAACGCCTGCGTTACGCCTGGCGCGGTGACGATCTCGAGGCACAGATTAACTACTGGCTGGCCAAGGATTATCTTGACCAGAAGGATTTCGTGAAGGGCCTGATGATCATGCGCGATGCCGCCGGGATATCGGCCGACACACCGCTCGGCAAGCGCATTACGAAGGAAATGGCGGAAATATTCGCAAATCTTTTCCTTGGCCCCGATCTGAAAAACCTGTCGCCGCTCGACACGGTCGCCCTGTATGAACAATTCAGCGAGCTGACGCCGTCCGGAGACAAAGGCAACAAGATGATCGAAAAACTCGCCGATCATCTCGTCACCGCCGACCTTCTGGGCCGCGCCGCCCAACTCTTGCAGCATCAGGTCGATCACCGTCTGCAAGGGGAAAACAAGGCCCGCGTCGCCGTGCGTCTCGCCAGCATTCAGCTTCTGGATAAAAAACCTGAAAAAGCCCTCCAATCCCTGAAAAAGGCGGAAGAGGCACAAAACCTTTCCCCGGATGGCCCGGCAAAGGATAAGCGTACACGGGACATTGCGTTATTGCGCGCCAAAGCCCTGGGATTGATCGGACAGTCCGCGCAGGCGCTATCCCTTCTCGAAAGCCTCCCGCCCGGCAGCGACGTTAGCCGCCTAAAAGCAGACGTGGCATGGCAGGCAGGCTTCTGGCAGGATGCCGGGGAAGCGCTCGGCGATGTATTGCTGGACGAAAAAATTAAATCCGGGCAAACCCTGACCGATCGCCAGAGCGGCATGATCCTCAACCGTGCAATCGCCCTCAGCCTCGCCAACGACCGTATATCCCTGGCGAACATGCGCGAAAAATACAGCCCGTCTATGGACAAAACAACTAAGGCCCATGCCTTCGAAGTCATCACCCGCCCGCGCAACAATGGCCGCCTTGCCGACCGTGACACATTGATGTCCGTCGTCGCAGAGGTCGACCTGTTCAAGGATTTCCTCGACGCCTACAAACAAGGCGATGAGAACGCGGCAACGCAGAAAAAATAAAAGAGAAAAGCCGTGAGGGGAGAGCGCTTTAGGTCCCGAAACTCTGAACCAGCGACCCGGCAATCAAATACCACCCGTCCACCAGCACAAAGAAAATAATCTTGAACGGCAGCGACACCGTGACGGGCGGCAGCATCATCATCCCCATCGACATCAGGATCGACGCCGTCACAAGGTCGATAATCAAAAACGGCAGGAACAGCATAAAGCCGATCTCAAACGCCCGCCGCAACTCCGAAATCATGAAGGAGGGGATAACGATATGTAGAGGCACCGCCTTCGGATCGTCATAGGGACCGGTTTTGCTCATATCGACAAACAGCTTCAAATCGACAGGCCGCACATGCGCCAGCATAAAATCCTTAAACGGATCGCTCGCCCGCTCAAAGGCCGTCGTCTCATCAATATCCTCGTTAATCAGCGGCAAAAGCGCATCGTTATAAGCCCGCTCCAGAACCGGAGACATGATGAAGAACGTCAAAAACATCGCCAGTGAAATCATCACCGTATTGGGCGGCGTCTGCTGAATCCCGATGGCCGTCCGCAGGAAGGACAAAACAACCACTATCCGCGTAAAGGACGTCATCATAATCAAAATAGACGGCGCCAGAGACAAAACCGTCATCAACAGGACGATCTGGATAATCCGCCCCGTCACGGTCCCGTCGCCGTCCTGCCCGAAATCAATCGAAACATTCTGCGCAAACGCAGGAACGCTCAGCGCAAAAACACCGATCAGCGCATACAAGGCAAAAACAAAAGCAGTTTTAAAACGAACCATAACGCCCCTAAAAAGACTCTTAGGAGCAAATCATAGCGCAGGAGTAAGGCAGAACCTAAGACGCCTTTGAAGAATCATTCAAACTGTCCACAGCGGGAATATCCTTTGCAACCAACGTCTCCCCGTTCGCATTGAGGATCAGGAGATGCTCGGCATCGTCGCAGCGCAGGATCACCGCGCGCCGCCGCGCATCAAGGGGCAGGGACTCGATGATCTTTAAACGGCGCTTTTCGCCCTGTTTGATATTTTGCGCAGACGTCAGGCCAAGCTTTTTAAGCGCGAGCGCCAGCCCGCCCATCAGAACAAGAACAAAAGACAGCGCCATAATCAGGCGCAAGATCTGGGAAAGGTCGATTGTGTCCATAAGGCTAGAATACTGGAATACCCGGATAGTGGAAGCGCAAAATGTCAGGCTTTGTCTTTTAACCCCTGCGCCAGTATATCAAGCTGCGCGATCGCCCGCCCGAGGAGCGGTTGAAGAGCTTTAGCCTCCCGCGGCGCGGCCCGCGATATGTTGAGGCACAGCGCGGTCACACGGGACTCCAGAGGAAGAAGAACCGGAATTTTACCGCTATCAAGCTGCGCCTGCGCCTCATTCAAGGCATCGAGAAGAGAGCGGCACTCCACCGCAAGAACGCTCCCCGTCATGATTTGTCTTCCAGAATCGTATCAAACGGATCGTCCTGCCCGTTCGCACGGTAAAGATAAGAGAGAATTTCCCCCACAGCCATAAAGGCCTCGGACGGGATAGGGCTATCGAGCTCGATCGTCGCCAGCATCTCGGCCAGATCGCTGTCCTCGCGCACCTTGATGTCGTTCTCGAAGGCAAGCTGCAGGATTTTCTCGGCCATTGTGCCCCGTCCCGCCGCCGCAATGCGCGGCACTTTTTTCCCGCCCATCGAATCCTTGAGCGCGACGGCCGTCTTTTTTGCGGGAATTTTGCTTGAATTTAAAGGGGTTAGGCCGTCATCGCCATGCCGTTTCGATCCGTCATCATAAAAATCCGCCATTGGCACGCTTCCTGCAAGAGGTAAGGGGTGAAGTTTGTAACCAGAGTTTAAAACATCGGGAAAGCCCCATGCAAGAAATAGGATTATTTAAGGCCATCGGCGCCAAAATGGATTTCTTAAGCCAGCGCCAGAGCGTTTTGGCCCGCAACGTCGCCAACGCCGACACCAACGGCTACAAGCCGCTTGATCTGAAGGAACCGGATTTCTCGACATATTTGAAAAAAGAAACCGCCGGAAGCGCAGGAACCAGCGTCACACCTGTCGCCATCGCCTCCACCGACGATCAGCACATCGGAGCGACAGGCAATACCGTAACGCTCGGTCAGAAGAAACAAAAAGATGTCTACGAAACAGCCCCCGCCGGCAACGCCGTCATCCTCGAGGAACAACTGATGAAGGCCGGCAAAAATGTGATGGATTACAATTTGATGGTCAATCTCTACCAGAAACAGGTCGGAATGCTGCGCACCGCGCTGGATGCCGGACGATAGGAATAGAGGAAAGGGTACAATAAAATGAGTAACGATATTTTCGGCGCCATGCAGATTTCAGCCAGCGGTATGCGGGCACAGGGCGCACGCCTTCGCGTCACCTCCGAAAACATGGCCAACGCCGACACAACCGGAACAACGCCCGGCGCAGACCCATACCGCCGCCATACAATCACCTTCAAAAACGAACTGGATAGATCAAGCGGTCTGGACCTCGTAAAGGTCGGCGGCATCCAGCAAGACACAAAAACCCCGTTCGAAATGCGCTACATCCCGGATCATCCGGCAGCCGATGAAAACGGTCTGGTCAAAATGCCCAATGTAAACATGCTCCTCGAGATGATGGACGCCAGAGAAGCGCAGCGCTCTTACGAAGCAAACCTTGGTATGATCGAGGAAGCCCGCGCGATGGTCACCCGCACCATTGATTTGCTGCGAAGCTAGAATCGAGGAAAAGAATGATGTATAGTCTAGTCCAGGAGAAAATCCATGCCACTCGATAAACTCGTCGATCCGACAGCCGCAGCAAAAGCCTATACCAGCCTCCAGAATCTTGGCGGCAAATCATCTGTTGCTGGAGACGGCGCGGGCGATATTTCCTTCTCCGATTTTATGAAAGGGAATATCGAGGACTCCATCAAAACCCTGAAAAACAGCGAAGCAATCAGCGCCAAGGCCGTCACCGGCGAAGCCGATCTGACCGACGTGGTACAGGCCGTCACCTCCGCCGAAATGACCCTGCAGACGGTCGTCTCTATCCGCGATAAACTGATCACCGCCTATCAGGAAATCATGCGTATGCCGATGTAATGGGAAGAATTAGCGGGCGCCGGATTGCAGCACCTGAACCTGATTTTTCAGCGCCTTGTTTTCATCTTCCAGCTTCAAAATCGCCTCCATCGCGTACTTCGTATCGCTCGGTAGTGTTGAAAGCATGTCGTTAATTTCGGCCTGCTGCGTGAAGGAGCAGGGCTTGTAATCGTCCTTCATAGGAACATTTTTCCACCCGGCAATCGCGATTTTCTGAGTATTCTGCGGATCGTTCGACCGCTCGATCCTCAGGCTGACCGCATAGGGCAGGGCACTTTCTTCCCCTGTTTCCGCCTTGTAGGAAAAAAGAACCGGAACCTCCAGCGCCCAGTGATAAACACCGCCATCCGAATGTTGCCGGCAAATGCGCGGCAATCCCGCCGTTTTGGTCGTCAGCGTCTGCTTGCTCTGAACAACCCCGTCCAGAAACTTGCTCTTTTGCAGCATCACCGAGAAGTCGTTGTAGCCGCCTGTGGTGAACTGGGCCTTCGCCGATTTCAGAACATCCTGATAATTCGCCGGGCCGAAAGACAGGACCTGCGGCAAAACCGTCGCCGACCAGAGCGCAACATCGCTATCATTCACAAGCGGTGCATTGAGTGGGTCTGCAGCCGGCGGCGGCGGCGTGTCAGGCTTGTCCATCGCCGTCTGCGCGAGCGCTGGAAAGCTAAGCCCGGAAACGCCAAGAGCCAAAACGGAAAGAAAAATTTTATGCGGCGTCATGATCGCCTCCCTGTAAAAAGATTTTCAAAAGCGTACCAACCTTCCGCATGAAAAACAAGATTAGGGATAAGGCGGGCGCGCAGCATAAACAAACTTTTCACAAGCCAGCGACTCCTGCTACCCTTTCCTCATGAACGATACCGAACTCATCGAAACCGCGCGTCAGGCCTTGCTCATCGCTATTGAGATGGGGGCACCGATTCTCCTCATCGGCCTTTTGGTCGGTGTGTCGATTGCACTCCTGCAGGCTCTCACGCAGGTACAGGAGATGACCTTGGTGTTCGTCCCCAAAATTCTCGCGATTTTCCTCGCGCTCTTTTTCTTCCTCCCCGGCATGATGAAAACGCTGGTCGTCTTCACGGAAAGTCTGGCCGAGCGCATTATCGGGGGATAGGTATTCGCGATGCAAGGCACGCTGGAAGCTTTCCTGACAACCGGTATTCTCGCCTTTATCCTGACCTTCATGCGCATCGGCACAGCCGTCATGATTATGCCGGGCCTTGGCGATTCATTTGTCCCCGAGCGCATTCGCCTGCATATGGCGCTGGGGATATCCTTTGTGCTGTTTCCCTTCACCATGCCCTTCATCCCGGTGCCCGTCCCGGAAAGTTTTGCCCTCGTCCTGATGATCGTCTCGGAATTTCTGGTCGGCCTTCTGATGGGAACGGTCGCCCGGATTTTTATGACCGCCCTCGACACCGCCGGGATGGTGGTATCCATGCAGTCCGGTCTGTCCAACGCGCAGGTCTTTAACCCGTCACTCGCCGCGCAAGGGTCGCTGATCGGCGCCTTCCTGTCGATGAGCGGGGTTTTGTTGCTGCTGATTACAAACCTGCATCACTTGCTGATCGCCGGAATGCTGGAAAGCTACAACTTCTTCCCGCTCGGAAAAATTCCCGACACCGGGAGCATGGCCGAGATCATCTCCAAGGCCGTTGCCGCAAGCTTCAATCTCGGCGTAAAACTCTCCGCACCTTTTATTGTGGTGACGCTTTTGCTTTATGTTGGAATGGGCGTCCTCGCGCGCCTGATGCCGCAGGTACAGGTATTCCTCCTCGCGCTCCCGGTCCAGATCATGCTGGCCCTCGTGACGATGATCTTTGTACTTTCAACATTACTCCACTATTGGGTAAACCAGTTTCAGGGCGACATGGTTGCGTTCCTGCACATGGCGGGAGGATAACGCGCCATGGCAGAAGGCGATGATCAGGACGAAAGCCAGAAAACCGAAGACCCCACCCCCAAGAAACTGCAGGAGGCCAAGAAGCGCGGGCAGGTTCCGATGTCGCGCGAGATCAACAACTGGGTGATGATGGCCGCCGCCACGCTCCTGATCGGGATGACCTTGCCCGGCATGATGAGCTCTTTGACAAGCCTGATGCGCGTCTATATCGAAAACGCCCATGATTTGCCCGAAATGCCGGGCGGTCTGCATGTCGTTTTGGGCGGCGCCTTGATCAAGGTTTTACAGATCCTCGCCTGGCCGTTCCTGCTCCTGATGGCCGCCGCCTTCCTCTCCCCGTTCTTGCAGGTCGGTCCGATTTTTGCGCCCGAAGTGATCAAGCCTGACCTCAGCAAACTCTCTCCGATCAAGGGGTTTGGGCGCCTGTTCTCGATGCGCGCGATTGTCGAGTTTGCCAAAGGCCTGTTAAAACTCCTGATGATCGGCCTCGTCGGGGTCATTATTCTCTATCCCTACATGGACAAGGTCGAACATATGATCGGGCTTCCCATGGGGGCGGTTCTGCTGGAACTGAAAACCCTCGTGATCAAGCTGATGATCGGCATTCTTGTGGTCTTGATGGTAATTGCGGTGATCGATCTGGTCTACCAGCGTCAGGACTTCATGAAAAAAATGCGTATGAGCAAACAGGAACTCAAAGACGAATATAAACAATCGGAAGGGGACCCGCACGTCAAAGGCCGCCTGCGCCAGCTCCGTTTCGAACGCGCCCGCCAGCGCATGATGCAGGCCGTCCCGACCGCCGATGTGGTCATCACCAACCCGACCCACTTTGCGATCGCGCTGAAATACGACCCTGAAACCATGCCCGCGCCAATCTGCGTTGCCAAAGGGATGGACGAACTGGCCCTGCGTATCCGCGAAGTCGCGAAGGAACATGATGTGATTATCTACGAAAACCCGCCGCTCGCCCGGACCCTGTTCGAAGTGGTCGACGTCGACGACACCATCCCGACCGAGCATTACAAGGCCGTCGCGGAAGTCATCTCCTTCGTCTTCAAAAGCAAAGGGAAGCTATAAGAGGAAGTTACTTCTTCTCTTCAGTAAATTCTGCAAGCTCTTTCAGTTCCTTGCGAAGCTGGGCCTTACGTACCTGATTGATCAGGCGCCGCTCTTCAAGGTCCGGTCCGCGCGAAATCGCCATCAGGGACAAGACAGGCGGAACAAGGAACAGCAGCGCCAGAACTCTGTCGGAATTATAAGAGGTTGCAAACATCCAGAGAATAAAGCCAATCAGGATAAGATTAGCCAGAACAGTCAGATATTTCATCACACAATCTTTTTTAGAGCAGCGTCCCATGGGAATGTCTTTCCTCTCATTGTTCCTTCATGGTATAAGTGTACCCCATAAGAGACTAAAAGAAAAATCAATAGATTAGAGAGGTTTATCCATGCGCCGTATGCTCCTAGTTCTCGCTCTTAGTGTCCTGCCATTCCCGGCATTCGCCGAGGATATTGCCGCCAAAGGCGATGTCACAGCCGTCACCGTCTTCGCCGACCGCGCCGCGCTAACCAGACACGCAAAAGTCGAAGTGCCAAAAGGAGCGCACACGCTGACCTTCAAGGGGCTACCGATCAGCCTCCTGCCAGACTCTCTGAATGCCAAGGGAAAGGCGCTGGCAACCGTAACCTTCGGCGCCGTCACCTGGAAAATGGAAGCGCACGAAGATTACGTCGTGCCCAAGGAAAAAGAACTGAACGCCACACTCATCGAACTTCAGGACAAGCGCAGAGTATATGGCGTCGAAAAACAAGCCCTCGATGCAGGCCGCCTGTTTCTGGCCAACCTCGGAAAAACAGCGGAAATGCGGGAAAACGAGGACATCGCGCAAATCGACCTGAAACCCGAAGAATGGGGCGCCGCCAGTGATGCCATTGCAAATAAGGTCGCAGATAATCTGAAATCCGGCATCGCGCTGGACATCCTGATCCGCGGCGTGGACGAGGATATCCGCAAGACGCAGGAAGAACTCAGCAACCTGCGCACTGGTCAGAAACAAACCTATACCGTGACAATTCCGCTGGAGGCTGCCGCTGCGACAACGCTGGATGTAGATCTCGTCTATCAGGTCCCCGGCGCAGGCTGGACCCCGGTCTACGATGCAAGGCTCGACACCAAAACCGGCAAGATGGACCTTGTTCAGTACGGCTCCGTCTGGCAGCGCACAGGCGAAGATTGGGACGATGTCGCGCTCACGCTCTCGACCGCCCAGCCAAGCCGCGGCGCTGGACTTCCTCCATTGCCCCCGCAATGGGTAAACCTGCAGCAGGCCTATAAAGCACGAGGCCAAAGCTTTAATAACATGGCATCAAACATTGCAGGTGGCCCGGCCATGATGGTGGCGATGGATGCCGCAATGCCGGCGTCTGCGCCGATGGAAGCGGATAAAGAAGATCGGCTGGAAAGATGGAAAACGCTTCAAGAAGAGCGTGCCTTGGTTGAAGCCGGCTTTGACGCCGCCCAGATCAACAGCGAAGGTTTCGTCGGCGAATACGCCATCCCCGGCCCGGCCAAGGTCGCATCAGACGGCACAAAGAGCCGCCTGATGATCGGCGCGTTCGACAGCGAAAATAAAATGCAGGTCCAGATCAAACCGCAACTGGCACAAGACGCCTACCTTGTCGTCAAAACCAAACTTAAAGGCGAAAACCCGGTCCTCCCAGGACAGGTCAACCTGTTCCGCGACGGCGCCTTCATCGGTCAAGGCAATATCCCGATGCTCCGCCCCGGAGACGAGGAAGATTTGGCCTTCGGTATTGATGATAATGTCCGTGTCAAACGCAACGTCCTGAAGGACGAAAGAAGTGAGTCCGGCCTGATCTCCAAGGAAGCATCCCTGGAGCGTAATCTGGTCCGCTATATCCAGAACCTGCACAAGGACCCGATCGAAATCGTGGTCTTGGAGACAATCCCTGTCTCCAAGGATGAGAAAATCCGCGTCGAACTCCTGAAAGATAAAACCACGCAGGGCTACGCCGAAAACGTCGACAACATCAAGGGCCTGCTACGCTGGACCATGACCATGAAGCCGCAGGAAAAAACCGAAATAAACCTCGGCTGGAAAGTAAGCTGGCCAAAGGATCAGATTATTAATGGCCTCTAGGGAGAAGGGACGTCACGAACCATGCAAACCTACACCGGCGGATGCCATTGCGGCGCAGTCAAATATGAAGTCAAAATGGAGTTGCAGGAGGTCGTATCCTGCAACTGCTCCATCTGTTCCAAAACAGGGTGGTTGATGGCTTTTACGTCTGCGGATAATTTTAAGCTTTTGCAAGGTGAAGACAATCTGTCGGACTATCAGTTTGCCGCAAAGAAAATACACCATCTCTTTTGCAAGACCTGCGGCATCAAATCCTTTGGGGCAGGGACAATGCCCGATGGAACAGACACCCGCGCCATCAACGTCGGATGCCTTGATGGCGTCGACGTCGAAAGTCTGCCCGTTAAAAAATTCGATGGAAAAAGCCTGTAGATCAGGCGCATCACGGCAAAGTCGACACTGTTCATGCGCCCCCCTTTATGCCATGATAAAGCGCCATGAAAACCGACTATTCCGAATTCGTCGCCCGTCACCATAAAAGACTAGCCGCCACCCACCTGCCAGAAGGTGGGCGCAACATGAGCCTTGTCTCGGGCGGATTGATCGTTCTGCTTTATTTCCTCGTGATGGTGTTCGTCGTAACCATGGCCCAGATCGACTCGACGACGATCTTTATTTCCGTTTTCGTTTTTGCCGCCGCCACACTGGTCGCCTTCACTGCACGCTACGCGCAGGACTTGCAAAAACGTCAGGAAAAAGAGCTTATCCTCCTGAAGGAAGTCCTTGAAGGTAGCCGCGGCGGGCGTCTTGTCACCGATGGCGCCGACAAAACAGTGTACTTCAATCAGAACTTCGCAGGCATGTGTCCCGGCGAAAACGCCCAGACTTACGAGGGGCTGATCTGCATGTTCTCTGACAACGAGCAGGCCGAAAACCTGCTCAGTGTCTTATCCGATCAGGCTCACCGCGGCCTGACAGATTCTATCGAACTATACTGCACCAAAAAAGACCATGAGGGCTGGTATCAGGTCTCGGCCTACCCGGTCGCCGGTCATCCCGGCTTTATTCATTGGCGCCTCGACAACGTCACAGAGCAGCATGTCGCAGAGCGCGCCACCAATGAGGAGCGCGAAAAGCTCATCGACTTTATCGACAACGCCCCGGTCGGGTTTTTCTCGTTGGACGAAGATGGGCGGTTCGTGTTTGCAAACGCAACCTTCGCCCGCTGGCTTGGTGAGGATCTGAGCGTCCTGCTGGAGCGCGGAAAATTACACACCTATCTTGAAAACCCGCCGGAAAATACAGCGCCCTATGACATCCTCGACAAAGGCGGCGCTCGCCAGATTGCCGAAGTCAAAATGAAGGGGCCGGGTGGAAAGATCTGCCTCGCCTCGATCAGTCAGGGCGTTGTGCAGGAAGCGGACGGCACCGTTCGCACCCGCGCCGTTGTCCACGACCTGACCGCCGAGCGTGAGATGCGCCGCGCTCTCAAGGCCTCGGAAGACCGTTTCCAGCGTTTCTTCGAAGAAGCGCCGCTCGGAATTATTCTCATCAACGGCGATGGAAAAATCGAGGATTGCAACAGCGAATTCGCTCGCATGATGGGAATGAGCATTGAGGATCTGGAGAACAAACACTTCAACCTCCTGATCGGTGACGAAGACCGGGAGGCCGTGCGCGCCGCCATGCGCGAAACCAGAGACAGCGAACCGCTCCACGCCGCGATGGAAATCACCCTTAAGGGCAAGGAGCGTGATGTCGCCGCCCAGCTCCACGCGCGACGCTTCAAGGAAGGTGGAAGCATCGTTCTTCATTTCATTGATATTACAGACAAAAAGTCGCTTGAGGTCCAGTTTGTTCAGTCTCAGAAAATGCAGGCCGTCGGCCAGCTCGCCGGAGGCGTCGCGCACGACTTCAACAACCTCCTGACCGCCATGATCGGCTTTTGCGATCTCCTGCTCCTGCGCCACAAGCCGGGAGACCCGTCCTTCGGCGACATCATGCAGATCAAGCAAAACGCCAACCGCGCCGCCAACCTCGTGCGCCAGCTTCTTGCCTTCTCGCGCCAGCAAACTCTGCGCCAGCGCGTCCATGATGTAACCGACATCCTGACCGAGCTTTCCCATCTGCTGCGCCGCCTGATGGGCGCAAATATAGAGCTCAAGATTATCCACGGCGAAGACCTCGGCCTTGTCAAAGTCGACGAAGGCCAGATGGAGCAGGTCTTGATCAACCTCGCCGTCAACGCTCGCGACGCGATGGACGGCGGCGGTATCTTGACCATCCGCACCGAAAACTTCACCAACCGGACCGCCCGGAAAATCAGCAACGAGGATATGCCGCCCGGCCACTGGACCCTGATCCGGGTCACAGACACCGGCTGCGGGATCGCAAAGGAAAACATGGCGCGTATCTTCGAGCCGTTCTTCACCACCAAGGACATCGGGCAGGGAACAGGACTGGGCCTGTCGACAGTGTTCGGGATCGTGCGCCAGAGCGGCGGATACCTCGACGTTGAAAGCGAAATCGGCAAGGGCACGACATTCCTGATCTACCTCCCCCGCGCAAACGAAGCCGACGATGAGGAAGACGACGTGGAAGAAGCGCAGGAGCGCGAAGGCGACCTGACAGGTAGCGAATGTATTATGCTGGTCGAAGATGAAGACGCGGTCCGCACCTTCTCCCAGCGCGCTCTTGCGAACAAAGGCTATCAGGTCCTGACCGCCCCCAGCGGCGAATCGGCTCTGGAACTCTTTGAAAGCAACAAGGACGGCCAGCGCATCGACCTTCTGATCACGGACGTTGTAATGCCGGGCATGGACGGTCCCACGCTCGCCAAGGCCATCCGTAAACACAGTCCCGACCTGCGTATTATCTTTATGTCCGGTTACACCGAAGAAAAACTGAAAGACGAGCTAGGCAAAAACACCTATTTCCTCCCCAAACCCTTCACCCTCAAGCAACTCGCCGCCAAGGTAAAAGAAGTTCTGGAACAATAAGTTCTATTTTTGTTCTTTTTCTCTTGACTAAAGAATAAAACAAGAACATTCTTTGTGCATAAGCACGCTGTGCTTTTCCAAAATATTTCACAAGCCCGCGAATCTGTGCCAAAAGGGAGGAAGACTATGACAGTAACACCACTACGCGCAACGAAGGATCAGAATATGACTCAAAACACGGCTGAAAAACAAAAGGCATTGGACGCGGCGCTCGCGCAGATCGAGCGGGCCTTCGGCAAGGGCTCGATTATGAAGCTCAACGACGGCCAGAGCCCGATTGAGGTCGAGGCTGTCTCCACCGGTTCCATCGGTCTGGATATTGCGCTGGGGATCGGCGGTCTGCCGCGCGGCCGGATTATCGAGATTTACGGCCCGGAAAGCTCCGGGAAAACAACGCTCGCCCTGCATGTCATCGCCGAGGCGCAAAAGGCAGGCGGCACCTGCGCGATCGTCGATGCGGAGCACGCGCTCGATCCCGGCTATGCAAAAAAACTGGGCGTCGATGTCGACAACCTCCTGATTTCCCAGCCCGACGCCGGGGAGCAGGCCCTTGAAATCGCCGACACGCTGGTCCGCTCCGGCGCGCTGGATGTTCTGGTCGTCGACTCCGTCGCCGCTCTCGTGCCCCGCGCCGAACTGGAAGGCGAGATGGGCGACTCTCACGTTGGCTTGCAGGCCCGCCTGATGAGCCAGGCCCTGCGCAAACTCACCGGGTCAATCTCCCGTTCGCGCACGATCGTGATTTTCATCAACCAGATTCGTATGAAAATCGGTGTGATGTTCGGCTCCCCCGAAACCACCACCGGCGGGAACGCCCTCAAATTCTACGCCTCCGTCCGCCTCGATATCCGCCGCATTGGCGCGATCAAGGACAAGGAAGATATCGTCGGCAACCAGACCCGCGTCAAAGTCGTGAAAAACAAAATGGCGCCGCCCTTCCGGCAGGTCGAGTTCGACATCATGTACGGGGAAGGGGTCTCCAAAACCGGGGAACTTCTCGATCTTGGCGTCGCCGCCAACATCGTCGAAAAATCCGGTGCATGGTTCTCCTACGACGGCCAGCGCATCGGGCAAGGGCGTGAAAACTCCAAGAAATTCCTGAAAGACAACCCGGACGTCGCCGCCAAACTCGAAGCGCAGATCCGCGCCAATGCCGGCCTGATTGCAGGCGACATGCTCGCCGGCCCCGAGGAGGCTATAGAAGCGGCAGAAGCCGCCGCCAAGGAAACCGCCAACGACGAGTAGGGGAAGAGCATTTCAAGGTTCAAGGTTCAAGGTTCAAGGTTCAAGGTTCAAGGTTCAAGATAACGGGTGCAAGAGAGGCTTGGCTGCGCAGCTTTGTACGTCCCTATAAATTCTTGCACCTTGTAACTTGAACCTTGTATCTGCTTCAACTTACTTCCCCCGCAAAAGCCGTTGCTTCTGTTTACCCCAGTCGCGCGCTTTTTCGGTCTCGCGCTTGTCGTGAAGTTTCTTGCCCTTGGCCAGAGCAATCTCGATCTTCACTTTGCCCTTGTCGTTGAAATAGAGCTTCGTCGCAACCATCGTCATCCCCTCACGGGAGACCGCGCCGAGAAGCCTGTTCACTTCCCGCTTGTGCAAAAGAAGCTTCCGCGGCCGCGCAGGCTCATGTTGTAGGTGCGCCCCGGCCTGCTGATATTCCGGGATATTCGCATTAAAAAGCCAGATTTCCCCGGCTTTCGGCCCTACGTAAGATTCCTTGATGCTGCATTGGCCCAGCCGCAGTGACTTGACCTCGGTCCCGCGCAGCATGATCCCGGCCTCAAATGTCTCGATAAGCTCATAATCAAACCGCGCCTTTCGGTTATCCCCAACCACCTGCGCGGTAGAAATCATGCCTTTTTTATCTTTCTTCTTCCCGGCCATAATAAAGGTGTCCAGCAATTATAAAATCTACAAAGCCTTGCTTTTACCACCAAGCCCGCAATCCACCAAGATATGATTTCAAAAACGCGCAAGTCCTCGGCGCATCAGGAAAGACAAAGAGAGGGCTGCTATGCAGAAAAGCGGGTAAGAACCGCCATCGCCGCTTCGGCCTTGTCCTCGGGCACAAAGAGATGATCGTGATAATGCGCCGAAACCGGATTAACGCTGATCCCCGCGTCGGCAAGCGCCCGCGTGACCGCCGCCAGAAACCCGACCGCATCCAGCGCCGAGTGCACGTTCAAGGTAATCATCCGCGCAGGATAATGATAGGAAAGCCCAGCCGCCTCCGCAGCCTCACGCCGCAAAATAAGCGCCGTCCCTTCCGCTTCCCTGAAAATCAAAACCGGCCCCAGCGCCGCCGCCGTTTCAAAATCCATCTGTGAGGAATGAAACACATAAACCCCGTCCCGCAAAACAGGCTGCATAGAACGAAGCAAAAGATCGAGATCGGTCTCGCCGTGCATCACCGGAAGGCTTAGCCGCGCACCGCAGCTGCCTGACTGCCCGCCGCCGGATAAATGCCGGCATGTTTCATCGCCGCGTCCACTTTCGCCCGCGCCGCTTCGCTCGCCGGAATAAGCGGCAGGCGAACCTCATCACTGCACAACCCCAGAACGCTCGCCGCATATTTAACCGGAGCAGGGGAGCTTTCACAGAACAAATCAGACGCCAGCAGCGCAAGGCGATCGCGCAGATCAAACATAGTCTCAAGATCCCGAGACTCCCAGGCCTCCTGCATTTGCGCGCAAAGGCGCGGCGCAACGTTGGACACAACGGAAATGCAGCCTACGCCGCCCTGCGCCAGAAACGCGCAAGCCGTGGTATCATCCCCGGAAAGCTGGCAGAAATCCGGCCCGATCTCAACGCGCGTCCGGGACGGCCGATAAAGATCGCCTGTCGCATCTTTCACCCCGATAATATTCGGCAGTTTCGCAAGCTGCGCCATCGTGGACACAGACATATCAACCACGCTACGCCCCGGAATGTTATAAAGAACAATCGGCAAATCAACCGCATCATGAATAGCCGTAAAATGCGCAATCATCGCATCCTGCGTCGGTTTATTATAGTATGGCGTAACGATCAAAGCGCCGTCACAGCCAGCCTCCTTGGCATTGCGCGTTAAATCGATAGCCTCACGCGTACAATTCGAACCACTTCCCGCAATAACCGGAATTCTCCCCTTGACCACATCGACGCAACGTCTGACAATGGCATTATGCTCATCATGAGACAGCGTCGGACATTCGCCCGTCGTCCCACAAGGAACAACTGCATGCGTACCCTCTTGAACTTGCCATTCGACAAGATTATCAAACGCCTTCCAGTCAACCTCTCCACCACGAAACGGGGTGATAAGGGCGGTAATCGAGCCTTTGAACATGGTACGTTTTCCTTTTCTATCCGGGGCCAATATTCTCTAAAGGCCCTCAATCTAGCGCCTCGCATCGAGTTTCGCAAGAATATCGCCTTAAATATCATCGCCGCCGCAGCAATTTTCACAATTTTCTGCCACAACACAGCCAAAGCGCAGGACGACAGCCCCTTCAACCGCCTACAAACCAAGCAGGCCAAGGAACTCACGATTTCTGCCCTGAAGGATATGGAGAAAAAAAACTGGAAGGCGGCGGAAAGTAAAATCACCCAAAGCAAAGACCCGCTTGCAACAAAAATCTATCTTTGGCGATATTTTTCACAAGCCGAGGAAAAGAAAAGTCTGAGCCCCGGAGTTTTTCTGCGCTTGTCATCCTTCTTGCGTCAAAACCCGAACTGGCCCGGCACAACGAAACTGCGTCAGGCCGCAGAAGACGCAATGCCGGAAGACTTGCCCAGTCGCGAGGTCCTCGCATGGTTCGACAGCTTCCCGCCCAAAACCTCCGAAGGCATGGCCCGTTATCTTGAGGCCATGGTGGTCGAGGGACGAGACAAGGAAATGCGGGAAAAGCTTGCAGACTGGTGGGCGCAAAGTCTGATTTCCAGGGATCTCCAGCAGCGCATCTTCCAGAAATTCGGGATGTACTTGACTTTGGATGCGCACAAAAAGCGGTTTGATGCGCTCCTCCTGAACGGAAATTACACAAACGCCAGAGCCATCGCCGGCGTTTTGGGGCAGGGATACCCGGAACTGGCCGAAGCGCGGATTGCCCTCACGGAAAATAAGTCAGGCGTAACAGCGCTGATTAACAAGGTCCCCGGTTACCTGCAAAACGATCCGGGTCTACTCTATGAGCGGCTAAAATGGCGCCGTCAAAGAAACATGGACCTGGAAGCCATGGAAATCCTGCACAAGGCGCCCGACGCCAAAATGGTGCAAAACCCGCAAGCCTGGTGGAAAGAGCGCCACATCATCATTCGCCGTATGCTGGAAAAACGCCAGTATAAAAGCGCGACCTATCTGGCGGAAGAACATATGCAAACCGAAGGGCTGCCGTACGCAGAGGCCGAGTGGCTGGCAGGCTGGCTGGAACTGCGCTACCTCAATCAACCAACAGAAGCCTACCAGCGTTTTACGGCGATGTATGAGAAGGTCGCAACCCCGATCAGCAAAGGCCGCGCCGCATACTGGGCAGGCCGCGCCGCAGAAGGGTTCCATAAAGAGGACCTTGCCAAAGACTGGTATGAAAAGGCCGCGCGCTACCGTAGCGTCTATTACGGACAGATGGCTATCCGCAAGCTGGCCCAGACAGAAGGCTTGCCGGCCCCGTCCGCACCGACACTGTCGAACAGCGATATTGAAAATTTCAGTAAAAACGAACTCGTGCAGGCCGCAATTTTATTTCATGACGCCGGGCAGCGCAAAACAGCAAGCGACTTTCTGCAAGCCTTCGTCCAAAGTCAGGATAACCCCAAGGCCTATCGCTTTGGTGCAGAGCTTGCCGCAAAAATCGGTCAATATCATGACGCCGTAAAAATCGCAAAACGCGCTACCGAAAAAGGCCTTTTCCTGACAGCGCAAGCCTATCCCGTGGTAACAAACTGGCTGAGAGGCGATGAAGGGGTCGAGGGCGCCTTCATACATGCGGTAATCCGTCAGGAAAGTATGTTTGATGTCGACGCGCGCAGTTCTGCCGGCGCAACAGGCTTGATGCAACTGATGCCCGGAACAGCCAAAGACGTCGCGAAGAAGCAAAATATTGCCTACAACCCCGGGTGGCTGTCTTCGCGCCCGGATTATAATATCCATCTGGGGAGCGCATACATGCGTAGTCTCTTGAAGCGCTACAACAACTCCTACGGTCTTGCCACGGCTGCCTACAATGCAGGCCCCGGAAATGTAGACAAATGGATTAAAATGTTCGGTGATCCCAGAACAGGCGAAATCGATCTCCTAGACTGGATCGAGTTGATTCCTGTCTACGAAACACGCGATTATGTGCAGCGCGTAATGGAAAACTTATATATCTACAGAATTCTGCTTAAGGAAAGCCATCACAGGAACGAGGCGGATATCCAGATGGTGGACGGCACAAACCCCTGATCAATTCGGACAAAAAAAGTCAAATTTTTACAAAAATCACATTTTTCTACTAAAACTTGGAGTGGCAAAATGGTAAAATTATATACAAAGGTATATAATACAAAACGGAATATACTTTTAATTTTTATGCCGGTGTGGGGATAAAATAACGATGAAGATTCTGATCGCTGACGATCATACATTATTCAGAGATGCTCTGATTCACTATATTGAGCGATCCGCCCCGGATTTCGAAATCCAGATCGCAAAAGATTTTTATCAGGTACAGGAAATCTTGGAAGAAGACTCAACCCAGGATTTAATCCTCCTTGATCTGCGCATGCCCGGCATGAAGGGGCTGGAAGGTTTGCGCTACATCCGTGAAAATTTTCCGCAATGCGCAACCGCATTAATGTCAGGCGTCGCCGAAGAAGAGGACGTGAAACAGGCTCTGGACTACGGCGCAATAGGATATTTCCCTAAGACAATGTCGGGAAAAGGGTTCGTCTCAGGCATCAATAAAGTTTTAGCGGGTGAGCGATTCATTCCTGTTGATCCAGTAAACGGCGGATATGCGCCATCCTACTACGGCGCTCAGGAACGCCCCCCTGAAGATGAAGCGGATAAGAGGGATGGCATCTACAGCACCATAGATGAAATCGGGTTCACCCCTCGCGAAAATCAGGTGTTAACGCACCTGATAAAAGGGGAATCAAATAAGGAAATCGCTCGCGCGCTGGATCTTCAGGTTGTCACAGTCAAACTGCATGTTCGGGGGATTTGCCGAAAACTCGGCGCCAAAAACCGAACCCACGCGGCCATGAAGGCCAAAGATCTCGAACTTCTAAAATACGCAGAAAAGTAAAAAAACATGCATACGCAAAATCCGTTCCTTGAGCAAAAGGAAGAAATCTCTACGCCCGAAAAGGCAAAAAACCAGCGCGAGGTCATGCCGGGCTTCATCATAAATTATATGTCGGTTTTAATCATTCTCGTATTTGGTCTCCTCGCAATTCACGCCTGTATGATGCTCTTCAAGGCCAATGATATGCGCCATAGTGGAGAGAACAAAAACTATGCGGCACACCTCTTAAGCATGCAGGACCTTTTTTATCAGTTTAAGCTTGCATATATTGACGAAAAAAATAGTTCTGCTGAAGGGGGCGGAGATTTAAGCATTGAGTTCAATAAATTAAATGATGAATTTAAAAAATTCCATGAGGAAGCCAAGCAAGTTCTCTTTAAGAAAAAAGATCTTCAGCAAATTGATGAATATTCAGCGCTGCTATCGAGCCTACAATCAGGGATGCTGGCGATAGCAAAAAATATTGCTGAAATTGATAAGGCGGGGATGGAAAATCATAACGTTGAGATGGAAAAGGAAATTTTTGAAATCCAGAAGAGCATGAATGACCTCGAAGCGGATTTCATCAACACGGATCAGAGTACGGAACTTCAGCAAGAAATCAAGAAGCGTGAATTCGTCCTCTACTGGTCAGTGATCGCGATAAGCTTATCTGCCTTTTTGCTCATCATTTTCAATAGCGACAAAATGCGCCAGCTAAGTCTGAAAAACAAAGACAATAGTGAAACGCTTGAACTGCTGGAAAACCGCTTGGCCGCTATGGAGGCTGCGCGCGACGGCATTATGATCATCAACCCGCAGGGACGCCTTGTTTATATGAACGGCGCTCTACGCAAAATGCACGGCATCGCATCGGAAGATGCAAACCAGTACCTGAACAAAGATTGGACCAACATTTTTGCAACATCTGACGTCTATGAATTAGAGGAAAACGTCATCCCGGAAATGGTCACGCAAGGATATTGGCGCGGAGACTTTACTTTGGCCCGCAGGGACGGAGAGGTGCTAAATACTGAAATGTCCCTGACCAGCCTTCCAGGCGGCGGTTTCATTGGAACGACTCAGGACGTCACGCAAAGCCACAAAGTTCAGCATGAGAAAAAGGAACTGGAGGCACAGTTCTATCAGGCGCAAAAAATGGAGGCGATCGGCCAGCTCGCAGGAGGCGTCGCCCACGACTTCAACAACATTCTGGCCGCGATGCTTGGCTATGCCGAATTCCTGGTCGACGATCTGGAAGAAGGCAGTACACATCATCGTTTCGCCAATAATATCATGAAGGCCGGGCAACAGGCCCGCCAGTTGGTTGAGCAGATTTTAGCCTTCTCAAGACGTAGCAACAGCGAAAAAGGCGATATTGATCTCGTCGGCCCTGTGGAAGAAGCCGTCACGATGTTAAAGGCCAGCTTGCCCAAAACAATCGAGGTTGAAACCGCCATAAAAGTAAAACATGCCCCGATCCACGCCAACGCCACGCAGATGAGCCAGCTCATCATGAATCTCTGTGTAAACGCGCGTGATGCAATGGATGACGACCATGGAAAACTGGATATCGGGATCGACGAAATTAATCCCAAAGATTTCCCGTTCCAGGAAATTGTCGAAGACGATATGCCCGACCCCCAAAACCAGCCGCCTGTCAGGCTTGAAGATGGTGGCCCCGGTCAAACAAGACTCTTTTTAGGTCATCTGGGAAGAGAACACCAATATATCCGTCTCCGGGTGAAAGACAGCGGCTGCGGTATGAGCCGCGTCATCATGGAACGGATTTTCGAGCCTTTCTTCACGACCAAGCCCGTCGAAAAGGGAACTGGCCTTGGTTTGGCAACCGTCCACGGCGTTGTCGTCGGCCACGCCGGTGCCATGATTATCGACAGCACGCTGAATGAGGGGACCGCCTTCGAACTCTATTTCCCCAAAAGTATAGTCGTAGAAGAAACAAAATCCGAAACCGAAGTGTCAGAGAAAAGAAAAAGCGATCATTCGGCCTGTATTCTCTTGGTCGAAGATCAGGATGACGTCCGCGATATGACCTTGTGCATGCTGGAGCGCATGGGCTTCGAGGCGTCAGGATGCGCATCAGGGATCGAAGCGCTTGAAATTCTCCGCGAAGACGGAGATGCCTTCGATCTGGTCGTAACCGACCACAACATGCCAAAAATGACAGGGGTCGAAATGATACAGCAGGCGCAAAGGGAACTCCCGCAAATGCCGTTTATTGTCCTGACCGGCTACTCACCGGAGAAAATAAAGGAAATCGGCGCAAGCAGCGATGCCGTGAAAGCCGTCCTCCACAAACCCATTCAGGCGGATGAGTTGCAAAAGGCGATTGAAGATATTCTCTCTCTAAAGGCCGCTGCCTGATCAAGCGGGCGGGCACCGCTTATCGACGCTGCCCCTCACGCCACCACGCTGTGGCCAGCCCGCAGAGTAGCGCCAGCAAACTGAGCCAGACCGGCAAAAGCGGATATTCCTCAACCCCGGCAACCGTATAGTCCCCCCCGCGCTTAAGGCAGATCCATCCGGCCCCCGCATAACGCCGCGCGCCCGCAATCATCTCCACAGCCGGATCAGGCGTTTCCGAAAGCCACGTCACACCGCCCCGCGATGCATTCACCAGCGGCATCAGGCCCTCCGCGCTTGTCACAACACCGCTCAGCTCCGGCGGATTCAATGTCCCGATCACCGCAAATTTACGCGTGCCATCCGTATCCTCAAACGCGTAAACCCCCGGCATCGAAACCGTCATCCGATGCGACAGCCAGCCGTTCCCATCCGGCTCCAGCGTAAAAGTCTGCGGCTCACCGTCCGGCGGCGTCATCGCAATACTCTCCGAAGGTTGCTTATAATCCTGCTTGCGAACAGTAATCACGTTTTTACTGACCTGCACGTCCAGCGCCCGCTCATCAAGCTCCGGCTCCTTCATCAGCCAGTGCACCACCCGTCGCAAAAGCTCTGCATGCGGCCCGCCATTCTTATACCCGCGCGACCACAGCCAGATCTGATCGCTCGCGATCTGCGCAACGCGGCCTTTTTCCATCCGGTCCAGCAGCAAAAGCGGTTTTCCATCAACACCGCTCATCAGCACATCGCCGCTCTTGGGAACGATATCAACCTGTCGCAGCCACGGCCCCCAGCCATAAGTCTCGCCGGGACGCGCCGGGTCTTTCCATGTCAAACCCGCCGTCACCGGGTGTTTCTTGCCTAGATCCGTCAGGGTAGGGGTAAATTCCTGCTCATAAATCTTTCCGCCGGGCGCACCGGGAATAATGGCTTTCAAAGGCGTTGTGTAAATGGAATCCTCTTCAGAAAAAGACGGCCCGCTCGCTTCAAGAAACGCCCCGCCGTTCTTCACATAGCGGGCAATATTCTCGTAATAATAATCGGGGAGAATATTATTCTGGTGATACCGGTCGAAAATAATCAAATCAAACTCGTTCAGCTTGACCTGAAACAACTCGTGAAACGGAAACGCGATCAAGGCCATCTCGTTTGTCGGCGTAAAGTCGAACTTGTCCGGCTCCCGCAAAATCGTAAAATGCACCAGATCGACGCCCGGATCGGAGGTCAGCAAATCCCGCCATGTCCGCCCCCCCGCATGAGGTCGCCCGGAAACCAGCAAAACCTTAAGCCTGTCGCGCACCCCGTTCACCAGAACGGCCGCCTTGTTATTGGCCAGCGTAATCTCACCCGGAACCCCCGCTGCCTCAAGCGCAAACACGTTTTGCCCCGGCTGCCCGATCGGAAGCTTGAGGGTTTGCTCCGCGCCAACAGGCACAGAAAACGTCTCTTGCCCGCCATCATGCCGCGTCAGGGTCACATCCGCCGTGCGCTGGCCTGTATTCGAGGTATCCTCGATCTTGTATCGCAAAATGACATCTTGCCCGACAACCCCGTAGGCGGGGGCATGGGTGAGGACAAGCCGCCGGTCTTTCTCGTCTTTCTCACCACTCAAAAGAACCTGAACCGGACCGTAATCCTCGAAGGTTTCCGGGTTTTCTGGAATATCATGCACCTGTCCATCGGTCAGAAGAATAACCCCGGCCCGCCGCTTCGCCGGCACGCTAGAGAGCGCCATATCAAGCGGTCCAAAGAGCTTGGTCTCGTTCTGCGAGGTATCATCCCCGGCCAGAGGAGCCTCCACGATTTTAACCTCCAGCCCGTCGATTTGCGCAAGGCGTGAGGTTAAGCGTTCAAGCGCTGTTTCCGTGCGCGTCGCCCGTTTCCCCATATTCTGGCTGGGGCTCCGGTCAACCACAACAACCGCCACATCCTTGACCGGCTTGCGCTGCTCCCGCAGAAGGGACGGCCCCATCAAGGTCAGCAAAAAAAGCACACTCACGACACTGCGCCAGACCACGCCGCGCCGGAACCGCCAGAGCGAAACCCCGAGCAAAAGCGCACAGGCAAGCGCCGCCGCTATAATCCAGACCGGCTCCAGCAGGGGAGAAAAATGAAGCGTCGTTGCCGGACCCGTCCCTTGCATCGCCTATTTCCCCAACCGTTTCAGAATTTCAGTCATATGCACCTGATCCGCTTTGTAATTCCCGGTCAGCGCATACATCACCAGATTAACCCCGAAACGCTGCGCCAATTCCTGCTGCCGTGTGCCCGGACTCATGACGCGGCCCACAAGAGGTTGCCCCGCACCGCTCCGTGCCCCGTCAGCCCACGCTCCGGCCCAGTCATTCCCGCCGATAATCACCGAACTCACACCGTCCCGCCCGGTCTCGCTCTGCTGTTCGACCCACACCGTCCCCTTATCATACCGTCCCGGCCAGGTCTCCAGCAGGTAAAAGGATTTATGCAGCACATGTCCCTCCGGCGCAGGGATAAGAGGCGGGATGCTGAGAGTTGCTGTGATCCGCCGCAGCGCTTGTGCCTGCTGTGTATTGCTGTATCCGCTGCCGTCATTCACATCCGCATCGCGCGTATCAAAAAGAATCGTCCCGCCATGATCGAGATAGAACTGGATATTCTGAAGCGCCTTGCCGGACAGCGGCTCCTGCCCGGGATCAACCGCCCAGTAGAGGATCGGAAAGAACGCAAGCGTATCAATCTCCGGATCAACCTCGGCCACACCCTGCGGCTCCACAGACGTACGTGTATTTAAAATCTGGGACAAAGCCTCCAGCCCTTCGCGCGTCGCCGCGTTCAGCGCCGGATCGGAGGTGCGGACATAGGCAAGATAAAATCCTTCCGAATATTGCATGCTCGAAGATGCCGCCTCTTGCGCCCATGCATGATGCGGAAGCGCAAACAGCACCAGAACACTCGCCGCGCGCGCAAAAGGCCGAAGGGAAAATGTTATGCCCGACATCAAGGCAATCATAATCGCCCAATCAAGAAGGAAAAGCGCAAACGCGGCACACAAAAGATACGGCATCAAATCCATCTCATAACGCGCCTCGTAAACCCCGTGCACCACATCAGCAGGCAGGGAATTCGCGCCATATTTAAGGTGCGGCAGGTTCGTCCCCAAATTAAGGGCATAGTGTAAACCCTCCCGCCCGTATAGGCCCGGAGGATGCGTGGAATCCGGAACAAAGCTTTCCGCCGCGGGCGCAGGCAAGGGATGCACAAACCCTTTCGGCGGCTCCAGATTTCCATGCCCGTCCAGAACAAGGATCGGATCGAGGGCGGCATAATTTTGATGAGACGCCCCCGCGCCACTCTGCCCGGCCATTCGCGTCAAACGCTTGAGAAGGTCGACATAAAGCCCCGACAGGGCAAGGTCGGACCACGCCGGGTCCGCACTGGTATGCACCAGAACAACCACCCCGCGCCCCAGCGGCGCACCCGTAATCAGCGGCGTCCCGTCCTCCAGCCGCGCCCAGACCTTTCCGTCGAGATCCTGCGCCGGATCGGCCAGAACCTGCTGCGTCACGCTGACATCCTCGGGGATGGAAATCCCGAAAAACGGACTTTCTTTAGGAAAAGGTGCAATTTTTTGCGGCGCCTCCCACGAAAGCGACCCGGCCAACGAACGCTCCCCCGCCCGCAGCCGAACAGGCGATAAGTAAGGCTGCCCGTCAGCCTCGCTCATCCGTGGTCCGGCAAAGCGCACCAGCAGTCCGCCTTTTTTCACCCAGTTTTCCAGCAACTCAAGCGTCTCGCCCGGCATCGCCCCGATATCCGGTAAAACAATCATCGACGGTTTTTGCTTGAGGAGTGTGTCAATCTCGCCCACATTCAAAATCGCAAACGGCTCCATCGCCCGCTTGAGGTAATAGGCAGGCCCGACAAGCGGCCGCGTCTCTGTCTGCTCCGCAGGCCCGGCAATCCCGACGCTGCGCTTGCACATCGTATCATCGCCAAGCAGAATCCCCCCCGCGCTGGTCAGCCCCGAAAGCCGGAACGCCGAAAGCTGGTTTTGCAAGGCAGGCGGCAAGTCAAAGGACATCATCCCCGGCAAGGTCGAGGGATTAAGCGTCAGCGTCTGTATATCAAGGACGGCATTATTCTCCCCCAAAGCCTGCACCACGGCTGGCAACCCCTGCGGAATGCTGCGCGTGGCATCAACCGCAATGCGAATACCGCTGTCTTTCTTCGCCGAAGGCGTTTGATCGACCACATCCCGCGCAGGCCGTAAAAGTAGCGGGAGCCGGGCAGGGGGCGGCGCAATATAGTGAAGCGTCCCTTGCCCCTGAAGGACTTTAGCGAACGCGAAAAGGTCGCCTTCATCAAGCCCGTCTGAAAACCAGAAGGTTGTCAGCGAGCCGCTCACGCTTGTTTTCTCCGCAAGCGCAGCCGCTTCCTTATAATCAGACGGCCATGGGACAGGCGTTAGCCCGCGTAAAATCGGCAAAGCCTGCGACGCCGTAAGCGGACCGAAAGCTTGCGGTGCTTTTTCACCCTGCGCTGGCGCGGTCGTCAGGATATAAACCGCGCGCGCCTCGCGGCCAGCCTGCGCAATCAACTCTTCCGCCGCCTTTTGCTCGAGATCCCAGACTTGCGCCGTCGCCCAGCCATTATCCATCACAAGACGCACAGGCCCGGAGCCGCGCAAACCCTGCGCCGGATTATAAACCGGCCCGGCCAGCGCCAGAATAACCAGCGCCGCCGTCAATAGCCTTAACAGCAAAATCCACCAAGGCGTATGGCGCGGACTACGCTCCTCGGAAACCAGCCCGGCCAGAAACCGCGTGGCCGGAAACGTCACAGAACGCGGGGCAGGGGGCGTCACCCGCAAAATATACCATAGCACCGGCAGCGCCAGCAGCCCGGCAAGAAGAACAGGATGCAAAAACACCATATTCGAAAAAAGGTCGATCATCGCGGGCCCGAACCTTTCTCCGGTTCAAACAAACCCCGGACATCCAGAAGGCTCGCCTCCAGCGGCCTGTCGGTCTGGTGAAGAACATAAGACCAGCCCAACTTGCTGCAAAGCGCCTGGATTTCGCCAATATGCGCTTCTATCCTTGTATTATAGGCCATCCGCACAGAAGCGGCGTCCTCAACAATTTCCTTCTCGCCCGTCCCGGCCCCGAAAAACGCAACGCGCCCCGCATAAGGCAAATCAATCTCCGCCGGATCAAGAACCTGAAGGATCAGAACATTATCCGTACGTGTGGATAAATTTGTGAATACATCCTGTATATCGATAAGCGGCGAAAGAAAATCGCCGGCCAGCACCAGTGAGGAATGACGCGGCAAATGAAGATGCATGGACGGCGGCAGGGCCCGGCCATCCTTCGCATAATCAAGAAAACCTTGCCCGATCTTATCCAGCATCTGCCCGCTGCGCCCGGTTTCCCCTGTGCCGAGCAAGCCGACGCGCTCCTCGTTGGCCTGCATCAAAATCGCCAGAGCCAGCGCCAGAATACGGGCAGCATCGCCCTTTTTCATCAGGCGCCGCGCAGAAGCCCAGTCCATACCGGCCCCCCCGGCGCACCAGAAAAAGCAGGATTGCGTCGTATGCCATTCCTTTTGCCGGATATAAACATCACGTGTTTTTGCCGATTGCCGCCAGTCAATATCCTGCGGACGGTCGCCCGGACGGTACTCGCGAAATTGCCAGAATTCCTCGCCCATGCCGGGTTTGCGCTGCGCATGGAACCCATGCAAAACCGCCTGCGCCGCGCGCCGGGCCTGCATGGAGAGCGCAGGCAAATCCTGCGCCGCATGCTCTGCGCCTTGCCTAAGCTGCAATATATCGGTCAGAGCGCGCATAAAAGGCCTATAAAGTTTCCGCTATCTCCCGGATCAATCCCGGCACGTCCAGCCCGCTTGAGCGCGCCCGGAAATTCAGCGCCATCCGGTGCCGCAAGACAGGAACGGCGAGCGAGACAACATCCTCAAGCACTGGCGCCCGCCGCCCGTCCAGCAACGCCTTCGCCCGCGCCGCCAGCACAAGGCCCTGCGCCCCGCGCGGCCCCGGCGCCCACGTCACAAATTCCTGCACCTTCTCGTGTGCCCCTTCGCCCGGCCGCAAGGACCGGACAAGCTTCAGCGCCGCATCCGCAACACTGTCCCCGATCGGCATGTCGCGGACCAATGCCTGCGCCGCCAGCAAATCATCGGGCGTCATCGCCGCAGCAGCCTTGATCTGAGCCCCCGATGTCGTGCTGATCACCATGGCGCGCTCCGACGTTTCATCGGGATAATCCACATCAATCTGCATCAGGAAACGATCAAGCTGCGCTTCCGGCAGGGGATAGGTTCCTTCCTGCTCAATCGGGTTTTGCGTTGCCAGAACATGAAACGGCTGGGGCAGGGGATGCGGCTTGCCGCTCACCGAAACTTCCTTCTCCTGCATCGCCTGCAAAAGCGCAGACTGCGTACGCGGACTGGCGCGGTTGATCTCATCCGCCATAAAAAACTGCGTAAAAACCGGGCCGGGAATAAAGCAAAACGAGCGCTTGCCTTTCGAATCTTCCTCCAGAACTTCAGAGCCCAGAATATCCGCAGGCATCAAATCCGGCGTACACTGAACCCGGCTGGAGGAAAGCCCGAGCGCCCGTGACGTCGTCTCCACCAGAAGAGTCTTCGCAAGGCCCGGAACACCCACCAGCAAAACATGCCCGCCCGCCAGCAATGTAATAAGGGTCTGGTCGATCACCTGATCCTGCCCGTAAATAATCCTGGCGATTTCCGCCCGGGCAGCCGAGAGCTTTCCGGCGATGCCATCAAACAAATCCTCGGCGTCTGTTTTCTTTTCTGCAGTGGTCACGGCGATAAAACTCCCTATAATATGAATCCTTGAGAACGCGGAAAGGTGCGCCCGTATATTAGAGCGATTACCCCGCCCCGCACAACACATACAGTAAAGATTATTCTAGGAAACCACAGCTTGACGATGAAACCCGCACGCACAATCCCCTTGCAGGACTGGATGACCGATCCCGCCGCAATGGCAATCATGAACACATTGCAGGGAAAGATGCATGAGAACGAGCCAGTCGCACTTTTTGTCGGGGGCTGTGTCCGCAATGCGCTGCTCGGGGAGCCCGTCGAGGATGTCGACATCGCAACGAGCCTCTCCCCCGAGGACGTCATCGAAAAGCTGGGAAATGTCGGTATAAAAACCATCCCGACCGGCCTCGAACACGGAACCATAACCGCCGTCATCGGAAAAAAAAGATTCGAAATCACAACGCTTCGTATCGACGTTAAAACAGACGGTAGGAGAGCGGTTGTGTCCTATACAGATGATTGGATTGAGGATGCAAAGCGCCGGGATTTTACAGTGAATACGCTACTCTCCGATGCGAAAGGAAATATCTATGATCCCCTGCAAAAAGGGCTGGAGCATATCGCCGCAAAAAAAATAATCTTCGTCGGAAACCCGGAAAAACGGATTGAAGAGGATTATTTGAGAATCCTCCGCTACTTCCGGTTCCACGCGCTCTATGGAGAAGGGGCATTTGATGAAAAGGCGTTGAAGGCCTGTAAAAAGGCCGCCCCGAAAATAAAAACACTCGCCCGCGAACGCATCGCGCAGGAGTTTTTTAAAATTATCGCCTCCGACAACCCGACTTACATCCTTGAAACCATGTTCAGTCAAGGCATTTTAACCGAATTTGATTTTAAGGAAAACGCGCTGGAAATCCTGCGCCACCTCTGTACGTTCCAGTCAAATTATGAATTGAGAGCATTGCCCACGCGCCTGTACGTGCTCGCCGCAATGAATTTTGAAAATCTGAAAACAATGGAGCAGCGCCTGATCTTCCCGAAAATCTTCTTAAAAGACATGCAGGCACTGGCCGGTGTGCTCGCGCTTCCTGATCTGGATAAAGATCAGATTGTCCGCACCGCAATCTACCGCCATGGCCGCAGCGCCACCGCGCAAAGTCTGATGGTGGAACTGGCGATCGACCGGGTGATGAACGGCTACGCGCCGCAAGCTTTGAAAATCATTCAGAACTGGCCCATCCCGAATTTCCCCATAAACGGCGAGGATATACAAAAGGCCGGGATAAAACCCGGCCCTGAACTCGGCCAAACCCTGCGGAACATCGAAAACTGGTGGATCGAAAACAACTTCCAACCCGACCGTAAAGAGTGTTTTAAGAAAATATCTTAAGGTGATTCCGGTTCTGGCTGAGCGCCACGGTAAGCTGCAAAATCTTCATCAGTAAAATCTGCAACCGTAAGGGGGGCATTTCCTGTTTTTTCACCAAATGTCACGGTCGCAGGCCCCTCTTGTCCTACTGAACGTCCCTCTGCATCAAATTCTACACCTAGTTCAAAGTCAGAACTCATTCCATCACTCCATAAAATTATTGCTGTTACGTCCTAAAGTCTAGCATGCCTCGTTCTTGTAAAGCAAACAGACTGTACAAATTTACTGGTCATGACTTAATTTATCTGCCGCATGCGGGAAAAAATCATAATCCTCTTCGACGGCGATAAGCACAGTCGGGTTTTTATGATCGGCGCTCCTTTGTCCTTCCGAATGAAAACGATCAATCAAATCGATAATTTTCAAGGGAATCCCCTTTTGCTTCAGAAAATCAATACTAAGGCGGCCATGAATGACATAAGCCCCCGCCGCCTCGCCGATCTCATCGAGAAGGGACGGCAAAACCCCTGCTTTTCGAGTGCGAAGGCCCTTATCACCCAAAGTCCATGTCGCAGCCTCACCTTGAAGCGGTGCAGCCCCCGTATAAAGGCACAGCGCCATATGGCTGGTATTGCGATCTTCCGCGCGGTCCTCCCAGACCGTGCGCAGCGTCCCGGCAAACTTTTCTTGCCCAAGTCAATTAATCCGCTCGCCGAGCGTCAGGTTAATTTTATTTTCTTTGTCACACATGCCAAACGGTATAAAGAAATGTTACGGAAAAAACAAGAGGCGAGTCAGGCTAGGGCCATTTCACAACGGGCGGCATCGACATCAAGATCGCCTCTGCATTCCCGCCGGTCTTAAGCCCGAATTCCGTTCCGCGGTCATACAGCAGGTTAAATTCGACATACCGCCCGCGCCGGACGAGTTGATACTCCCGCTCTTCATCCGTCCAGTCCGCGTTCATCGCACGCCCGACGATTTGAGGGTAGACGCTCAAAAACACTTCCCCGACATCCCGGGTAAACGCAAAATCATCGTCCCAGCCTTTGCGGTCAAGATAATCATAGAAAATCCCGCCAATCCCGCGTGGCTCTCCTCGGTGCGGCAGATAAAAATACCGGTCGCACCAGTCTTTGAATTCCGGGTAATAATCAGGATCATGTTTATCGCACGCCCCTTTGAAGGCCGCGTGGAAATCGGACGTATCCTCGGCGCGCTCAAACATCGGCGTCAAATCGGCGCCACCGCCAAACCACGCCTTGGACGTCGCGATCATCCGTGTATTCATATGCACGGCCGGCACAAGGGGCGATTGCATGTGCGCCACCAGAGATATCCCGCACGCCCAAAACGCACCGCCATTCTCCGAGGCGCCCGGTATCTTTTTTGCAAATTCCTCGGAAAACGTCCCATAGACCTTGGAGAAATTAACGCCGACCTTCTCAAAGACCCGCCCGCGCATCACGCACATCGTCCCGCCGCCCTGTAGCACAGAACCGGAGGTGTTCGGCGTATCGCCCTGTGGCCGTTCCCACGGAGATTTCTCAAACCGCCCCGCAGGCAAATCAGCCTTCGGTCCGCCGGCAAGCTGATCCTCAAGCGTCTCAAACGCCCCGCAGATCCGCGCCTGTAAATCACGAAACCACGCGGCAGCCTTTTCTTTTTTCTCATCGAGCGTCATCAAAGTCTCTCCTTGTCTGCCGTAGCGCTTCCCCCAGCACCATCGCACTGGCATTAACAATATTCAGTGAGCGGCATGCCCCGAACATCGGAATACACACGCGCGCATGGACGGCCTCATGAACACTGTCCGGCACCCCGGCGCTCTCACGACCCGCCAGCAGAATATCGCCGGGACGAAACGCAAAATCAAGATACGGTTGAGCCGCCTTGGTCGTCATCAGCACAATCCGCGCCTCCGGTGTCTGGCTGGTACAAAAGGCCTCCCAGCTCGTATGTCGCGCGGGCTCAAGATGCGCCATGTAATCAAGAGCCGCCGCCCGGATTTTTCGTGCATCCCAAGGAAAGCCGCAGGGCTCAATAACATCCAGGCCAACGCCCAGACAAGCACAAAGCCGGATCATCGCGCCGACATTCTGCGGGATATCGGGCTGGTAAAGCGCAATTTTCAATATCGTCCCCCAATTTTTTTTGCCTGTGAAGAAAAAAAACTTTTTTCTTTGTCTATTCTGGCCTTCAAAGGCTTGATCTATTATAAATAGGCGATTAAAAGACTTCTTCAAATAGAATCTTCTTCATTTCATGACCAAAAGAGGTTTAGGCAAAATGTCAGCCGGAGCAAATATTCAAAACGGACAACACGACGACGGTGAAACCCGCCGCGGTTTTATGCAGATGCTTGCCGGAGCGTTCGGCGCAGTCGGCTTGGGCGCGTTCCTTGTCCCCGCAGTCAACTCTTTAAACCCGGCCAAAGATACGCTGGCGCTTTCAACCGTAGAGGTTGACCTGAGCGACGTTCCGGTCGGCGGCTCCAAAACCGTCATGTGGCAGGGAAAGCCGATCTTCATTCGTCACCGCACCGCCGAAGAAATCACCGAGGCAGAGGACGTTGATGTTCAAACCCTGACAGACAAACAAACGGACGAGAGCCGCGTTGAAAAGCCGGAATGGCTGGTGGTCGTCGGTGTTTGCACACACCTGGGCTGTATTCCTCAAGGGCAAAAAACAACAGACAATCACGGCGAATTCGGCGGCTGGTTCTGTTCCTGCCACGGCTCGCAGTATGATACGTCCGGCCGCATTCGTAAGGGCCCGGCGCCGAAGAACTTGGCCGTTCCGCCTTACAAATTCGTCAACGACACAACAATCAAAATAGGCTAGGGGACAATAGAATGGGAAATCACCCGCGCGAACAATTTGATAATCCGGTCGTAGAGTGGGTCGACTCCCGCCTCCCGATCTTCACAATCCTGAACAAGGAATACGGCGTCTTCCCGACACCGAAGAACTTCAACTACTTCTGGAACTTCGGCGCCATCGCGATGTTCATGCTGGTCACCATGATTGTAACCGGCATTATTCTCGCGATGCACTACACCGCCAACGTCAACCTCGCTTTTGACTCGGTCGAGCGGATCATGCGCGACGTGAACGGCGGCTGGCTCCTGCGCTACATTCACATGAACGGCGCAAGCTTCTTCTTCATCGCGGTTTACATCCACATTTTCCGCGGCATGTATTACGGCTCTTACAAGCGTCCGCGCGAACTTCTCTGGATTTTAGGAATGGTGATTTTCCTCCTGATGATGGCCACAGCCTTCATCGGCTATGTGCTCCCATGGGGCCAGATGAGCTACTGGGGCGCAACCGTGATCACCAACCTGTTCTCCGCCATACCTTACGTCGGGGAACATATCGTCACCCTGATGTGGGGCGGCTTTGCGGTCGACAACCCGACGCTAACCCGCTTCTTTGCGCTGCACTATCTTCTGCCATTCGTGATTTTCGCTGTTGTGTTCCTCCACATCTGGGCGCTGCACGTCACAGGCTCGAACAACCCGCTTGGGATCGATGTCAAAGGCCCGCAAGATACAATCCCCTTCAACCCGTACTACACGATGAAGGATTTCTTCGGCCTGATCGTCTTCGTGATGATCTACTGCATGTTCATTTTCTACATGCCCGATGCTCTGGGGCACTCCGACAACTACATCCCGGCCAACCCGCTCTCGACACCGGCGCACATTGTTCCTGAATGGTACTTCCTGCCGTTCTACGCGATGCTCCGGGCGATCACCTTCAACATGAACGTCTACATGCTGGCAGGTCTCGCGCTTCTGGCCGTCGTCCTCGTCGAGTTCGTATGGCGCCACAAACCAAAATACCTGAACGCCCCGATCGGATTCCTGATCTTCGCAGCAGGCGGTGCTCTGGCCCTGTTCGGGTTCCTGGCGGACATGAACCAGGATTGGGAAATCCCGATGAGCGCCGCAGAAGTCGCGCCGGTCCCGGCCAAGCTCGGTGGCGTGCTGACAATGTTCGGCTCGATCGCGATGCTCTTTATCATGCCATGGCTTGATACGCACCCGATCCGCTCTGCGCGTTTCCGCCCGCTCTATAAGGCAACGTTCCTCTTGCTGTTTGTCCTGTTTGTTGCGCTCGGTTATATCGGATCGCAACCGGCAGACGCCAACGTCGCAGGCATCCCGCTCAGCGTCTTTGGTCTGGCACTGACAGGATACTATTTCGGCTTTTTCCTCGTGATCCTGCCGCTGCTTAGCCGCTTCGAAAAAGGACGCAAACTTCCGCTGTCCATTCACGAAGCCGTTCTGGCAAAGAAACAACAATTCCAAGGAGTATCCGCATAATGAAAGCGCGTCACCTTATCCCCGTTCTTGCCATTGCCGTTGGCGCTATCCTGCCTCTGGCGCCTGCTAGCGCGAATAGCGGTGGAGCCGAACCGCTGGTCCATCAGGACTGGTCCTTCGATGGTCCGTTCGGAACCTACGACAAAGCCTCCCTGCAGCGCGGTTTGAAAATCTACCGTGAAGTCTGTGCCGGCTGCCACTCTCTGAAACGCGTCTACTTCCGCAACCTCGAAGGGATAGGCTATAACGAAGAGCAGATCAAAGCCATCGCCTCCCAGTACACCGTACAGGACGGCCCGAACGACGAAGGCGAAATGTTCGACCGCCCGGCAAAGCCAAGCGACTACATCCCGTCACCGTTCCCGAACGACAACGCGGCAAAATCCGCAAATAATGGGGCTCTGCCGCCAGACCTGTCCTTGATTACAAAGGCCCGCGAAGATGGCGCCAACTACGTCTTCAGCCTCCTTACAGGGTTCGAAGCTGCGCCCCACGGTGTTGAAATGTCGGAAACCCAGCACTGGAACAAGTATTTCCCCGGCCATAAAATTTCAATGCCGCCACCGCTTTCCCCCGGTCAGGTCTCTTACGCCGATGACGGGTCACCGGAAACCTTGGAGCAATACGCAAAAGACATTTCACATTTCCTGACATGGGCCGCCGATCCTTACATGGAAGAGCGCAAGCGCACAGGCGTGAAAGTCATTCTGTTCCTTCTCGTTTTCGCCGGCATTATGCTGGGCCTGAAAAAGAAAACATGGGCTGACCTGCACTAATGCGCGACACCAAAAGGGAAGTACTGGCATTCTGGTTCGAAGAAACCGCGCCCGCCCAATGGTTTCAAAAGAACGACGCCTTCGACGAGGAAATCCGCGAGCGCTTTTTCGTGACCTATGAAATGGCCGCCTCGGGCCTGTGCGAGGAGTGGCGCAAGGACTCGGACGGCGCGCTGGCGCTGTGTCTAGTCCTCGACCAGTTCCCTCGAAATATGTTCCGCAATAGCCCGCGGGCTTTCGATACGGACGCCGCCGCACTCCTGATTTCGAAAGAGGCGATCCACAAAGGGTTCGATCAGATCCTCCAGCCCATCCGTCGCCGGTTTTTATATCTGCCGTTCGAACACAGCGAAAACCTGCAAGACCAGAACCGCTCGGTTGAGCTCTTCGGAACAATGAAAGACACAGACCCTCTCGGATACGAATACGCAATCCGACATCTTCGCGTCATTGAAAAATTCGGGCGCTTCCCGCACCGCAACGCCGTCTTGGGCCGAGCCAACACACCGGAAGAAGACGAATATCTCGCCACGCCCGGCGCAGGGTTCTAGGGTTCATACTCAGGTCGTTAGAAAAGCTGTGAGTTTGGACACTAGCGACTTCCGCCGTTAAGGTTTTATTAATCTTATTTTTACCTTTGGATGAGATAATCAACTTTATGCGTAAAAATATGGCTGGAAGCGTTTGATGTTAATCCGCTGCTTTAAAGAAATAGGATAAAGTCCTCTGAATAAAAAGGAAGACAAAAATAATCCTATTTTTTTTGCAAGCGGCCTTTTTTTTGCGTATGGTGTTTTATCTTAAAACTTCAAAACGTCGAATGGAGGCCTCTATGTCCGTACAAAGTTTAGTCTCTCACCGCCAAAAAGAAGAACAGCATGTTCAGGCGCTTATAGCCAAACATGCCGCTTTATCAGAAAAAATTGAGTTGGCGCGCAAGGACTTGTCGACAACGGATTACTATCTCAACCAGTTGAAAAAACAGAAGCTGGTCGTCAAAGAAAAAATTGAAGGTATTCGAGCGGAGGGAGCTGCCGGATAAGCAGCAAGAAGAACGTTTCAAGACACGAAAAAGCCGGGCGATCAACCCGGCTTTTTTACATGTCGCGATAAGAAATTTCTTACGAGTCACTCGAAGAAGAAAGGCCCGGCATAAAGTTCGAGAAATCAAACCCGCCTGTTGAGGACTGGCTGTCGGACTCATCCTCGTCGCGGCGCTCCAGTTCCTGCTTCATCTCGGCTTCTTTCTGGGCGCGAACCGCCTCAGGATCTTTCCCGGCAGCTTTCAACGCCTTGTTGTAAGCCGTCTCAAATTCCTGATAGCTGCAAAGCCCGAGTTCCGCAGGGTGACGCGGACGGAGATTCGGCGTATTCGGGTGCGTGCGATCGCGAACCGAAGCAACCGTCGGCTTGGTCGTCCCAACCAGTTTGCAAATCTGCGCATCGGAAATATCGGTATAATGCTTGAGAATATAAGCAATCGCATCCGGCTTGTCCCCGCGCTTGGAAACAGGCGTATAGCGGGGGCCTTTCGCCCGGATTTTGACCGGTGGCAGGTCACGCTTGGCAACTTTAAGGGTTTGCGCCGGATCAGCCTCGCAGCGGTCGAGTTCGTCTTGCGTCAACTCACCATGCTCTACGGGGTCACGGCCAACAAGACCTTTGCCGATTTCTTCATTGGCAAGAGCCTCGATTTCAATCTCTGTCAAATTGGTGAAATCCGCGATCTGCAAAAATGTCAGAGCGGTATTTTCAATCAGCCATACGGCTGTCGCTTTTGGCATAAGCAAAGTGGCGCTGTGTTTGAGTGCCGTTGCCATATTCATTTCTCCTTGCGTCAAAAATAGACCCCGATAGAAAAGGGGTTGTCGATCTGTCCCGCGGATCAACAATGTTTTTTAAAATAAAAAATTTTTAGGGAACGCCTAAGCTATAAGCCATCCCACCAAAAAATACCAGCATTTTTTATCGCTTGCACGCAGCGCTTTCGCCCTCTATTTTAGCGGGAAGACAAGAGATAAAGCCATGTTCGACGACGACCTGCCCAAAGCAAAAAAGACCGAAGATTTCCCCCGGAATCTGGAACTTCTCTCGGTTTCGGATCTGGAGAATTATATCGAAGAACTCGAATCTGAAATCTCCCGCGTCCGGCAGGATATCGAAAAGAAGAATGCCTCTCGTAACGCCGCAGACTCATTTTTTAAATAAGAAAATATAAAGGAAAATCATGCGTATAGAAGAAAGTATTAAACTTGATTATAAAGACGTCCTGATCCGCCCGAAGCGCTCGACGCTGGCAAGTCGCAAGGACGTCGATATCACGCGCGAATTTACCTTCAAATGGAGTGGCCGGAAATTCGGGAGCGTTCCGATTATCGCCGCCAATATGGACGGCGTCGGCACCTTCGCCATGGCCAAAAGCTTCATCAACAGCGAAAACGGGACAAGTGTTGCACTCCATAAACATTATCCTCTGGATGAATTGGTCGCCTTTTTTGATGATTTCGGTGGCGAGTCCGTCTGGTACAGCATCGGCATGACCCAGTCCGATCAGGACAAGCTGGACGAATTCCTCAAACAGCGCCCCGGAAAAATCGAAAAACTTTGCCTTGATGTCGCCAACGGCTATAGCGAGCACTTCGTGAACTTCGTCAAAAAAATCCGCGAGAAGGCCCCCGACATCACCATCATGGCCGGAAACGTGGTAACGGGCGAAATGGTCGAGGAACTGATTCTCTCGGGAGTAGACGTGGTCAAGGTCGGGATCGGCCCCGGCAGTGTCTGCACAACCCGTAAAATGACCGGCGTCGGCTACCCGCAGCTCTCCGCCGTGATCGAATGTGCAGACGCCGCGCACGGCCTCGGCGGCCTGATCTGCGCCGATGGCGGCTGCACGGTCCCCGGCGATATCGCCAAGGCACTCGGCGCAGGTTCCGACTTTGTTATGCTCGGCGGCATGTTGGCCGGGCACGACCAGTCCGAGCAGCAAGTTGTGGAAGAGGGCGGTAAGAAATACCTTCAATTCTACGGTATGAGCAGCGACACCGCGATGACCAAACACAAAGGCGGCGTCGCGGAATACCGCGCCAGTGAAGGCAAAACCGTGAAAATCCCGTACCGCGGCGACGTTCAGGCGGCTATGCAAGATATTCTGGGAGGCTTGCGCTCCGCCTGCACCTATGTGGGCGCAAAGCAGTTAAAGGAACTTTCGAAGCGCACAACCTTTATCCGCGTAAGCCAGCAACTCAACACGGTCTTCGGCAACGAATAAAGCATGTAAACGAAAGGATAGGGTTGCCTGTGGGCGGTTCTGAGGTTAAAGTAAATTCTTAATTTCCAATGTTAAAGGGGGCTTTTCATGGAGGATGTTCAAGGGCGGTTGCAGGAAACGTCGCAAAACTGTTTACAGGCGTATAGTGTCTGGAAAGGCAAGCGGACGGATACTGTAGCAAGGGAAGCTTTGCTGGCCGCAATTCATGAGCTGCGCAAAGTCGCATCTCGCCTTGAGATTGATCTGGCGATCAGTGAGCGCAACGATATGGGCTCACGGCCTTTGCCAATTCCATCCCACCGCGCTGCGCTCGATAACGATATCGAGGATGATGATGAAGGTCACGGCAATGTCCAACCCGGCGCCGCACCGCAACCAGGAGCTGGTGGCGGTGGTGATAAGCCAAGAACAGCGCGCCGTCGCCGCACGCCACCGTCCGGCAAGGACGCTTAGGAAAACGTGAAATCAAAATATTTTCACAAAGAACAAAAACGCCGTAACGATAGTTTGCGGCGTTTCATTTTTTGCAAAGAGTCTGGGAAGATCAGGCTTTCCGGAACACGGCGCGGTAGGAATAGCCCTTGAACAAGCTCTCAAGGTCAAGTGTCCCCTTTTTCTCAAACTCAAGCCGCTTGAGGTAATCAAGGATCTCTGGTTTGTGATAGACATGGAACAGCGAAAGCCACCAGAACAAAATCTTGCGGAAGCCCTCCGGTAACTCTTCACCGCCACTGAAATCCACAATATGCATCTCGCCGCCAGAAGGCAGAAGCTCCAGCGCATGATCAATCGACTCCTGCCACGGCGGAATGATCGACAAGGCATAAGAGAAAACGATTTTATCCAGCGGGCGCTGGAGGTCGAAAAGAACATCAGGTCTGAAACTTTGGGAGAACGACTGGCGAAGCACGATCTTGCGCTCAAGTCCTTCGCGCTTCAAATTGCCTTGCGCGGTTTTGAGCATCTCATCCGACGCATCCAGCCCGAAAAAACAGGCGTGGGGATATCGCTTCGCCATCTTCACAAGATTGCGCGCCGTCCCGCACCCGACCTCACAAACAAGCTCTCCATCCTGAGCCGCCAAAGAGGAGATAAGCCGGTCACGCCCCAAAAGATAATATTTCCGGGACGCATCATAAACATGGCGCGTCCAGCGATACATGTTATCCATGTTGTTACGGGTCTGTTCTTCGCTTAAGGCACCGGTTTTCATGGAAACTACGCCGCAATCCTGTCTTTGTTCTTTTCACGCAAAGTGTAGGTGTGGAAACCACCGTAAATGGAGGAGCGATCTTTCGCCACCGCAGGGATGGAGAGATCTGGATCGTAAGACCATTGGCTGAGCAGCTCACTCTTAAGCGCCGCAGTCAACGGACTGTCATCGCCGGCGGTGCGGAAAATGACACGCGCATCCGGAGATGCCGTGCGGGAAACCTGATCCCACAATTCATTAAGCTGTTGTTCATTCATCCAGTCCTGCGCATCGAGGAAAACATAGCAGTCAAAGCTGTTTTCAGGCTGCGTCGCCAGGAAGTCCGTGATCGAGCTGTGCAGAACCTGCACCTTGTCGATATTCTCGCGCAGGGTATCGTAATGCGCTTCCATCAAATAACGCGGAACAGCCATGCGGTGCTCGCGGTCATAGCCGCGCCCGAAAGCCTGCCATGCAAAATAATTGGTTTCGATCGGGAAATCACAAGCCATCCGCTCAAGACGTGCCTTGAGCAAAGACGCCATATCGCCACCCGCCGCATGATTAAGGTCGTCAAACTGCGCAGGGGGAATGCCAAGCCCGTAAAGAGACTCCGGCTTGCCGCAAAGCATCTTGATAAATTTTTTGTCAAACAAAGGCCCCAGCGTACGCTCGAAAATAGCGCGCTGATCTTCCAGATCTTTGGCCTTCAGAATATCGCGCGGATCTTGCCCGTACAGCTTGGCCAAAAGATGCACGAGCCCGATAAACTTGCCCAGAAGCCCGTATTTGTAGAGGTTCTTCTTGAACATATTGATCCGCCGCCCGTGCGGGAAAACAACCTTGTCCCAGTGACGGCGCGTAAAATCATCAAGATGAGGCGCGATATAGCGATCATAATTCGCTACATTCCGCGGATCGTCGGCGCACCCGAAAAACAGGAACAGGCTCTCATAATCCGGTAGATATTTAATCGCTGCTTTTTTAAGGCGACCAAGAGCGACATGGGAGGGGTTCAAATCAATCGCATGGATCGATTTCGGTGCTTCGGTCAGATAATTCATAATATTACAGCCGCCGGAGCAAATCGTCATAATCCGTGAATCACCGTCAATCTTGAGGGCTGGAATATCAACCTCCGGATCTTCCCATATCTGGGGATACACAAATCCGCTAAAGGCCATCGTGAAAAGATGGTCCTGAAGGCTCCGCTTGTTCATCGGCTTTTTTTCTTCATGGCCGTGAACCGCCTTCTTGAGAAGACTTTTGTCTGCCACAGTGTGACTTTGCTCGGAAATTGTACGATCGGCAATCATCTCTATTGCTGCCCCCCTGAACCTGTCCCTTGAAATAGATAGAAACCTATATATAAAAAGCCATGCGAACGCAAACAACTATTATCTGTCAAAAATGGAATATTCTGCACAGACTATCGCCGCGCAAGAGGCACCGCAAGAAAAATACGACGCACAAAAAGTCATCTACGGTGCGCCGGAGGGGCATGACGCGAGGGTTTTAGCCGATATCGCGCGTAAAATCATGCCAGAGGATAAAGTACTGGTGCATGTCGCCCTCGACGATGCACGTATCGCAACGCTCGAGGAACTGCTGGCCTTTTTTGCACCGGACGTCAAGGTGATCCGCTTCCCGGCATGGGATTGCCTGCCCTATGACCGCGTCTCGCCGCACGGCGATATTGTCGCGCAACGGGTCTGCGCTTTGGCCGGGCTGATTGCATGGGAAAATGAAAAGGAACGCTACCCGCGTATTTTGCTGACCAGTGTCAACGCCGCCCTCCAGCGCGTCATGCCCAAGGAAGTCCTGCGGGAATCAAGCTTCTCTGTTAAGGCCGGCGCGCGGATAGATCTTGAGAAATTCCATCTCTTTATGATGCAAAACGGCTACACCCGGACGCAAACCGTGCGCGAGGCCGGAGAGTATACCGTGCGCGGCGGTATCGTCGATCTGTTCCCGGCTGGCGCCGAAAACCCGCTGCGTCTTGATATGTTCGGAGACGAGGTTGAGAGTGTAAAGACCTTTGATCCCCTGACCCAAAGAACGCTGAAATCCTCGGAAGGGATAGTCCTGCGCCCGGCTGTCGAGTTTTTTATGGATGACGAGAGCATCGCCCGCTTTCGCTCGTCCTACCGCGCGGCCTTCGGCGTCGTGCAGGCCGGCGACCCGCTCTACGAAGCCGTCAGCGAAGGGCGACGGTACAACGGGATGGAGCACTGGCTGCCGTTCTTCTTCGAACGCATGGACACGCTCTTCAACTACGCGCCAGCCGCCAGCATTACTTTCGACCAGCACGCGCTGGACGCCTATGCCGAGCGTCAGGATCAAATCCAGGATTTCTACGAGGCCCGCAAAACGCTGGAGCAAGCAGCGGAAAAGAAAGCCAAAAAAGGCAAGGATGATAAGCTTTCCGGTACAATCTATCATCCGGTTCCGATCAACACGCTATATATAGGCAAAGACGAATGGCGCGCACAGACGCAAAGCGCCTTGAGCCTATCGCCGTTCGGTGCGCCGGAAGGGCTTGAGGGCATATCAGATGAGGGAGGCCGTAAAGGCAGGGATTTTGCCGATATTCGAGCGCTGCCCGAAGGCGATGTTTTTGCGGCCCTGAAGGATCATATCAAAATCCTGCCTGAAAAACTTTTCGTCGCCGCCTACAGTGAGGGTTCAAAAGAGCGCCTGAAAGGATTGATCGAAAACGCAAATATCAAATCATTAATCGCTTGCGAATCCTATACGGACATCAAGAAACTCAAAACCGGCCAGACGGGGATAGGTGTCCTTGCGCTGGAAAGTGGTTTCACCACGCCGGACCTCGCCGTGATCACCGAGTCGGACATCCTCGGCGACCGCCTCGCGCGGAAAACCAAAAAGCGCAAAAAGGCCGATAACTTCCTGACCGAGGTTTCGGCGCTCTCCGAGGGCGATCTTGTTGTACATGTGGATCACGGGATCGGGAAATTCATCGCGCTGGAAACCCTGAAGGCGGCCGGCACACTCCATGATTGCCTGAAAATTGAATATGCCGGAGGGGATAGGCTTTATGTCCCCGTAGAGAACATCGAGGTTCTCTCTCGCTTTGGCGGCGATGAGGGCACAGTACAACTCGACAAGCTCGGCGGCGCAGGCTGGCAGGCGCGCAAAGCCAAAGCCAAAAAAGATTTGATGGAAATGGCCGATCATCTGCTCGGCATCGCCGCCGCCCGTAAACTCCGCCGCGCCGAAAAACTTCAGATCGAAAAGGGCCTTTACAACGAATTCGCCGCGCGCTTCCCCTATGCCGAAACCGAGGATCAGGAACGCGCGATTGAATCGGTTCTGGACGGGATGGCAGGAGATTATCCGATGGACCATCTGGTCTGCGGCGATGTGGGCTTCGGGAAAACAGAAGTAGCCTTACGCGCCGCTTACGTGGCCGCGATGAGCGGCGTGCAGGTCGCCGTCGTCGTCCCCACAACCTTGCTCGCGCGCCAGCATTATAAGAACTTTGTCTCCCGCTTTGCCGGAACCGGCATCCGTATCGAGCAGCTCTCCCGTCTCGTCACAGCAAAAGACGCCGCCCGCGCCAAAGACGGCCTTGCAGACGGAAGTGTCCAGATCGTTGTCGGCACACATGCCCTGTTCGCCAAGACCATCAAGTTCAAAGACCTCGGAATTCTGATCGTCGACGAGGAGCAGCGCTTCGGCGTCAAACAAAAAGAGCGCCTGAAGGAACTCAAAAACAACGTCCACGTCCTGACCCTGACCGCAACGCCAATCCCGCGGACCCTGCAAATGTCCCTGACCGGCGTCAAGGAAATGAGCCTGATCACCACGCCGCCCGTAGACCGCCTCGCTGTGCGCACCTTCGTGATGCCTTATGATGCCGTGGTGATCCGCGACGCGCTCCTGCGTGAGCATTACCGCGGCGGCCAGAGTTTCTACGTCGTCCCGCGCATCAGCGATCTCGCGGAAGTGCAGGATATGCTCAAGGAACTCGTGCCTGAAATCCGCTGCGTCGCAGCCCATGGACAGATGAGCCCCTCCGAACTCGAAGACACCATGAGCGCGTTCTATGACGGCCAGTACGACGTCTTGCTCGCCACCAACATCATCGAGAGCGGAATCGATATCCCGACGGCCAACACCATGGTCGTCCATCGCTCTGATATGTTCGGCCTCGCGCAGCTCTACCAGATCAGAGGCCGCATTGGCCGCTCGAAACTCCGCGCCTACGCGTACCTGACCTATCAGCCCGGGATAAAACTCAACCCGCTGGCGCAAAAACGCCTCGAAGTCATGGAAACGCTGGACACCCTAGGCTCCGGCTTCCAGCTTGCCAGCCACGATATGGACATCCGCGGGGCAGGGAACCTGCTCGGTGATGCGCAAAGCGGCCATATCCGTGAAATCGGCGTTGAGCTTTACCAGCAAATGCTCGAAGAGGCAGTCGCTGCCGCCCGCGCAGGCGCTGACCTTGAAAGCTTTGCAGATGAACAATGGTCCCCGCAAATCAATATCGGCACATCGGTTCTGATCCCGGAAACCTATGTCGCAGATTTGAGCGTGCGCATGAGCCTTTACCGCCGCCTCAGCGAACTACAGGAACAAAGCGACATCGAAGCCTTCGCCGCCGAACTGATCGACCGTTTCGGCAAAATCCCCGAAGAAGTCGAAAACCTGCTCGATATTCTTGGCATCAAGCAGCTTTGCAAAAAGGCAGGCATATCGCAACTGGACGCCGGGCCAAAAGGCGCTGTCCTCGCCTTCTACAACAATGCCCCGCCCAATGTGGAGGGGCTTATGCGCTGGATGCAGGAAAAACGCGGCAGCGTCAAACTCCGCCCCGACCAGAAACTTGTCGCCATCCGCCAGTGGGACAACACCGCACAGCGCGTCAAAGGCGTGCGCAGCCTCATGAAGGAACTGGCTGGCCTGTAAAATCTTGCTGTATGGCAAAGGCTTTCCTGCTATATTGGGTAGCATACAAGAGTAAACATTGAAATGACTCAACCCAAAACCCTCATTCTTGGCCATGATTGCGCAGATTTATGCAGTCGTTGGGAAAAACCTCTCATCGCGCGCAATGTCGAATGCGCAGTTCTAAAGCCCTCAGCCTTTAAAGGCGCAGATATTCTGGAAGGCTATGACGGTCTTTTGCTCCCCGGCGGAAACAGCAACATTCACCCTAGCCTGGCTGGCCGCGAGCACGAGGCGGATGAGCCGGGAGACTATGACCTGATACGTGATAACGCGGCGATCGCGCTGGCCCGCGCCGCATATGAAATGGATATGCCGACATTAGGGATTTGCCGCGGGATGCAGGAGATCGTCGTCGCGCATGGCGGAAAACTCTCGAAACTCGAAGGCGGGCTTCATGGCACGAATTATTGCCACATCGGCAATCTGGAAAAAATGGATACCCCGGTGCATGACATTACCTACTGCAAGGGCGGTCGCCTCCATAAACTTTTTAAGGGCATTTACGACGAGCATAACGACTCAATCCCCGTCAACTCGATCCATTATGAGGGGATCACCAGAACCGACTGGGACAATGAGCGGGCCGTACCGCTGCGCCAGAAATTCATTATCGAGGCTCTCGCGCCGGATGGCGTAATTGAGGCAATATCCGCGCCGGATAGAGTATTCTATATTGGTGTGCAGCCGCATTTCGAGCTTCAGGGAAAAATGCATGAGGCCCTTTTCAGAGAATTCAGTCATCATATCGTAAGTCGCTTTCACCACAGAGAGCCATAATGATTTGGCCTTTCAGGAAAATCATGGCATTCTGAACACCGCTAGAAATGTGTAAAAGAGAGAATCGCAATGTCCCGCGAATACGCTGAAAACAGGATCCGAGAAGCATTGAAAATGAGTGGCGGCAACGTAACCTTGGCCCGCCAGCAGATTATCGAATGGGCTTATGAGGACACGCAACTCCTCTTCGCATTGGCAAGACCGCATCTCTCGGGAATCGTTGCCTATCAGGTTGACCGCGTCGCCTCAGGTCGTGCAGAGCTCGAAAAACGCAAACCCGAAGCCACAAAACAGGAAGTTGAGGGCGAGAATTTCGGGATGGACCTGCTGCGCGCTGTCGCCGCCGATGACGCGGCAATCTTCGGTCAGGAAAATCATACACTGCAGGGCAAACGCGGTGGCGCGTCCAAGCAGCACATGGATGCCATCCGCCAGCTCGCAGCGCATAGCAAAACGCCGCAAAAGAAAAACCCGTAACATCGTGGACCAGACAGGATCGCCGCCGGACTGGGAAAAACTGGAGCCCGTAGCAGGCGATGTTTCCCCGCGCCGTTACTACCGCGGAACAGATGAAGCGGCGCGCCCCTTTGTTTTGATGCGCTACCCCGATCAAACCGAAAAATCCCGTGCGGAACTCAATTCGTTCATAAGAATTGGGGAATGGCTGGGGAGCCAGGGAATAAAAGTACCCGCCCTTTATAATCTCTATGAAACGCAAAACTGCGCCACCTTCGAAGATCTGGGGCAAACATCCTTCGGCAAGGCCTTGCGCGCAGGCCATAACCCGGAGGAGCTCTATACACTGGCCTGCGATGTTTTGATAAAACTAAGGGATAGCGTGCCGCCGCAAGGCCTGCCGGATTACACCCAGAGCCGGATTTACGCCAACCGCCGCCAGATCATCGATTACTATTACAGGCTGAAAAAACAAAGAGTGCCGGACGAAGGCACTGTTCAGGAATATATCTCTGTCTGGGATAAAATTCACCAAAGCCTGCCGCCATGTCCGCAGGGATTCCTCCACGCCGACTACCACCTCGAAAACCTGATCTGGGTGGAGCGCGAGCAGGGAATCCGGAAATGCGCCCTGATCGATTATCAGGACGCGCTGCGAGGACCAATTCCCTACGATCTCCTGAACCTCCTTGAGGATGCGAGGGTCGACGTGCCGCCTGAGCTAAAACAAAAAATCTTGGAACGCTATTGTGGCGGTATGAGCGCACAGGAAAAAGAAACATTCCTGAGCTGGTACACGGTTTTGGCTGCCCAGTTCCATGGCCGGGTCATCGGCCTGTTCATAAAACTGTCGGCAGAGCAGGGGCGCGATGAATATCTGATCCATATCAGCCGCTTACAAAATTATCTTAAAAAAGCCTTGGAAAACCCCATTCTTTTACCATTAAAAGCATGGTTTGAAAAAGAAGGGCTTGATTTTCAACTCATAAACGATTTGAATGGCGCCAAGATTAGGGGTGAATTTCGAAACTAATCGTTTTAAAAGTGACCTGCATAAGGAGTTGAACATGTCCATCGTCGCCGACCGTCTAAGCCGAATCAAACCATCACCAACAATCGCCGTGACCAATAAGGCCAAAGAACTCAAAGCCGCCGGACGCGACGTGATCGGCCTTGGCGCAGGTGAACCGGATTTTGACACGCCAGACTTCGTTAAAGAAGGCGCATACAAGGCTATTCGCGATGGTCAGACAAAATACACTGCCGTCGATGGAACGCCTGAACTCAAAGATGCGATCATCGCCAAATTCAAACACGACAACAACCTGACCTACACCCGCGAGCAAATTACGGTTGGAACAGGGGGCAAGCAAGTGCTTTACAATGCCTTGATGGCCTCCGTGAACCCCGGCGATGAAGTCATTATTCCTGCGCCTTACTGGGTATCCTATCCCGACATGGTCCTTCTCGCAGAAGGCACGCCTGTCGCGGTCGAATGCAGTAAAGAAAACAACTTCAAGCTCCAGCCGGAAGACCTCGAAGCAGCGATCACACCAAAAACAAAATGGGTCATCCTGAACTCACCCTCGAATCCGACCGGTGCAGCGTATTCCTGCGACGAGATGAAAAAGCTCACGGATGTTCTGGTGCGTCACCCGCACGTCTACATCATGACCGACGATATGTATGAGCACCTCGTTTATGATGATTTTACCTTTAGTACACCGGCGCAGGTTGAACCGTCTTTGTTTGACCGCACACTGACATGTAATGGTGTATCAAAGGCTTACGCGATGACCGGCTGGCGCATTGGCTATGCCGGAGGCCCGAAGGAACTGATTAAGGCCATGGCAAAAATCCAGAGCCAGAGCACGTCAAACCCGTGCTCCATTTCACAAGCCGCCGCCGTCGCAGCGCTGCGCGGGGACCAATCCTTCCTGAAGGAGCGCAACGATGCATTCAAAATGCGCCGTGACCGGGTCGTGGATATGCTAAACGAAGCGGATGGTATCGAATGTCTGACTCCAGAGGGCGCATTCTACGTTTACCCATCCTGCGCAGGCTGTATTGGAAAAACAACGCCGGACGGCAAGCGCATCGAAACCGATGAAGATTTCGTCACGTATCTGCTGGAATCTGAAGGTGTCGCCTGCGTTCAAGGGACAGCCTTCGGCCTGGCGCCATACTTCCGTATCTCCTACGCAACCTCAATGGAAGCTTTGGAAGAGGCCTGTAAACGGATTAAACGCGCATGCTCTAGCCTGAAAGGCGAAGCCAAAGCTGCATAATACGGCGGGTAGGCAGGCGCACTCGGCCTACCCCCAGACATAATCCTCTATAGGAACATGTTCGTTCGGAACCAGCATACCGGATTTGGTTAGGGCAATTTTGTCGGCCTGCTGCGTAACCCGCAAAGCAACGCCCTTATGCATAAAGACACCATGATCTGAATCAGGGTAATTGTAAAAAGCCGCCCCCTGCGCCGAAAAGTAATCTTTAGCAGCTTCAACTGAGATGTAAGGATCCCGGCCCCCAAAATAAACAAAAACCGGATAAGGCGGCGTATGGCTTTCCGCATCAAGGAGGAGATCGCCATATGCCGTAATTTCGTCGATCTGGCCGTAGGTTGGCCTGAATTGTGGATGTTCCTCAAGAAGTCGCTGGATTTGACCGACGGCGTAAAAATAAAACACATCTTCCTTGGGGATCCCCGTGTGAAGATCTTGATTTTGCCGGGAATGCCGTTCATATATTCGTCGGACTACCGGATTATAAACCGGAGAGGCTCCGCCGGGATGCAAGTAGGGCGCCGCAAAAAAAGCGCCGTCAATATCCGGGAAAAACGTTGATTCTAAGCGGGTGCGTAGTGCTGCATGCTCAAAAACATTAACCCCCGTTGAGTGAGCCATCACAAAAAGCGGTCCTGCCTTACGATGACGATCAATAAACGCGGGATTGCAAAAAGACGATTGCAGCCGCGCAATGGATTCCTCCATAAACCCCGTCCCGCTTTTAGGGTCTGGCAACGTAAATACGAGGGCATTATATCCATTTCGTTGCAGCGTAGTAATAGCCCGTTCTTTTTCCCAGGGCTCAGTTTTGAATCCCAGAATATAAAAAATTGTACCACGCGGCTTTTCTGCGCGGTAGAGCTTCAGATCAGAGGATCGATTTTCTCCAGTATATGTATAAGAGAAAGGGATGTTTTCCGCAAAACCTGACGAATTCTGAGGTGGGGCAGGAGGTGAAGGCGGATGCAAATCGGGACCGCTGCGCAAAACCTGAAATAATGCGCTAAAAGAATATGCGTGCTTTGGATCAAACGGCCCTCGTTTGGGAATGCTTCCAGCCAGTTCGGAAACAACCGGCGTAAACAAAGCAACAACACCTGAAAATGCAGACCGCAAAACAGTTTCGACAATAATACCCATTAAACCCTGCCCATTAACTTTTTTCTACAAATTAACGCAAACAAGAAAAATTTGCAAAAACTGCTGCATGCCGCACCACAAAAAAAGAAACCGGGCCAAAAGGCCCGGCGAGTTGAACAGGGAGGTTTCACGTCTGGGAGACGTAAGAATCTAAAGAGATCCTTCATAGTGTGGTGCACTACTGAGTGTGAATATATCCGGCTTCCCTAATGAACAACCAGTGTTAATTTTGCAGGTTTGTTATGCGATTATTGCAACCCATAAACGGGTTGCTTATGCGCCAAAAGGGATGCAGAGACTGGTTTGAATAAAAATTATACAAATCAGCATATTACGACACTTTATTACATCATGTTGCTTTTGATTTGCTCGAACAGAAAATCTTGAAGAACGGCAATGCGCTTCGAGTTTTTTCGCTCCATCGGATAAACAAAGTACATATCAACGGCAGGAATCTCCAAATCTGGAAAAAGAATCTCGAGATCAGGATCATTTTGACAGAGATAATCCGGCAAAACCCCGATCCCCGCACCACTTCGAATAGCGGAGTACCTGGAGTTCATGGAATTGATAAGAATAATGTTCTTGTTATTGTGCGGATTAACCCCCAGCCGGTTAAAAATCCAGTTCGGCTTCAAGAAGGGGGACTGCATCCCGAGCGGAAATCCGATCAGGACATGCTGCGCAAGACACTCAAATGACTTGGGTCTCCCGTTGCGTTCTAGGTACGATTTCGACACACAGAGCTTAAAATGCAGCGTTTTGAGTCGTCTTTGAATCATGTCGTTCTGTTCAGACGGTTGCAGGCGGATCGCCGCATCAGCCTCACGCCGCGACAGGTCATAAACCCTGTCATCCAGCAGCATCGTAATCTGAATGTCTGGATAAAGACTTTTGAATGATGAGAGGTGAGGGGCAAGCCACGTCGATGCAATAAATTCAACCGTTGTAATGGTTAAAGGGCCCTCGGGCAGGAGCCGTGAATCAACCAGCCGCGCTTCAACATGCTGAAGCGCGTCAAAAACCTCCGTCGCCGTATGGAAGAGCAGTTCCCCTTGCTCTGTAAGCACCAGCCCGCGTGCATGCCGGTGAAAAAGCAAAACGCCAAGAGAATCCTCTAGCGTACTGATTTGGCGCGATATTGCGGACTGACTAAGGTTCAAATGCTCCCCGGCATGCGTAAAACTGCCCGCCTCGGCAACGGCTTTGAATAAACGAAGTTTATCCCAGTCCATATATAAACCCCTTTATTCGGCTGCTTGCTGCGAAGCGGATTTAGACTGCGCCGCAAGAAAACGGTCTGCCTCAAGCGCCGCCATGCATCCCATACCTGCCGCCGTAACAGCTTGCCTGTAAACATGATCCGCCACATCACCCGCCGCATAAACGCCGGGAATAGACGTTGCCGTGGAATCCGGCGCCGTTACAAGATACTTGTTTTCATCCATTTCAAGCTTTCCAGCAAAAAGCTCCGTCGCCGGGTCATGCCCAATCGCAACGAAAAGACCATGTTTTGAAATCGTATCAACATTTCCTGTCTTGAGATTCTTGATTTTAAGGCCGGTCATGCCGGTTTCATCACCGACAATTTCCTCAACGGCGCTATCCCAGAGGATATTCACCTTTTCATGAGCAAAAAGGCGTTCCTGCAAGATCTTCTCGGCCCTCAGAGAGTCGCGGCGGTGAATAAGGGTCACAGAGGCGCAGAAATTGGTCAGAAACAAAGCTTCCTCAACGGCAGTATTCCCGCCCCCGACAATAGCGACATCCTTACCACGGAAAAAGAATCCGTCGCAGGTAGCGCAAGCCGAGACGCCTCTGCCGCGGAAAATCTGCTCAGACTCAAGACCCAGCCAGCGTGCCTTCGCGCCTGTAGCAATAATGAGGGTTTCACCCATATAGACCGTTCCTGAATCACCGACAGCGCGAAACGGTCTGGAGGTAAGGTCAACGCTGACAATCTGGTCGCTCACAAGCTTTGTTCCGACATGTTCAGCCTGCGCCCGCATCTGCTCCATAAGCCACGGCCCTTGGATCACATCGGCAAAGCCGGGGTAATTTTCGACATCAGTGGTAATCATCAACTGCCCGCCGGGCTCGGCGCCGCTCACCAGAACCGGTTCAAGATTCGCGCGCGCCGTGTAGATGCCGGCTGTATAGCCTGCTGGTCCGGAGCCAATAATGAGAACTTTGGTATGAATGGTCTGGGTCATGATCTTCCAACTGAATCTAAAATGAATCGATTAAACTAAAGAAAAGCGCGTTTTGATGGCATTTGCAACCATTTGCGCATCATTTAACGGTTCATAGGTCCAGCTTTCAATCGACCCTTTCCAAGGTCGCAGGGCCCCGCGCGCCATCAAATTCTCGTGAAGCTTGGATATCCGTGGGCTTCCACCCTCAAGTTCGATCATATAAACCGGCTTTCCTGTCGTGCAGCTTTCCGACAACATTGACACGCTATCCGCCGTAACCAGAATGACATCAGCCCAGCCCAGCATCGCAAGATAAGGATTCTCGCCTTGCCCGTCCCAAAAAAAGTTCCCCGGCTTATCGAGGGCGGTTTGGAGAATACGATGGTTTTCAATCCCCGTACGGCGCGAGCAGGTCACCATCAGGCTTCCTTGAACCGTGGAGAGCGTGCCTGCAAGTGAACGTGTAACATCTCCGCTCATGGTGTAGGCCTTGCTATTCCCCCCAATCAGCACAGCAACGCGCGGCCCGGAAAGAGCACCCAGCTCTGGAAACGCAAGTTTAGCATCCGTCAGCGCTTGCGCCGTAATTTTGTTCGGCGCCGCGACCGTGACAACAACATGGTCACCGCGAGTCGGGTCGTGCGCCGGAACGGCCACGAGATCAAACTGATCCGCCGGAACCCGTGGGTCCTGAATTTGCACCGTAAGGCAATGCCCGCCGCTAACGCGTTTGATGTAGCGTGAAGCGGCAATGCTCTTGCGCCCGCTCGCGATCAAGAGATCGGGCCACGGAGCCTTAAGGGGCGGAGAAAACGTCCCTGACGTTTCAAGGGCCAGGTAGGGCGAAAGAACATTCCACGGAAAGTTTAACGCGACTCGCTTGACCTCTGGCGTAACCCCCAAAGCCTGAGCAACGCCCAAACACTGGTTTTCTGTCCCGGCTATGCCCTCCGTAATAATCCAGCATTTCAAATTTTTGATATAGCGCTTTTCCGCGCCTGCCATATGAGTGATCGTCATTTCGGGCCGTATCGTTCTTAAATATTGTAATAAAGTTTCAAATTAATGCTTGCGCTTGCCGCAATGCATCATTATATCAATGCCTCGTTGTGACAACCCCTAATACTGACAAAGTAACGGGCACCGCGAGTTTAAATAAGGAAAAATAAAAAAATGCGCCGTTCTAAATTGGACAAAATTGATCGTAAAATTCTTTGCAACCTTCAAAATGATGGAAGAATGACCAACGTCGAGCTGGCGCGCTCTGCGGGAATATCGGCTCCGCCATGCCTGCGCCGTGTTCGCGCTCTGGAAGAGGCGGGATTTATCAAAAGCTATCACGCGCGCGTAAATCGAGCGGCAATGGGATACGGCGTGATGGTGTTCGCAAGTGTAAAGCTGAACTCACAAGCGGAAAACGACCTGATTGCCTTCGAAAAGCACGTAAACAGCCTGCCGTCCGTTCGGGAATGCCATATGCTGGCCGGCGAAGTTGACTTCCTGCTCAAGGTCGTTGCAAAGGACTGGGATGCATATCAGGAAATCCTGACCAAGGAGCTTACCGCGGCGCCAAACGTCCAGTCCGTCAAATCAGCCCTTTCGATCCGTAGCGCAAAGGACATGCCGGGCGTTCCGATCTGCGCAGACTAGCGATCAAATCGAGCATTCTTTAGGAATGCAAGAACCTGATCCATCACATCCTGATTAAACATCATAAAAGAATGAGATGTCGGAATGACGATATGATCTGTCATGCCTTCAATTTTCGTGCGCTCAACAGGCACAATCCCGTCATGTTCGCCGTCTAGAATCCAGGGGGCGAGGGGGTTAACAGAGGCGCTGCCCGCAATAACGCCAAGCGGATAAGTAATCTCCCCGTCAATATGCTTGTAATCCGTACGCAGCTGAGGTCCCGCAGGTCCGTAAAACGCATGAAACAAAGGCGCAAAGGCCTGCGTATCCGAAAGCCAGTCCGCAAACTCGCTCCCCGTATTCGGGGGGCCGAGCATCACAACCTTCCCAAGATTTTTCGGGGCCAGGCGCGCAATATAATAGCGTGTAATCAACCCACCCATAGAATGCGTCACAAAATTCAAGGGAACGCTCTCATCGTAACCGGGATGATGAACAATTTTCTCATGTACAAAATCGCTCAAATCTTCGAGGTTCTTCTCGCGAGAGGGGTAAAGGATATTCAGCGTGTCATACCCCTTGTCCTTTAAGAACTTGGTCAGGGGCAGCATATCCAGTTTGCTGCGCAAAATACCATGCAAAAGGACGACAAGTTCTTGCGGTTTCTCAGGCATTCAGGCAGCTTTCTTTGTGCGTTCCAACCACATCTTCATATCGCGTAAAGCGCGATCGGACAATGCCTTTTTGCGATCCTTCCCCTTAAGTTTTTTGCGCTTCCCGTTCGGCTGCACAGGCCGGGATAAATCATCGGACAGCGCAGGGAAAAGCCCGAAATTGATATTCATAGGCTGAAAGGTTTCCGCATTCGCGCCGCCTGTAATATGCCCGAGCAACGCACCCATTGCGCTCGTCTCAGGCGGCAAATCGGGTGCCAGCCCAAGCCGTTCAGCCGCAGCAAAACGCCCGGCCATCAGTCCAACAGTCGCGCTTTCGATATACCCCTCGCACCCGGTGATCTGACCGGCAAAACGAAGGGACGGACGAGCCTTAAGACGAAGCGTGCCATCAAGTAAACGCGGGGAGTTTATAAACGTATTGCGATGCATACCGCCCAGACGCGCAAACTCGGCATTTTCAAGCCCGGGGATCATGCGAAAAACGCGCACCTGCTCGCCATACTTCATCTTGGTCTGAAAGCCGACAATATTGTACAGGGTTCTCAGCGCGTTATCCTGCCGAAGCTGTACAACGGCGTATGGACGCTCATCCTTGTGCGGATTGGTAAGGCCGACCGGCTTCATCGGACCAAATCGCAAAGTCTCCGGCCCGCGCGCCGCCATAACTTCTACCGGCATACACCCTTCGAAGTAGGGGGTGTCCTTCTCCCATTCCTGGAAAGCACCATACTCCGCTTGCAACAATTCCTGCACAAACTGGTCATACTGATCCTTATTCATCGGGCAGTTAATATAGTCCTTCCCAGTCCCTGCAGGCCCTTCCTTATCATAGCGGGATTGGAACCATGCCACGTCCATATTAATGCTCTCCGTGTGCACAATCGGTGCAATCGCATCGAAAAAGGCAAGGGCGTCAGCGCCGCTCAACTCCTGAATTGCTGCGCTTAACGATGGAGAGGTGAGGGGGCCTGTTGCAACAATAACGCTGCTCCATTCCTCGGGCGGAAGGCCGGGAATTTCACCGCGGGAAATCGTGATCAAGGGATGAGCGTCAAGCGCCTCGGTCACGCCTTGCGAAAAGGCATCCCTGTCAACCGCAAGAGCGCCACCAGCCGGAACGGCGGCCTTGTCCCCTTCGCGCATGATAAGCGAGCCCATAAGGCGCATCTCCGCATGCAACAATCCAACAGCATTATATTCGGCATCATCTGAACGGAAAGAATTAGAGCAGACAAGCTCGGCGCAACCATCTGTCTTATGCGCGGCAGTCCCGACATCTGGCCGCATCTCATGCAAGACGACAGGAACGCCCATCTGGGCGATTTGCCACGCCGCCTCGCTGCCCGCAAGACCAGCACCAATAATATGAATGGGATTATCCAGCATAACGTCTCAGCCCCTATATATAAATATTCAGATTATCGCGTCATACAAACGCCGGAAACCAAGGTCTCCATCGTGCCCTGAAGCCGGTAAAGAGGCGTTTTCTGAAGCGCGTCCCTCATTTCTATAGCCCATGCCGGAGCTTGTCTAGCCTGTTTATCAAGGTGGGAAAACAGGATATCAAGCGTCGCATCCGCTTGCTGAAGCATGTTATTTTGAAACGCGGCATGACAAAGCAATTCAAGAGCTGACTCATAGCCCGGATCCTGGTCCGGTTCACTCAAGGCGTGCAGAAAAACATCAATATATGAAATAATGCGGCCATACTGCTTACGAGAAATCATTTCCTTGAGATCATTGCTTTTTAAGGCTGCTTCCAGGGGGGACGGGGCGCGTTGGCCGATCTCTTGAGCAGAGCCGGCATCCATAAACGAACCTTGTATTGACGCATCTTCAAACATAACCGGATCAATTAACTATATTATGAATAATATTGCAAGGGCTTGAGCGAATTAACTCCAGAATTCCTCTTGCGAGGGAACACGCGCAAACGCAATCTTTGTTCCAACATACCCTCCGATCGTCTTGGGAGAAACGCCAAGGGAAACAGTCTCGCCCCTATACTTCTCACGAAGCGTATCCAGAGCCTGCGTGAGCGCAGCACGCTTATCAATGCTGCGCACGGAAGACGGGAGGGGGATGGCAAAAAGATCACCGCAAATCTCCTGCTCCTTACAAAGACCGTGAAGAACGACAGAGACTTTCTTGAAATGCGCAGACCTGTAGGGAAAGTCATGCATCATTTTTGACCAGAGAATATCCATATGCTGTAGGAAGGTGAAGGGATCGCGCGCAGCAATAAAACCTCGCTCGCCGCCCCACCTTAAATCATCTGTATTGCGAACGGATAAAGATAGTTTTTGTGCATATAACCCTTTGCACCGCAAGCGAAATGACGCCTTCACAAGAAGGCTGCGCGCCATCTGTCTCGCACTTTCTGCTGCGCGCATTTCCGGGTCCAGAATGCGGCTGTGGCCGATCATGCTAGGATGTGTCTCCGGCGCGTCGAAGTCATAGCCATGCAGCCAATACCACATGCGCTCCCCCTGAACACTGCCCCAGATGCGCCGCGCCTGCTTGGGAGATGTCGCCCACAAATCCTCGATGCTGCGTATCCCTGCGCGCAATAAGCGCCGCTCCATTGCTGCGCCGATACCCGGTACATCCCTAAGTTTGAGTGTCAAAAGATCGCCCGGTAAATCTTCCTGCAACAAAACTTTAAACCCGTCCGGCTTGTTCATGTCGCTCGCAATTTTAGCCAGTAAACTGTTGGGGGCAAAGCCGATCGAGCATCCGATAGCAGGCCCGATATTGCGCTTTATCCCTTCCTTTATCGCAAAAGATATTTCTTTTGCTGCAGCAATATTTCGGCGCAAGGGAGGAAGGCGGCTAGACATCTCATCAATCGACCAGATTGTATTAATCGGCACATGCTTGATGATCTCCTCGATAATCCTGTTATGATAAGCCACATAAACATCATGGCGCGCAGGCACACAAATCAGCCCCGGACACATCTGCTTCGCATCTCGAATCATCGTTCCCGTTTTAACGCCATAAGCTTTTGCCTCATACGACGCCGCAATCGCGCAGGTATAATCGGTCGGCATTGGCACAACGGCAACCGGCCGCCCACGTAAGCGCGGATTCTCCTGCTGCTCGACACTGGCAAAGTAACTATCAAGGTCCAAAAACAGCCATGTAAACCCAGGTTCTCGCCGCATCGCAGGGTCTCCTCGAAAGTAGGGGTATAAAAAGAGAACATATAAAGAACATATAGGCATAACCTCTTGAACTTTGCAAAGAAAAAAGCTTCAATAAAGAAAGGGCAGTGAAAGGATAAAAAATTGAGTAACGGAATATCGCAAAGCCGCTTTTATATGTGGAGAACACTCTTCGCAATGGCGCATGCCGACAACATCGTAACAGATGAGGAACTCAAATATATGAGCACAGTCCTCACCGATATTAAGTTCTCGGAGGAACAAACACAAATCCTCAAGGATGACATCATAAACCCCAAAAAAATCGAAGCCATGTTCGACTGCATCGATGATATGAACGATCGATTGGCTTTCTTTGAATTTGCACGCGATCTTGTCTGGTCCGACGGCGATTTCGCACCGGAAGAGCAGGACGCCATCGTTCGCCTCAAACGCGCTCACTATAAGAAAACGAATGTTGATGATATGATCGGAAACGTAAAGCTGGAGTTTGAAGATGATGACGCAGCCCAAAATCGCGCCAAGGGAGTGGACTCGTCACAGAAAGGAAAGTGGAGCCTCAGGCACGCATTACATTCCTACAGGGACAAATTCCTGAATAAACTGAACTAAAGCCTGGTTTAGGGAAAAACCTTGGTTTTCTCGAGCGCAGAAAAGTTGAGATACGGCGGAAGAGGCCCAGGATCAAGCGGGTAAGACTGCCCGTCGAACTGCAAAACAACATCCTTTGCCCTTTCCTCCCGGCCTGCAACCCGGACAACAAGATCCCGCCATCCCTGAGATGTGAGTTTGCTGACATAAAACGGCGCCCGAACCGGTGAAATCGCACCCGCAGAAGTAAAGCCTCCATCCTTCGCAGCGAAAACAAGAACAGTGCACCCATGATCGCCGCACCAATGCCCAAAAGGCGTCTTCATATAGACCAGAGCATCACGCAGGCCATCACCATTCAGATCAAGCCGCGTATATTCATACCGGGAAAACAGAGGAGCATGATGCGCTCCGAGATAACCGGAAATCGCCAGATCAAGATCACCTTCCTGAGGCTCTATAGGCTCCGAGGCCATAGCAGGGGACTTGGGCTCATAAGCCGGGCGCGGCCTGTCCGAAGCACACCCGGAGACGACACTGGCATAAAGCAAAAGAGAGAGAGGCAAAAAGCGTTTCATAAGAAAAATATAAACAGCATAATAGCTCTATGCCATTCTTTGTGCGCCGCCGCACACAGTTTTCTTCAAAAGCTGTTGCCTTCAAGGGGCGAGCGTTTTAATCTGCAGCGACCTTGAACCAAGGAGAAAATAGAATGACATTTGTGGTAACCGATGTTTGTATCCGCTGCAAATATACGGATTGTGTTGAAGTCTGCCCCGTAGACTGCTTCTACGAAGGCGAAAATATGCTGGTCATTAACCCGGACGAGTGCATTGACTGCGGCGTATGTGAGCCTGAATGCCCGATCGATGCGATTCTGCCGGACACCGACAGCAGTGCCGAAAAATGGATCGACATGAACCGGGAATACTCGGAAAAATGGCCCAACATCACGGTCAAAAAGGATCCGATGGCCGAGGCCGAGCAAATGAAAGACGAAAAAGGCAAGCTGGACAAATATTTTAGTGCAGAACCCGGCGAAGGAGACTAGTCTGATCCTCTATCTGTCCAAACGACAAGGAGGAAACAGCCATGGCCTTGCCAGCAGTCGAGCATAACGCTCCCGAATCCCTGAAAAAGAAAGCCGAGTTTCGCGGCCGTATCTATGACAGTATCGTTGATACAGTCGGCGCAACCCCGCTCGTGCGCGTCCCGCGTTTTAGTGAAAAATATGCCCTCAAGGGCGAAATTCTGGCGAAGCTGGAGTTTTTCAACCCCATCGCATCGGTCAAGGATCGCATCGGCTTTGCCATGATCGAAGCGGCCGAGCGCGAAGGTCTCATCACGCCGGGCAAAACAGTCCTGATCGAGCCGACATCAGGCAACACAGGAATCGCTCTGGCCTTCGTCGCGGCAAACAAGGGCTACAAGCTCATCCTGACTATGCCGGAAAGCATGTCCATCGAGCGCCGCAAGATGCTGAAACTTCTGGGCGCTGAGGTCGTTTTGACACCCAAGGAAAAGGGCGTAGGAGGAGCGATCGCCAAGGCAAAGGAACTATTGGAAGAGCATGAAAACGGGTTCTCCCCCGACCAATTCGCCAATTCAGCCAATCCTCAAATCCACCGCGAAACCACCGCTGAAGAAATCTGGAACGATACGGACGGAAAGGCAGACATTTTAATCGCCGGCGTTGGCACAGGGGGCGCCCTGACGGGAGCTTCACAGGTGCTGAAAGCCCGTAAACCGGGATTTAAGACCATCGCCGTCGAGCCGGAAGAAAGCCCGGTGATCTCCGGCGGCGCTCCGGGGCCACATAAAATCCAAGGGATCGGCGCGGGATTTATACCGGATGTACTGGATACGGCTCTGATTGATGACGTTGTCAAAGTAAACAGCGACGAAGCACTGGAAACAGCCCGCGAAATCGCAAGATTGGAAGGCATCCCTTGCGGCATCTCTTCTGGCGCCGCCTTCGCCGCAGCCCGCAAAGTCGCAAGCCGCCCCGAAAACGCAGGGAAGCAGATCGTCGTCATCATCCCGTCTTTCGCAGAGCGCTACCTCTCCACCGCTTTGTTCGACGGTATGGACGAGTAAAATCAGGAAAAGAACATCGTTTCAAAATAAAAAAACCGCCTATAATCAGGCGGTTTTTAGTTTTTCCTACTCTGAAACCCCGAGTTTTGTCTGTAAGGACGAACTCGACGTCGTATATTCAAATTTAAGCTTCGCATCCGGGCGGCAATAACGAAAAGCCTGCCGGCTCATCAACGCGGCCTCATGAAATCCGGAGAGAATAAGCTTTAACTTCCCCGGATAACTATTTATATCACCAACAGCAAAAATGCCCGGGGTAGAGGTCTCAAATTTCTCTGTATCAACAGGAATAAGGTTTTGATCAAGGTTTAGCCCGAAATTCGCAATCGGCCCGAGCTTCATCGTCAGCCCGAAAAATGGAAGCAGGCAGTCACACTCTACCGTATGACGGACCTTATCCATATTTTCAATCTCGATTGCCTCAAGTTTACCGTTCTGACCAATTAACGATTTAACCTGTCCCGTTTCGAAACGCATGCGCCCCGCCTGAACCAGCTCACGCATCTTCGTGACACTATCCGGAGCAGCCCGGAAATCATCGCGCCGATGAACCAGAGTAAGGCTTTGCGCTATAGGCTCAAGGTTAATGGCCCAGTCCAGAGCCGAGTCACCGCCTCCGACAATGACCAGCTTTTTGTCGCGAAACTGATCCATCTTGCGCACGGCATAAAAGACGGACGTCCCTTCATAATCTTCAATTCCCGGAATAGGGGGCTTCTTAGGAACAAAGCTCCCGCCGCCCGCTGCAATAATGATACAAGTCGCATCCAAAACAGTGCCCATATCAGTTGTCAGGCGCCACTTCCCGTTATCAAGCTTCTCTAGACTTTCCGCCATCTGATGCAAATGAAATTGCGGATCAAAGGGTTGGATCTGTTCCATCAACTTATCTGTAAGTTCCTGGCCGGTAATTTCAGGATAACCCGGAATGTCATAAATCGGCTTTTCGGGGTAAAGCTCGGCACACTGTCCGCCCGGACGATCGAGAATATCAACCAGATGGCATTTCATATCCAAAAGCCCCATCTCAAAAACCGTAAAAAGCCCGCAGGGGCCGGCCCCGATAATGACGGCATCGGTCTCAATCGGTGTTGATGAAGACGGAAAAGGAGTAACACTGCTCATAATAGGACTTTCAATGATTGAAATAACTTAGGCGTTGATAAAAGATCAGGCATTCAAAGTAAAGGACTTCAGTCAATTCTGGCGCTCATCCGCGGCAAGTTTTTTCAAGCTATACAAAATATCAAGCGCCTCGCGAGGACTAAGGGTATCGGGCTGAATATCATTCAGGCGCGCAGCAAGTGCGGAGGGCGCTGCAACAGTCTCCTGCTGCGCAACAACAGCGGAAAACAAGGGCAAGTCATTGGCAAGCTTTGATAAGGCGCCAGCCTGCTCCCCGGAGTTCAGGGTCTTGAGAATATCTCCGGCCCGCCCGATCACGGCAGCAGGCAGCCCCGCAAGCTTCGCAACATGAATACCGTAAGAACGATCGGCGCTGCCCTTGATCACTTTATGCATAAACAAAATCTCGCCCTTCCACTCCCGCACCGCCATCGCATGACAATCCAGAGAAGGCAGGCGCGCAGTCAGCGCCGTCATTTCATGATAATGCGTCGCAAAAAGGGCGCGGCTGCGGTTCACATCATGCAAGTGCTCAGCGCAGGCCCAGGCGATGGATAGACCGTCATACGTCGCCGTTCCACGCCCGATCTCATCTAGAATAACCAGAGACCGCGCCGTTGCATGATTAAGGATAGCGGCGGTTTCAACCATCTCAACCATAAAGGTCGAATGACCGCGCGCCAGATCATCAGAGGCACCGACACGGCTGAACACACGGTCAATAACACCGATATGGGCAGAGTGGGCGGGCACAAACGACCCTATCTGGGCCATAATCGCAATCAGGGCGTTCTGGCGCAGGAACGTCGATTTTCCAGCCATATTCGGCCCGGTCAAAAGCCAAAGACGTTGCTGCGGCCCGAGGTCGCAATCATTCGGTACAAAATCTTCACTATCCTTCGTCAGCGCCATCTCCACAACAGGGTGCCGCCCCCCCGAAATCCTGAAATATAAGCTTTCATCAACAAGAGGACGCACATACCCCATATCACGGGCCAGTTGCCCCAGCCCTGCCGAGACATCAAGGACGGAAAGAGCCCTTGCAATACGCGCAATATCCTGCGAAAGCTCCGCAGCATTTTGCACAAGCATGTCAAATATCTCCAACTCCAGCGCAACACTTTTCTCCGCGGCAGACAGGATATCACGCTCCAGCTCCGCAAGCTCCGGTGTCGTGAAACGCGCCGCATTCGCAAGGGTCTGGCGATGAACGAACGGGTTTTCTGCACCTTCGCTAGAGGCCTTAACCATGAGGGCATCGGCGCGGCGCGAGGGAACCTCAATAAAATATCCAAGGACATTATTGAACTTGATCTTCAGCGTCTCGATTTTTGTGCTCTTCTGATACTCACTTTGAAGCGCAGCAATATGGCGGCGACTATCATTGCGAAGCGCCCTGAACTGATCAAGGTTTGCAGCATACCCCTCCCGGACAAATCCGCCATCTCGCGCAAGCACCGGAGGCTCGTCGTTGAGGGCTTGCGAAAGCGTATCCTGAAACGAGGAAAGAGCAGGGGATTGATGCAGGTCTTCAATCTGCCTTGAAAGAATATCCTCCGCCTCAGGATCATTTTGAATTTGCGAGCGAATAATCTCGCTCATCGAGAGCCCGCCGCGAAGAGCACAAAGATCACGCGGGCCGCCACGCCCCAGCGCAAGCCGAGAAAGCGCGCGCTCCATATCGGGAATGCTGCGAAGCTGCTCCCGGATTGTGCTGCGGAAAAAGTCATTATTGACAAAGCACTCAACCCTGTTGAGCCGTGCCCTGATCGCTTTTGTGTCGACCAAGGGAGACGCAAGATAGGATTGCAGCAGGCGCGCGCCAGCACCGGTCACGGTTAAATCAATCGTATCAAGCAGACTTCCCTTACGCTCGCCGGACAGAGTGCGCAACAATTCAAGATTTCTCACCGTCGAGGCATCAATCGACATGACAGAGCCCGGAATAAGCTGCTTCGGCTCGCTAATCGGCGGAATGCGACCCAACTGCGTACGCTCAACATAACGCAGCACAGAGCCAGCCGCTGCAATTTCCGCCCGTCCCAGCGGCGCAAGAAAGTGAGCAGCTTGATCCTCATAAAGCGCTTCAAGCGCGACTTGTGCGCTCTGGCTATCAAAAAAGCCTGTGTCTTGTGGTGTAATCATACTGTCCAGAAACTGAAAGGACTGTTTTTCTCTCTCATAAAGCGCATCGGAAACAAGAACCTCACCCGGCGCAATCCGCTCAAGCGCTGTGCGAATATCACGATCGTGAATCGCCTGAACCGAAAATGATCCTGTTGAAAGCTCGATCCATGCAAGCGCAGCCTCTCCGGAAACCTCTGCAACAGCGCACAAATAATTATTCTGCCGCGCATCAAGGAGGGAGTCCTCTGTAAGCGTTCCTTGCGTAACAACCCGAACAACATCGCGCCTTACAAGCGCTTTTGCTGCGCTTTTTCCCTCTGCTTTCGCGCGTTCTTTTGCTTGCTGCGGCGTCTCGACCTGCTCACAGATAGCAACCTTTTGCCCCGCGCGTATCAGGCGAGCCAGATACGGTTCATAAGCATGATAAGGAACGCCGCACATCGCGATATCATCCCCCTGATTTTTACCGCGCTTCGTAAGTGTGATATCAAGGATTTCAGAAGCAATAAGAGCATCGTCAAAAAAGAGCTCATAAAAATCGCCCATCCGGTAAAAAAGGAGGCAGTCAGGATACTGTGCCTTGACCGAAAGATATTGCGCCATCATTGGCGTATGCCCTTGCTTCAGATAGCTCTCTGCATCATCTGCAGGAGATGAGGGCGCAAAATTTGCGTTTTCGTCGTCGTATTTTTCTCTGGCCATGATGATTTAGTCATACGACATCATGCCTGATATGAGAACAACAAAATTTTGTTTTTGAGGAAAAGATCAGGCTGAGCCGGTTGACCCGAAACCGCCGCTCCCGCGCTCGGTCGCTTGATCCTCAAGGCTTTCAACGCTTTTCCAATCAACATGAACACAGCGCTCGACAACCATCTGCGCGATGCGCATCCCGCGTTGAACCGTAAAGGGTTCCTTCCCATGATTAACAAGGATTACCTTGATTTCGCCGCGATAATCCGCATCCACTGTTCCCGGCGCATTCAGTACCGTCACACCGTGATTGATCGCCAGCCCGGAGCGCGGGCGGATCTGCGCCTCATAACCCGCAGGCAACGCAATCGCAAGGCCCGTAGGGATAAGAGCGCGCTCGCCGGAGCCAATCTCAATGGCCTCTTCAAGCGCCGCCGTCAAATCCATCCCGGCAGATTGCTCCGTTGCATAAGTTGGAAGTTTAAGTCCTACCGCGTTTTCCAGTGGCAACAGCGCCACTTCGATATTTTCTGTCATGATGCTCCTATACGCTCAGCTATAACCTCAGCAAGCTTGCGAGCCACCAAATGCTTTGGTGCAGGCTCCCATTCGCTGATCTGATCCTTTTCAACAAGATAAACATGATTGTCTGCCGCGCCAAAGGTTTTTTCAAGCCCTTCTTTATTTGGCCCGACCAAATTTGCAACGATCATATCGCACCCTTTTCGCGCGAGCTTACCTTGCGCATGCTTAATCAGATCGTTCGTCTCCGCGGCAAAACCAACGACAAGCGTTGGTCTGCTTTTGCCAGGCTCGGCCAGCATCTTCAAAATGTCTGGATTTTCGGTTAGCACGAGCGTGGGCGAAGCCGTATCCGCACCCTTCTTGATTTTTTGACCCGAAATCGATGCCGTGCGCCAGTCTGAAACAGCCGCCGCACAAACGGCGATATCGCAGGGCAGGGCAGCCGCGCAGGCATCATGCATCTGCTGCGCCGTCTCAATATGAATCGTTTTGACCCCAAATGGATCACCTAAGGCAACAGGCCCGCTAACGAGCGTCACGTCAGCGCCCAAATCCCGGAGCGCGCCCGCAATCGCATGCCCTTGCTTCCCCGAAGAACGGTTTCCCAAAAAACGCACAGGATCAATAGGCTCATAAGTCGGCCCGCTTGTTACAAGCGCCTTAAAACCCTTCAGCGGCCTATCAAAAAAAAAAGAAGAAATGGAATCAAGAAGTTCAGACGCTTCTCTCATACGCCCCACACCGGTTTCCCCGCATGCCATATCGCCTTCCGCCGGCGCACATATCAAAACGCCACGTTTTCTTAAGGCGTTTATATTCTCCTGAACAGCAGGGTTTTCCCACATCTGCGGGTTCATTGCCGGGGAAATCATGATCGGCACATTAGCGGCCAGCAACGTTGTGCTCGCAAGATCATCCGCCATCCCATGGGCCATTTTAGCAATCAGGTCGGCGCTCGCCGGCGCAACGACGATCAGGTCGCTTTCACGCGATAAACGGATATGTCCCATCTCAGCTTCATCCGTTAACGACCAGAGATCACTGTAAACTTTATGCTCACTTAAAGCAGAAACGCTGAGAGGTGTGACAAACTGGGCGCCGCCCTGCGTCAGGATACAGCGAACATCGCCCTCGTTTTTACGAATAAGACGAATAAGTTCAAGCGATTTATAGGCCGCAATTCCGCCGGAGATAATCAGTAGGATTTTACGTCCCTGTAACATGATGTCGCCCTCTATTATTGGCCTACCTTATAAAACAAAAGCCCCACAAGGAAAAGTGGGGCTTTCGAATAAAAACGTGAACCTGAGGCCCATAATTACTGAGCAGCAGGCGCTTCCTCTGCAGGAGCTTCCGTAGCAGCAGGCGCTGCTTCCGCAGGTGCTGTTGCTTCTTCAGAAGCAGCCGGTGCGATTTCAGCTTCCGCTGCGCCTTCGATGGCATCAGCAGCTTCAGCCGCAGCAGCCTGCGCATCCTCAGCAGCAGCTTCTGCCGCATCTTCAGCAGGAGCCAGAAGGCTTTCAGCACCTTCAGCCGCCGCTGTGGCGGCATCAGTCGCTTGATCTTGAAGATCCTGAGCAGCGTCAGCAGCTTGTTCAGCAGCATCTGTCGCAGCTTCTTCAGTAATCGTAACGGTTTCTTGGAATGTTTCAGTAACGTCACCTTGAGGAGCAATAGCTTCTTCACCAGCCGCCGGCTCAATACCAGCAACAGCAAGGCCGTTCTGACCTGTAACATTGTTATAAATCGCGAAAATCGCGACCAGACCAACAGCGAGAACTGCTGTGGAGTAGAAAATAGATTTTGTAAAATTGCTCATTGAACTGCCCTTTCGTTTTTCGCTCAAAGAATCCAAACAAAATTATGCTTCCGTATTAACGTAATTTTATTTCTTCCGGAAGATTTGCGTACAATGGCTAGAGATTTCGGCCATTGTCAACCATAAAAATAGGAAAGAAAAAATGCGTTTCCTAAAATATCAGGGCTTCAAGCCAGAATGGATCGCGGCAATCCCTGCGGAAAGATTGGCATAGCGCGCCGATTCGAAGCCCGCATCCTTCATCCGCGCCAGCAACTTCTCTTGTGAAGGAAACTTGCGGATACTTTCAACAAGATACTGATAACTCTCCCGGTCATTCGCAACTTTTTCACCGAGTCGCGGAATAACCGTATAAGAGTAAAGGTCATAAAGCTTGGCAAGAAAATCCGGCTGCACACGGCTGAACTCAAGGCAGAAAAAACGCCCGCCGGGCTTCAGGACGCGGAACGCTTCGCGAAGCGCCGTATCAATATGGGTGACGTTCCGCAAACCGAAGGCGATCGTGTACACATCCACACTGGAATCCGGCAAAGGCAAACTTTCGGCATTCCCGGCAACCCAGGAGAAATCATGCCCCCAACCTTTATCGATTGAGCGATCACGCCCCACGGAAAGCATGTTGTCATTCAGATCGCACAGCGTAATTTTTGCCTCAGCCCCGGCGGCTTTGCGAATGCGAAAGGCAATATCACCGGTTCCGCCCGCCACATCCAGATAATGCTGCGCAACGCCGCCCACAGACCCACGCGGACGAATCATCCGCACAAAGCGATCCTTCCAAAGTCGGTGCACGCCCCCGGACATAAAGTCATTCATCAAATCATATCGGCTGGCGACATTGTCAAAAACACCAATCACGCGCTGAGTCTTTTCCTCCGGCGTAACCTGCTTTTCCCCAAACCAGCCTTTTTCAGGATTGAGCATACTATTCTTTCTCCTTAAGCAGTGATAAGAACTACCACATGAATTTAATAAAAGCCATGGCCACCGTCGCCGGTATGACCGGATTATCGCGTATCACCGGATTCGCGCGCGATATCCTGACTGCCGCCATTCTTGGCGCAGGCCCTGTCGCCGACGCTTTTTTTATCGCCCTGAAACTTCCGAACCTTTTTCGCCGCATCACGGCAGAAGGCGCCTTTAGCGTTTCCTTCGTCCCGCTTTACGCCAAAACATTGGAAAGCGAAGGGGAGGAAAGCGCCGCCCGTTTTGCTGGAAACGCCTTCAGCGTCATGCTGGCCGCGCTCTCCGTCTTTGTAACGGTCTGCATGATTCTCATGCCCTATGTCCTCTACGCCATCGCCCCCGGCTTTGCCGATGACCCGGAGCGCTATAACCTATCCGTCGAGTTTTCCCGGATCACATTCCCTTATCTGCTCCTGATGTCCCTGACGGCATTGCTGGGCGGCGTTCTAAATGCTCATAACCGCTTTGCGCCTTTTGCCTTCGTGCCGGTTCTTTTTAACCTCTCCTTGATCGCAGCGCTTCTTCTGGGAAGCTATTTCCCGACACCCGGCCACGCAATGTCGTGGGGACTTCTGGCCTCAGGCTTTTTCCAGCTTTTATTCCTCTGGGTATGTATGCGCCGCGCCAAGGTCAAAATTGTGATAAGCAAGCCGCGCTTCGATGATAAAAAAATTCGCCGCGTCTTCCGTCTGATGGGGCCGGGGTTGATCGGGGCAGGGGTCATGCAGATCAACCTGTTCGCAGACATTATGATCGCTTCTTTCTTAAAGGAGGGCTCGATCTCATACCTCTATTATGCGGATCGCCTGAACCAGCTCCCACTCGGCACCGTGGGGATCGCTGTCGGCACAGCGCTCCTCCCCATGCTCGCCCGCGCCATGGCAAAGGCCGAAAAGGATGAGGCCGTAGACCTGTTCAACCGCGCCTTGGAATATTGCCTGATCCTTGCTCTTCCCGCCGCGATAGCGCTCGCCGTCATGCCGCAAACCCTGATTACGGTCCTTTTCGAGCGCGGCGCATTCACAGCGCAGGATAGCCTGGAAACAGCCGGAGCACTGGCCTGCTACGCGATTGGGCTCCCGGCCTACATCGCCATCAAAGTCTTCTCCACCGCGCATTGGGCGCGCCATGACACCAAAACCCCGGTCAAGATTTCAGTCCTCGGCGTTCTATTGAACATCGCCGTTGCCCTCGCCTTGATAAACTGGCTCGGCGTCGCAGGCATTGCCTTGGCAACAGGATTAAGCGGCTGGATACAATATATTGCGCACGTGCGCGCCCTGAAAAACCACCCGCAGGTCCATTTTGACGAACGATTCCACCACAACATTCCACGGATCGTCCTCGCCTCTTGCTTAATGGGGGCAGGGGTCTATATACTCGCGACGCTTTTGCAGGGAATAACGATGGGCGATAGCGGGCAGGTCATAAAGATCGCTGCATTGGGAGGGCTCGTCGCCGCGGGGGGCACAATATACGGCGCCGCGATTTTCTCTCTGGGCGTCCTGAAAATACAGGACCTCAAGAAGTACATGATCAGGAAAGGGCCGTAAGGCATGAAAAGAATATTATCGGGCATGCAACCCACCAGCCAGCTTCACTTGGGCAACTATCTCGGCGCCCTCAAAAACTGGGTGAATTTTCAGGAAGACAAAGAGGCCGAGCGCTTATATTGCGTCGTCGACCTGCATGCGATCACCCAGCCCTATGAACCGGAAACGCTGGCCAAGGCCACGCGCGAAATCGCCGCCGCTTATATGGCCGCAGGGATTGACCCCAAAAAATCAACGATCTTTGTCCAGTCCCACGTGCCGCAACATTCGCAGCTCATGTGGCTGCTGTCCACCATGGCCCAGATGGGCAAACTCGAGCGCATGACGCAGTTCAAAGACAAGGCCGGAAAGAATGCCGAGCGCGCAGGACTAGGGCTTTTTGCCTACCCGGTGCTGATGGCCGCCGATATCCTGATTTATAAGGCGACCCATGTTCCCGTGGGGGAAGATCAAAAGCAGCACCTTGAGCTGGCGCGCGATCTGGCGTCCACATTCAATACACGCTACGGCGTCGATCTCTTCCCGCAGCCTGAGCCGGTTATCGCCGGCCCGGCGCCACGCGTAATGTCCTTGCGCGACGGTAGCAAAAAAATGAGCAAGTCCGATGAGTCGGATATGAGCCGCATCAACCTGATCGATGACGCAGACACGATTGCCAAGAAAATCAAAAAGGCAAAAACGGACCCTGAAGCCTTGCCTGATAATCTAAAGGCGCTGGATGGCCGGCCCGAAGCACTCAACCTAATTACCCTCTATGCGGCTCTCGCGGACCAGTCAAAGGAATCTGTCCTGACGCAATTCGCAGGAAAACAGTTCTCGGAATTTAAACCGGCCTTTATTGATCTGGCAGTCACAAGGCTTTCCCCGATCACGGCGCGCATGAATGAGCTTCTGTCTGATCCGGCGCAAATAGACGCATCCTTAAGAGAGGGGGGCGAAAAGGCCAGAGACATCGCCGCGCCAGTCCTGCAAGAAACCATGAAAATCATGGGCTTTATGCCTTAATTATCGCGCGCGCTCATATTTCCGGGTGCAAAAGCCGGAATTATGCATTATTATGAATGCCGTATTTGCTTTTTACTCTTCAAAAAGGCAATATATTTTCTGGTCATCCTTAATGGGGAAAGCGTTGGGTATGAAGTCTGTTTTGAAAACTTTTCTGGTCGGTGCCGCTCTGTGCACAATCACGTTATCGTCAGCAAGTGCTGAGATCTTCTACGTAGAGGATCAGGGAAACCGCTTCAGCCTCTCTTTCCCGGATCTCTGGGCTGTAACACAAAACCAGAAGCCCGACGATAAGCTGACTGTCACCGGCCCCGGCGAATATAAATTCGCAAACTGCCGTGTGCGCGTTCGTGAAGACCGCCGTTATCTGATTTACCCGCGTAAATTCGCCTCTTCCGTTCAGAAGGTTGCCTACAGCAAACAATTCTGGGACGAATATCTCGGCGAATACGATGATGTAACACTCCAGTCCGTAACGGATGGAGCAGGTCTGGGGCAGGGCTTCGCGACCTACGCCGAAGCAACATTCACCACAGCAGAGAACCCGATCGTTCACAAACGCGCGATTATGTTTGCATCTCTTTACTATGATAATGCCTACATCGTGGAATGTTCAACAGAACAAACCGTTTACGATCAATGGCGCCCGGCTTTCCTCTCAATCGTAAAGTCTGTCGATTTTACAAGAACAACAGCAATTTACCCCTCGGGTCACTACAGGAAATTCCTGAACGATCCCGAACTGATCATTAACGGCCCGAACAAGCTCGATTCTGATCATTTTTAAGATGTCTTCGCCTGCAGGGCGAGGGGAAACCGATAAATTGACAGACATATAAGGTCTTAAGCCTCGATGCAGGTTTACTTACCCATTGCAGAAATGAGTATCCCGGTGGAGATGATTTTCCTTCTGGGCGCTTTCGTCGGCTTTGTCTCCGGCATGTTCGGCGTAGGCGGTGGCTTTCTAACAACCCCACTCCTGATTTTTATGGGTATTCCTCCGGCGGTCGCCGTCGGAACGCAGTCCTGCCAGCTTGTCGCCTCTGGTGTCAGTGGCGTTATGGGTTACTGGCGCAAGGGCTCCGTCGACTTCATGGTGGGGTCTGTCATGCTTGGCGGCGGCCTGATGGGCTCTCTGCTCGGGATTTTTATCTTTAAGTTTATCCGTTATCTGGGGCAGATCGACCTCATAATCTCCCTGCTTTATATCCTGTTTCTGGGGTCCGTCGGTCTGATGATGCTGTTTGAAGGCACATTCACCATGTTTAAGAAAAAAAGCATGCGCTCCGAGTTTAACCGCATGAAATCGCCGTCCTTGTTGTCACGTCTTCCCTATAAAATGCGTTTCCCCCGCTCAAAGCTCTATATCAGCGTTTTTGTACCCGGAGGAATAGGATTTGTTGGCGGTTTTCTGGTCTCGACGATGGGGATTGGCGGCGGGTTCCTGCTCGTTCCGGCAATGATCTATATATTGGGAATGCCAACATTGCTGGTCGCAGGGACATCACTCTTTCAAATCATTTTCACAAGTGCGTTCGCAGCCATCATGCACGCCATCGTCAATCATAGTGTCGATGTGTTACTGGCAGTAATTCTCATTCTTGGTGGTGTCCTTGGAGCAAGGCTTGGTGTACTCGTCTCTCGCAGAATTGCCGGAGCACGCGGAAGGGTGCTTCTCGCACTGCTGGTTTTAGCGGTCTGTGCTCAACTCGGATACAATCTCTTCCTCGAACCTTCTCAGCTTTACGTGATGACGATAAAATGAGAAGGCATATTCTAAGCACATGTCGTCTGATCGCCCTAGGCCTTTTGGCATTCGCGCCGCTGAAGATCGCCGCCCCGGCATACGCCCAGAAAGAAGATGAGTTTTTCGTAGAACTAGCCCTAAACCACATCGACATTACCACCGGGTTCACCGGGGCGGAAATCCGGCTTTTTGGCTATCGCAAAGATAAAGACTCCGAAATTGCGATATACATCAAAGGCCCCGAAAAAAACATGACCATCTGGAAAAAAGCAAAGGTTCTGGGGGCATGGGTAAACCGCTACAGCGAAACCTATAAACATATGCCTCTGTACTATGATTACGCTTTGGGAAAGCCGGAAGAAGACACAGCCAAAAACGAAAGCCTCTTTTTGAAAAACGGAATAGGAGTGCTTTCCCTGTTTCCAGTCGATCAGCGTAGCGAAAAGACAAACTTCAGGGATGCACTGATCGCGGATCGGGAAAAAAGCCGCCTGTACCCCATAAAGCCAAAGGAAATCCGGTTTCTGAACGAAAACTTTTTCCGTGTAACCTTTCAGGTCCCGGCAGCTGCCCCGACTGGGCAATATTCAATCGAGAGTTTTTTAATTAAAAACGGAAAAATCCTTGAGCGAGATACTGAATCGCTGGCCGTTGAGCAAGTCGGTTTGAATGCGTTTCTTTTTAATGCGGCAAAAGATCAGGCCGTTTTATATGCATTGTCTTGCATCGTGTTTGCGCTAGTGACCGGATGGTTTTTCAGCGCAATTCGGGTCAAGCCATAAAGTTTAAGAAATAGGGAGGAATGATGCCTGCAACCCAAAACAAAAAAGCGATAGCGCCCGAAAAAACTCCGGTTTTTCTGCTTGTCGTCGACGTAACTGAAGAGTTTTCAGTCGCCGTAGAATATGCCTGCGCGATTGTCGCAAAACACAGTGGCCGTCTAGCGCTTCTGAATGTGATCGAGCGCAGCGCCTTTGATCACTGGCTGAATGTAGAAAATAAAATCAAAAAGGAGATGCGAGCACAGGCCGAAAGCCTGATCTGGGATGCATCCCGCCGCGTTGTCGAACTCACAGGAAAAATCCCCATGATCGCCATCGAGGAGGGGGAACGTAGCGACATCATTATCGATATGATCAACCAAAATAGCAATATCGCGATGTTGATCCTCGGAGGGGAAAGTAGCGCATCCAATCCCGGCCCGCTGGTGAGCTATTTCTCAGGCAAAGGACTGTCAAAATTACGGGTTCCTTTAATGATTGTTCCAGGACATTTGCATGTTTCAGATCTTGAAGCTATTTTGTAGCCCCAAACACAAGCAAGAAGGGCACGCTATGTTCATACAGACCGAGGAAACCCCAAACCCGGCAACCATCAAATTCATTCCCGGACAGACAATTCTGGAGAAGGGAACACTGGATTTTTCCTCACGCGCCGAAGCTGCGCGCGCGCCGCTTGCCGATCGTTTATTCAGAATCCCCGGCGTTATCCGAGTATTTCTCTCAGGAGATTTTGTCTCCGTCAGCAAGGGCGACGATACAGACTGGTCCATGCTCAAGCCCATGATTTTAACGGCGCTCATGGAACATCTTTCCACCGGCCAACCGATCGTCGATCCGGCATTGCTGGAACAATCAAGCGCCGCAGCGCCGTCCGAAGATGAGGATGAAATCGCAATTCAAATCAGGGAACTCCTCGATACCCGCGTAAGGCCCATGGTTGCCAGAGATGGCGGCGATATTGTGTTTGATTATTTCGAAGACGGTGTCGTCTACCTGCATATGCGCGGCGCGTGCTCAGGCTGTCCAAGCTCGACGGCGACCCTGAAAATGGGAATTGAGAACATGCTGCGCCACTTTATCCCCGAAGTGAATGAGGTCAGGGCGTCTGGAGATCTGTAGGGTCCTCGGCATTAGATTCTCCGCGCGGCGGCGTAAGCAAAAAACCAAGCCAGCGCGCACGAATGTCATTCATCTCATCCGAACCCTCATCATCGACAGATGTCGCCGGAAGGGTACAGTTCACACGAGTCCGCTCAAACCTCACGGGAGAAGAGAGACGCACTTCAACACGCGTCTCCCCCAAAACTTCAATCTCAGGCCTGCTTTGCCCCGATACGAAACAGGAAAGTTTAGGCAACTCTTCTTCAAGCGGCTTGCTGACATTAAATCCAATGAGGGGAAGTTCCTCCCCTGTATCCGTCACACCCGGAGTAATATTGCTCGCAGGGAGCGGTAGGCTCGTGCTGACAAAACGAAAATGCGGGATATCGCCATAAGCCGCAGTCATCGTAAAACGTGGCAGAGCATAAAAGTCGCTTCCCCCATAAGCGCTGCCAGATTGTTGGGTAAGGGCAGCCCGGAAACCATTCGTCTTCACAAGGTCCTTATAACGGCCATCATACTCCCCGAACGGATAAGCAAAATATAGTGGCTCCTTATCCAGATGATTGCGATAAGCAACTTTTCCCCGATTAAGCTGCTTGAGGATCTCCGTATCGCCAAACCCCGAAAGCCGGACATATTGAGCCGGATGAAGGCCGAGCGTAACAAGAGGATTGCGCGAAAGCTTTGCAAGGTCGGCCCATTCGAGGTAATCCGTATCACCGTTATCCGCCATGTCACTGGAGAAGAAAATCGTAAAGGGCAGCTTGCGGGCCTCCAGAACGGGTACCGCCTGCTCTAAAATAGATCTATAGCCGCCATCAAAAGTAATCACGACACTATGTGGTGGAAGAATTTCTCCCCTATCCAGAGCATCGATCAAAGAGGGGAGGGAGAGAACATGGTACCCACCGCCGGAAAGCTCGTCGATCTGGGCAAGGAACTGGTCTGTCCTTAAATTCGTCTCAGGGGCGTAATCTTCACCAATCCTGCTATAGGAAAAAATGACGGCACTGCTCCTGTCTTCCGGAAGTTCCTGAGCGGATACAGCAGACACACAGAAAAAACACGCAATTGCATAGGCATATAAAGCCGCCGCCCTGTACATTCACTCCCCTTTCGATTATGTAGAGGACTATAACGGATTTTCAGGCGGGGTCGAAACAAAATCGTGCGTAAAGACAAAGAGTTGACGATATTAGCGCTCGATACGGCGATGAATGCTTGCAGCGCGGGGATATGGCGGAACGGCGCCGGTATGTTGGCAAGCCAAAGCGAGCCCATGCTACGAGGGCATGCCGAGGCTCTTCTGCCGATCACGGAATTAGTCCTCAACGAAGCAAGTTTACAGTACAGCGATTTAGATGCCATCGCCGTAACGAGAGGGCCGGGCGCTTTTACAGGGCTCCGCATCGGTCTTTCAACGGCAAAAGCCTTTGGTTTGGCGCTGGACATTCCGGTATGCGGCGTGACCACCTTTGAAGCGTTGATGGAAACAGACAAACAAAACGGGCTTTGCCATGACCATGAATATATCGCTGTCCTGATAGAAACCAAACGCGACGATTTCTATGCGCAAATCTTCTCACCTGATGGTAAGCCTTGCTCAGAGGCAATGGCTGCCCCCGCCGAAGAGATAATGTCTCAAATAGAAAAAATTTCAAATAATGTGACCATTATTGGAGATGCAAATAATCGTTTTGCAGAAGTTTCCGGTCACAAAAAAAACTATGAATTTAGAAATATTTCTTACGCAAGCCCATTGGCTATCGCCACTGCAGCGTGTAAAAAAATTATAAGTAAAAATACTCCAATATCTGTAGAGCCACTATATATTCGGCCGCCAGATGTAAGTCTGCCAAAAACAGAACGCAGAATGATAGGGAGTTGATTTTAATGAATAAAAAATAGGAGTAAAAATATATTATATTTTACTTGAGATTGCATTCGATCTGTGTATTTTCAAGATACATTAGAAAAATGTACCTCTATGTTTATTAAGCAAATCAAGAGTAGTGAAAAGGTTGAAATTATGAGCAGCAACGATCAAACAAGCCGTGAAGATTTATTGTCATGTACCACCGAAATCGTTTCGGCATATGTCGCCAACAATTCAATGCCGACAGGCGACATTCCGGGGTTGATCGAACTTGTTTTTAAGACCCTTTCAAATGTGAATGCAGAAGGCGGACCGGTGTCCGTAGACCGTCCTCAGCCTGCCGTTCCGATTAAGCGCTCGATCACGCCGGATTACCTGATCTGCCTTGAAGACGGCAAAAAGCTCAAAATGCTGAAACGTCACCTGAAAACAGCGTACAACATGACGCCGGAAGAATACCGCGAGCGTTGGGGCTTGCCGGCAGACTATCCGATGGTCGCGCCAAACTATGCCGCCCGTAGAAGCCGACTGGCAAAAGACATCGGTTTGGGAACAAAGGGGCGATAGGAATCAGGCGTTAAGCGCTTTTCCCCGTTTCTCTGCTGCCTCCAAGGCCCTGTTAAAGACATCCTGTAAGGAGCCATCCATAAGAACATCAAGTGCCGCCTGCGTGGTACCACCGGGGCTTGTGACATTGATGCGCAGTTGCTCAGCGCTGACCTCGGGCGCCGTCTCGGCAAGCGCGGCGCTCCCAATAACAGTCTGGCGCGCAAGAGCCATCGCCATATCAGGTGAAAGTCCAAGTTTTTCCCCCGCTTTGGCTAAAGTTTCAATCAGCAGAAAGACATAAGCCGGCCCACTGCCCGAAAGGGCCGTCACGGCGTCCATAAGGGATTCATCGCCGATCCAGCGCAAAAGCCCGGCTGCGCAGAGTAACGCATCGCACATGTCCCGTTGTGCCGATTGAACCGGAATATTGGCAACAGCAACGCTCATCCCCTTACCAATCGCAGCTGGGGTATTCGGCATAACCCGAACAATCGGCTGCGCTCCTCCAAAAAGCCCTTCAAGCGTCTGTAAAGTTTTGCCAGCGGCGATGGATAAGATTAATGTTTTTTTATAGGGAGTTAAATCAATTTCCTTAGAAACTTGATCAAGAATTTGTGGCTTTACGGCAAGCACAACAACATCCGGCTCAAATCCAAAATCTTGAGAGATTTCGGCGGAATGTGAAATTCTGGGGTCATCCTGAAAAACATCCGGCAGCCCACCCGGATCAAGAACCAAAACACGCGCAACCAGATCACGCGCAAGCCATCCTTCAAGCAAAGCACGCCCCATCTTCCCGCACCCGGCAAGGACAATCGAATAGCCGGATGAAGAAGTTTGATCAGCCATGGAAGAAAAATCCTCTTTTAGGACCTGCCGGCGGTATCCATCAAGGCAAGGGATAGATGCTCAGCCAGAGCGCCGTCCTCTTGGGACAGAATATGGAAGACCGGATAATAGCGCTCGCACTGCGCGAGGGAAATATCAACGAGATCTTCAATCTTTTCGCTATGGGCGTTCGCATCCGCGCCTTTGAACAAGCAGGTCTGGCGGAAGCTCGGCGTGAAATTCTCGCGGGAAATCTCGAAATGCCCAAGCCACAGAGCCGTGTTAATGTCCATCAAAACCGCACTGGAAATCGCGAGGTTGTCTTTGCTAAGCTCCAGTTCATACTGGCAGCAATATTGAAGCGCACCCATATTTTCCTGCCAAATGAAAAACAGGCGGTATGCGCAGGATTTTCCGGCAACACGGACCACAAGCTGATCGCTATCCATGCGGTCATACGTCCAATTATTACCGCTCAGGATTTCTTCTACACTATCCAGAGGATTGGGCAGATCGTCATAAAATTCGCTATCGCTTTGTATATCCATTATATGTCCTGATTGGTAAGAGACGTTAAACCGTGGAATTTAGAAAACTCAGACCTTTTTCTTCTTGGCAGAACCCTCTGCCTGTTTCTCAAGAGCCGAAACGCGCTTCTCAAGCGCATCCTGAACCTCTCTTGCCTTGATGAGCAAGGCCTCAAGCCGCTCAAAATCTTCGCGTGGCACAAGATCCATGCGCGTCGCAAGATCATCGACGCGTGTGCGCAAAGACTCACGCGCCTGCCGCCCGGCATCACTCACGAACCCGGCCGCTTCACCTGCGATACGCGCAACATCATCAAGAATTTTTTCTCTTGTGCTCATAAAGACTCTGCCCGGTCATATTTAAGATGATGGCTCTTCTAGCACGTTGCAAAAATCAGAGCAAGAAATAGTGGAGAATTTTTGTGAAGATCCTCGTGTATAAAATTGACGTTACGCATTTTTCTTTTTAAAAGGAGCAACATGGCTTTGCAATTTCCAGAGATAAGTCCCTTTGTTTTCCAGATCGGTGGTTTTGGCGTGCGCTGGTACGCGCTGGCATATCTGGCCGGTTTCATACTCGGCTGGCGCTACAGCCTGTCTCTCGCAGCAAAAGATGAGGAAGAGGGCACCGCATCCAATAGTCCAACGCGAACACATATTGATGATTTTCTGAGTTGGGCCATCGTCGGGGTTTTGCTGGGCGGGCGTCTCGGCTATGTCTTTTTCTACCAACCGTCATTTTTTATGGCGAACCCGCTCGAGATTATAAAAATATGGCACGGCGGCATGTCTTTCCATGGCGGCGCACTGGGCGTGATTACAGCGATGATCCTCTTTAGCCACTTTCGAAAAGTCTCCCTGTTCAGGCTGTCGGATATCATCTGCGCCGCAGTCCCGATCGGCCTGTTCTTTGGAAGACTGGCGAATTTCGTCAACGCAGAATTATACGGACGGGTCACAACCGTGCCATGGGGCATGATTTTCCCGGGACAAACGCTTCCGCGCCACCCCAGCCAGATTTATGAGGCCTTGCTCGAAGGTCTGGTTCTATTTGGTGTTCTGGCCATCCTGATACGCAAGCCTGCCTTCAAAGATCGCCCCGGCTTTATTTCAGGCGCATTCCTTTTTGGATATGGCATGATGCGCGGATTGGTGGAATTCGTCCGCGAGCCGGACTCCTATCTCGGCCTTTTCGCGGGCTGGATATCCATGGGGCAGATCCTATGTCTGCCGATGATCCTTGTCGGCGCAGCCCTGATGGTCTTCGTCAGCCGAAAAGGCATGGTGTTAAGCGCGCCGGCAAAAACGAATGCCTAATCCTCTGGAAGAAATCCTGAAGCAGAAAATCCGCAAGGACGGCCCCGTTGATATTGCAACATTCATGACGCTGGCCCTCACGCACCCGGAGCACGGATACTATATAAAACGCGATCCGCTGGGGCAGGGTGGTGATTTCACAACCGCCCCGGAAATATCCCAGATGTTCGGCGAACTCATCGGGGCATGGCTCGCCGATATGTGGTTCAAATTTGACACCCCGAAATCAATATCCCTGATCGAGTGCGGGCCGGGAAGAGGCACGTTGATGTCCGATATTCTGCGCGCAACCAGACATATAGGCGGGTTCCACGATGCCCTGCAGGTTCACATGGTTGAGGCAGGAACAATCCTGCGCGAAAAACAAAAACAGATATTGAAGGATTACACCTTTATATCATGGCAAGAATCTCTCGAGACAATCGATCCGGGGCAGGGACAAACCTTGATCGTCTGCAACGAATTCCTTGATGCACTGCCAATTCGCCAGTTGTCCCAGAGGCAAGGAGAATGGTTGGAACGGAAAATAGGACTGGACCATAACAACGCGTTGACGTTTGTCTTCGAAACTGCGGAGAAGGACCTTCTGGAATATTTACCAACAATAACCAGCGCAAACAGTGTCTATGAAATTTCCCCTGCGAGTATCGACTTTGTGAAAACCTGTAGTGCAAAGTTAAAGGAAAACGGTGGCGCAGCACTTTTTATAGACTATGGCTACGAAAAACGGGCATCAGGCGACACGCTTCAGGCGGTGCAGGCCCATAAATACGCAGATATCTTGAAAGATATAGGAAACAATGACCTCACTGCCCATGTTGATTTTGAAGCGATAATACAGGCCGCGGACGATGCGGGCGCCAAGACATTCGGTATTGTTCCCCAAGGCGAATTTTTGAAGCGTCTCGGCATAATCGAACGCGCCGAAAAGCTCCAGAACAGCCCGAAGGCAGATAAAGCGGCGCTACGCTCACAACTTCACCGCTTGACGGCGCCGCAAGAAATGGGGACTTTGTTCAAAGTAACAGGATTTGGATATGACGATAAAAACATCAAGCCTGCCGGATTCTAATCCGCCACACATAAGTGCGAAAGCCATAGAGCACCCCGATATCTTTAATGGATTCTTTGGCCGCAAAGGCGGCATAAGTGATGACGTCTATAGGTCATTAAACTGCGGCCTTGGCTCGGATGATGAGCCGGATAATATCGCCAGGAACCGAGCGCTGGTCGCAAAAGCCTCCGGTGTATCACCTGAAAACCTGATTTCTCTCTATCAGGTCCACAGCGCGCAATGCATCACGGTTACAAAGATCTGGCCAAATGACGAGCAACGTCCAAAGGCCGACGCCTTTGTAACGGATCAAACAGGAGCCGCGCTCGGTATTCTAACAGCCGACTGCGCTCCGGTATTGTTCGCAGGGCAAAAGGAAAACGGCGCCCCGGTGATTGGTGCCGCGCACGCTGGCTGGCGCGGTGCAATCAGCGGCGTACTCGAACAAACCGTAACGGCGATGCAAAACCTCGGAGCGCAACCCGAAACACTCAGCGCCTGCGTCGGTCCATGCATCGGCAAAGCCTCGTACGAAGTCAGTCAAGATTTCATCATACCCTTTCTTGAGGAGAATGATGAAAGCGAAAGATTCTTCCATCCCGCCCGCAAAGAAGGGCATGCGATGTTCGATCTCCCTGGCTATTGCGCCTGGAGACTGGCGCGCACAGGGCTAAAAAAAATAGAAATTCTCGATCAGGACACCTGCGCCCGCGAAGAGGATTACTTTAGCTATCGCCGCGCAACACTGCGTAAAGAAAAAGATTATGCACGTCAGATTTCGGTTATCGCGATTCAACCCAAAAGCGAAAGATGAAATAGTAGAGGAAACAGGTTGATTTCTCACTCGTTTTTCTTATAGTGCGCTACAGCAAAAAGCAGAAAACCTCCCGGGCAAGGATTTTTCTAATGAAACTGATCTCTGGCAATTCAAACGCACCGCTCTCGCAAGCAATCTCCTCCTATCTCGACATCCCCCTGACACAATGCAATATCAAGCGATTCTCCGACATGGAGATCTTTGTCGAGGTTCTGGACAATGTTCGCGGCGCCGATGCCTTCTTCATCCAGTCCACGTCCTATCCGGCCAACGACCATCTGATGGAGCTTTTGATTGCGATTGATGCCCTGAAACGCGGCTCCGCGCGCAGGATCACAGCCGTCATCCCTTATTTCGGGTATGCCAGACAAGACCGCAAAACCGGTGGCCGCACGCCCATTTCGGCCAAACTGGTTGCCGACATTATCACCGCAGCCGGCGCCGACCGTGTCCTGACACTGGAACTGCACGCTGGACAAATTCAAGGTTTCTTCAACATCCCCGTCGATAACCTGATCGTCGCCCCGGTGTTCGTGCCGCACATTCAGGATAAATTTAACGGCGAGCGTCTCTGCATCGTGTCCCCGGACGTCGGCGGCGTGGTCCGTGCCCGCGCGCTGGCCAAACGTTTGAACAATGCAGACCTCGCCATCATCGACAAACGCCGTGAAAAAGCAGGCGTTTCCGAAGTTATGAATGTTATCGGCGATGTAAATGGCAAGGTTTGTCTGCTGGTAGACGACATCGTCGATTCCGGCGGCACGCTTTGTAATGCCGCCGCAGCGTTGATCGAGAAGGGCGCAAAAGAGGTTCACGCCTACGTCGTTCACGGCGTCCTCTCCGGTGCAGCTATAGAAAAAGTGCAGAACTCCCCGCTCAAAAAACTGGTCATCACCGACTCGATCGTCGCCACACCTGAAGTCGCCGCATGCCCGGATATCGAGCAGCTTAGCATCGCCGGCCTGATGGGTGAAGCTGTCCGCCGCACAAGCGAAGAGCGCTCAATCTCTGAGCTGTTTAAGTAAGTTTTTGACTTTTTATGCGGGCGCGCTTATCATTATTCCCATAAAAAATTTGCGGGAAAAATGAATAAGACACCAATAACCACACTCGAAAAATTCAAGAATGCTGTAATAGAAGTATGTCAGCAGGAAACGGGACTTCTTGAGGACCTCAAGGCGGAAATCGTCGCATATCAAAATAATCCAGACGATCAAACTCTGGGGCAAATCCACGCAAAAATTCAGGAAACATTCACCCCGGATCGCTGGATCAGCCAGCATACAAGATTAAATTTTATGAGCCTTGAAGAGCTGCGCGGTGAAATGTCTCCATCAAACAAGGGCTGGAAGGCAATCCACAGGCTGGATACATTGTTGGAGGCACTCGCAGACAAACAAAACCACATCCATGATAAATTTCAACAAACCGGAAACAGCTTTTTTTACATTTTAGGCTTCATCGATGTATTAAGAAATCGTGTGGATGTACAAAGCCTGAAAGCAGATTTGGCAGAAAAATTTGGACCGGAAAGTGCCGCCGAATTTGAACGGTCTTTTGATGAAACGGAACAGCAGAGGGAACTCGCCAAACAAGCCTTAGGTGAGTTAAAAAGTATAACCGAGACACCAGAATTTATGGCCGCCCTTAGAGCTTCGCAAGAAAAGTCGCCGAGAAAAGGTCACGGTCTGAGCAGACGCATGCAAATGACCGGCAAAATAATGGGAGCATTCTTGGCAACAGTTTTCTTTTTAAAAGCAAGCGGATGTAATCCATTTGGCAGCCAGGAACAACCAACATCGCCGGATGTACCCTCAGCCACCGAGGAAATCAGCATCGCCAATCCGCCGCCGGAGCCGCCAACGCAATAAAGGCTAAGCCACTATAGATTTGCGGTAATTTATAACTGAGCAACTTTTCAGCCAAACGAGCCTAAACTTGACGTATCTTTATCAAAGACTGCTACCATAGCAGTGAAGAATGCCAGAGGGCTTTGTTTCAAAAATATAGGGGTTTGACAAAGAAAGAGTTTACCTGATATTATTTTACCATAATTTTTATAAGGAAAAAAATGAGTAATACTTCAGACAATTCTCCAAGCGTGCCCAAAATAGAAACACTAGCTCAATACATCATTGAGGCGAAAAATATTGTGCCGCCAGAGCCAGTTGGTCGTGAATCTCTTGTCAAGAAACTGGGTATGGAAGAGTCTGGCGAAGCGGTAAAAACATTTCTGGCTATTTTAAATGACGCGACCAATTTGTGGCCGCATGTAGACAAAAAAAAGCTGGCGGCAGATCTGGCGAAAAGGTTTGGCAATAATGGAGCGATCGCCATCATGGAGGGGGTCGATAGCATTCAATTAAGGTTTCCCCTAAGGGAAAATGATGATGAGGGACGTCTGGAATCCATAGGTAAAAGGGTACGGGTAATACAAAGAGAGGCAGGGATGGTGCTCGTTCGCGAGTGGCATAAGAAGCCTCTTGATGAACTGGGTACCCAGATACAAGAACAAGACATCAAAACTTTAGAAGACCTGAAACTGGCAGTAGTCGAAATCGCTAATGAAAGGGTCAAAAAATGTAGCACTCTTTTGGAGCGTTGCAAAGGACTAAGCAGAAAAAGCACGGACAAAGAACTTAAGCAATTTGCGAGTGATTGGGGTGAAGTCTTTTTGCCCGGATCCCCAGCAAATTTTATGCAATACAGAATTCAGCAGCCTGTTGATAGAGATAGACTTGCAGCCATCATTGTCATTCACAGAGCAAATATTAAAAATCGTAGAGACAAGGTCCATAAGCTATCCAATGACCCAAATGAGGCATTTCTATATCTCGCCGAATATAACGATGACTTGAAAGGGCGCATAGACCAAGAGTCGTTCATAGAAGATTTAACACAAAAATTTGGTTCAGAGACGGCCCAAAATATTATGGAGACAATGAAATATACGAGCGCTACGGCGGCTAGAGAAAAATTTTATCAAGTCGTAGGTGAGCATCAAGCCAGAGGACGAAGCAGAATTAAAGCTGGAGTGGTTGCCGCTTTGGGAGCGTTAAGTTTAGCCTTCTGCAACCTCAGTAATAACGGCAAAGAGCCATCAGATAAAAGAGATCACCCCGATGTGACCGAGAGAGTACCCGCAGGTCAAGTGCCTCCCATAGACCCACCTACAGCCAGTCACGACTAATCATCACCAAATTTTCCTTGCAAAACCAGAGTCTTTTGCTTATTTTCCGCTATCATTGAAACCGGGTCAGGCACCCCTGGAGGCTGACCCATAACTTTAAAGGAAAATGGCTATGTCAAAATATGCTTTGAAAGCGGCCAAAAGAGAACGCGCCGGCAAGGGGGTTGCTCGTTCACTGCGCCGCGAGGGACGTACCCCAGCTGTAATTTACGGCGACGGGAAGGAACCTGTAACAATCTCCCTGAATGAAAACGAAATCAACGTAACGTATAATCGTGGCCACATGCTGACCATGCTGTGCGAACTTGATGTTGACGGCGATCAACACCTCGTTCTGGCGCGTGACGTCCAGCTTCACCCGGTCACAGATATTGTGGAACACGTTGACTTCCTGCGCGTTTCTCCGAAAACGAAGATTGCGGTCATGGTGCCTGTGCACTTCATTAACGAAGACAAATGCCCGGGGATCCATCAAAAAGGGACTCTGAACGTTGTCCGTCACGAAGTTGAACTTCTCTGCAGCGCGACCAACATTCCCGATCAGATCGAAGTCAACCTCGAAGGCAAACACAACGGTGAACCTGTGAAAATCAGCAGCGCAATTCTGCCTGAAGGCACATCCCCTGTGATTACCGACCGTGACTTCACAATCGCAACGCTCGTTGCACCGAAAACAGCAGCAGCAATTGAAGCGGAAGAAGCAGCGGAAGCTGCCGAAGACGCAGCTGAGCCGGAAGCTGAAGCGGAAGAAACGGAAGAATAATCCGTGGCAGGCTGGTTTCAGCAAATCTGCCGGATATTCTCGAATAAACAACGGACAGCGCCGGGTCAAAGCGGCGCTTTTCAATTGGAGGAGAATGAAAAGATGTGGCTGGTCGTCGGATTGGGCAATCCCGGATCAAAATATGAACGCAACCGCCACAATGTCGGGTTTATGGCCGTGGACGCCATCGCAAATGATCCCGCGTCTTTCTCGCCATTCAAAGCCAAGTTTCAGGGAAAACTCTCGGAAGGGCGTATCGGGAGCACCAAGGTCCTCTTGCTGAAACCCGAAACCTATATGAACAACTCCGGCCAATCCGTCGCCGCAGCCGCCAATTTCTACAAAATCGAAGCCAAACACATCATCGTCCTGCATGACGAACTGGACCTGAAACCCGGAGAGGTTCGCGTCAAAAAAGGCGGCGGCAACGCAGGGCATAATGGCCTGAAATCAATGCAGGCCCACCTCGGAACACCGGATTTCTGGCGCATGCGGATCGGCATCGGTCACCCCGGCGAAAAAGATATGGTTTCGAATTATGTTTTAAGCGATTTTGCCAAAGCCGATCAGACATGGCTTGACGCATTGCTGCAAGGCGTGGATAAATACGCCGCAAACCTCACGGATGACGGACCGGAAAGTTTCGGCAAGGCGGTCAGCGATTTTATGCGCCCGCTGGAATAACAAGAGATAAGGAAAAACAAAAATGGGATTTAACTGCGGAATTGTTGGCCTTCCAAATGTCGGAAAATCAACGCTCTTCAACGCATTGACAGCCACACAGGCCGCGCAGGCAGCAAACTTCCCCTTTTGCACGATTGAGCCAAACGTGGGCCGAGTAGCCGTCCCCGACATCCGCATGGACCAGCTCGCCAAAGTCGCAGGCTCCGCCAACATCATCCCGACCCAGCTAGAATTTGTAGATATAGCAGGCCTCGTGAAAGGCGCATCCCGGGGCGAGGGCCTCGGCAACCAGTTTCTAGCCAACATCCGCGAAACCGATGCCGTCGTGCACGTTCTGCGCTGCTTCGAAGACGAAGATATCCATCACGTCGAAGGCTCTGTCGATCCCATTCGCGACGCCGAAACGATTGAAACGGAACTGATGCTTGCCGACCTCGAAAGCATCACCCGCCAGATCGACAACATCGCCCGCAAGGCCAAATCTGGCGACAAAGATATCAAAGGTCAGCACGAATTTATGCTGCAGGTCAAAGCGGCGCTGGAAGAGGGAAAACCCGCCCGCACTGTCGTTCCGGCCAATGAAGATGAAACCCGCTGGATGAAAACGATCCAAATGATCACAGCGCGCCCCGTGCTCTATGTCTGCAACGTCAACGAAGAAGACGCCGCCACCGGCAATGAATGGACCCAAAAGGTTGAAGCGCTTGCCGCCGCGCAAGGTACGCAAGCCGTCACCATCTGCGCCGCGATAGAAAGCGAAATCGCCCAGCTCGACAGCGCCGAAGAAAAGGCCGAATTCTTGGAAACACTCGGCCTCGAAGAAGCGGGCCTCGACAAAATTGTGCGCGCAGGCTACGCACTCCTGAACCTCCAGACCTATTTCACCGCCGGCCCCAAAGAAACCCGGGCATGGACGGTCCGCATCGGCGCAAAAGCCCCGGAAGCCGCCGGCTGCATCCACTCCGACTTCGAAAAAGGCTTCATCAAAGCCGAAGTCATCGCCTTTAGCGACTACATTACCTGCGGCGGTGAAGTAGGGGCCAAGGACAAAGGCAAAATGCGCCAGGAAGGCAAAGAATACGTCGTCCACGATGGCGATGTAATCTTGTTCCGCTTTAACGTCTAAGCGCATAATATTGAAAAAAGCGAATTTTCTTGACCGTTTCATGTAAACCTGTCATGACTGCGCCTCGTTTGAAAATGATGCTCTTTTTTAAGTACAGAGCTTTTGTAGGCGTCTTATAAAAAGTTTTAGTAAGACCTGTGAGCCTTAAAATTCACCTTTCCTCGTAAAGTTCAGATTTAGCGAACAGTTTTTCAAAAATCGAACGAAGAAACGCATATGGCGAACAAGGTTTGTCATGTGTGCAGCTTGGCGGCAATCATGCCACCGGCAGAGAGAAAGATTTGAAAAATGAAAAATTTTGATGGATTCGGTTTATCGCCTGTTTTGGCAAAATCACTGGCATACATGAAATACACAAAGCCAACCCCTATTCAGGAGCAGGCGATTCCTCTGGCCCTCGAAGGGCATGACATCATGGGAACGGCGCAAACCGGAACAGGAAAAACAGCCGCTTTCGCAATCCCCTTGGTTGAAAAACTCCTGAATGACCCCCAAGGCTCAGCGCTTGTCCTGACACCAACGCGCGAACTCGGCAAACAGATCATTGATATCATGCACCAGCTTCTCGGCCCCAAAAGCGCGATCAAAACAGCCTTTATTATCGGCGGCGAGTCCATGGGCAAACAATTCAATCAGCTTCGTGCAAAGCCGCGCCTGATTGTCGGAACGCCGGGCCGCATCAACGATCACCTCGAGCGGGGCTCTTTGAAGCTGAATGACACGCATTTACTTGTGTTGGATGAAACAGACCGTATGCTCGATATGGGCTTTACGATCCAGCTCGAAAGAATTTTCAAATACATGCCCGAAAAGCGGCAGACCCTGATGTTCTCTGCAACGCTACCCAAAAACATCCTAAAGCTTTCAGAAAAATATCTGAACGACCCAAAACGCGTTGCCGTCGGGGAAACCAACGTCGTGGCGAAGAACATTAAACAGGACGTCATCCGCATCGAACAAGACAAAAAATACGATGAGTTGATGTCCCAGCTTTACGATCGCAAAGGCTCGGTAATTGTTTTCGTCAAAACCAAATACAACGCCGACCGAATGGCCAAGAATTTGCGCCGCGACGGCTTTGAAACCGAGGCGCTGCACGGCGATCTCCGGCAAAACAAGCGTGACAGGGTCATGCAGGGGTTCAGGAAACAGGATTTCCGTGTCCTGATCGCCACAGACATCGCCGCGCGCGGCCTTGATGTTCCGCATATCGAGCACGTTATCAACTACGATTTGCCGCAAGTCGCCGAGGATTTCATCCATCGTATGGGCCGCACCGCAAGGGCTGGCGCAGAAGGCTCAGCCGTAAGCTTCGTGTCAAATCAGGATGGAAGAAAATGGCATGCGATCGAGCGTCTGCTGAACCCGAATGCTGCGCCGACTAAATTCGAAAAAGCACCGCGCCCATCAGGCAATAAGTCGCGTAAACAAGACGGACGGCAACAAAACGGCCGACCGACGCCAAAAAGACGTTTCAATCGCTCAAAGAAAAAAGCGGCTTAATCTAGCGGCCCGCGGGCGCCGCAACGCAAGGTCCGGGATTCGGCATCCCCAAAGGAGGGCAGGCAGGCGGTGGCTCCGACCCCGTCTGGCCCGTTGCGCCTTGAGAGTTTGCAACGGCCCGGTCAACGGCGCTCGGTTCACGCGCGGCTGATCCCGCAAATGAGTTCTGACACGCGCCGCGCGCCGCGTCATTCGCATTGCACGCACCATCATTGATCATTTGATCAGCCGTTGGCGGCGCAAACCCGGCCGGATCATGGCTCGGACGAGCAGGGGCACATGCTTCACCACCGGCACCGCCCAGCACAACATAGGCATCGCGGTGCTGTGCATATTCTTTTTGATTCACGCGGTAATAGGCCAGAGGCGACAAACGCTCGGAGTACCCGGAGAAGTAAGTCCCGCCAAACTCTTCCTGAAAGGCCTTGTTTCTAAAATTCTCTATAACCGCCGCGTAATAATAATCATTTGAACGGAGATCATCCTCAGTCACACCGACATTATAGATAAGATGGTCATGGCGGGCTTTCATATCCGCATTGTCTTCAACAGTCGGCTTTCCAAGGCCATCCTCAACCAACGCCAGATCATCAATATGGGGCACGTAATCGCCTCTGACAATCGCCTCGCCGATTTCATGCTTTGAAATCCCCTTACAGGCGGCTTGCTCAATCATAATCTCGGCGGCAATCCTGCCGACATCTTGACGGCAAAAGGTAGAATTCATAAAGGATTGTTCTGGTGTCTCACCTTGCTTGACCTGAAAAAAGCCACCAGCAAGCGCTGCGTTAATAATACGCTCCTTTTGTGCATCCGTCGCATCAATCAGCATATCTGCACCGGTTAAGCTATTATAGTAGCTCGTATTATCAAGCTTTTGGCGAAAAGCATCACTGAAAAAGCGATCCGGATCTTGCGGTGCATTCGGTCCATTCCACGGCGCATCCGCAGTCCGCGAGAGCGCAAACGCAAATCCACGAGATGTCCCGTCCGGAACATAAGAAAGCGGCAACGCCCCGTCATTCATCAGGGAAATCAGATTGAGAAGGGCAATTTTATCTGCAAGGCTCTCAACATTCTCCTTTACAACAGGATCTGTCTGTTGTGCCGCATAAGCCTTTACAGCCTTGACATCATCAAGAGGAATATCTTGAGGAATATGAAGCTCTTCCGCGCGTTTTTTAACAAGCTTATCAAGGAAGCGAACAGCATCTTCGTTACCAGACATAACCCAGGGGTCAAACTTGTCGTCAATATCGGCATTCTCCAACTGAACACGCGTCAACGCGGCGCGCAAAGGCTGGGTTGTCTTAATATCGACACGATATGTATTGGTTTTCTCGGCAGGATCAGCCTCAACACCCAAAACCTTCTGGGCTTCTTCAATGACACGGCGCGCAGCCTCTTCCTGCGTTTCAACAGGCAGAAATTTCTGCTCTTCTGAACTCTCTTTGCCTTGAACTGGTTCCGGCATATTTCACCCTAATTTGACTTTTGCTTATATTTTACATCAAACGCAAAAGTTTCTTCTTTTCAGAAGATTATAGAGAAGAGGAACGCTCTTTGTCAAATAAACAGCAGGGCTTAACGACGGACCAGAGCCTCATAGGCATCACGCAACTGCCGTGTGATCGGCCCGACTGTATAGGTGTGATCATCAATGCTGCCCACAGCAGTAACTTCCGCAGCCGTCCCGGTCAGGAAAATCTCTTCAAAGCTCCCGAGCTCTTCCGGCTTTATATGACGGATTTCAACTGGAATCCCGGCCTCTTTCGCCAGTTCAATAACAGTCTGGCGCGTAATCCCGTTCAGGAAACAATCCGGCGTCGGTGTAATCAAAACGCCGTCCTTAACCGCAAACAAGTTCGCACCGGTCGCTTCCGCAACATAACCGCGATAATCCAGCATCAGAGCATCGTCATAGCCTTCATTCTCAACAGCATGCTTCGAAATCGTGCAGATCATATAAAGACCGGCAGCTTTACTTTGGGTCGGCGCCGTATCCGGAGCTGGGCGTCTCCATGGGCCAGTTTTGAGGCGAATACCCTTGTCGCGCTTCTCCGCATCGAAATAGCTGCCCCATTCCCATGCGGCTACGCCGACATGAATTTTAGTTTTTTTCGCTGAAATTCCCATTTGCTCACTGCCGCGCCATGCAAAAACACGGATATAAGCATTGGTCAGTCCATTGGCCTCCACAACTTTGCGCTTGGCCTCTTCAATTTCATCCACATTAAAAGGAACCGTCATGCCCAAAATCTCACCGGAGCGGATCAGGCGCGCAGAATGCTCGCGGCTTTTGAAAATTTTGCCTTCGTACATGCGTTCACCCTCGAAAACGAGGCTGGCATAGTGAAGACCATGCGTAATCACATGGACTTTCGCCTCGCGCCAGGGGAGCATCTCCCCGTCAACCCAGATAAATCCATCACGATCATCAAAAGGCAGTACACTCATCTTCAAAAAGCCCCTTTACATTTATGGTCCAAACTTTACGGTGGATGTATAAGCTATAGACGAAAATTGGTTTTGTAAACCGGATCATGACACAGAGCGCTCCAACCCGGCAAGATTTCACGCACAAGTCGCATATCCTTGTGATCGACGACGACGCGCGCATTTGCAAACTCGTTTCACGCTATCTTCAGGAGAACGGATTTATCGCCCTGAGCGCAAATAGCGCAGAGGAAGCCTTCGAAATCTTAAAGAGGTTTTCTTTTGACGCTTTGGTCGTCGACGTCATGATGCCCGGTCAAAGCGGCCTGGAGTTTACCGCTGAATTACGGAGCAGGGGAGAGACAATCCCCGTCCTGATCCTGACGGCTCTCGGCGAAAGCAGTGACAGGATCGGCGGCTTGGAAAGCGGTGCCGACGACTATCTCCCAAAACCCTTTGAACCGCGTGAACTTGTTTTGCGCCTCAAGGCAATTCTCCGCCGCACGCAAAAGCCATCAGAATCCGTAAAGAGCATCTACAAAATCGGAAACTGGCGTTTTGATCCAGAGCACGATGAATTAATAGACGGTCAAAAAGTTTCGCGTTTAACCGCAGTTGAAGGCAATTTGCTGCGGGCCTTGCTCCGTAAAGCCGGGCAAGTCGTCAGCCGTGAAGAACTTGCCACGGATTGCGGTCTTGAATCTGCCGAAAGAACAATTGATGTGCAGGTCACGCGCCTGCGCCGCAAAATTGAAACAGACCCCAAAACGCCGCGCTGGCTCCAAACCGTTCGAGGAAAAGGCTATTTGCTGCGAGCGGAAAAGGTCAAACCATGATACGCAAGAAAAAAAGAAAATGGATGAAGAGCCTGATGCCGCAAACCTTGTTTGGCCGCTCACTCCTGATTCTGATTACACCTGTGCTATTAATACAGGTCTTCTTAACATTGATGTTTTTTGATCGCCACTGGAGCAAAATGACAACAAGGTTGGCCTATGCCGCCGCCGGTGAGATCGCAATAATTTCCGAAGATGCCGATCAGGCAAAAACGCCACAAGAAATACAGCAGATTGCAGATCGGGCTGAAGAGCGTCTGAGCCTGCTGATCTATTTTGAACCCGGAGCCCAAATCGATCAGGACCAGCAAAAGCATCATTGGATGGGCTGGGAGTTTATGGTCGGCCAGACACTGGTCGAAGAGCTTAATAAACAGCTTGTCCAGCCATTCGCCGTGAATGTCGACTTTAAAGAAAAATGGGTTGAGGTTCGTGTGCAACTGCAAAGGGGCGTTTTGAATATCTCGATGCCGCAACGCAGATTGTTTGCATCATCCAGCTATATTTTTCTGCTCTGGGTTTTTTCGGCATCGTTCATTTTGCTCACGATCGCGGTCTTGTTCATGCGTAATCAGGTCCGTCCGATAAGGCGGCTTGCCATCGCGGCAGAACGTTTTGGAAAAGGGCGCGATGTACAGGATTTCAAACTTGAGGGCGCGAGAGAAGTGCGGCAAGCCGGGCAGGCCTTCCTCGATATGCGAACACGTATCCAGCGCCAGATATCTCAGCGCACCGCAATGCTGGCAGGTGTATCACATGATCTCAGAACACCTTTAACAAGGCTTCGTCTGCAACTCGCCATGCTGGAAAATTGTCCGGATGTTGAAGCCATGAAAAGTGACATCCGGGACATGGAGAAAATGATCGAAGGGTATCTTGATTTTGTGCGCGGAGAAGGGGAAGAAAATCCCGTAACGACAGAAATGCAGGAAATTTTGCAACAGGTCACATCAGCCGCAAAACGGCAAGGCTGCCAGATTACGCTGGAAGATAACGCAGGCGAAGCGCTAATCATTCCCCTGCGACCGCTCGCATTTCGCCGCTGCATGGACAATATCATTGGAAACGCATCAAAATACGCGGCGCATATATGGATCACGATGCACCGCACCGTAGATAACCGGATCGAAATCAGTATAGAGGACGATGGCCCCGGCATCCCGCAGGATCAATACGAGGAAGTCTTCCGCCCGTTTTACAGGGTCGATCACTCACGGAACTTGGAAACAGGCGGCATCGGCCTTGGTCTCCCGATTGCTATGGATATCGTGCATGCGCACGGCGGGAAAATCTGGCTGGAAAAAAGCCCGCATGGCGGGCTTTCCGTAAAGATCAGGTTGCCAATCTAGGCGAAAAAGAAAAGCGCCTAAGCAGCAACCTTCTTCTTGGACGTATCAATAGCGCCCTGAATTTCTTTCATGCTCGCCGACAAACGCTTGTTCAAAAGGCTTGAGGCTTGCGTATTGGATGTCTTCACCATATCCGAAATTTCGGAGAGATTGGTCATCGCCTGCTCATAGCTCTTTTTGAAAATTTGTGCGTTCTTCGCCATTTTTTCTTCAGGCGTCCCTTCACGCATAAGCTCCTGAGTAATCTCGGATTGCTCGTGCATCATGTGAGAAACGATCTCGGCCTGACGTTGCGCTATCGCCTGAATATTCCCGATCAGAAGCTGCTGTGCCTCCGAAAAAGATTGCAGGTTTTTGCGCTGAGTTTCGAGCAGGCTCTGAAAATCAAAAGGCACTGCCTGATAACTATCAAAAAACTTCGAAATATCGTTGCTTTTGAGAAACGCGGAAAAAGTATTGTCCTGTGCCATATGAAACCTCAAACACATTGATAAAAAAATGCTGCAGAGCAACGTTATGATTTCATGAAATGTAAGTCAAGATTTTTTGTTGCACCACAAAACTTCTAACAATGAACTGCACAAAAACGAAATAAAAATTCTGAATTCAAAAAGACCGGACTTGTGTCAAATAGGGGAAAGGGGAGTAAAGAAAATACATTATATTTTAAGCTGTTATCTTCAAAAAAAAGTTTGAATTTTAGCAAACTTTTAACGGCTTTAGGGCATGTTACACCTGACGCTTTGTTTTTTCTATTCTCAGTAAAAACAGGGCATAAAGTAACACCGGGGCAAACTATTCAGCAATGGTAAGCAAACAACAAAATAGGGCAATACCTGTCCAAAGGTCGCGCCATAAAGTTATTTGGCTGACATCAGGCATCGTTCAGTCGATGGTCCTGCTGAATGGCCTCATCCTCACGCTAACGGCATTCTTTGTATTGAGCTATTTCATAAAAGGAATGGCAAAAGAAGAATACAGGCGCATTTCAGATGATGCCGGGCGTACTTTGGTTGAGGGCATTACCGGCATGGAAAATTCGATGCGCGTAGTCTCTGGGGTCATGAGGCTTGCCGATACGCAGGACAAAAACGCGCTTGTAAAAGAAATCAGGCGAAATCTTCCAGGTCTGGCACAATTCGATCAGTTGATTTGGATTTATGAAGAGCGACCCGGCGTTTGGAAATACAAAATGGTTTTTGAATCCTACAACGCAGATGTACCAAAATCCTCGTACACACTGGTACCCGATCAAAATTTGATCAGAACTATTCTGGATCAAAAATATTTTGTCGATCAAGATTTACACTTCATCATGAATTTCCCAAAAATGGACTACGCAAAAGAAAGCGAAGACCCTTTAATGATGTCTCACTCATTTGCGTTTGTTCAGACAATATTCAAAGGAAGTTCAAGCAACGGCTTGATTATTGGCGTGAGTAGAGCAGCTTTATTATTCGAAAAAGGCTGGATCAAAAAGCAGGATTCAGTCACGCGCGTTAGCATTCATGACACAGATACAGAAAACCGCATATTTTACATGGATCGAGGCAACGAAAAAATGCGTCGTCAGCAATACAGCCAGCATTATGTTTTAAAAGTTGGCGATAGTGACTGGGATGTAACTTTTGATTTCTCACGCCATAACAACCTATTGATGCTGGAAAACGTTCCGTATCTGATCTTGCTTTTCGGAGGTCTCTTAACACTCATAGGAACTCTTTTTGTTCGCAGCAATCAGAGACAGTCCTTCAAAGTAACGGCAATGAATAAGACACTCGAGCAAAAAAACTACGAGCTTGAAAGTGAAGCCTCAGAGCGTGAGCGCCTGAATCAAGCACTTATGAAAGCCGAACGTGACAATCGTGCCATCATCGACTCCGTGAGCGACATTATTTTCGAAACAGACACAGAGGGAAAAATCCTTTTTCTGAGTGCAGCATGGTTCAAAATCACAGGCTTCGATACAGAGCGGGCGAAAGGAAGTGACCTCTTTACAATGCTTTACCCGGAGGATCAGGTGAAGCAGCGACATGATTTTGAAATGATGGTAAAGGGCCAAAGGCAAGGTTATCGATCTTTTACACGCATTAGAACCTCAGATGGAACATTCCGTTCAATAGAACTCAGCGTTTCCATGATCCGGCAAGATGAAAACAAAAAGCTGCGCGTTGTCGGAACAATCAACGACGTAGAAGAAAGACGCCGGGCTGAGCGAGCTCTTGCAGAAGCAGAAAAGAAATACAGAACAATCGTTGAAAACGCAGCGGGCGGACTTTACCAACTGACACCAGAGGGTTTGTATCTGAGTGCTAACCCTTCTATGGCAAGGATATTAGGATATTCCAGCGTAGAGGATATGCTGCGTGAAATTAAGAATGCAAACGGCTCGGTTTACCCGGATAAAGATGCACGAGATGCATTTACGCTAGGGTTGGTAAAGGCCGGTCAGATATACGGATATGAAACTCAGGTTTATCGTAAAGGGCAAAAAGATCTCATATGGATCCGCGAAAACATTCGCGTCGTGAGAAATGAAGACGGTGAAGTTCTATATTTCGAAGGAAGTATGGAAGATATCACGCAACGCAAAGAAGCAGAAATCAAGCTTAAGCAGGCAAAAGTAGAATCTGATACGGCCAACCGTGCCAAAACAGAGTTTATCGCAAACATGAGCCACGAGCTAAGAACCCCTCTAAACGCAATTATTGGGTTTTCGGAAATAATGAAAAATCAGGTTCTAGGCTCACTTGGTCAGGAAATGTACGTAGAGTACGCGAACGACATCTACAATAGCGGAAAAGGCTTGTTGAAAGTCATTAACAATATTCTGGACATTTCAAAAATCGAAAGCGGAAATCGAGAGCTCAAAGAGAGTGAATTCTATCTGGCAGAAGCTTTGCAGAGCTGTAAAGAAATGTTAGCTGGGAAGGCCACAAGCAAATCAATTACAATTTCGGACCAAACAAAAGAGATGCCTGATATATTGGGTGAGGTTCTGGCAATCAAGCAAGCAATTACAAATATTTACTCCAATGCTTTGAAGTTCACACCCAATGGAGGCCGTATCACCTTATCCTCAAGTTATGATCATGATGGGGCATTCAGACTCTCAATATCTGACACTGGAATTGGTTTGACGGCAGAAGAAATAGAAAAGGCACTTTCCCCGTTCGGTCAGGCAGATAATGCTCTAGACCGCAGCGGATCAGGGATTGGGCTGGGATTAACCTTGAGCCAGTCTGTCATGAAATTGCACCGCGGTCGCTTGGAAATGCTGTCTGAAAAAGGCATAGGGACAACAGTAACTCTTGTATTCCCGCCAGAACGGGTTTCCAGGCCGCTTGAGGGGAATACAGAAGAGATTGACGAAGACGCAATAGTCGAAAAGCCCTCAGAGAAAGCCGCAAAAAAATCGGCAAAAAAATCAGAGCGTTCCGTAAAGGAAAAAGCCGAGAAGAATACAAAATAGGCGTTTCTATAGGATAAAATCATCCGTCTGAGCTTCTAACACCCGTCTGGAAACATCATAAGAAAAACCCGCTCGCGCAAGTGCCGATAAAGCTTTTTGCTGCGTTTTTTCGTCCTCTGCAACGCTCATATTCCGGAAAGGCCCGATTTTTTTGCGTCGTGCAAACATAAGAGCTGCCTGAAATTCTGAATCTCGAGTCTCATCACCATAGCTTTCTTCGGCATCGTAGGCCTGAAGAGCCAACAAGGCATTATTTGCACCGATGCCTCTTTGCGCCATTTTTGCAAGTACAGCCTTTTGCGAAAGCCCACGCCGCCGCATAGAAGCAACGGCGCCATTTGTATAAAGCTCATCGTTCAATAGCCCGGCCGCCTCGAATTTTAAGACGAGTGCCTCAACCAACTGCGCGCAAGCCTCATAATCTTGCTCTGGATGAGCATGACAGGACTTTTTAACCTTACGCAGCATCACAGAACGAAAACGCGACGTACTCGCCGCAAATCGCTGTAGATAATAGAGCCCGGAATTATGAAGATAGGATTCCGTTATTTTTTTAGGAACACGCTTTCCCGCCCGTCTTTCCGGCTTGACCTTTGCAGTCTGAGGATTATCCTGTGCCATTCACAATACCTTATAATTTATACATGCAGGCGGGCAAACCATGCGGCAAGACCAGTTCCAGAATATACAAAAAATCGAAGGCATCAATACGATTGGCCTTTACACACTTGTCCGCAGAGAAGTCGAGCGCTTTATTAACGTCTACACCCAGACCATTATTGCACCGGTCATTACGACGTTGCTATTCTATACAATATTCGCTCTGGCCTTTGGAGGCATTCAGAGGAGCGTCGGCGATGTTCCGTTCCTCGATTTTCTTGCCCCCGGCTTGATCATGATGACAATGGTCCAGAATTCCTTCGCAAACACTTCATCCTCCATCGTGATCTCTAAAGTACAAGGCAATATCGTCGATGTGTTAATGCCCCCCCTCAGCGCCGCAGAGATCTATATCGGTTACGCCGTCGGATCAATTTTGCGGGGCTTGAGTGTCGGTGTCGTCACAACAATCGCATTGAGTTTTTTCGCCCCGGTTCACATCCACGCGCTGTGGGCCGTATTTGTCTATGCCGTCCTCGGGACATGGCTCCTCGGCAGTCTGGGGCTCGCTGCCGGAATTTGGTCCGACAAGTTCGATCACATCGCAGCCGTAACAAACTTTATCGTAACCCCGATGACATTCCTGTCCGGCACATTCTACCGCGTAGAAATGCTACCGGAAATGTGGCGGGATATGGCATTCGGAAATCCGTTTTTCTATATGATCGACGGTTTCCGCTATGGCTTTATCGGGCAGGCAGACGGCACGATATGGATTGGCATTACAATCTTGCTGGCGTTCAACATGGCTTTGATGCTTCTATCCTATAAAATGATAGCGGCAGGCTACAAAATCAAAGCGTAATAGCCGCGCCAAGTCCTGTTATGGTACAATAAACTTTTAGAAGTAAGAAATAGCGTGCATCTATGCCCAACGATAATTTTGTCCAGACGTTCCAACTCGAAGCCTCGAACCTGAGGGGGCGCATTGTCAAGATCGGTAGCGTGCTGGATGATATTATAAAGGCTCACGATTACCCGCTGCCCATTTCGCATCTCGTTGCAGAAAATATTACGCTGACGCTTTTGCTGTCCTCCATGCTTAAATTCGACGGAATTTTCACGCTTCAGGCGCAAGGCGACGGCCCGATACGCATGATCGTGAGCGATGTAACATCTGGCGGAATAATCAGAGGATGCGCCTCCTATGATCCGGAGCGCTTTGAAAAAGCGCGCGCACAGTTACTCGCGCTTAAAACCAGTGAAAGCTCGCAAAATCATCTCGCCCAATATCTTGGCAAAGGCTACATCGCCTTCACCGTAGACCGTGAAACAGAAGGCGATCGTTATCAGGGAATCGTGGAACTCAAAGGCGCATCAATGGTCGATTGCGTGCAACACTACTTTACGCAGTCCGAGCAGATCGGCACCGGTATAAAAATGGCCGTGGGACAAAGAGATGGCGAATGGCACGCAGGAGCCATCATGCTCCAGCACATGCCGGAAGAGGGAAAAAACCCGGAGGCCGGCCTAGGAAATGCCAACGAAGACGATTGGCGCAGGGCAATGATACTGCTCGATAGCTGCACAGAAGATGAGTTTCTGGATAAGGACATACCTGCCGAAACACTTCTTTTCCGTCTGTTTCATGAGGAAGGGGTTCGCGTCTATCCACCGGAAAAAGTAGAAAAAGGATGTCGTTGTGATTCTGCGCGTGTCGAAAATATTTTGCGCACAATGCCGCAGGATGACCTTGAATATATGGCGGTCGACGGTGACATCATTATGACGTGTGAGTTTTGTAGTAAAAATTACAACTTTTCGCTCAAAGAGATTCTCGCTAAAATAAAATCCGCCTGAACTCCAAAGGACGGATAAAGCCGATGAAAAAGATAATGACCTGTGCCCTGGCAGCATGCATGCTCGCAAGCTGCACTTCCCCCGCAGCAGAACCTTTGGCAAAAATGACTTTTGCAAATCTAAATCCTTTCCCCGTCTATGTTGCCGCTTACGAAGTGAAAGACTCATACCGAGACTTCGGAACCGGAGCAGGGGGCGATGAAATTATTCCGCCCTTCGCAACCTCACCGGGATTGGCCGTCACCGATTATTTCAAAAACCGCTATAGCGCGAACGGAACCGACGGCAAGCTGATTGTCGATGTACAAAGCTCAAGCGTAACCCATGAAATGATGGGATCTGAAAACTCTGTCGGAAAATTTCTGGGGGTGGATCGAAAGGATGTCTATCACATTTCTGTCATTATAAATCTGGTCGTCCTTGATGCAGGAGGATATGACCGGAAGGAAATGAAAATCACGGCGCACAGAGAAATAAGCATACCGGAAACATACTCCATCGCGGACCGTGAAAAGACACAGATGGAATCCTTGGACAGCATGATCGACGATCTTGATGGCGCGGTACAAAAAGCACTCAGGAACGAATTCCAGGTCATGTAAGCTTGATATCAAATATATTTAGCGTCGCCAGAATGTCGGTGAAAGCATAACCAGCGCTGTAAAAAGCTCCATCCGTCCCAACAACATTCCTCCGGCCAGCAAAACCTTGGCCATTTCCGGAACGTCCTGATAAGAGCCGAGTGGCCCGATAATAGGCCCCAGACCGGGGCCGGCATTAGAAAGGCAGGCAATTGCCCCCGAAAATGACGCGGTGAAATCAAGCCCTGTTAGAGAAAGCGCCATACAAAGAAGCGAGAAAACAAGGGCATAGACAAAGAAAAAACCCATAACCGAAACCGGCACGTCGGGCGGTAAAGGTTTCTTATTATAGTACGGCAAAAATACGCCGTGCGGGTAAAGCAATCCCTTCACTTGAACGCGGCAAACTTCATACAAAACCTGAAATCTAAAAATCTTAATTCCGCAAGTCGTTGATCCAACGCATCCGCCGGCCGCCATAAGAAACAGCAGAATACTGGTCGAAAACGAACTCCATGAATTATAGTCCGTATCAACAAACCCTGTCCCTGTCATCGTCGAGACAACGGTAAAAAGAGATGTGACCGCAGCATGACCGAGATCAAAATTTCTAAAGAAGATCAGTCGAACCATAATCACAAACGAAACGCCGGAAATAATTAACAGAAACCACCGTACTTGAGGGTCATCAAACAACGGCCGAAAGCTTCCGCGTACAGCCTTAAGGTACAAAACAAACGGCATCCCGCCCAAAATCATAAACACAACAGCAACGAGCTGAGGCAGGGAGCTGTCATAGTGCATAAACGAGGAGTCAAAAGTCGAAAACCCGCCAGTGGAGATTGTCGTCATCGCATGCACGACCGCATCAAAAACCTCCATTCCGCTCAACATATACAGGATAGCGCATGCCATAGTCAGCGCCAGATAAATCATCCCGATAGAAGAGGTGAGCCGTGTTGCCCTCGGTAACGCCTTTTCACGCTCGGCAAGCTCGGTACGAAAAAGTTGCATCCCGCCAACATTAAGAAAAGGCAGAATAGACATGGCCATAATAATAATCCCGACCCCGCCAAGCCATTGCAAGATACCTCGCCAGAACAGGATACCGGCAGGAGCATGATCTAGCCCGACAATCACGGTCGCGCCTGTCGTCGTAATCCCGGACATGGCCTCAAAAAAAGCATCTGTCGCCGAGAGGTTGAGAGATGAGAAATAAAAAGGAAGCGCCGCAAATGCTGCAACAACAAACCAGCTGGAGAAGGTAAGCAAAAAGGCTTGCTTGATGGAAATATTCAAGGTCAGTCCGGCCGTGCTCAACACCATTGCGCCACCAAAAAACGCCGTGATGATAATACAGGTAAAAAATACCTGCCAGTCACTCGACCCGAAATACCAGTCAGCCATCATCGGAACGGACATGCTGATCGCAAGAATCGAAAGAAGTATCCCGTTGATATAAAAGACTGGACGCAGATTCAAAGTAAAATCCTCTCTGTCGTAAATTGTCGCACGTACATGTCACTTGGGGAAGGTAAGTTTTGCGACATAAAAAAGAGCACCGGTCAAAAACAGGTGCTCTCTCATTGTTTCATAAAAGTTCCTTACTCGAAGGAAATGTTAACACGGCGGTTGGCTGGCTCACGAACATTGTCCGGTGTAGGAACAAGAAGCTCTTCCTCACCACGGCTCTCAACTTTCATCAGGTCTTGAGCAACGCCACGTTTTGCCAGCGCATCACGAACAGCGTTTGCACGGCGGAATGAGAGTTTCTTGTTATACTCTTTTTCCCCTGATGTATCGGCGTGACCTGTGACATTGATCTGCTTCGGAGGATTCTTCTTCACTTCATCAGCAACGGCATCCAGAACACCAAACGCACCCGAGCTAAGTTCAGAAGAGTCCCAGTTGAAGAACACAAGGTACATCGCTTCTTCAGGAGCCATCGGAGGTGGTTCCGGAGCAGGGGCAGGAGCAGGTTCAGCTTGCGCTACAGGAGCTGGCGCCTGTTGTACGAGGCTCTCGAGGTGTTCAATCGCTTCCAGATAACCTTTTTTGCAAGAAAGAATGTCGTCTGTCTGCCAGTTTTCTTCTTGCTGTTCAATCCAGCAATCAAACTTGGCTTGCGCTTTTGCAGCAGCAGCGGGAGCAAGCTCGCGAGCGCCCAGGTCAAAGGTAACTATCAAACGACCGCGCGCAGCGCTAAGCTCTTTAATGTTATCTTCGCTCAAATTCCAGTCACCGACAGGCTCGGGCATGACGCTCTCGCCAGCAGCAGCAGCAAGACCTTTACGCGCGAAGTGGAGCGCATCAGGATAATCAAACATATCCTTAAGCTCCGTATTCGCAAATTCTTTATATTCCGCCGCCAAAGCCTGAGTGAATGGGCTACCGACAGGCTGCGCTTCATTCAGGGCGTTAACCTCATCGTATGTGTCAAACATCGTACAGGCACTAAGTAACATAACACCCGCCATCATCATCAGAATACGCATGGATTTCATAATTTCGCTCCCTAAAATAAACGCATCTACAATCTTGCTGTGACTGAATTTTCAACATGCAAAGACGCCGAGATTCTCCTAATCACCTTAAACTTTTTATATATTGTCCACCAAGTTGTAAAGCTTCCTGTGAGTATTTACCCAGTATTTTCTGTATAAAACAAAAACATATCCACAAAACGGCTTGATTAGAGATGTGGAAAAAGGCTAGGTTTTCGCCAGTTAAAATATGAGTAAATAGAAGGGCAACCGCCATGCGCGCAGAAATCGAAGCAGTTGTGAGCGACATCCGTGACTCACTGACCCTGCTGAGGAGGCATCTTTGACTGGGATGTCGCCGTCGCACGCCTGGAAGAACTCAACGCCTTAAGTGAATCCCCCGATTTATGGTCTGACCCTGAAAAAGCGCAGAACCTCATGCGTGAGCGCACCCATCTGGAGCAGAATATCGAAAGCATCAATAATATTGAACAAGGCTTGAACGATAACATAGAGTTAATCGAACTGGCAGGCGAAGAAAACGACGATACGATGATCGCCGAAAGTGAAAAAGCAATCCTCGATCTCCAGACATTAACGCAGAGGCGTCGACTCGAAAGCCTCCTTTCCGGTGAAGCGGACCAGAATGATGCCTATTTACAAGTGAATGCCGGAGCCGGCGGAACCGAGGCGCAGGACTGGGCAGATATGCTGCTACGCATGTATGTCCGCTGGTCAGAGCGAAGAAGCTACAAAATAACGGTCCTTGAACGCAGCGACGGCGAAGAGGCGGGTATCAAATCAGTCACTTTAAAAATAGAGGGCCATCAAGCCTACGGTTGGCTAAAGACCGAAACGGGCGTGCATCGTTTGGTGCGCATCTCCCCTTATGACTCGAGTGCACGCCGCCATACAAGTTTTGCATCCGTATCTGTCTCTCCGGTTATAGATGACTCTATTGAAATCGAGATAGAAGAAAAGGACCTCAGGGTCGATACTTATCGCTCAAGCGGCGCAGGTGGCCAACACGTCAATAAAACTGACAGTGCGGTACGTATTACGCACATGCCGACAGGTGTAGTCGCCGCTTGCCAGAATGAGCGCTCGCAGCACCAAAACCGCGCACAGGCCATGGCATTGTTAAAGGCGCGCCTGTATGAAATGGAGCTCCAAAAGCGAATAGAGGAACAGGCCAAGGAGCATGGGGAAAAGTCCGATATTGGCTGGGGACACCAGATTAGATCCTATGTTCTTCATCCATATCAAATGGTCAAAGACCTTCGCACTGGAACAGAGACAACAAACTCTCAAGGTGTTCTTGACGGAGATCTGGATATGTTTCTGGAGTCATCACTAGCGCAATTATGTGGTGGCGAGGGCAGGGACTAAAGCCGCGATCGTAAAGCTCACAAGGCCTTTGAAATTTTATCCCCCGTACCCTGTGGATTTTTTCTTGTAATCCGCAATCTTTTCATAATAGGATACCCTTCCGCGCGATACATGGAGGGACGGTATGGCAGCGCCCCGAGATATATTAAAGCGAGACATACTAAAGATTGCCTTGGCAGGAAGCATCCTTGCTATAGTTCCATTTTCTCAGGCCATGGCAGGTTGGGACAACAATATACTCGCCAAGCAAGAAAAGCTTGATCAGGCACAAGCACGCATCCAACAGCTGGAAAGACAGAATGCCGCACTCGCCGAACAAATGAGACGTCAGTATCAGCCGCGTCTGGATACCCTGGTAAAAGAAAACAGCCGTCTTTCCAGCGCTCTGACATCGGAAAAAAAGAAAAACTCTTTAGAATCTTGCCGTTACACTAGCGCTTTCAAAGACCTTGAAAATAAAAACAAAAATTTAGCTAAACAAAAAACGCAGGCTGAAAAAGAAATTGAAGCTGAATATAAGGATAAGCTTGATCGCTATGCGCAGGAAAATACTTTTATGTTAGAAAGACTTATGCGCGGCGGTATCGATGAAAAGTCAGGCCCGCTTTTGTCACTGGAAGATATTCGCAGAGGCCACCAAGTCGTTGCGTTACAACTTGAAAATCAAGAGCTTAAAGCGCGTCTTGAATTACTCAGCACGCAAAAAAGCTCTGTAGTCTGGAAGCCACAGGCAGAGCGCATCGTACAAGAAAACAATAACGACAATGGTGAAGAGCAATTGACCTTGGCCTATAATGACAGCGCCATTCAAGAGCGTATCGAAAAGAGTTACCAAAATAATAAACCAAAAGAAGACGTTACGAGAAAGCCCATAGAAATCCTGTCGGCCAGAGCAACTGTTGGAAGCCAAAATAAAGAAGCCGTAGCGAAAATGAGATCCGGCTCAGAAGCGATAAAAAACAACGCACTACAAAAAGACTATAACCCCAAATCACAGTCAACAGGGGTATTCCGCTGAAAATAAAGACGTAAAAGGGCGCGATAACCCTTTTACTCGTCCTTACCTTTTCCTGAATTGCCGTAGGGCATACCAAATGGCGTCATCATCTTCATCGCGCGCTCAAACATTTCCATGTTTTGTTTCCTCAATTCCTCCAGATTAGGAGCACCCGGGAACATACCCTCCATGGATCGCATGCCTTCAATAGATTTATTAATCTGTTCGCGCAAATGTTCCTGATTTTTAACGAACACATCGAGTGTCTGCTCAAGATAGCCCGGAACAAAGCCCTGCATCTTGTCGCCGTAAAACCCGATCAGGGTGCGCAAAAAATTCGTCGGCAGAAGGGTCTCGCCGCGGGACTCTTGGTCGACAATAATCTGCGTCAAAACGCTACGGGTCAGATCCTCGCCGCTTTTAGCGTCAAGAACCACAAAATCATGACCCTCCTGGATCATCTCGCACAAATCATCGAGCGTCACATAACTGCTGCGCCCTGTGTCATAAAGACGACGGTTCGCATATTTCTTGATTACGGTTGGACCGTCATTTTTAGCCTTGGCCATGAGTTCACCTTTCACGCGTTAGCGATTTTCAAAAATGTAGTTACACGAGAAGTGGACTTGTATTTTTTTGTATATTGCTATTATGCACAAAATTATCTGAAAAAAAAGTATATGATAGCAAAACTGCAAAATTTTTTTTATGCTGCGCTATGACCGTAGAGAAAAACAAAATAAATAGAGCGCTTTATCCATTGCCTGTGCATATCGCTATGGCAGCATCAAATATGACAGACTTCGGATCGTTTTCGCCCGACATACAGCAATATGTTGCGCATTATGCCGCGCCTGCCGCAGAGAACGATATTCTCGCAATGATGAAAGGCGTACGTCTATACTATGATCATCCGTATCAACCGGATCACACTAGACGCGCACCTCTGTGGCAAGACGGTACGACTTGCATCTATTCTGCATCAAAGCCATGCAAAAACCCTGAAAGGGTGATCTTGCTGGTCCCATCCCTTGTGAATGGACCGGAAATTTTAGACCTGATAGAGGATCGATCGCTTCTGGAGTGGATGAACAATAATAACATAGAGGCCTATCTGCTGGACTGGGGGGAACTCACAAAAGCACACGACGACATCAGCGTCGATCATCTTGTGACGATAACATTGCCAAAGGCCTTGCAATTTATTGCGAATAAAACAGGACGTGCCGTCGATATTCTGGGATACTGTATGGGCGGGACGCTCTGCGTTGCGGCATCACTCTACGCAAAACAGTTTATAAGCAAAATGATCCTCCTCGCCGCGCCATGGGATTTCCACACAGGAAATCCACTTTTGTCTGACCGGGTTAGGACATGGGCGCCTGTCGTATTACCGGTGATCGATCAAAAAAAACTTCTTCCGGCCCGTTGGACGCAATCGCTTTTCGCAAGCCTCGATCCCAAAGAGGCTCTTGGGAAGTTCAAAAGATTTTCGCAAATGGACCAATCCTCAACCGAAGCAAAAATATTCGTGGCCGTAGAAGATTGGATTAACAATGGCCGCGACCTACCGGCACCTGTTGCGCAACATTGTATTCGTCATTGGTTCTCTGCCAACGCGCCGGCGAAAGGGACGTGGGTTGTGAACGACAGCAAGATTAATGTGTCAAACATTGAGACGCCCATCCTTATCATCGCATCAAAAAATGACAAACTTGTGCCATACGCAAGCGCAATAGAAATAAAAAAATCTCTGCCCGATAATAACGCACATATATTGCAGGTATCGTGCGGGCACATTGGTATGATTGCTGGTGCAAAAGCGGTTCATGATGTGTGGCTACCTATACGAGACTGGCTCTTGAAGAAATAACGAATAAATAGGCCTTGAAAGTTTTTCTTGTGGTGATATTTTGCAGGTCACCGCGTTTACTTTAGAAAGAGGATAAGCAGATGTCATCTCAGGATCCAGTCGTCATTGTTGCAGCAAAAAGAACCGCCATTGGCTCTCTGGGCGGCGCACTATCGTCTGTGTCCGCCGCAAGACTGGGGGAGATCGTCATCAAGTCTTTACTGGAAAGCGCATCGGTAAAAGCCGATGACGTAAACGAAGTTTTAATGGGGCAGGTGCTAACAGCAGGCTGCGGTCAAAATCCGGCGCGTCAGGCTGCAATATACGCAGGTATCCCGCAAAGTGCGTCTGCTGCCACAATCAATCAGGTTTGCGGATCAGGGCTCCGCAGCATCGCATGGGGCGCACAGTCAATTTTGCTCGGTGATGCGGATATTATTATCGCAGGCGGCCAAGAAAATATGAGCCAGTCTCCGCACCTCGTACAAATGCGCGAAGGCGTTAAATTCGGAGACGTATCACTTAAAGACAGCATGATTATTGACGGTCTTTGGGACAGTTTCAACGATTATCACATGGGCATAACCGCAGAAAATATTGCAGAAAAATATGATGTATCACGCGGTGATCAGGATCATTTCGCTGCACGCTCTCAGGCACGTGCGCAAGAGGCAATCGCCGCAGGAAAATTTACCGAGGAAATTGTGCCTGTGTCAGTTCAAAAGCGCAAAGAAACTGTCATCGTAGACAAGGATGAGTTCCCGCGCGCAGGCGTAACGGAGGAGGGGCTATCCGCCCTAAGGCCGGCATTCAAAAAGGACGGCTCCGTAACCGCCGGGAATGCATCTGGGCTAAATGATGGCGCAGCGGCTGTGCTTTTGATGCGCGAAAGCGAAGCACAAAAGCGGGGCCTTGCGCCGATAGCAAAAATATCATCTTGGGCTACGGCAGGCGTTGATCCGGCATTCATGGGAATGGGGCCTGTACCCGCTTCCAAAATCGCTTTACAAAAGGCAGGCTGGAGCGTTGACGATCTTGACCTTGTCGAGGCAAACGAAGCCTTCGCCGCGCAAGCCTGCGCCGTAGTCAAGGATGCAGGGTTCAGTCCGGAAAAAACAAATGTCAACGGCGGTGCAATTGCTTTGGGTCACCCCATCGGCGCATCAGGGGCGCGCATACTGGTCACATTGCTTCATGAAATGAAAAAACGTGACGTTTCGAAAGGATTGGCTACGCTCTGTATTGGTGGTGGCATGGGAATTGCGCTTTGTGTAGAGCGCACTTAAAGGCAGAAATACTCGTAACTGAAGGGGGAGAACGAAATGTCAGGCGTAGCTGTTGTAACTGGAGGAACCAGAGGGATCGGGGCGGCAATATCCAAGGCCTTAATGGCTGAAGGCTATAAGGTCGCCGCGATATACCATGGTAACGATGAGGCCGCGAGCAGCTTCCAGGGTGCAACAGGAGCAATGACATTTAAATGTGACGTGGCGGATCATGAATCTTGCATGTCGACGATTGCAGCGATTGAGAAAGATGCTGGTGAAATCAATGTATTGGTCAACAATGCTGGCATCACGCGTGATGGCGTTCTTCACAAGATGTCACCTGAAAACTGGCATACTGTCATCGAAACCAATCTGACCTCATGCTTCAACATGTGCCGCGCGATCGTTCCCGCAATGCGTGATCGTAACTACGGACGCATCATCAATATAAGCTCCGTCAACGGTCAGAAAGGCCAGTTCGGTCAGGTAAATTACGCCGCGGCAAAAGCCGGGATCATCGGCTTCACCAAAGCCCTCGCCATGGAAAACGCGGCAAAGGGCATTACGGTGAACACAATATGCCCAGGGTATATCGAAACCGATATGACAGCAGCAATGAAGCAAGAGGTTCTGGATTCCATCATCCGCCAGATCCCTATGACCCGTATGGGCCAGCCTGATGAAATCGCAGCCGTCGTAACCTTCCTGGCCTCTCAAAAGGCAGGGTTCATCACCGGCGCCACAATTTCAGCCAACGGTGGACAATACATGTCGTGAGGCACACGCTTCGCGCTTGTATTAAGTTAATATAATATTCACCGGCTTTTGTTATGATGTACTTGCTTTTCGGGGCAGGAAAAGCAGGGGAATGAATGACAAAACAAAAATCAAATGGTACCCACACCGTTATTTTAGAGCGCTGTTTCGCGCCCAAAGGCTCTGTAATCATAAAACAAGGTGATTCAGCAAACTGCGCCTATCTGATCCAATCAGGGAAAGTCAGCATATATCGGGAAAGCAACGGGAATATCGTCGAGCTAGCTGAGCTGGGAACAGGTCAGATTATTGGCGAGATGGCCTTGTTGGCAAAAGAGGATATAAGATCTGCCGGTGTGAAGGCGCTTGAGGATTGTAATCTGATTTTAATAACAAGACAGACATTTCTTGAAAAGTTATCAAGAACCGACGCAACAATTAAGGCAATCATGACAATGCTTTCACAGCGTTTGGTCTCCCTGAATCACGAGTTCGCAGACGAAAGAGGGAGCACGGAAGAACTGGCAAAAGCAGCGGAAAACATATGTAAAAATGCAATGTCAAAAATCAAAGACCCCAAAAAAGAAAAAGAATTTCAAAAAAACGTAAAAGCAAAGCTGGATAGTTTCTTAAAGTCTTTAAAAGCTTTTGAAGAGAATTCTTAAGACAGTTTCTAATTTTATCCCTTGTCGGTGTAGTACCTTTCCCGCTATAAAACGGTATTCCCCATTTTAAAAACAAGGGTGCGCCATGAAACGCCTGCTGATCGCCTTACCAACAATTCTCGTATTGCTTCTTGCCGCAGTATTTGTCGGCCCAAGCTTTATCGATTGGAACAAATACAAACCTGAAATCACAGAGCAGGTAAAAAAGGCCACAGGGTACAATATGGCTCTGGAAGGGGATCTGGCATTTTCACTTCTCCCATGGCCACGGCTTTCAATTGAAAAAACAAGCATATCAGTCCCTGTGGAAGGCACGCCCTCCAGCCCCTTCGCCTCATTCGACCGACTGGACATCAGCGTAGCCCTGATGCCACTTCTAAGTCAGGAGTTGCAGGTCAAAACAGTAACCATTGTAAAACCTGAAATTAACTTGACTGTCCTTGCAAATGGAAAATTAAACGCACTGTCTCCTGAAATTGAGGCAATGACGGCAGGCAAGGAAAAAAAAGACGCTAACAACGCGATCCCTTCAGTTTCCCTTGATAAAATCAAGATCAAGGACGGGACGTTTACCTATGCTGACAGCAAGAGCAAAAGCCAGGTAAAACTGGAGAATATAAACGCAGACATCTCGGCTACGTCATTGTTCGGCCCCTACACAATCGATGGATCGATCATTTTCGAAGATCGAATATTCAATATTTCCGCACAGGCAGAAAAGTTTATACCTCAATCTAAAACATTAGCCGTAAACATAAAAACAACAGTAAAGCCCGGAAATATTGAATTTAACTACGCCGGCGCACTGAATTTTGCGGATGGTGTATCATTACAAGGGCCGGTTAGCATACTTGTCGAGAGCCTCCCCAAAGCATTGGAGGCATTCGGAATTGCAAATCCCGGGATCAGTGATATTCCCTTAAGCACAAAAGGAATTGTGAGCGCAGATAAAAACGGTGTTCGTATAGGAGGTTTGGAAGTTTCCCCGGGACCAAATAAACTGCAGGGAGCTATGCAGGCTACATTCGCGCCGCAAACCTTCCAGATATTGCTAAAGTCCCCATCAAAAATGGACCTGTCTGCAATATATCCCGCAGCATCATATGCAAAAAATGTTACTTTTGAGCTCACCGCGTCCGGAGATGCAAACAAAATTACGCTCTCAAATACAACGCTTGATCTGGATGGCAACAAACTAAAAATATCTGGCGACTACATTCTAAAAACGAAGTCCGGGCGTTCATTGCTGGCTCTAAATATCGATACGGATAAAATTGATTATGATGCGATAGCAGAGAAGCTTTCAAAATCATCACAATCGCAACCTCAAGACATCGAAAGCAGTTTAAAAAATATCCAGATTCCATTAGATGTTGACATGAATTTCTCATCTGAAACGCTTCGGTATCAAAAGCAAGATATAAAAGGTCTGAACGCAAAGATTTCTCTAAGGGAAAATAGCGCAAATATTCAAAATTTATCCATAAAATCATACATGGGGTCTAATATATCCGTGACGGGCGGTATAGAAAACATGCGCGCCCTGCAAGGGATCACAGTGAATGCCGATTTGGATGCATCTGACATCAAAGCGCTCCTAAAAGGAAACGGAATTGATACTGCAAGCCTCCCGGCTGCGCTTGATAAAGTCAAGGCGAAGACCAAATGGAGTGGTTCCGCCACGCAAATGGACGTAACGGCCAACATTTCTGCTATGGATGGCGAAATCATCGCGCAGGGCGCTGTAAAAACACCGCTGTCACAGCCATCAGTCATGAATGTAACTGTGCAGGTCAAGCATCCTGATCTGGAAAAAGCGCTGACAGCGTTATCAGGGACTTCAATTAAAAGCGAAAATCTTTCCGGCCCCTTGGATCTTTACGCAAAAGTTAGCCAGATCGGTCAAAGTTATAAATTAGAGGACATAAGCGGGAAACTTGCAGGAAGCACAGTAACAGGAACAGCGCTCGCAGATCTTTCGCAAACCAAACCCTACATAAAAAGTGACCTTGATTTCGGTAAACTCTCTTTGAAAACAATTGTAAGTGACACAAGTTCAGCAGGCTCAAGCCAAGGATCTGAGCGCTGGTCGCGTGAACCCATCAACACGCAGGGGCTTCAGGCAATAAACGCAGATATTAGCATCTCAGCCAAATCCTTAAACTATGGGCCTTGGCCAATGCAAGAGCCGAAAATGAAGCTGCAGCTCAAAGATGGGACATTAGATATTAGCCAGCTTGAGGCAGGAATATTCGATGGCCGCATCTCGGTCAACGCAAAAATAAGCGCAGCGCCGCAAGAGCGTCAGCCACTGCACATTGAGGGAAATAGTAAACTCGAAAATGTCGCAATCGGCCCACTCGTAAAAGCGCTTTCCGGTACGCAGCTCATCAAGGCCAGCGGCATCGTCAGCATGGATACACAGGTCAGCACATCCGGCAACAGCCCGGCCGCGCTGGTTTACGATCTCTCTGGGCAGGGGACTGTCACAGGAAACAATATCGTTCTCGAAGGCGTCGATATAACGCGCTTTGCCAGAGCGTTATCAGAAGAAAGCAAGCCGGGTGATACCGCGCTTGGTTTGTGGAAAGGAAGTACAAAAGGTGGATCGACGTCCTTTGATACGCTCGATGGAAACTACGCAATCACAGAAGGCATAATAAACATAGCCAAACTGGATCTGGATGGCCCGGGGGCAAGCATCGCAACAACAGGAAATATCAACCTTCCGCAATGGACATTGGCTACAAAACACCACATAACAGTAAAAAATCGTGACGATGTGCCGCCTTTTGATGTCAGCTTTAATGGCTCAATCGACAACCCGGGGCAGACATTCGGTCAAGGATTGCTGCAAGATTATCTAAGCCGCAAGGTAAACCGCAAGGTCCAAAGCATTTTATCCAAAAAGCTTGGCCTGCCTACGGAAGAGGGGCAGGATGCAACCGACCCACAAAATGTTGAGCCGGCCGACGGGGCGCAGCAAGATAGTGGCACCTCAGAATTGCTGCAGCAAAATTCCAGCCAGCAAGACCAACAAGACGCAGTGCCGTCTGAAAAAGAGCAAGTAAATGAGTTTAAGAAAAAAGCAATTGAGGGCCTGATCAAGGGGCTAATGCAATAAGAGCCTAGCCCATACATTTGGCCAGAAGGCTATGAAGCACAAAAACGCGCAGGGCGCTGGAAAGGTTTTCATCCTCACCGCGCCCCGCGTCAACTTCCTCAATAAGAAGATTTAAAGATCTCTTCTGTTCAGCAGCAATATCACTCAAAATCTGCCAAAACGGATCTTCCAGAGAAACACTGGTAGAGTGTCCGGCAATTTTAACCGATCGCTTGCGTACGAGACTCATAGAACGCGAAAAACCTAATCGCGCGGACGGATCATGTCGATCGGCCGTACCCAGTCCTTAAATTGCTCTTCCGTCAAAAGACCAAGAGCCAAAGCGGCATCTTTCAATGTTGTTCCTTCCATATGCGCCTTTTTGGCAATTTTGGCGGCATTGTCATACCCGATATGCGGATTAAGCGCAGTCACCAGCATGAGGCTCTCATTAAGAAGCTTCGTAATACGCTCTTCATTGGCCTCAATCCCGACAACGCAATTATCCGTGAAGCTATTGCAGCCATCGGCAATCAGGCGGATCGACTGCAGGACGTTGTAGATAATGACAGGCTTAAAGACATTCAGCTCAAAATGCCCGTTCGATCCCGCAACGGTAACAGCAACATGGTTTCCCATGACCTGCGCACAAAGCATCGTCATCGCCTCACATTGCGTCGGGTTAACCTTGCCGGGCATAATAGAAGAGCCAGGCTCGTTCGCTGGCAAAGAAATCTCGCCGATACCGCAGCGCGGACCGGACCCGAGCAGGCGCAGGTCGTTTGCGATTTTCATCAGGGAGACCGCAAGAACATTCAGCATGCCTGAGACTTCAACCAGCGCATCATGCGCAGCAAGGGCCTCAAATTTATTCTCCGCCGTAACAAACGGAAGGTCGGAAATCTTGGCAACATTATCTGCAAAACCTTCCGCAAAACCGGCTTTAGAGTTAATTCCAGTCCCGACAGCTGTCCCGCCCTGCGCCAACTGCAACAAACGCGGCATAGCATCCTTCACACGCGCAATACCAAACTCGATTTGCTTCGCGTAGCCCGAGAATTCCTGGCCCAGTGTAAGAGGGGTCGCATCCTGCAGGTGAGTTCGTCCAATTTTAACAATATCCTCAAAGGCTTTGGCCTTTTGATCCAGCGCTGCATGCAAATGCTCCAGCGCAGGCAAAAGCTCGTGATAAACCTGCTCAGCAGCCGCAATATGCATCGCAGTAGGGAATGTATCATTCGAGGATTGCCCCATATTAACGTGATCATTCGGGTGAACCGGTGATTTACTACCGCGCTCACCGCCTAAAATCTCGATCGCACGGTTCGAAATAACTTCATTCGCATTCATATTGCTCTGCGTCCCGGAACCGGTCTGCCATACGACGAGAGGAAATTCCTCAAGCAGGCTACCGTCAATAACCTCATCCGCAGCCTGAACAATCGCCGCGCCCAGTTCCTTATCCAGAACGCCAAGGGCAATATTTGTCAGCGCCGAAGCCTTCTTTTGAACCCCCAGAGCACGGATCAGCGGCGCAGGCATTTTTTCGCCACCGATCTTGAAGTTTTGCAAAGAGCGCTGTGTCTGCGCCCCCCAATAACGATTCGCAGGAACCTCAATTGCACCTATTGAATCTGTTTCGGTCCTCGTTTCAAGTGATTTTAGGTTCCGGGCTGCATCAGTCATCTTGTTCACTCCTGTTTCAAAAAGTTAATCGCTCAAAGGTTTAATAAAGGTCACATGCCCCATTTTGCGTCCGGCGCGTGCCTCATGTTTGCCGTACAAATGAAGGCAGGCATTCTCTTGTGCCATGTAATCCGGGGTTTTTAGAATATCATCGCCAATAAGATTGAGCATCTCTGCATCACTATGGCGCGCAGATGAGCCAACGGGCAGGCCGCAGACCGTGCGAACATGCTGTTCAAACTGAGAAACGGAGCAGGCATCTATCGTCCAGTGCCCGGAATTATGCGTACGCGGGGCAATTTCATTCGCAAGAAGCCGTCCATCCTTCGTGACAAAAAGCTCAAGCGTCAACACGCCGACAAGCCCAACACCCTCCGCAAGTTTTTCCGCCATAGAAAAAGCGTTTGAAGCGAGGGCTGGCGGGAAGGGGGCAGGAACAGTTGTCCGGTGAAGAATATGATGCTTGTGCTCGTTCAGCATTGGGCCGTAAAGCGCTGTTTTTCCATTAATATCCCGCGCTATAATCACGGAAACCTCATCCGAAAAATCTACAGCCTCCTCAATAATCAAAGCCTGCCCGTCATGACGCATCAAAAAATCTTGAAAATCAGGATTATTTGCAATGCCTTGCGCAGAGCAGAAAATCTGGCCTTTGCCGTCATATCCAAAACGCACCGTCTTGGCTACAAAAGCCTTTGCTGCCCAGGAATGAAGAGTTTTTTCTAACGCCTCAAGCCCCTCAAAAGCCGCCCACTGCGCGGTCTCGATTCCCAGACTATTTAAGTAGGACTTCTCACGGATACGATCTTGAGAGACATCCAGCAACTGCCGTCCGGGCCGCACAGATCCCGGTTTTAGTTTTTCAAGGTAATCAATTGTTTCAACAGGGATATTTTCGAACTCATAAGAGATAAAATCAACTTTTTCGGAAAATTTTTCCAGCGCCGTCAGGTCATCATAGGACGCATAAATCGTCTCGCGCACCACATAAGAAGCCGGGCAATCAACCTCTGGACAGAAAATAATCACGGGAATCCCGAGACGGGCCGCCGCCAACGCGCTCATGCGGCCCAGTTGTCCGCCGCCCAGAATGCCAAGTATCTTTGTATCAGTCATGAAAAAGGATTTATCACCCGTCAGGGTTTTCAGCAACACTTTGCGTTTGTTTTTCCCGTAAATCATCAAGGCGCTGTGCCAAACCTGAATCTGACAGTGCTAGAATAGAGGCCGCAAGCAACGCCGCATTCTTTGCACCGGCTGGACCGATCGCAAGCGTCCCGACCGGAACGCCGCCCGGCATCTGGACAATCGACAAAAGACTATCCATTCCTTTTAGCGCCTTGCTTTTTACAGGCACCCCAAGAACAGGCAACTGCGTCAGGCTTGCCGCCATGCCCGGAAGATGGGCCGCTCCGCCAGCCCCTGCGATAATAACTTTAAGGCCACGGCTCTTCGCGCCCTTTGCATACTCATACAAGCGCTCAGGTGTACGGTGAGCAGAAACGATTTTGCACTCATGCGCCACGCCGAGCTCATGCAAAATATCATGTGCATGGCTCATCGTCTCCCAGTCGGACTGGGAACCCATAATAACGCCAACGAGGGGATGTGCATCGGAATGTGTCATATGAACCTTATAAGAAAAACAATATGATCACGCAATCGGTTTTTAATAGAGAGTCACAGAACAAAACAACTAAGGCAGGCAAGTTGTAAGTTCTACATAGTCCCCTTGTTTTAATTTCTTGTCAGGGTTGTAAATAACCACATCAGCACTATTGCCTTGTCGTTCGCAAACAAGAACTTGAACATCAACCGGAGCGTTATCCCCCACCTTGACTTGGGTGTGTCCTAATCGGCTAACATCTAGACCCGAGGCAGGAGAGACCTGTAAATGTGCGACTATGCCATCAGACCCAAGCCTCGTAACTGTTGCTCGAAAACTATTGGAAATACTTGGTCTTTTTCCTGTCACGATTGCCTCCGTTTATTATCTCTATGGGGCGTTTGGTACCAATTAAATATATTTAAATCAACAGGTAAGGGAGTTTATCCCATAAGCTCACTGTTAGGGCGAGGCTCAACCTCTAACATAAATCTATCGCCAGCACAAAAACGCCGCGAATTATCAATTTTTACAACCCCGATCGAGTTTGAAAATAATATGGTTATGGGCATTCTCTCCCCATCAACAACAGATGAGGCTCTACCAAGATTATTAGGGTGCGTTTGAAGGGAGGGAGAGAGCCTAACATCCGCTGTGCCATCATCATGGACGCGAACGACATCAGCGCGATAAGTAAATGTGTTACCCAGTTCAGACAAAAAATATACCCTTTAGAATTCCCGCGCGCTAAAACTAAGCAATAATATCGTCAATAAGAGCGCTCTCAAGCTTCTGAATCATATCTTTCAGCCAGAGCTTTTTCTTCTTAAGCTGCTGCATCTGCAAAAGATTGATCGGCTTGTCACCTGACGTCGCGTGCTCAATAAGAACGTCAAGCGCCTTATGCTCGCTTTTATATTCAGCGAGTCTGAGTTTCAGTTCGTCCTGATCTTCCATGTACGTTAAATCGCGCAATTTCTAATTAACCAAGGCATAAATTCTATCACATAATCGCCTGTTAGGTAACATAAAACCCCAAGAAAAGCAAAAAAATAGAGGGGCGTAGCGTGGAATTTCAATGTGGGGGCTGCCGGGCGAGCGCTGGTGTGATAGTAATAGAGGGTGAATCGCCTAAGGAATCAACGGGAGTATCATCGGAAAATGAGTAAAAAACGTGTAGCCATTCTAACCAGTGGCGGTGACTGTGCAGGATTAAATGCCGTCATGCGCGCTGCAGTTCTGAGTGCAACAGCGCTTGGATGGGAAATAATTGGAATTGAAAATGGAACGGCCGGTTTGTTGGAGAGCCCTCCGAGATGGAGAATTCTAAAACCTGATGATTTTGATGGAACAGTCATGCGTCTCGGTGGAACTGTGCTTGGGACAACAAATTCCAGAAACCCGTTTGAATACAAAATGGATGATGGAAGAACCCTGGATAGATCCGATGAGTTGATCGCCGCCTTAAAAGAGCTGGGCGTCGATTCTGTGATCGGGATTGGCGGCGATGGCAGTTTTGCTATTCTCGATAAATTAGTTAAAAAAGGCGATCTCAAATTTGTTGGCGTACCCAAGACAATCGACAACGATGTTGGCCTGACGGATTTCTCCGTAGGGTTTGATACGGCCGTCTCTGTCGCGACAGAAGCGCTTGATCGCCTGCAGCCGACAGCAGCAAGTCACGACCGTGTTATGCTCCTGGAGGTCATGGGACGTGATGCAGGTCACATCGCCGTCGCAGCGGGAATTGCGGGCGGAGCAGATGTCATTCTGATTCCTGAAATTCCATACACAATCGAAAATATCGCCTCCAAAATAACAGAAGTAAAAGAAAGCGGTAGAAACTTTGCTCTGGTCATTGTCTCGGAAGCCGTCCGCACACCGGATGGCAGAAAGCATGAAGTGGTCTATCACGGCGGTGAAACACGCTACGGCGGCATAGCGGAATATCTGGGGGTCCAGATTGCAAACGCAACAGGTTCCGAAACCCGTGTAACCGTTCTCGGGCATGTTCAGCGCGGCGCGGCGCCAACCTATAACGATCGCCTTCTCGCCTCTGCCATGGGCGCAAAAGCTGTCGAGGTGCTGGCCCGCGGCGATCATGGTCGCATGGTGGCCTGGCAAAACCGCGATGTAACAGATGTCGCAATAGAAGATGCCATAAAAGAATGCTATACGGTTGCAACAGATGGTGTCCTCGTTCGAACCGCAAGGGCATTAGGGATATCTTTTGGAGACTAAATAGGGGAACCAAAGAAGTATTCTTTTGTTTTTTCTGCAAATATTTGCGTATGGAAGATACCTTCAATCTTGCAGCGAAATCTATTCAGCGATAAAATAGGTGCGGGAGTAGTCGTGAAACGGCAGTTCTTCTAAAACAAAGTAAAGTATAAATAACACTGAAAGTGACACGTCACCAATGCTCTACGTACAACAATCCCTCGCTCCCGACGAAGAACTGGTCCACATAGGTAAATTCCACTGGATGTACACTGTGGGCGCCTTTATGGCGATCTTCTGGGGGCTTGTGGGAAGCATACTCGTTATTGTCGCTGCCGTTTACGCGTACATGTATATGGGATTTATTCATCAGGACGTAACCGTTCTGGAATCCGTCCGAATTCTTCACCCGGCAATCCGGGCTTTTTCTTTTCTGGTCTTCGTATTCGGGCTCCTGAGATTCGCCGGTATGATGATTGTGAAAGCAACAACAGAAATCGCCGTTACGACCAACAGGCTAATCTACAAGCGCGGCCTCGTTGCCCGTCAGGTCGGGGAAATTAACATTGACCGCATCGAAGGTGTAAACGTCTTTCAGAGTATTCTGGGGCGTATCTTCAACTTTGGACGTGTAATGGTCCGCGGCATGGGGGTAGGGGAAGTGCTATTACCAACAATTGATGATCCGATCGCATTTCGGCGTGCAATCGAGAAAGCGAAATCCTTATGACCACGACACAAGAAAAAGCAAAGTCATCGTTTAAGAATGGATCTGGAACGTTTCAGGCCAAGGAAATTCACAGGATGCTCGTCAGTGGCGAAGAGGTGCTTCTGGTTGGGAAACTTCACGGCGCAATATATTGGAAGCCTGTTGTTATACTGCTTTTTGCAATGTTTGTAAGCCTCTATGTTCCGATGTTCGGTTTGATATTTGGATTCGTAGGCCTGATTTCCTTGTGCATTACAGTACTTATTCAGCATTACCTTTTGTTAGCCGTAACGAATAAACGCGTTCTTGCTCGTTATGGCTTGCTGCAAATGGATGTCGTTGATATTCGTCTAAGCAAAATAGAAAGTATTGACCTTGAACGCATGCTGCCGGGCCATCTTTTTGGATATGCCAATGTCGTCGTAATGGGCACAGGCCAAAGAGTCATACGAATCCCTTATATCGCCAATGCAGAATCATTCCGCCGTTTCTATAACGAAATGGTTCTTGCCGAAGAGGGGAATGAAGAGGTCGAAGAAAACCTGAAAGCCGAACGGGATGAAGATGAAAAAGATAATTCCAAAAACGGTAAAGGAAAGAAGTCTCGGTCAAAGTAGTTTTTTCTTGATCCAGCCTTGAGTTTGTATCCAAAACATTTTATTTCTAGCCACAGCCTGCGTCCGTAAAGCATCGGTCCGGCGTATTTTCATGACTTTAGACAATAGGTGGCAACATGGCTTTTGACCCGAAAAAAGAACACCCCACAGGTTGGGATAAATCGAAACTTGTAAGCCGCTATGTGACGGAAGGCCCAAAATCTGCGCCGCACCGCTCTTACTACTACGCTATGGGCATGACAGAGGAAGAAATTCACCAGCCCCTCGTCGGCGTTGCAACCTGTTGGAACGAGGCTGCCCCTTGTAACATTGCCTTGAGCCGTCAGGCGCAGGCCGTCAAAAAAGGCGTCTCTGAAAATGGCGCCACCCCCCGTGAATTTACAACGATTACCGTCACAGACGGCATAGCGATGGGCCATGAAGGCATGCGCTCCTCACTGGTCTCTCGCGATGTGATTGCGGACTCTGTTGAACTCACGATGCGCGGCCATTGCTATGACGCGCTTGTAGGGCTCGCGGGCTGCGATAAATCGCTTCCCGGTATGATGATGGTCATGGTCCGCCTGAACGTCCCCTCGGTATTCATGTACGGCGGCACCATTCTGCCCGGCAAGTTCCGCGGCAAGGATGTAGACGTTGTAAACGTATTTGAAGCCGTCGGCCAGCATGCCACCGGCCAGATCTCGGATGACGATCTGCATGAGCTGGAATGTGTTGCCTGCCCGAGCGCAGGAGCATGCGGCGGTCAGTTTACTGCAAACACCATGGCCTGTGTCTCCGAGGCCATCGGTCTGGCACTTCCCAATTCCGCAGGAGCGCCAGCTCCGTACGAAAGCCGCGATGAATACGCTGCAGCTTCCGGAGCTGCCGTTGTTGAACTAATCAAACGCGGCGGTCCGCGTCCACGTGATATTGTCACCAGAAAAAGCCTTGAGAATGCAGCCGCGATCGTTGCCGCTACGGGCGGATCAACCAACGCAGCGCTTCACCTGCCGGCTCTAGCACACGAAGCCGGAATTGACTTCAATCTGTTTGATGTCGCTGAAGTCTTCAAGCGCACACCTTACATCGCAAACCTGCGTCCAGGCGGTAAATATGTAGCCAAGGACTTGTTCGATGTCGGCGGTGTTGGTGTTGTCTTGAAAGAGTTGCTCGATAATGGCTATCTCCACGGCGACTGCATCACAGTGACAGGTAAAACCCTTGCCGAAAACCTCGAGGGCGTAAAGCTGCCGGAAAATCAGGACGTCGTCTACCCGGTCAAAAACCCGATCTACCCGACAGGCGGCGTTGTCGGCCTGAAAGGTAATCTGGCGCCGGAAGGCGCGATTGTAAAAATCGCAGGACTGACGGAACTGGTTTTCGAAGGCCCCGCACGCGTTTTCGACGGCGAAGAGGCTTGCTTTAATGCTGTGCAAAACCGCCAGTACAACGAGGGAGACGTTCTCGTAATCCGCTACGAAGGCCCAAAGGGAGGCCCCGGAATGCGTGAAATGCTCTCTACCACTGCGGCCCTCTACGGGCAAGGGACAGGCGGTAAAGTCGCCCTGATCACAGATGGCCGTTTCTCGGGCGGAACGCGTGGGTTCTGTATCGGTCACGTCGGGCCGGAAGCACAAGCCGGAGGGCCTATTGGGCTGATTAAAGATGGAGATATGATACGCATCGACGCCGAAAAAGGCACGCTGGATGTTATGGTTTCGGATGAGGAACTCGATGAACGCCGTAAACAATGGGCTCCGCGCAAAACGAACTACAATTCCGGCGCGCTTTGGAAATACGCACAGCTTGTCGGCCCTGCCAGAGATGGCGCCGTAACGCACCCGGGCGCAAAGGACGAAACGCACATTTTTGTGGATTTATAAGTTTCCCCAGTCCTTCGATCTGGCAAGCCGGTAAGTGAGTCTTGTAGACTGACGCCATGCGTCCTCTATCAAAACTTTTTTACCGGCTCTGTCTGTGTGTTGTCTTGGTTTTCACCGCATTGTGCGGCCAGTACGCTTTCGCACAGGGCGATAAGGACAGTGTTGTCTTGCTGGATAGTGACGCACTGGATGAATTCTATACAGTGCGTGATGGAGCGCCATTCTGGATTAAAAAAGGTCGCCTGAACAGCCAAGGCAACGAACTTCTGAAAATTCTGGAAAGATCATGGGTGGAGGGTTTGAACCCTGCGGCCTATCATGTTCAGTCCATACAATCTCTTCTGGAGAAAACAAAAAGCCGCAAAAAAAATCAAGATAATGAAGCAGAGGACAGAATACTTTTAAATCTCGAGCTATTACTAAGCGACGCTTACGTGCACTACGTCCGCGACATGAGCGGAATGCGCATAAAGCCTGAGGAGCTAGGGTTGGACGCATCAGACTGGCGAACGCCGGTAACCCCGTCGCAGGCGCTGGGATTTCTAAAAGACGGTGCGAACATAACAAGTCTTTTAAGCGGACTAGAGCCAAAGGGGCAAACCTATCAAACGATGAAGTCAGAGTTATTGTCACTCTTAAAGGCGGAAGCAGCTTCACCGGAGACGTTCAAGCCAATTCACATCGAAGGAATCATCCGCCCCGGAAGAGGGAACGGTGCAATTCCAAAGATCAGAGAAAAACTAGGGCTTCCCGAGGTAGAGCAGGTTCGCTCGTATACATATGATGACGCGCTGGTTTCTGCTGTCATCGCTTTTCAGGCAAAAAATGGCCTTTCCGCTGACAGTGTCATCGGGCCTCAAACGATCGAGGCGCTGAATAAGGGACGCAAAGATAAAATCTTACAAATTATCGTCAACATGGAACGCCTACGCTGGCTCAGTGACGATAAGCCAGACCGTTTCGTCGTCGTAAACTTACCCTCAGCAACGCTCTGGGCGATCGAGGATGGGAAAGTAAAGGTCGAGATGCCTGTTGTGGTTGGAAGAGCAGAGCGCCCGACACCGCCATTCAGGACGCTGATCTCAGGCGTCCGTTTCAATCCTCAATGGACAGTCCCCCCGACAATATTGGAAGAGGATATCCTTCCGAAATTAAGAGAAGATCCCAACTATCTCGCGGATAAAGGGATGGAAATCTATGACGGATACAAGCCGGACTCGCAAACGCTTGATCCAGCTTCTATAGACTGGAACAACGTAAGTCTGAATCAGGCAAAGGCGCTTCGGTTTGTTCAAATGGCAGGGGACAATAACCCTCTGGGCCGTATCCGTATTTTGATGCCGAACAGATACGACGTCTATTTACACGATACAAACCACCCTGAACTATTCAGTGCATTAGAGCGAACACAATCATCAGGATGCGTTCGTATGCGCTACCCGGAAAAAATGGCCGACTTTGTCATGGCGCGTGAGACGGATTGGTCCAATGAAAAAATGCACCAGATCTTGAAAAGTGGCAAAACCAAAGACATTGCAATTCGTGAAAAAATACCTGTTTTCCTGCTTTATTACACGGCATGGGTTGGCGGAGATGGAAAAATTTTATACGGCGAAGATATTTATGACCGTGACAAGAAACTCCTGCAGGCCCTTAAAACCATTGACGGAATCCCGAAACTGGACTACACTGAAAGATATCTAGCCGAGCTCTCGCGCTGATTCTTTGTTCTCTTGCGGATTTACGCCGCGTTTTTTTTCTGGTACAGAACTTGCTTTGTACGATTTATCATAAATAAATTTTGGGTGATTTTTTATCGTAACGGTAGAGCTGGTTGTGTTTTCAATATGAGAAAATGGAAATCGTATTGTGTAACTTGTAACCGAGAGGTTTTTCAATGCTTGAAGATTTAATGCTTCCTGAAATCACCAGCCAGCGCTTGAATGTAGATCGCCGCGATATTCTGAAAATGGGGCTGACCGGATTGCTTGGTGCAATCGTTCCTCTGGTCCCAGCCCGTAATGCCTGGGCAAAATCAAATTACGATTCATGGAAAATATCTTTCCGTCATTCCCATACCGGGGAAAGTTTTTCCGGTGTCTATCGTGTGGGCGACCGTTATTTGCCCGAAGCTTTTGAACGTATTAACTATGTGTTGCGGGATTTTCGCACAGAAGAAGTTTTCCCGATGGACCCACACACAATCGATATTTTGGCGCTAATCCATAAAAAAATGGGCCTGACGGAAGGGTACGAGACACTCTCAGGCTACCGTAGCCCAAAAACGAATGCGATGCTGCGTCACACTGGCACTGGCGTTGCTAAAAATTCCTTCCACATGTACGGGCAGGCCATTGACTTCCGCGTTCCGGGGCGCAACACAAGCAAGCTCCGCAACACAGCCAAAACCCTGAAGGCTGGTGGTGTCGGCTACTACCCGAACAGCAACTTTGTCCATGTTGATACTGGTTCTGTAAGAAGCTGGTAAGGATTTAGAAATTTGAAGATATGGTTCCGGGGCCATCTTTGGCCCCGTTGCTTATGAGAAGTGAGAAACAAAAGTGATCCTGATAGGTCTCGGCGCAAATCTGCCCAGCCGCTATGGCACACCGGAACAAACCCTTCAGGCCTGCATGCCGGAATTCGCCAGGTTGGGGTTTCCGGCAATTTCTGCCTCCCGGATATACATATCTGCACCGGTGCCCGTGTCGGATCAGCCCTGGTACAAAAACGCAGTCTGCCGCGTTGAAACCAGCTTGTCGCCGGAAGAGCTGATAAAAGCCCTTCACCGAATTGAGCATGATTTTGGCCGTGTGCGCGAAATAAGAAACGATCCCCGCGTCATTGACCTGGACCTTCTAGCTTACAATGACCTGAAACAAACGGACGCACTGCATATTCCTCACCCAAGATTACACGAGCGTGCGTTTGTCCTGCACCCCCTAAAGGAAATTGCACCGGATTGGGTTCACCCGGTTCTGGATAAAACTGTGGGCCAAATGATCAAAGGTTTGCCGGAAGGTCAGGATATCAAGGCGCTTGATATTTCCCTCATCCCTGTGGAAAAACTATCCTATGGATCATAAATTAAAAAATCTATTGATAGACGCTCCGGCGTTGATGGGAATTGTAAACGTCACGCCGGACAGTTTCTCCGATGGCGGGATGTTTATATCAACGGATAAAGCCATCGCGCACGGCATGGCGCAGGCCGGGCAGGGCGCAAAAATTCTTGATATCGGCGGTGAATCAACCCGCCCCGGCGCGCAGGCCGTCGATGTGGAGGAGGAACTTCGGCGCGTTATTCCTGTCATAGAGGGCCTGAAAAAAAGTGGAGCCTTGCTCTCGGTGGATACCCGGAACGCGCGCACAATGGAGGCAGCACTAGCCGCCGGTGCAGATATAATCAATGACATCAGCGCCCTGATGCATAATCCGAAATCCATTGATATCATCGCGCAATCCGGCGCACCGGTTTGCCTAATGCATATGCAAGGACAGCCGCAAACCATGCAAAGCGCGCCGCACTACGACGATGTCCTGGTCGAGGTCCTGAGGTTTTTTGAACAAAGATTAGACATTTGTGCCAAAGCAGGAATTAAAACAGAACAAATTATCCTCGATCCCGGAATTGGTTTCGGGAAAACCGTAGAACACAATCTGACACTCATCAAAAACTTGAAGGAATTGAAGCGCTTTAATTTGCCGGTCCTTCTAGGTGTATCCCGAAAACGATTTATCGCCGCGATTTCTAACAACGAAGAGGCCTCAGATCGTCTGCCCGGTTCAATCGCAGCGGCCCTTTGGGGCATTGAAAACGGCGCCGATATCTTGCGCATCCATGATGTCTCCGAAACAGCGCAAGCCATAAAAACCTACCAAGCCATAAACACAGCAAGATAGAAACATAAAAAACTAGGCGCAGGCCTTGGCTTGGATAGCATCGCGAAAAACAGAACTTTCCTCGCGAAAGTCCTCCTGATCAAACCCGTAAGACCACACGCGCCAGGGAAAAACGCTGTTATCCGGATCGGGCTGGAATTCGTAGAGATGGCAGTTTTTAAAAACGCCTGGAACATCAAGCCCGTAAATCCGGCCAAATCCCCGAAAGACACCGCCATGACAAACAATCAAAACCGGCCCGTCATAACTTTCCAGAGAATGAGATTTTCCGCGCTGGATACGATTGGTAAATTCATCAGGCGTCTCTCCACCCGGAGGTGTTTCCCACCCGTAAAAGATGCGATTGCACTCCTCATAAGGAACACCTTCCCATTCCCCCGCATGAAACTCCCCTAAATCAGGATTCTCATACATAGGGGCACCAAGAACCTCATTAATAATTCGGGCCGTATCTCTCGCACGGCTAAGATGACTATGAACAAGGGTTTGCGGTTTGATTTCAAGATTTTCAACAACCCGTTGCACATCTTTGGCCTGAAGGCGACCTTTTTCCGTAAGCGGCGTATCCATGCTACCCGCCATGATCCGCGCAGCATTCGCCTCGGTTTCACCGTGCCGGATCATATAAAAAGCTTTTGAAGGAATCATAGTGACCTCATTTCGTTCCATTAAGATACGGCAATGGCATTTGTCCTGTCACGCAACGTCGCAACAATGCTCTGCGCAGCCAGAATAGAGCTTTTAGGATTGGCAGGATCAGGCATGTTTTCAATCCGCGCATTCAGAGTAGAATACGCACTTTGCACAGTCACCTCATGCGCATTCCCTTTCGCGGCAGGGTCAGCCCAGATTTCCACCTGAGTGTTATCCGGGCCAATCCCCGCAAGACTAAGCGTCGCCGCAACATTGATATTCGCCGGAAATCCTTTCGCAGCCGCCAGCGCATTTCCGGAAAAAATACAGGTCTTCTCGGTAATCCCTTCAAGATCAATTTGGTTTTCCTCGACATAAGGCGCGCCTGCAAATCCTTTTGGCGGTTTTGTTGTCGCGATTTTGCTGCTTTTAATACCCAGCTCTTTCATCGCCTTAACGCCATCAATGCCGCAAAGCGCACCGGAGGGAACAAAAATCCTGCTTGCCGAATTTTTCTGCCATTCCAGAATTTCCGGATAAACCAGAAGAGAGGCCGCGCTGATCACAATCATATCTTTCCCCGAATCAAAAACTTTCCGGGCAAGGCGCGGCACGATTTTCGCAGGCAAGCATTCAACAATCAGGTCGCATTGCGCAATGAGAGCATCAACATCCAGATTTGGAACACCGAAATTTCGGGTAACCTGAGGATCGGAAATGCACTGAAGGCTAAACCCCTTGATGCCTTCGGCCGAGATCAGTGTCTTACAAACCGCGCTTCCGATCGCCCCAGCTCCGACAACCCCGATTTTGGTTCTATGCGCCATGGCAAAACCTTCCCTTCAAGATGATTAAAATGCATACTGCTACAAGCATGGAACAATGGCAAGATCAGGGAATCGTATTATCAGCGCGCCGTCACGGTGAGAACGGCGCTGTTGTCTCATTACTCACAGAAAAAGAGGGCCGTGCCTGCGGTTATGTGCGCGGTGCGTTTTCCACAAAAAATCGTGGCACGCTGGAGGCCGGAAATATCGTTGATGCCCAGTGGTCCTCGCGCGTAGAAGGAAACCTTGGCGCATACACCCTCGAACTCGCGCGCGGCACAGCGGCAAGAGTTATGGATGACGCCATGAAACTCGCAGCGCTGCAATCGGCCTGCGCCCTGTGCGATGCGGCACTGCCGGAGAGAGAAACACATCCAGGTCTGTACCATGGCTTCATGGCCCTTCTGGATATTCTAGACAGTGACATCTGGGCCGCAGCCTATATCATGTGGGAAATCGCGCTGCTCAAGGAATTGGGATTTTCACTAGATCTCACAAAATGCGCGGGCGGCGGCAGTAATCAAGCGCTTGCCTACGTCAGCCCCAAAACGGGCAGGGCGGTCAGCTACGAAGCCGGCGAACCCTATAAGGACAAGCTTCTCCCGCTACCCGGCTTTTTAAAACCCAACAGCGGCCCCGCCGAAAGCGAAGATATCCTCATCGGTTTAAACCTGACCTACTATTTTCTCGAGCATTGGGTTTTTACGCATCACAGCCATGGTGTTCCGGAAGCAAGGCAAAGGTTGCACTTGCGTTTTGCAGAGCGTTTTGCCAAAACAGAAGGCTCAAAGGTCCAAACAGGATAGAAAATGGCGCAAAATAAGGAAACCGTCCACGAAGTCATCGACCAGCCGCTCCGCGAGATTCTCTCGGAACGCTATCTCTCCTATGCGCTTTCCACCATTATGAGCCGCTCGCTGCCAGATGTGCGCGATGGCCTCAAGCCTGTGCACCGCCGCCTCATGTATGCGATGTACCAGCTCAAACTCAACCCGAATCAAAGCCCGAAGAAATCCGCCCGCGTCGTCGGGGACGTCATCGGTAAATTCCACCCTCATGGCGACACAGCCGTATACGATGCCATGGTCCGCCTCGCGCAGGACTTTGCGCAGAGATACCCGCTGGTAGACGGGCAAGGCAACTTCGGGAACATCGACGGCGATAACGCCGCCGCGATGCGATACACCGAAGCACGCCTGACCGATGTTGCCCTGATGCTGCTTGATGGAATCGAGGAAGATGCTGTCGATTTCCGCCCGACCTATGACGGTTCGGAAAGTGAACCGATTGTTCTTCCCGGCGGCTTCCCAAACCTGCTGGCCAACGGCTCCAGCGGGATCGCGGTCGGCATGGCCACCAATATCCCGCCACATAACGTCGCAGAACTCTGTAGCGCGATGGAGCTGATGCTCGAAAAAGACCCAACGATCGCAGAAATCTGTGAGCATGTTCTCGGACCCGATATGCCCACAGGCGGCACCCTCGTTGAGAAAAAAGAAGATATCATCGCCGCCTACGAAACCGGCAAGGGGGCGTTTCGCATTCGCGCCAAATGGCACAAGGAAGAACTGAAGCAGGGCCAATACCAGATCATCGTCACGGAAATCCCATATCAGGTCCAAAAATCAAAACTCATCGAGAAAATCGCTGAACTGGTCAACGCGCGCAAGCTTCCGATGCTGGACGATGTCCGCGACGAGAGCGCCGAGGATATCCGCCTCGTCCTCGTGCCCAAAAGCCGCAATGTCGAGCCGGAACTCCTGATGGAGGCGCTCTACCGCAACTGCGACCTTGAAACCCGCTTCAACATGAACCTGAACGTCCTTGAGGGCGGCCTTGTTCCGCGCGTCATGAACATCAAGGAAGCTCTGCAATGCTGGCTCGATCACCAGCAGGAAGTTCTTGTCCGCCGTTCACAATTCAGATTGGAAAAAGTCCTTCACCGCCTCGAAGTCCTCGAAGGCTACCTGATCGTCTACCTCAACATCGACGAGGTCATCCGTATCATCCGCTTCGAAGACGAACCGAAACAAAAATTGATGGATACCTTCAAGCTAACAGATGTGCAGGCCGAAGCCATCCTGAACCTCCGTCTGCGCCGCTTGCACAAGCTTGAAGAAATGGAAATCCGTACAGAACATGACGCGCTAACGAAAGAAAAAGAAAGTCTCGAAAAACTCATCGGCTCTGAAGCGCGTCAGTGGACAAAAATCAAAAAGCAAATCGCGCATATTAAAGAACTCTTCGGCCCTGACACAGCTCTGGGCGCACGCCGTACAGAAGTCGGAAATGCCCCGGCGCCAATTACAGTCGATCTAAACGAAGTCATGATCGAAAAAGAGCCGGTCACAATCATCTGCTCGGCAAAGGGCTGGATCAAGGCTATGAAGGGTCATGGCCACGCCGCCGCCGAATTCAAATACAAAGACGGCGACCGCGGCCAGTTCGTGATCGAGGCGCAAACCACTGACAAGCTGCTGGTCTTCGCCACCAACGGACGTTTCTATACGCTGGGCTGCGACAAGCTGCCCTCAGGCCGAGGATTCGGGGAACCTGTCCGCCTGATGGTGGATATCCCGAACGACGCCGACATCGCCGAAATGATGATCTACGGCGCCGGACAAAAAATCCTCGTCGCCTCCAGCGATGGCCGCGGATTCATCGTCCCTTCCGACGATGTTCTCGCCCAGACCAAGAGCGGCAAGCAGATATTAAACGTCTCCGGCAAAATCGAGGCCACTTTGTGCGCCTACATCGCCGCAGACCACGACCATCTCGCCGTCATAGGCAAGAACCGAAAAATGCTGGTCTTCCCGCTCGCCGAAATCCCGGAAATGAGCCGTGGCAAAGGCGTAATCCTGCAAAAATTCAAAGACGGCGGCTTATCGGACGCCAAAACCTTCAACCTCGCCACTGGTCTGGACTTCAAATACGGGGCAGGGACTACCATCGTTGAAGACATCACCCCATGGATCGCCAAACGCGCCACCGCTGGGCGCTTGCCACCCAACGGTTTTCCGAAGAATAATCGGTTCGGATATCGGTTTTAAAAATTACTGCAAAACCGTCCCTAAGGAAACTCCACAGCACCCGGCGTTTTTCTGAATGTGCCGACAGGAATCTGTGGCGGAGGTGCAGCTTCTTCTTCCTCAAACTGGAACGGCTCTTCTTCCTCAGGAGCAACGTCTTCCATCGTTTCTTCTTCAGGGAGAGGGTTCGTAATATCCTGCTTAAGCAAAATAATTGTAATGCGCCTGTTACGCGCATCCTTCGGATCTTCGGGGATAAGAGGCTCTGTATCGGCCTTCCCCATGACGTTGTTCAGACGCTCCGGCACCATGCCCGATTCTAGCATGACGCGCCTGGAGGCATTCGCCCTGTCCGCAGAAAGTTCCCAGTTCGTATAAGGTGCGCCCGCAGCATATTGGGAAGAATCCGTATGCCCGCGCACAGAGATTTCATTCGGCATATCAAGAATAATCTTCGTAATCATCTCCAGCAAATTGCGCGTCTTATCGTACATACGCGCACTCCCTGAGGGGAACATCGACTCGCCGTCCTGATCAACAATCTGAATACGCAAACCTTCGGGCGTCATATCAACAAGGAGGTTCTTTGCCAGCGCCTGCAATTCCGGGGATTCTTGTATGGCTTGTTTAAGCTGCTCCTCGGCACTCTTAAAGCTTTTTTCTTCCGCCTCTTCGCGCGCTTTCGAGGCAGCAGACTTTTTCCCATTTGAACCACTGGGCCGTTGCTGGTGCACCTGCTGAGGCGTGAGAGGGTTTTGTGAAGAACTCATTGCGCCTTCCGGCGTCATCGTCAGTCCACCCAAAACTCCGCCTGCGCCGCTCGTACTATCAGAAACTTTCGGATGAGTAGGATCAAAATAGTTGGAAATCGCATTCTTCTGCTCATCCGTCGTCACGTTCAAGAGCCAAAGCAGAAGAAAAAACGCCATCATCGCCGTCACAAAGTCGGCATAGGCAACCTTCCAGGCCCCGCCGTGATGGCCGCCGCCTTGAATGATCTTCTTGATGACAATAGTCTGATTGTCTTCTTTTTTTTCGTCGCCGTCTGCCAAAACAGCATTCCTTTCAAAACACTAAAAAATCACGCCGTAGGCGCAGGAAGCTCATTCAGAATCTCCTCCAGCTCTGCAAAAGTCGGCTGCACGCTGTGAGATAAAGTCTTGCGCGAAAATTCAACGGCGACCTGAGGCGCAGCGCCATTCAAAAACGCAATAACACCAATTTTCAAAGACTTGTAATACGCGATTTCAGTTTGCGCCTTCGAAGACATAGCACCGGCAATAGGCGCAACAAAAGCGTATGAGAGCCACACCCCGAGAAAGGTCCCGACCAAAGCACCGCCGATAAGGTGACCGAGAACTTCCGGTGGCTCCGTAATCGACGCCATGGTCTTGATAACCCCCAAAACCGCAGCAACAATCCCCAGAGCAGGAATACCGTCCGCCATCGCCTGAACCGCATGACCGGGATGCCCTTCATGATGCTCAATTTCGGCAATCTCCGCATCCATCAAGGCTTCCATTTCAAAAGGGTTTTCGTTCCCAAGCGAGATAATACGCAAATAGTCACACAAGAAAGTCGTCGCATGATGATTATGCTGAAACTTCGGGAACTGCTCAAAAAGTGCGCTTTCATGAGGGTTTTCAATATGCTGCTCAAGCGCCAGCCACCCCTTGGTGCGAACAAGTTTAAACACAATATACATCATGCTAAGCTGCTCGATGTAGTCAGCTTTACTGTAAGCCGCCGGCTTGGCCAGAGCGCTCAAGTATTTTCCTGTGCCCTTAATGACATCCATGGAGTTGGCAATAAGAAATGCGCTCACGGCGCACCCCATAATGATAATGATTTCACCCGGAGCGGCAGGCAGAATAGCACCTGTAAACAGGTGCATAGCTTTCTCGAATCCGGCAGCCACAACGAGACCGCCAAACGTGCAGCCAAAAACAAGAAGCATGCCGAGAAACTTCATAGCCTGGTAACTTCCTCTCCCCGCTAAGCAAAGCAGGATCAAACCGGTTCATGCAGGATCAATACGCAGAAAAGACGCCTTGCGAAAAACAAGGTAAGTGTCGAATTTATATACTTCTGATTGTTATCTTTTTTGTCGTTTAAATCAAGTTTTTATGGCGTGATATTAAAATGTGCCAACCGATTATTTTGCACCAGACACCAGGCGCGCAACATCTTTTGCGGCATAAGTCAAAATCCCGTCAGCACCGGCCCGTTTAAATGAGACCATCGTCTCAAGAATAGTCTTGTCGTAATCGAGCCACCCTTGCGCGCAAGCTGCTTTTAACATCGCGTACTCACCACTGACATGGTAGGCAAATGTCGGCATCCGGAATGTATTCTTAACCCTGTAAATGATATCCAGATAGGGCAGGCCGGGCTTAACCATAACCATATCCGCACCTTCCTGTATGTCGAGAGAGACCTCGCGCAGGGCTTCGTCTGTATTCGCCGGATTCATTTGATAAGTCTTCTTGTCGCCGCCAAGGCAACCGGACGAACCAACGGCATCGCGAAACGGCCCGTAAAAAGCCGAGGCATATTTGGCCGCATAAGCCATAATCATCGCATTTTGAAGCCCGCATCCATCCAGCGCCCGCCGAATGCTCGCTACGCGCCCATCCATCATGTCCGAGGGTGCAATAATATCTGCCCCGGCTTGCGCCTGTACCAAAGCCTGCTTGCACAAAACCTCAACTGTTTCATCGTTCAAAATACAGCCATCCCTCAACAGACCGTCATGCCCGTGCGTCGTATAAGGATCAAGCGCAACATCCGTCACAAGACCCATTTCAGGCAAAGCCTTTTTCAAAGCCTGCGTTGCGCGGCAAATCAAATTATCAGGATTCGCGCTTTCTGCCCCGTCATCGCTTTTCTTCTCCGCCGGTGTAACCGGGAAGAGGGCGAGCGCAGGAATACCCAAATCAAACGCCTCTTTCGCGGATTCAACCAAAAGGTCAATCGAAAGGCGCTCTACGCCGGGCATCGAAGTGACAGATTCGCGGTTTCCTTGCCCCTCAATGATAAAAACAGGCAAAATGAGATCTTGGGGGCGGACATAATTCTCTTCAACCATATCCCTGATCCATGGCGCAGACCTCAGGCGGCGCAAGCGGTTTGAGGGAAATAAGCCAGAAAATGAAGAATGTTCCATAATTTTAACAACTCCTTAAATCAGCCGTATTAAAAATTATCTTTGAGCTTTGGGCAAATCTTTATTATGATCCCCTGATAATTACAACCGGCTAAACGCCGGGGTAGCCTGTATTGTCAGGCGTGCTTGGAGAATTGACAGTGACGACACCTTATTATGAATCCATTCAGCTAATCGAACGGCTGCACCGCTATTTCCTTGATGTACTAAAAGTAGAGCTTGATAAAAAAGGTATTCAGGACATCAACAACGTCCAGAGTATGATCCTCTACAACGTCGGCGAAGATGAAATGACCGTCGGAGAATTAACAATCCGCGGATATTACTTGGGTTCGAATGTATCCTACAACGTCAAGAAGATGGTTGAGAACGGTTACCTCATTCAAGAGCGTTCCGTGCATGACAAGCGCTCGATCCGTGTGCGCTTGTCTGATAAGGGAATCGATCTTAGAAAGATGATTTCCGAGATGTTCGTGCGCCACGAAGGTATGATTGAAGGCACGGAAATCACAAACGAACGCCTGAGCGAACTGAACAGCACTCTTAAAATGCTGGAGCGCTTCTGGGCTCAGCAAACCAATTTTAGTGGCGGGTTCTAGCCGCAAGGGCAATGTCGGACAATCCACTGCAAGGTCGTGAGATTATCATTGAAATGGTGCCGTTCGGCGCAATTGTCAAAGTTTCCGCGATGGACACGGCAACCCTGACAGAAGTGTCCATCCAAGGTCCAGCCAGCGCCGGAGAGGCAATCTTAAAAAGAAACGCTGTAAAACGACTGGAATATGTCCTTAAAAAGAAAGGACACATTTAGAGTTCTGGCTTTAGTAATCGTTCTTCTAATTGATCTACAGTCACAGGAGAAACGCTAGAGTCATAGAGACGTCCGGCCGCCGCAAGTCTTTTTAGCGCCACCTCAACTGATTTGACGTCAGATACAGTAATATTCAAATAAGGGTACATGCCAAAATCCGAAGGATCTCTAGTATGAAGACATCGTGAGGAAACTGATACTGTTCCATCTTCTCTATCGCTACAGGTAATCCCAAAAAGTTCCTTAAGTTTTTCTCGAATACTATTATCTGACATGTTTTTACTACCTCGCTTTTTTAAGTGACCGAAAATACAAAAAGAAAAATATTATGTCAACACAAAAGTAGCTATTGCTTTAAAAGCCCTTTACCCCCTATATATTGTGTCTCAAAGACGCGCCGCGGAATGAAAAGGCTAAAAAATGAAAATAGCGATAGCAAATGATCATGCCGGACTGGAACTAAAGAAAGCAATTTTAGAGCACTTTCCAAATTTGGATTGGCTTGATCTCGGAACGAACACATCAGAATCAGTAGACTATCCGGACTATGGTGCCAAACTGGCGCGCGCGATCACGGAAAATCAGGCGGAGCGAGGGATAGTGATCTGTGGCTCCGGTATAGGGATTTCAATAGCGGCAAACCGCTTTCCAGCCGTCCGCGCAGCGCTCTGCACCGATGTGACGATGGCGCGTCTGTCGCGTCTTCACAATAATGCAAATGTCCTGGCGCTTGGCGGACGCTTGACAGGCGTAACCACAGCCTTCGATATTGTCGAGGCCTTTATAGCAGGAAAATATGAAGGCGGAAGACATGAGAGAAGGGTTCAAAAACTATCTGAAACATGTTGATAAAATTAGGTAATATTAAGGAAAGGAAGTAACTATGAGTCAGGCAGCAAAAAATATGGCGGATGTAACCAGCGGGTTTTTCACGGAGGATTTGAAAAATGCCGATTCTGACGTCTTCGCCGCTATCCAAAAGGAACTCAAGCGTCAGCAAAACCAGATCGAACTGATCGCATCTGAAAACATCGTTTCCCGTGCCGTCCTTCAGGCACAAGGCTCTGTGCTGACCAACAAATACGCCGAAGGTTATCCGGGCCGCCGCTACTATGGTGGCTGCGAGTATGTCGACATTGTCGAGGACCTTGCCCGTGAACGCGCAAAACAACTCTTCGGTTGCAAATACGCAAACGTCCAGCCGAATTCCGGATCCCAAGCTAATCAGGGTGTCATGATGGCGCTGCTCCAGCCCGGCGATACAATTCTCGGTCTTTCTCTGGCCTGCGGTGGCCACCTGACTCACGGCGCTGCGCCGAACCAGTCAGGCAAATGGTTTAAATCCGTTCAGTACGGTGTCCGCGAGAGCGATGCCCTGATCGATTACAATGAAGTCGAGCGCCTCGCAAAAGAACACAAACCCAAAATGATCATCGCCGGCGCATCAGCATACCCGCGTCAGATAGACTTCAAACGCTTCCGTGAAATCGCTGATTCAGTTGGAGCCTACCTGTTTGTCGACATGGCGCACTACGCCGGTCTGATCGCTGCAGGGATTTATCCGTCACCAATCCCGCATGCACACGTGACAACCACAACAACCCACAAAACATTGCGCGGTCCTCGGGGGGGAATGATTCTGACCGATGATCTCGAGATTTACAAAAAGCTCAACTCCGCGATTTTCCCGGGCATCCAGGGCGGCCCGTTGATGCACGTTATCGCAGGGAAAGCTGTTTGTTTCGGCGAGGCACTGAAGCCTGAATTCAAAATCTACGCGCAAGGCGTTCTCGATAATGCACGCGCTTTAGCGGAAACATTGAAGAAAGGCGGTCTGGATATCGTCTCCGGCGGCACCGACAGCCACATCGTGCTTGTTGATTTGCGCCCGAAAGACCTGACCGGAACCATCACAGAAAAAGCGCTGGAAAATGCAGGCATGACCTGTAACAAAAACGCCGTTCCTTTCGATCCGCAGCCGCCAATGGTAACCTCAGGCGTCCGCCTCGGTACACCGGCGGCGACAAGCCGCGGCTTCGGCGTCGCAGAATTTATTCAGGTCGGTGAAATGATTGTCGAAGTCCTCGATGGCCTGAAAGCTAACGGCGAAGAAGGCAACGCAACACTCGAGAAAGCTGTAAAAGCAAAAGTTGACGCGTTGTGCGCCAAATTCCCGATTTACCCGGAGGAATAAAGGCAAAAGAAAATGCGCTGCCCGTTTTGCGGACATGAAGAGACGCAAGTCAAGGATTCAAGGCCGACGGAGGACAATTCAGCAATCCGCCGCCGCCGCTCATGCCCGGCCTGCGAGCAGCGCTTCACAACATTTGAACGGGTTCAGCTCCGTGAAATGACCGTCGTAAAAGGAGGAGGGCGCAAACAACCTTTCGACCGCGACAAAATTATTCGCTCCATGCAAGTCGCTCTCCGAAAGCGCCCGATCGAATTGGAGGCAATTGAACAGGCCGCCGATAAAATTGTCCGTATCCTTGAATCGCAGGGCGAGGCGGAAATCCCGTCTGAAAAAATCGGCGCTTTGGTCATGAAATCCTTGATAGAGCTTGATGTTGTGGGCTATATCCGCTTCGCCTCAGTCTATAAGGACTTCCGCAAGCCGGAAGATTTCAACGCGTTTCTTTCGGAAGTAAAAGACTTAAAACTTCCCGCCGGAAAAAAGAACCCGGCGTAAAGGCAACGCGCATGATTTCCGAAACAGATAAACAGTACATGCGTCAGGCCCTCAATCTCGCGCATCACGGGCTTGGACGCGTCTGGCCAAACCCGTCTGTCGGATGCGTCATCGTAAAAAACGGAGTTCTTCTCGCCGCCGCGCGGACAGCAGATGGTGGCAGGCCCCATGCAGAAACCATTGCGCTGGAGCAGGTCGGTAAAGAGGCAAAAGGCGCAACTGTCTATGTCACACTGGAGCCTTGCGCCCATACCGGAAAAACCCCGCCTTGCGCACTGGCATTGGCCGAGGCTGGCGTAAGCCGCGTCGTAATCGCCTCAGAAGACCCTGACTCGCGCGTAAATGGCAAAGGAACAGAAATCCTGAAAGCCGCAGGAATTGATGTCACAAGCGGCGTCCTGGAAAAAGAAGCACGCGAACTCAATAAAGGATTTTTCCTGAAAACAACAGCCGGGCGCCCGCTAATCACACTCAAAACCGCCTGTAGTTTGGATGGAAAAACCGCGCTGGCCAACGGACAAAGCAAATGGATTACCGGCGCACTCGCGCGCCGTCACGTCCAAAATCTTCGCGCGCGGCACGATGCCGTGCTGGCAGGAATTGGCACGGTAAAAGCCGATAATCCTCTGTTAACCGCAAGGGTGGACGGAATCAAACATAAAACGGTCAGAGTTATACTGGACACAAAACTGACAATATCCCTTGAGAGTCAACTGGTAAAAACGGCAAAAGAGTTCCCACTCTGGATATTCCATACCGGCGGGCCAGCGGATAAACAAAAACAACTGACAGATGCCGGGGCAAAACTCTTCCAAACAAAGAAGAATGCTCTGGCCCCGGTCATGAAGATATTGGCAGTGGAAGGAATTACACGCCTTTTCGTGGAAGGTGGCGCTACGGTGCACACAGCCTTCTTAAAGGAAAATCTATACGACGAGCTCTATATCTACCGCGCCCCGGTGCTCCTTGGCGGAGAGGCCAGGCCGGCTTTCGGCGATTTGGAATTAACAGAAATTATTCAGGCAGAGCGTCTGTACCTTAAAAAAACACGTAAACTGGGGCAGGATTTGCTGGAAATCTATACGGCAGAAGAGTAGGGTGCCGCCAATGTTCACAGGATTAGTGCAAGATATGGGAATTGTACGCGTCGCGGATAAAACCGGCGGCGGAATGCGTCTTGGCATCGAAACCAAACTGCCCTCGGAACATCTGCTGGATGGCGCCTCTGTCTGCTGCGCCGGCGTGTGCCTGACCATTGTCGACCGCGTAGAGCAAACTTTTTTTGTAGAGGCGTCCGCCGAAACGCTCGGCAAAACAACGCTGGGATCATGGACAGAAGAAACAAAAATCAATCTTGAGCCGTCCTTACGCGTTGGCGACCCCCTCGGCGGGCATTTCGTCTCCGGGCATATTGATGGCATTGCGAAGCTCAAAGAGATCAAGCCGGACGGAGACTCTCACCGTCTCATAATCGAGGTGCCGCAAACCTTGAAACGCTTCATCGCACCAAAGGGGTCCGTCACGCTTGACGGCGTATCGCTAACGGTGAACGAAGTGGAAGGCTGTAATTTTGGCGTGAATATTATTCCGCACACATGGAGCAACACAACGCTTGGTTTGCTCGGGCTTGAAGAGAAAATCAATATTGAGATCGATATACTCGCCCGCTACGTCGAAAATATGTTGGGGCAAAGCGCATGAGTGAAGCACAAAAAATCGTGGATAAACCTTTCTCCTTCGCGCCCATAGAGGACATCCTCGCAGATGTACGTGTGGGTAAAGCTGTGATCATCGTTGATGATGAAAATCGTGAAAACGAAGGCGATTTGATCGTCGCAGCAGAAAAAGCGACAGCAGAAAACATTAATTTCATGGCGCGCGAAGGCCGAGGCCTGATTTGCCTGCCCATGGAAGAGGCCATGACAAAAAGACTGGGTCTTGAGTTGATGGGCCGCGGAGACAACAGCCGCCACCGCACCGCCTTTACCGTCTCGATTGAGGCCAAAGAAGGGGTTACAACGGGAATATCTGCGGCAGACCGCGCGCATACAATTAAAACGGCGATTAATCCCGAAACCGGTCCCGGCGACATAGCAACCCCCGGCCACGTATTTCCCTTGATCGCCCGCGAAGGCGGCGTTCTGGTCAGGGCAGGACACACGGAAGCATCCGTCGATCTCGCAAAAATGGCGGGCTTTTCCGGAGCAGGGGTCATTTGTGAAATTATGAACGACGACGGCACCATGGCGCGCCTGCCGGACCTCGTAAAGTTTGCCGATAAACATGGCCTGAAGCTTGGCTCGATCGCAGATTTGATCGCCTACCGCCGCCGCAAAGAAACATTGGTCCGTCATATCCACGAAGACACATTGCAAAGCCGCTTCGGTGGAGAATTTAAACTTCACATCTATGCAACAACGGTAGACTACGCCGAGCATATCGTTCTTGTGAAAGGTGACATAACATCTAAGGATACCCCTGTTCTTGTACGCATGCATGCTGTGGATATTCTTGGTGACATATTGGGGAAAGGCGAATCGCCTACACTTCAAAAATCCATGGAAATCATAGGAAAAGAAGGCGGCGTTATTGTCCTTCTTCGAACCGCAGACCCCTATGCGTTCTCCTCTCGCCTGAAATCAGCAAAAAACGCTGATGAAAAAAGTCTCGTTTTACGCGATTACGGAATAGGAGCACAAATCCTGCTTGATCTCGGGGTGCGCAATATGGTTCTCTTGTCCAACAGTCACCGGAGCGTGATTGGCCTCGATGGCTATGATCTTCATATTACAGGCTACCGCCCACTAACCTGACAACAAAAAAGTATTCTAAATGTCTCGCATTCTAATCGTCGAAGCTCGCTTTTATAATGAAATTTCAGATCTCCTTCTGGAGGGTGCGGTCGCAGCCTTGAAACAAAAGGGCATCGAATTCGATTCAATAACGGTGCCTGGTGCCCTCGAAATCCCGGCTATAATCAAACAAAAGTCTAAATCAGGCCGTTACGATGGCTACATCGCTCTAGGCTGTGTTATTCGTGGGCAAACATCCCACTACGATATCGTCGCAGGAGAGAGCGCGCGGGGCCTAATGGATTTAACGATTCACTATGATCTGGCGATCGGAAACGGTATCCTCACATGTGAAACGCAGGCTCAGGCAATCGAAAGAGCACACCCGGAAAGAAAAAACAAAGGCGCTTTCGCCGTAGATGCGGTGTTATGCCTGATGGAGACGCAAAAATGACGCAGGCACCTCAAAAAAACACAGGGGGAACAAAGGAACTCGCCGCAAGACTGATGGCGGTGCAGGCCTGTTACCAGATGCTGCAAAACGGCGGATCACCGCGCGAAATCACCCGTGAGTTTCTAGAACACCGTACAGAAATGGAAGACCTTGATGGCACACCTTTGCCACAAGCAGATGGTGCCCTGTTTAAACGAATTATGATCGGCGTCGAAGAACGTAGAATCGAACTTGATGAGATGCTTTACGCGCACATTAAAGGACGAGAGTATGTGAAAGCTGAGGGCGAGTTGTCAGGCGCTGAAACCCCGGATATGATCCAGGATGGCGGGCACTTTGTCCCCGCCGAGAAAACGCGTGATATCGAGCCTCTTCTGCGCTCTGTCATGATGTGTGGTATATGCGAAATTCTGATGCACGGAAATATTGACCATCCGCTGATTATCAACGATTATTTAGATATCACGCATGCTTTCTACGAAAAGCAGCAAGTTTCTCTCGTAAACGGCGTGCTTGATTCTATCGCCACCCTTCTCCGCACCGGAGAAAAAGTCTGATACGTCCGTATTAGATTGAATTTTATCAATACCTAAGCCGTTCTTAACCTTTCATTGGTAAAATTTATCGATGGAAGGGTCCGGAAAAGAATGAAAAAGATTGTAATAGCTCTTGGCGCACTTTTACTGCTCGGCGGTGGCGGAGCAGGCGCATATTTTTATTTCTTTGCGCCCGCGCAAGCGTCGGTTCCCGAAGGCGAAGAGGGGGGCGACGAACATGTTGCCAAAGAAGAAAGCCATGGTGGCGGCGGACATGGCGAAGGCGCATCTTTCGTCGAGCTTGATCCTCTAATTCTCCCGATTATTGACAATAGCGGTGTCACACAAGTTGTTAGTCTTGTCGTTGCAATCGAAGTGGGGGATGCCTCTGCCGCTGACAAAGTAAAAACACTCTCTCCCCGCCTGAAAGACGCATACATCCAGGATATGTACGGTGTTCTAAATGAGCGCGCTGCTCTGAAAGGTGGAGTGATTCAGGTCTCAGCAATTAAAAAGCGGCTGAACAGCATTACCCAAAAAGTTCTGGGTGAGGACGTCGCCCAAGATGTTCTTCTGCAAGTCGTACAGCAAAGACCGATTTAACGGCGCAACTTACTTCTTTTTGTCCTGAGCATTAAAGCGCCCCATATTCCCCAGAAGCTGCTGTGTGAATGTCAGATCATTTCCATGAGTCGGCGTTTTGTCGCGAGCATAAGGCACGTCCACACGATTTGTATCGACATCTGCGATTGAGGTAACGACACCTTCAGGATCAAATTTAACTTCTACAATACGCTCTTCCGTAACCTGATCGTCAAGAATACCGCGCTTTTCAGTATTCTGCCCGATATAATACCAGACATCAGGATTAAACGTTGAAACAGTTGTCGGAGAGCCGAGCAGCTGCAACACATCAGAGCGCGTATGGACGCCAGCCTTGATCTCTTGCATCTGATAATCCTGGAGCATATTGCCGTGCTGAGCTTCCATCGGAGCGCAGGCTGTAACCAAAAGAGCAGGAAACAGCGCAATAAAAGCGAAAAAAACTCTTGTGATCTGTGTGTGCATGGTTTTCTTTGCCTGTTGATGAAATTATAGTGCCTCATGATTAAACAAGGCCGAAGGAAAAATCAATGCCGGGATTAAAACGTAAAGGGAATGCGAGTGAAGACGCAGTTCTGGCGCTGTATGCGGCCACACTCACGCAAATACGAAATCCTGCATTTTATATCGGTGCCTCCGTCCCAGACACATTTGACGGTCGCTTTGATCTGCTTTTGCTTCATGTTTTCCTTATTTTACAAAGGCTGATGGACCATCCGGATTATAACGAACTATCCCAATCCCTGTTCGATACCATGTTCAAGGACATGGACCAGACGCTGCGCGAAATGGGGATCGGAGATATGGGGGTCCCAAAACATATGAAGCGTATGATGAAAGCCTTCAATGGCCGTATGCATGCCTATCAGGAGGGTTTGACGCAAGGAGATGAAGTCTTGAAGTCAGCTCTAACCAGAAATCTTTACGGCACTGTAAAAGAACTTTCACCGCAAGCACTGGACAAGATGGTTGCTTATATTCATGAAAATGTGAAAGACTTAAAGGAACAGGATTTAAATGAATTGGCCGCAGGGCAGATCAAGTTTTCAGAAAAGGGCTTGGGGAATGACGGAAATGATGCAGAGTGAATGGTCCTACCTCATCAATGAGGATGATATCGGAGATAAAACGCTTCGACTCACGATCTCACCGTCCGAAGATGAAACTGCAGCGCTCTGCAACCGCTTGAACCTCTCTAGTATTGAAAAGCTTGAGGCAAAACTCGAGCTTTCAAGATCATCAGGAAGTCTGGTCATCCACGTCAAAGGTCAGATTGAGGCAGACATAAAACAAAAATGTGTCATCACGTTAGAGCCTGTCCCCGAGCATATAGAAGAAAGCTTCGATGCGTGGTTCTCAGATCCGGCGCAGGCCGTTTCATTCGCAAAGGCCAAACGTGACCGACTGTCAGCCAGAGAAAAAGAGGAAACTCCGATTCTCGAAGAAAGCGACGATCCAGAGCCGATCATCGATGGAAAAATTGATCTCGGTGAACTGGTGACACAATACGTATCACTTTATCTTGACCCTTACCCGCATGCGCCGGGAGCGCACTACGCAAAGGGCGATGATGAAGCGCCGGGCGAGGAAGGCGCGGAGCAAGGTCAGTACAATAACCCCTTCGCAGCGCTCAAAGACTGGAAAGACCGTGGCGGAAGAAAAGACGGTTAAACATTGCAATAATTTCCTTGCACTAAGCTAAGTTTTTGGGTATTACCCTTTTTCGTTCTAAGAAAGGATTAGGGCCATGGCCGTACCAAAGAGAAAAACAACCAAGTCGAAACGCAATATGCGCCGCGCTCACGATGCTTTGACCACGACAAACTGGGTTGAAGACAGCCACTCAGGCGAGCCAGTCCGTCGTCATCATATTGACCTGAAAAGCGGCATGTACAAAGGCCGTCAGGTTATCGAAGCACGCGATTAATTATAACTCTGCCATAGACGGCAAGTACGATTTGGTCTAATAAAAAGGCAGGACACCAATAACGGGGGGCCGCTCCTTGCCCGATCTCCAGTCACAGCAAATTTTACCGGACAACCCGGTCATCATCGCCGTTGACGCAATGGGCGGCGATCATGGGCCAGCGGAGATCATTCCTGCGCTGGAACTTGCATACAAGAAGCGCCCGGATATGCGATTTCTGGTTTTCGGAGATGAGAAAGAGATCGCACCCCACCTGTCAAAACAGAGCGATTCTTTGCGCTCAATTATCACAGTCATCCACACGGACAAAATGATCAAAAGTGAGGATAAACCCTCAATAGCTCTGCGCGCCAGCAAGGGCAGCAGCATGCGCCTGGCGATCGAGGCTGTGCAAAAGGGGCAGGCCATGGCTGTCGTCTCCGCAGGAAATACCGGCGCCTTGATGGCCATCGCCAAAATCGTTTTAAAAACAGTTCCCGGCCTGCACCGCCCGGCGATTGCATCCATTATGCCTGGTATCAGAGATGCAAGTATTATGCTGGACTTGGGTGCAAATGTTCTGGTTGATGCAGAAAACCTCGTGCAATTTGCAGTTCTCGGCGCTGCATTCGCCAGAGCGCAAAAGAAAATTGATACCCCGACCGTCGGCTTGTTGAACGTAGGGTCAGAAGAAAACAAAGGCCCGGAACACGTCAAAGACGCGGCCCGCATCCTCTCTGAAATCGAGTTCAAGGGAAAATATCATGGCTTCGTCGAAGGCGACGACATCATGAAGGGAACAGTCGATGTCGTCGTCAGTGACGGATATGCAGGAAACATCGCCCTCAAAACTGCCGAGGGTGTGGGCAAGCTGACGCGCCACTATTTCCGCAGCTCATTTCTATCAAGTCCACTGGCTATACTAGGCAGTGTCCTCGCATTTTTCGCTATCCGCAAATTCAAACAACAAATGGACCCGCGCCTGTATAATGGCGGAGTGTTTCTCGGACTAAACGGTGTATGTGTGAAAAGCCACGGCGGCGCCGATGCGCTAGGATTCTCAAGCGCTGTTCTCCTCGCAAGGAGATTGGCGCGCCAAGGCTACATCGAAAAAATCGTACAGGACATCGGGGATCTCATGGGGCAAGAGTCCTTCCTGTCCAGAGACATCATCTAGAAAAGGTAAACGGATATTATGCCAGTAATCTCGACCATCCTATCCACCGGAAGCTATCTTCCCGAGCGCATCGTCACCAACGCGGATTTGGAAAAAATAGTCGATACGACGGACGAATGGATCCATCAGCGCAGCGGTATTCGCGAGCGCCATTTTGCTGCTGAAAACGAAACCACATCTGATATGGCGCTGAAGGCGGCGCAGAAAGCACTGGAATCTGCAAACATAAGTGCTGAAAGTCTGGACGGAATTATCGTTGCAACGACAACGCCCGATCAAACCTTTCCGTCTGTCGCAACAAAGGTTCAGGCCGCGCTTGGTGTTCCGATCTGTGTCGCTTTTGACGTTCAGGCCGTTTGCACCGGATTTGTCTATGCCCTGAGCGTTGCGGACAACTTCATCAAGGCCGGGCAACTCAAAAGAGTTCTCGTGATCGGCGCAGAAAAAATGAGTTCAATCCTGAACTGGGAAGATCGTACAACCTGTGTCCTTTTCGGGGATGGCGCCGGCGCCATGATACTCGAAGCAAAAGAAGGTAAATCCGGCTCTGAACGCACAGGCATATTCTCAACCCACCTCTACGCAGACGGCAAATTGCGAGATCTCCTCTACACAGACGGAGGCCCTGCAACAACAGGCCAGAGCGGTCACATCGTGATGCAAGGGCGGGAAGTGTTCAAATATGCCGTAACATTTATGGCTGGCGCCGTAAACGATGCACTGGCCGCCAACAACGTCTCTGCGCAGGAAATCGACTGGCTCGTCCCGCATCAGGCCAATATTCGCATCATCGAAGCCACAGCCAAAAAACTTGATATGCCTATCGAACGTGTCATTCTCACCGTCGAAAAACACGGGAATACATCGGCAGCCTCAATCCCCCTCGCATTTGACGAGGGTGTCCGAAGCGGGCGCATAAAAAGAGGTAATCTGGTCCTGATGGAAGCGATGGGTGGCGGCATCACATGGGGCTCTGCTCTGGCACGGTTCTAATCCGGCCATCATTCTTTGAAGAAACAGACCTTACCCCTTGAACATTCGTGCATTTTTTCTGTGGTTAAAGTACTGCATAAGATTGACGCGCTCAAAAACCCGTTGTAGGGTAAACGCATTGATGACATGGAGTTACTAGAAATGGAAAGTCGCACGATCACAAGGGCGGATCTGGCTGAGGCTGTATATGAGTCTGTTGGCCTGTCACGGAATGAATCCTCTGATCTGGTGGAAGCTGTGCTGGATCAGGTTTCTGAGGCGCTAATTGAAGGGGATAACGTAAAAATTTCCTCTTTCGGAAGTTTCACAATCCGCGAAAAAGGCGAGCGCATCGGCCGCAACCCGAAAACCGGCGTAGAGGTACCAATCTCACCGCGCAAGGTTTTGGTATTCAGAGCGTCACACGTTCTCAAAGAAAGAATAAATAAAGGCAAATAAGCCTTTGTTACATAACAACAATAAAGGAGGCTTGCAATGAGTACCATAACAACTGGACGGACCGACGACCGGACCATTTCTACTCAAGGCGAGCTTTCAGCAGATCAAAAACCCTCGGGCATTGAAACATATGCGGCGGCTGATGCCGCTCAAAAGAGCGCTGGTGGTTCAAAAAAATCCGCATCAGCCTTCCGGACCATCAGCGAAGTCGCCGATGAACTGGATGTGCAGCAGCACGTTCTGCGTTTCTGGGAAACTAAATTCTCTCAAGTGCGCCCCTTGAAGCGCGGTGGCGGCAGACGCTACTATCGCCCGGAAGATGTCCAGTTTCTCAAGGCTATCCATTGCCTGCTCTACACCCAAGGCTACACAATCAAGGGTGTGCAAAAGCTTCTTCGCGAAGAAGGAAAGAAAAAAATCCTTGAAGATACCGGTGTCCTTGTAAAAGAAGACGAAGGCACTTCATCCGTCTCTGCCCCTGCGCAAAAATATACTGAGCCCGCAGAGCAGAAACCCGCAAGCGGCCTAAGTCAGGCGCAGCGCGAAACCCTGAACGCTGTGTTGGATGAGTTGAAAGACCTCCGTGCAACTTTGCGCGGTGAGAACTAGCCGGATATAAAAATCACGGATTGCCATTTGATTTTTATAGGCGAATAGTTTATCACATCCCGTGAAATCGGAACGTAGCGCAGCCTGGTAGCGCACTTGCATGGGGTGCAAG
>JAGRHC010000018.1:253485-274146 GCA_020445145.1 Alphaproteobacteria bacterium
TCAAATCCTCTCGTTCCGACCATTTAAAGCAAGGGGTTAGTAGATTTCCTTGTTTTAAGTTTTGCGGAAAAACGCGCGCCGTATGCCATGTGGTATGCCATTGGCTATTTGTTATAGGTGTATCTTCTAAATTGTCGTCTTATAAAAAAAAGTCTATTTTCTCTGAAAATACTATTGATGAGGTAATCAGAATTTTAGATTTAGACGAGGGCTGCAAAAACCAAATTTGGTCGCACCTAAATTTTGCAAAGCAAAGTTTTGATAAGCCCAGTCCTACTCAATTAGGAACAACTCCCTCAAAAGCTACAGCCCACACGAAAGATGTTCATCAAAAAATTTGTGCATCTCTAGAGGCTCTTGAGATTTTCCAAGAAGAAGTACAGTCGCATCAGCTTGAGGCTTTTGTTCCTAAATTAAATAAAGACCAAATTGCGGTTGAAGCGTTACGTGAAGGGTCAAAGAACCCAGCAATAAGCAGTGGCTTAATTGGTTGGGGCGCTCCTCGTCCTTTTGATACTGATCTTTCAAGTGCAATATCAGCATTGCAAAAATTAGAGGCGCATTTTGAGGTTGCCGATAAATTGATTTCTGTTTCCAGCAGAGGAAAAAACAAGGAAACCCAAAATCGAACAAACCAATTAATTTTAAGTTTTTGCGGCATATATAAGGAATTTACAGGAAAAGTTCCTATGGCTTGGGATACGGGTTCATCAGCAATCAATATCGGAAAAATTTATGGAACAATAATTCCATTTTTACAGACGTTGTTATCTCAGACAAATTATTCAAGAAGCACCTCTGAACAGGCTTTACAGCAAAAGTTGGAGAGGCTGAGAGAAGAAACAAAAGATTTAGACATTTGGAAAAGCAGTAAAAACCAAAAATAAACTTCTACTGCACGGATTATTAACCGATTTAATTCTATGAAAATAATAGCCTCATAAAACCTCTTAACAGAAAAGGAGATATTATGAGGCAACAAGAACCATCAAAAAAACAGCAAGAAACCCTAAAAAACTTCGACCATTTGCCAGATTCGGCGCATGTCAGGCAACCTGTTGTAGAAGCATTATACGCCTGCTCTAGCGCAACACTATGGAGACGAGTAAAAGCCGGATTGATTCCCAAGCCTAGAGATTTGGGGCCAAGAATAACCGCTTGGAATGTTGGTGAGTTACGTGCAGACCTCAAAAAATTGGAGACTGCGTAATGGCCACTTTAAAAAAGAAAAGCCCCTGTGTCGGCGACCGCAATGGGGCTATAAAAAATTATCCAACCCAACCTACCAATATCGTCCTTACGCAACAGGATGTAATCTTAAACTTTATGGAAGCCATAAATAAAGCTGGCTTGTTTACGAAAACGTCGATTATAGCGGACGGCAGGTTGCATCGTTTCCATGTTGAAGGCGATAAGCGGGGATCGGAAAATGGCTGGTACACGCTTTATGGTGATGACTTGCCTGCTGGTGCTTATGGTTGCTGGAAGCGCGGCATATCTGAAACATGGTGTGCGAAGTCTGATCAGGAGTTGACGCAAGTACAACGAAAGCGAAACCGTATTCGCATGGTAGAGGCTCAAAACGCCCGCAAGATCGAGGAAGAGAAGCGCCGAAAGTCTGCCCAACAAAAGGCGCATATTATTTGGAAATTCGCGTCACGAGCATCGGATACTCACCCTTATTTGGTAAGGAAAAAGGTGAAAAGCCACGGATTGAGGCTTTATAAGGGGTTGCTTGTAATTCCTATGCGTGACAACGCTGGTAACCTCCATAGCCTGCAATTCATTGATTGTGACGGTAATAAACGGTTTTTATCAAGCGGGCGTAAAAAGGGCTGTTATTTTGCCATAGGGACACCGCTGCACACGCTTTGCATTGCAGAAGGATATGCTACTGCTGTCAGTATATATGAAGCAACAGGGTTCGCCTGTGTCGTGGCCTTTGATGCGGGAAATCTTGAGGCCGTTGCTGTATCACTCCGAAATAAATTTCCTAATCTGAAAATCATTATGTGTGCTGATAATGACGTTAACACAGACGGAAACCCTGGGCTGACTAAGGCTAAAAATGCGGCTAGACGTATAAGCGCATACCTTGCTTTTCCTTCATGTGCTGGCGATTTTAACGATCTATTCTGCGGAGAAGCAGTATGAGCAAAGTGAAAAAAATTATCGATAATGCGCACCTACCGAAAAGCAATGTTTCCTATCGTCGCCTTTCAGAGGTTAAGGCTGAACCTATAAAATGGCTGTGGGATAAGCGCATAGCCAGAGGAAAACTTACAATTTTGGCAGGCGATCCAGGGCTTGGAAAATCACAACTTACAGCATTTATGGCAGGCATTGTAACGAAGGGATTATGCTGGCCTGTTGAAAATACAAAAAGCCCAAAGGGAAACGTCGTGTTTTTATCTGCGGAAGATGATGCGGCTGACACTATTAGGCCAAGATTAGAGGCTGTTGGTGCAAACCTAGATAAAGTTTTTGTGCTAGATGCAGTGAAAACCTGTGATGACGATGGAAAAGAGTATGATAGAGGCTTCGATCTCAAGTGTGATATTCAAAATCTTGACGCATTTTTAAAAGAGATTGGCGGGGCGATCCTTGTGATCGTTGATCCCATAAGCGCCTATTTAGGAGGAACAGATAGTCATAAAAACGCTGAAATTCGAGCATTACTTTCGCCTCTCTCTGATTTGGCGGGAAAATATGGCGCCGCAATTTTAGGGATAACGCACCTAAACAAGGGACAATCCAGGCAGGCATTACAACGCGTAACTGGTTCGGGCGCTTTTGTTGCCGCGTCACGCGCTACTTATATCATTGCGAAAGATCAGCAAGCACCGGATCGCCGCCTGTTGCTTCCGATAAAAAATAATATAGGTAACGATAAGGTTGGTTTTGCCTTTTCTATTGAGTCCATCAGTCTTCCATCCGGCATCAACACAAGCAAAGTTGTCTTTGAGAGTGAATTTGTGACGGAATCTGCCGATCATATCTTGAATTACGATGATAACACCGAAGAACGCAGTGCTTTGGAGGAGGCAAAGGAATTTTTGCATGAAGAGTGCATCATAGGCCGAACAGCAAAACAAGTTAAAGCCAGAGCCGAAGAGGCGGGAATTTCTGTTGCTACACTTCGACGGGCCAAAGACGCTCTTGGTATTAAGCCTAAAAAAGACGGGCAAAATGGGCCATGGGTGTGGAGGATTCCTAACGTGGAAGGTGAGCAAGATGCTCATGATTAAAACGTGAGCATCTTCCACGATATGAACGCCTTCCAAAACTATATATGGACACATGAAATGATAATCCCTGCTAACAAGAAAGCAACGAATATGGATGAAGCGCAGGCTATGAGCCTGACCGCCGAGCAAATCCGGCATAATGTTGCAGATCAGGAAGGTCGAAGTACCGAGCATAACGAGGCCAGTTTGATTATTGCCGACGATCTTGCAAATGCCGCAGATTCATATTTGATTTTGGATGACATTCCTGCCCTGGGGGTCGGCGGAGAATTTGTTCAGGTCATCGGAAATAAATCGTCTGTGATTTGTCCTGCACGCAACAAGGTTGATCGCGTAAACACAGAGGCTAGCATGGATCGCCTCGAATTAGCCTCTAAAAACGGTGTTCTGAGTATGGCGCTCGATACCGCCGAAGCCATTGGCGCAAGCAACGCTGTAGAGCAGATGATAGCGCATCAAATGGCTGTGGCACATCGCACGAGCCTTGATCTTATGGCGGAAGCTGGAAACACCCGCGACCCCATTGAGAAGTGCCGACTGATTAACACGGCCTCAAAACTTATGGATGTTTGCCAGAAAGGCTTAACCACTGTTCATAAAGTCCGTAATGGAGGCCAGCAAACGGTAACAGTTCAGCATGTTCAGATTGGAAATGGTGGTCAGGCCGTTGTAAACGGCACTACAAATATACGGGGGGCTGATAAAAAATGACAGGGGAGTATGGTCTAAAAACAAAAAACCCCATGCACGAGGCAAGACTGGCTTTGGAACATCATCCAAAATGCGGCGCACATGCCAGAACAACCGGAAAACCCTGTCGTAATCCAGCCATGCAAAACGGTCGTTGCCGGATGCACGGTGGTAAATCCACTGGCAGGCCTATTATTCACGGCATGTATACGAAAGAACGGAAATCAAAGTATGGGGAAGCCAAAGCATTATTGAAGACATTAAGAAACATCTTTCTAAACATTTAAATTGAAAACTTTGATAATCGATAATGGTTTGTTTATAAATCAGGTATTAGGACAACAATTTTATAAAAAAAGAGACGTCTAATGAAATTTTACGTGTACAGCAATAGCGCCGACAGTAATTTGTATTCTTTGACAGATAATGATCAAGGAGAAAACTTGCCTCCCGATACGCCTAAACAGGGTGCAACTTGGACGTATTTCAAAAGTTTTGAAAGCGGTCTAGAGGCTCGCATAGGAATAAGTTTGGAAGATGAAACAGAAGCAGAAACCGCAATCAAAAACCAAGGTTATTATTTACACCCAAGAGAACGGCTTTTAAAAGCGGCTCCCTAAAAGCACTACTGAAAAATATGTAACCTATCAGCACACCTTAATAAGTTGTGCATCGCATCCCACCATACCCGTCCGGTTCACAGTTTGTTGTGGTTGGTGATGTATATACTGGCGCAGGTGTCGTGGTGTTTTGTTGTTTGCTTATGGTTTCCATCATCCGGTCATTATTTTGCTGGATCACAGTGTTCAAATTGCCAGAGCCAGAGTAGTGGTTCGGCGTATTATATTGTTGCTTGGCCTGATTCCATTTTTGTTGACGCAGATATTCCGCTTCTGCTGGCGTCATTTGCTTATTTTGAACTTTTTCAATTAACAAATTTCGGTAAGCTATCATCTCATTTTCAAGGGGATCACCGCCGTAGTATTTTGCTCCCATTCTATTTGAACACTGGGCGTACTCGACCCAGCTAGGTTTATTCTCGCAAACGCTTTTTTCGGCGGCGTATTCGCTGGTAACACAGCCTGTCAGGGCCAAAACTCCGACCATCAATAATTTTTTCATATCAAATCTCCCAAATAAAAAATCACCAGAGCCGTCCTTGCTCTGGTGACCGGAGATTCATAAGCCGCTACATTAACGACCGCGACGGCCTTTAACCGTGAGGTCTGGACATACGCCGCCGCTCCCCGGTCAGAACCGAGAAGCGACGTGATGACGGACACGCAACCGAATGTAGCGGGGTTATGAAGCCCCAGTCTGCCATAAGAACAGACCATCCTGATTAGTAGGACGGAACAGCATAAAATTCAATGCGCTATTACTAAAAATATATAATTTAGGAAGATGAAAACCTCAAAAATGAGGCATAATAAAAATACACTCACCGCTCCTGCGCGATAAGCCAATCCCAAAAATCATCATCACGGTACACATCATCCCAGATATAATGCGCACGATCAGGATAATCGGTAAATTTTACCGTTACCCCTTCCTCCCGCATTTTCTTGACCATTGTACGATCAAGATCGGCATATGTATCCTGAGCCCCCTGAAAAACCCAGATAGGAAGATCGTCGATTTGATCGGCTTGCGCAGGGTCCCATGCAGACGCCAGCGGCGCCGCAGCAGCAAAGACGCCATGATAGCGAACAAGAGCCGCATAGGTTCCAATCCCGCCCATGGAATAACCGGTAACGTAAACCTTGTTCTCATCAATGCTATATTCCTTTTTCAGGGCCTCAAGCGTCTCCATAGCGCCGGGCAAGGCTTCAGGAATGAAACTAAAGGAGCCCGTCCCGGCCCAGTAATGGGCAGGCGGCGCAATCGGAATATAGGCAATAAAAGGATATTTCTCCCGCCGGTCTCTCATACCCAGGGCTTTACCGGCAGCCATATGACGACTGACCCCGTGCAAAAGCATAACTAGCGGATAGCGCTTCGTCGGATCGTAGTCTTTAGGCAGCATCAAAAAATAGGATGTAATAAAAGGAAAACGCAAGCTGAAGTGATAATGCCGTTCATATGGCCAGTACGATGCCTCGCGGGGCAGAAAGGGACTGCGCGGAAGAAACAGAATATGACCGTAAAACACAACGAGCAGAACAGCCGTAATCCAGAACAGGACAAACCCGATCCGAACACGCGGCTGTTTTTCTTTGGCTTCTGTCATACGCTGCTTTCAAGATCGTCCGTTAGACTGTAATCAACGTTCCCGACGCCTCAAGCGCAACTTCATCCGTTAGCCCTGTCACGCCGAGCAATGTGGCAATCTGCACAAAGTTATCAGCTCCACCATCAACATCAACAGAAAGAATGCTGTTTGCGCCACTATCCGTAATCTGAATAAAATCGGTAATCACATCGCTTTGCGGATCATAACCGCTCAGGATTTCTGAAACATCCAGCTTGTCACCTTCTGAAACCGAGAAATCCTCAACAGTATCGACAGAAGCATCCGGCTCAAAAACAAAAGTGTCTGCACCGCTTTCCCCGTAAAGCGTATCGGCGCCCGTTCCGCCATAAAGAACGTCATTACCGCTTCCTGCGTAAAGTGTATCTGCGCCGTCTCCTCCATACAGAACATCATCACCGGCATAGCTGTTCAGCGTATCGTCACCCGCCAACCCCGACAAAGTGTCTGCGCCGTTTTTCAGTCCGTTCACCGTGTCGCTACTGGAAGTTCCCGTAAAAGTCAGGTTGGAGATCAGATCGATTGTTGTCCCGTTATCCAGATGCAACGTTTCGACCCTGTCTGTGTCATAAAGACTGCTGTTGTAATAATCAGATTTAAACTGGTTATCCACGGTGATGGTTTCAGAGTCGATATAGATTTTAAGATCCATATTGCCAACTTTTTCAAACCTGATCTGGCTTTCCAACACATTCTGAAGAACGAGTTGATCCGTCCCGCTCTCCTCGTAGATCACATCATACCCATCCCCCGGCGACCAGATGTAGGTATCGTCATTATCATCCCCCCGTAACGTATCGTTCCCTGCGCCGCCGATCAGCGTATCGTTTCCATCGTACGAATAAATCGTGTCGTTCCCGCCGAGACCATATATCGTGTCATCTCCATGTTTTAGGCCATAGACATATTCGCCGCTTTCCGTCCCTTTAAATGTCAGGTCATTGGTAAGGTTAACAACAGTGCCGTCATCCAGCACCATCGTTTCAATCTGGTATTGATCGTAGTTGCTGCCGGTGTAGTCAGATTTGAGCTGGTTATCGAGCTTAATCGTCTCAGAACCGATCACCAGTTTAAGATCATATGTCCCTGATTTTTCAAAGAGTATATCCCCGATTTGAGCACTATGAACAATCAGTTGATCCGTTCCGCTTTCCTCATAAATCGTATCGCTTTCATCACCGACAGACCAGACATACCCATCATCGCCATTCCCGCCATAAAGAATATCAGCCCCGTTACCTCCAGCCATCAAATCATTGCCTTCGTAGCCGTAAATATGATCGTTCCCGTCAAGACCATTGATGATGTCGTCTGATGCCCCATTGGGATCGCCGTAAATATATTCACCTGCATCAGTTCCGTTAATGGCGTTAGGATCGTCAATAAATGTGCCTTTAACAAGATTCCTTACATCCGCATCACTGAATACGGTGCCATCTGCAAATTCAAACGCTTCGATGTAGTAGCTTGAATTGGTGTAGAATTGTCTGTTCACCGTAAGTGTTTCTGACGTGTTGTTATTCGTAATAATCAGATCATCATTTAACTCGGCAAAACTGAGATCAGAGAAATTCAAGCCTTCAAAAACAATACGGTCCCCCAGATTATCGTTGTTCAGATTAAGCGTCTGGTCATAGATCACGTCGTTTCCAGCTCCGCTACCCCAGTAATAAACGTCATCGCCGCTGTAGCCTGTTAATGTGTCATTTCCAAGGCTGCTGTAGAAAACATCATCCGACTCAAACCCTAATGTCGTATCATCCGAAGAGGTTGTATTGTCGGCAATATATTTTAACCGAATAGAGTCATTCGTCCAGATCGTGCCATCCGCAAATTCAAACCTGTCGATGGCATAGAGCCATACATTGTTTTTGGCAAACATGTCTTCGACAGTAAGCTGTTCACCGGTTGCAGAAATAATGAACGTCAAGTCCCGGCCTTGTGCTGCAGCATCACGGTAAAGTTCGAGATCGGCAGGCAAAACATCGCTATTGAAAACCACCCTGTCATTGTTGTACGCGGTTCTTTCGATGAGGTCGTTTCCATACCCCAGCCCGTAATAGAAAATGTCATCCCCGTTACCACCGGACAATATGTCATTTCCTGCGCCACCATCCAGCGAGTCTTTTCCATCGCCGCCATCTAGCGTATCATCGCCGCCTTGCCCCAGAAGATAGTCATCATCGGCCTCACCATGCAACTCGTCATTAAGATCGCCCCCGATCAGAGTGTCATATCCATCGCCGCCATAAACGTCGCCACTGCCTCCTGATATACGCAATATATCATTCCCGCCATACCCGAAGACCAGAAGAGTCTCAATAGATTGCCCGCTAGCAGTAAAATCATCAAACCCCTCTGTCCCATAGAAAGTTTCGTTCGTCAGGGCAGTAAGATCGATCTGCGTGCTGTCATAATCAAAAACAATAGTTTCAATCCGGCCATTGGTCGTGTTGTAGCCATCAATCGTGATGAAACCACCATTGTTGAAAAGAAGATTTAACTCATCGCCTTGCCGATAAAGCGTTAAGTCCGCTTGCGTCAGGCCCGTGCTGGCAGCAATATGGATTTCATCAACACCGCCACCATCGACCTCCGAGATTGTATCGTTACCGGAATCGTATACATAAGTATCGTCCCCAAGACCGCCGATAAGAACATCGTCTCCAGCTCCACCAATTAAGGTATCGTTGCCGTCTCCGGCATCAATTTTATCGTTACCATCCATCGCATTGATTATATCGTTGCCGGCATGACCATAGAATTCATTGTTCAGATTTCCGAACGCATTGTCATCCGTGATGGTATCGTCGCCAGATGTGCCGTTTGTTAAATTTTCGTACGGTGCCTCAAAGTTTGACCAATCATCTTGTGTTTGAATCAATGCACCGAAAGAAGCTTCCATTGCGGCTTCTACACTTTGCCAGTTGGAAAGCGCAGGATCGTTTGTAGCCGCAACAGCACTATCCAATGCTGAAATTTCAGAAACGGACAGATTATCCAGACCAACCGTATATCCAAGAAATTGAGCAAAGTGAGTCCATACGCTTACAGCATCACCGGACGCAATCGCTTCATCTTTTACAGCGTCAATTCCGCTTTGAGACAAAGTAAGGTCACCGCTCATCCCGCCTCTATAAGCATCATAGTAAGCACCGGTAAAGATATTTTGCCCAGCCGTTTGGGCAACAAGCTGAACTGTAGAGAACGTTAAAAGATAATCATATATCGCTTCAACGAAAGAGCCTGCTTGCGGCAACGGATCGCTATGACCGTATTGATTAAAATCTGCCCCTCTGAAAGCCTCATAAAATGCAAGATGTTGCCCGTCCACATAAGGTCCGCGCCCATTCGGATCAACATTTTCAATTCCCGCCCAACGATAAAGCAGGTCTTGCGTATCAGATTCAAGTGTACCCCAGTCAGAAAAAACATCTGACAAGGTTATATTGGAAGACAAAGCGGTAAGTTTTTCAATAAGACTCGAAGGATCGCTACTGTTATCGATAGACGCTGCAATGCTCAAGTCTTTGAGCTGCCCATAACCCCGCAAGGTTGGCAAGAAAGCAACGCGAATATCGAGAGTATAATCCGTGGCATTCTGACTGAAAAGCGGCTCATCATCAAACCAAGCGTCAACAATCTGGCGTTCTGTGCCGTCGGATAATGTATAGGTCGCTTCATGAGTAATACTGTTGCCGGAGATTTCCTGATCTGCAAGTCTGAGGGCATCAAGCGATATCGAGGCAATGCCCAATTCACTCAAAGTATGCAATTCGCTGGCTTGCGATATGCCGTCGCTGTTCGTATCGGTCCAAACCAGAAGATTTGAAAATACACTGTCGCTGGAACCAATGACACCATCCCCATTGCTGTCATATGCTCCAAGCAAGGCAAAACCATCTGTTGTCCCGGAGCCAAAAAGTTCGAAAATATTATCAATAAAACCATTGCCATTGACATCCAGCGCCAACAACCCATCATCAGGCTCAACCCACCCTGTAAGCGTAGCCTGACCATCCCCGTTCAAATCAAAATAGGTGCCGTAATCACCAACCGTATACAGTTCAACCCCATCCCCGTCTAAATCAAGAACAAGAGGCGAAAGTTTATGGTCTGGAACTTGATCCGGACTTCTCGGAAGCTGAGGTGTCTGAGGCGAACCGGGATCACCGGGATTTTGTGGATTTTCTGGATTATGTGGATCGCCCGGCATACCGGGGTTGCCGGGATTCCCGGTAGAGCCATCACCATCCGATCGACCATCGCTATTACTATCTTGGCCTCCGCTACCATTATTCATGAAATTATTGAGCCAATCTGAAACCCCCTGTCCCGAATTATTGAGAAGAGTAAGGAAATCCTGAAACTCTTCTCCGGCAGCTTCTCCTAGAATAGAGGGGTCATCATACATCGCCTCGAAAACATGACCCAACCAATCCCAATATTCAACACCGGTTGTATCAGCCCAATCATTTAGGATGTCCAATCCCAGACCATCCATAAACATATTATCGCCTAAACCAGCGTCGGTCATCATTCCTTCAAAAAGAGCCTGAGCGACATCATGATTAACTTGCCCCAAAGCATTGGTTGGGGTGTAAAGCGTAAACGCTTCTGGACCCAAGCCAACATCGCCAAAAGCATCAGTATGAATTTGATTTGTTTGGCTATAATCGAGTTCGCCAGTACCTCCTTGCTGAATGCTGTCTTGTCTCGCGACAAGGTCATTTTGCATCAACTCATACTGCATACGAAGCCAATTATTGCTGCCCACTGAAAAATCGATATTGCTATCATCTGCAACAGCAGCAGAATAGGCATTCCCCATCTTCCCATTGGGACCATTATTGGTCGTTACATCTCTCGCTAATTTTCCGTAGTTTTCTACACTCGTATTTCCTGTTGATGCTCCCTGACTTGCTAATTCATTGTAATAAGATGACGCAACATTATTACCGCTATTGTAGCTATTCACAAAATCTTGAAACGTAACTCCTGCAATTGAAGAAAGGGTAGTTGTATTAATAGATTGGGTCATCGCATTTTTCCTTGGGCTTGAGGATTAGGATAAAATTCTGTGATGTAAGCTATAGCTGTTTTTGGGCTCTTGAAACTCTCGTACATTGCCCAAACATTCTTTTTTATTAATTTCCATTCAGGCAAAAGCCTTTTGTCATATGAAATTGAAAGACTGGTTTGGCCAATATTAAACAAATGTTCACATATCTGAACCGGATCGTCCGCGTCCGTCTTTTTAGAGCACCTTATAAAAGAACCATCATCAAAACTGTCAACCCATATATCGCGATGAAATGCTTGGTCTTGATCAGACTGAGTCAAATGAACAAGGCCATATTCTTCTCCAATTGTTTTATCTGTTTTTTGTGTTTCTATATTATTCTGTAATACCCCTTGGGGGTTTGGCTTAGGATAATTGGTAAATAGTATTCTGACATTTTTATACCACTCTCCCTGTTTAAATAATTCCTTTGGGTCACCGGGAACTGGAGAAGAGCCGGGATAATACGCCTGCAAAAATCCCGATTTATCTCCTACAGATGTGTATCCAAACTTCAAATAGGCATGGGGAATGTACAGATTTTCTCCATTAACAATTGTTTCAATAATTTTTATATCAGCCGAATTTTTTGTGCCTTGAGGGGTACATGCTGAAATAAAAAAAATGCATTGGGCTATGATGAAGAGGTATTTTTTCTTGCTCATTTATATTTTTCTCCTTACCAGTTCCTCCTAGATAGCGCGATAAAAGATAGGGAAATTTTTTCAAATCACAAACAAAAAACAACCTTGGGGTTGTATTTTTTCACAACTAAAATCCCGGTATGCTTTTTCTAACCAATGCTAGCAGCAAACAGAGGGGAGGGGGCTTCAATGCTTTTCGGTTAATGTTTCTTGCTAGCCGCAGGTCTGGTAAGAAACATTAATCGAAAAGGCCTTCCAGATACTCTCCCAGCTTTTCAAATGCTTCCTTTTGTTTCTCTTCCAAATCTGCCTGTTGGTATGTTTGAACGATTGGATCATCAACAGTTTGGTTGAGGCATTTTTTTACGATATGAGGAAAAAATCCTAATTCTTGAAGCGTGGTCGCCGCAGTTCTTCTCAGGTCATGGGCAGTCCAGTGACCATTGGGCAAAACCAGTTTACAATGATCTTTACAACGGCCCTCTATAGGGTTTTCAAGTTGCTGGCGGTCTGTAATCTGTTTTGAAATTGTTCTTCGGTTCGTATATGTTTCACCATCACGACTTGGAAAAGCCCATATTTCTGAAGTGCGTCTTTGATAAAGTTCATTGAATTTCTTTAAAGCAAAATCTGAGAGATAGACTTTATGCATCTTTTTATTTTTTGCATCCGGAGCAGGAATTTTATATATCCTCCGGCTAAAGTCGATGTTCTCCCATTTTGTTTTTGATAATTCCTGGACCCGGCATCCGGTGGCAAGCATAATCCAGACAGCAAGTTGATACTTTTCCTGTAAGCCACTTTCAGGGAGAATCTCAGCCAGCATTTTTCTCTCTTTCTTGCTTAGAAAACGCGTTCGCGGCTCTTCCTTTCCCCCAACGCGATCTTTTCTCATGCGGGCAGTCGGGTCTTTTTCTATATATTCCTCATCCAGAGCAAAACTAAAAAATTGCCTCAAGTCAGACAGCATCCTGTTGGCCATCCTGTTTGATCCACGGTTCAAGGGGCGCCCAAGAACTTTTTTGATATCATCCCTGACTATCTCGCTTATTGGCTTGCGGTCAAAGAAGGGAAAGACATCCTTGATAAATGATCTTTCAATCTCCTCGCCTCTGTCTTTACGATTTTTAAGTTCGGCTTTTTTCCACTCGTAAAAAACAGCTTTAACGGTATTGCTTTCAATAGCTTTGTTTTCATGATGCAAAGCGATCTCTGCCTTAATCTTTTTTTGTTCCTCAATAATCGGGTCAAGATTTTGATCGAGCAGGGCGCGCTTCTCGCCGGCTATATTTCGGGCGTCTTTAAGAGAAATTTCCGGAAAACTGCCAAAGCCACAATTTCTTCTTTTGCCGGTGACGGGGGAAACATAGCGAAAAAGCCACTCTTTTCTCCTATACTTACGAACGTGGACATAAAGGTTGCCTCCATCACTTACCGTATAATCTTTGTCTTTATATTCTAGTTGCAGTATGGATCGGTGGTCTAATTTATTGAGCATTGCAATTCTCTCACTTTATTTCTCGAATATGCAGTATGCCACGCAGTATGCCATATGTTTTAAGATTGTGCGATACCAAAAGATGCGGTATGATGCAAAATATAGAAGAAGAAAAAGGAAAAACAGATGGTTAGTGATTTTATGAGGTGCCGTGGGTGTTAAATTTCTTTTTATGGGGTGCAAGGGGTCGGAGGTTCAAATCCTCTCGTTCCGACCATTATCTTTATTTGCATCGGCAAAAATTAAGACCACAAATGAAAACCCCATATCTATTTGTATACGTCACATTCGAGACGCCGGAGCAGGCCAGGGAGATATGCTCTTTACTTGTCCATGATCGTTTAGCGGCATGTGCCAATATATTCCCGTCTCATGAAACACTCTACTGGTGGAACGAAGAGCTTGTAAGTTCAAAGGAAACGGCTGCGATCTTTAAAACAACGCAGGGCCACTTCAATAATCTGAAGGAAAAAATCCTGAAGCATCACACATATGATTGCCCATGTATCGTCGCGCTACCCATTCAGGAGGGGCATGAACCTTTTCTTAGCTGGATTAAGCAGGAGACGGCAGGGTGAGGTAATATAATACCCCGCTATTACTCGACTGTTTTTACACAAAAAATCTTGACACTACTGAAAAACTTCGCCATAAAGGCGCATCTTTTGACGATAGATAAGAAGAACAGAAAGTTAAAACAGATGAAAACATATTCTGCGAAGCCTTCCGAGGTTGAAAAGAAGTGGATTCTGGTAGATGCCGAAGACATTGTTCTGGGCCGTCTCGCCAGCATTATTGCCCTGCGTCTGCGCGGCAAGCACAAACCCGAATTTACGCCTCACATGGACTGTGGCGATAACGTGATCGTAATCAACGCTGAAAAGGTCAAACTGACAGGCCGCAAGCGTGAAAACGACATTTTCTACTGGCACACCGGCTACCCGGGCGGTATCAAGCAGCGCTCCAAAGGTCAGATCCTCGATGGTCGTCACCCACAGCGCGTCATTGAGAAAGCTGTTGAGCGCATGCTGCCAAAGGGGCCTCTGGGGCGTAAAGTCTACGGTAACCTGCGCGTTTATGCAGGCACAACTCACCCTCATGAAGCGCAGCAACCCGAAGTTCTGGATATTGCATCTATGAACGAAAAAAACAAACGCATTCAGAAATAAGGCGATTAGATCATGGCTGATAAAAAAGACGAAACCATCACAGACCTGAAAGAGCTCGGCGGCGCAGTGGCAGCTGAAGCCAAGACTGAGAAAAAGGCTGAGAAGGCAGATGCTCCGGCTGAAGCCCCGGCAAAACGTGAACCGAAACTGGACGCACAGGGCCGCGCCTATGCGACAGGCCGTCGTAAAGATGCTGTCGCACGTGTTTGGCTGAAGCCCGGTAGCGGTAAAGTCGTTGTCAACGGCAAGGACCAAGGCGTTTACTTCTCACGTCACACCCACCGCCTGATTTTGAACCAACCGTTCTTGATTGTGAACCGCGTGGGTCAATTTGACATCATGTGCACCGTAAAAGGTGGCGGTCTGTCCGGTCAAGCTGGTGCCGTGCGCCACGGGATTTCCCGCGCTCTGGAAAACTTCGAACCGGCTCTGCGTCCGGCTCTGAAGAAAGCCGGCATGATGACCCGTGACGACCGTATCGTCGAACGCAAAAAGGTCGGCAAGCACAAAGCGCGTCGGACCAAACAGTGGGCAAAGCGCTAATCCGCTTTTCAAAATACCAAAATTTACAAAAGCGCCTCTTTGGAGATTTCCATGGAGGCGTTTTTCATTTATGGTGTGCGCATGGCAAACTTCATTCTCCCGTACAAAGGCATTCACCCTAAAATCGCAAGCAGCGCCTTCATCGCGCCCTCCGCAAGCATCGTCGGGGACGTCGAAATCGGCGAAGACAGCAATATCTGGTACAATTGCGTCCTGCGCGGCGATGTCAACGATATCAAAATCGGTGCACGCACCAACATCCAGGACGGATCGGTCATTCACGTCACAACCGACTTTTCAGGCACATATGTCGGAAACGATGTCACAGTCGGCCACAGTGCAATACTGCACGCCTGTCGCATCGAAGATTTCGGATTTGTAGGCATGCAAGCCTGTGTCATGGACGGCGCTGTGGTGCAAACAAGAGGCATGCTCGCAGCTGGAGCGCTACTCACGCCCGGAAAAACCGTACCCACGGGCCAGCTTTGGGCAGGGCGTCCGGCAAGGTTCATGCGAGACCTGAGCAAGGAAGAGTTAGACTACATCAAATGGTCCGCGCCGCACTATGTTGAACTTGGTCGCGCTCACAAAGGATAAAACGCGAATTTTCCTTGCATTAACAAGCCAAATAAGTCATACCGACACCATTGAAAATTATAGACATAATGCGGAAAAGTAATGCAAGCCAAAAACAATATAGATGATGTAATTAGTGCATTAGGAAAGAAAATCTCACCAGAGCTTTTGAGCATAAACAGTTTTAGCTCTGTCGTTGCACAGGTGCCTGAGGTTAATAACGGTGCAAGGGTTCACCCTGATGAATTGCCTGGTGGTGCGGATTCATTCCAGACCTGGTATTTAACGCTGGTCCCCGGCCGGGGAGATTTTGTGTTGCAGGATTCAAAATCAGGTCTGAGGGCAGAGACACTAGATGGCATAGAAATTGATAAGTTGCCAGAAAACGTAGCTATATTAGTTGTAACAGATACGCCAATAGAAAACGCAGCCTTAAGAGTTCACAACGCATCTCAGCAGGGTAACTTCAAGGCTACGGACAGAAACACATATCACTATTTCGCTCCACATTTACTTCCGGGTAGAGAAGAACCCGGGGTTAGCCTTTAATAAGAAGCACCCCGTTTTTTCACATAGCTTCCCGGCGCGGCCTCAATGCCTTGCGCAGGAGTTCGTGCCTTGATTTTTTCCCCGGCAAAATCGGTAACCCATTCTTGCCAGTGTGGCCACCATGAACCTTCGTGCTGCTTGGCATCCTCAAGCCACTGATTGGCCTCAGCCGGATTTTCTGCACCGGTCCAGTAGCAATATTTCATCTTGGCAGGAGGATTAATCACACCGGCCACGTGCCCGGATGCTGCCAGAGTAAAGGTACATGGTCCCTTAAGAAGCTGCGTCCCCTGATAGGTCGCATGCCACGGCGCAATATGATCCTCTCGCGTGGAAAGGAAGTAACACGGCGTCGTAATATTCGACAAGTCTATCGGCACACTGTTCATAGTGATACCGCCGGCCTTATGCAATGCATTCTCATAGTACATTTTCCGAATATAAAAACTATGCATGGTCGCAGGCATATTTGTATAGTCGTCATTCCAGTACAAAAGATCGAACGGAAAAGGCTCGCGTCCCATCAAATAATTGTTCACGACAAACGACCAGATCAAGTCATTCGCGCGCAGCAAACTAAAAGTTTTGTGCATGACGGCACCCGGCAAAATACCCTTTTGCTGCATAATACGGTCCAGAACATCAATCTGGGCCTTATCAAGAAAGATCTTTAAATCCCCCGCCTGCGCAAAGTCGAGGAGGGTGGTAAGGAATGTTGCAGACTTTATTTTTGCAGACTCTTTCTTGCCCTTGGTCGCAAGATAAGCCATCGTCGTCGCAAGAAGTGTCCCGCCGAGGCAGTAGCCAATAGCATTGACATCAGGTTCACCTGTGATGGCTTTAATGTTATCCAGCGACGCAAGAACGCCTTCCTCCATGTAATCCTCAAAGCGCTTTTGCGCAAGCTCAGGCCCCGGATTAACCCAGGAGATCATGAACACAGTATGCCCTTGCTCAAGCGCCCAGGATACCAGTGAGTTTTCAGGTTTCAGATCAAGGATATAGTATTTGTTAATCCACGGAGAGACAATCAAGAGCGGCGTCTTGAAACACTCTTTGGTTTTGGGCTCATATTGAATAAGCTGAATAAGATCATTCTGGTAGACAACCCGGCCCGGCGTCGCAGCAATATTAACGCCGAGCTCAAAAGCGCCGGATTTGGTCGTGCTGATCTTAAGCTCACCCTTGCCGCGCTCCATGTCCTCCATAAGGTTCTCAAGGCCGCGCACAAGGTTTTCACCTCCTGTACGAACAGTCTCATCCAGAACCTCTGGATTGGTCAGTAAATAATTCGTCGGTGACATCGCGCCGGCAAAAAGTCGTGCTTGAAAAGCCAGTTTATCCCTTTGGTCAGGCGTCAGGCCATCGACATCATGAACCGTCTGATCCATCCATCGGCAAGTCAGTAGATACGACTGTTTGATAAAGTCAAAAACAACATTATCCTGCCATGCTGGAGCATTAAAACGACGATCACCTTTCTCCGGCGTAATAATCGTCTCTCCCGGCTGCCCCATGAAACGCATAGTGCTTTCCTGCCATAGATGCATCCAGTCCCGCATAAAGTTCCCTTGAAGGCGCATAAACTTCGTAGGGTCTTCCGTAACCCTGTCCAGAAACGCCAGATAGCTCTCGCGAATATTGAGCGGATCAATTTCCTGCGTGTAGAGTTTTTCAATGTAATCATCCGCGCCAAGTTGATTGCAAAAATCTTCAAACAAAGGCTGAGACTTCTCGTATGCCTGCAGCAAAGCATTGCTCAAGGCAACAGGGTCTGGAACTTTAAAGTCCTGATTATCATTCGTTTTTTGCCTGTTTTGTTTTTCTGATGGCGTTTCTTTTTTCATGGCGGCGGCCTGAGTCATGATTGTCTATAAAACCTGATTTTGTTGCGCGAGAAAGAGCGTTTGTACACATCTCCATTCTGCACAAAAAATACAAAAAAGGAAAGAGCAAAGCGTTTTTGAAATATAGGAATGATCTAAATCTTGAAAGAGAACGCGAATATCTGTAAGTCCTTTTCATAGACAAACTAGAGGATCGTCATGACACAACCCTTTCGCATAGCAATCGCCGGACTAGGCACAGTTGGCACAGGCGTCATCAAAATATTGGAGAAGCACGCCGCTGAAATCGCCTTGCGCGCCGGGCGCCCGGTTGAAATTATTGCGGTGTCGGCAAGAGATAAATCAAAAGACCGGGGTGTAGATCTCTCTGGCTTAGACTGGGTTGATGATTGCGCAGAATTAGCAGCGCGTGACGATATCGACGCAATCGTGGAAATGATCGGCGGATCAGAGGGAAAAGCAGCAGACCTCGTGCGGCGCAGTTTAGCGGCAGGAAAACATGTCGTAACGGCAAACAAGGCCTTGTTGGCTCATCACGGCTATGGGCTGGCGCTACTGGCGGAAGAAAAAAACATTTCTCTTGCCTACGAGGCCGCTGTCGCAGGAGGAATACCTATCATCAAAACCCTGCGCGAAGGTTTCGCTGCAAACGAAATCCGCAGCGTATATGGCATTTTGAACGGGACGTGTAACTACATCCTGACAGAAATGCGTGAAACTGGCCGCGACTTCAGCGACGTCCTGAAAGAAGCGCAGGAAAAAGGATATGCTGAAGCAGACCCATCCTTCGACGTGGATGGGATCGATGCAGGCCATAAACTGGCGTTGTTGAGCGCTCTGGCATTCGGCACACATCCGGATTTCGAAAATCTGAAGATTACCGGCATCAGCCACCTGACGGCAACAGACATCCATTTCGCCGGTGAGCTGGGCTATCGTATTAAACTGCTCGGCATAGCGCGCCGCCATGACGCCGGCATAATGAGGACGCTTGAGCCTTGCCTTGTTCCAAAAGAAAGCCAGTTAGGATCCGTAGAAGGCGTATTCAACGCAGTCTTCATCGAAGGCGACTTCGTGGGTAAAAGCCTTTCCGTTGGCCGCGGGGCAGGGGAAGGCCCGACAGCATCAGCCGTTGTCGCCGATCTGATCGACATCGCCCGAGGACTTCGCATCCCTGCGTTTGGCCGCCCGGCAAAGGATATGGCGGCCCCGACATGGCTTGACGCAGGAAAAACGCAAAGCCGCTACTATTTGCGCCTCGAAGTTCTGGATGAGCCCGGCGTGATCGCGCAAGTCTCTGCAATTCTAAGGGATTACAAGATTTCGATTGAATCCATGATCCAGCATGGCCGCGACCCAGGACAGCCTGTGAGCGTCGTTCTGACACTGCACGAAGTCTCGTCTGGTGCCATGCAAGACGCCTGTCGCGCAATCGGAGCATTGGACATCATGCGCGAGAAACCTTGCTTGATGCGCATAGAGTCTCTATAACCCTCTAGGACACGGTAAACAAACAAAAGAGTATTAGCATGACCACTTCACCGGCAAAGGCGCAAAACATGACGCAAAGTGAACAAAACGAATTAAATTTCCTGATGGACCGTAACCTCGCTCTCGAGGTTGTCCGTGTAACCGAAGCCGCAGCGCTGGCCGCCTCCAAACTTGTCGGGCGTGGTGATAAAGTCGCGGCAGATCAGGTCGCCGTCGATGCTATGCGCAACGCTCTGAACGCCTTGCATATAAAGGGGCGCGTCGTAATCGGTGAGGGAGAGCGTGATGAAGCGCCAATGCTCTACATCGGTGAAGAAGTCGGCGACGGACAAGGCCCGCGCGTAGATATCGCGCTTGACCCTCTGGAAGGCACAGACATCACAGCGGCAGGCGGTCCGAACGCACTGGCCGTTATTGCAATGACCGACGAAGGTGGTTTTCTGAATGCCCCTGACGTTTACATGCAAAAAATCGCTGTAGGCCCCGGTATTGACCCGAATGTGCTCGATATTGATGCGCCAATCGGTGAAATCCTGCAAAAAGTCGCCAAAGAAAAAGGTGGCCGCGTCGACGAGCTTATGGTCTGCATCCTCGACCGCCCGAGACACGAACAGCTAATCAGCGATGTCCGCGCATCTGGTGCACGGATCAACCTGATTGGTGATGGAGACGTCAGCGCCGTAATCGCAACAACAGATCCGGAAACAGGGATCGACCTCTATGTCGGCTCTGGCGGTGCACCGGAAGGCGTATTGGCCGCCGCAGCGCTGCAATGTATCGGTGGCTCAATGCTAAGCCGGCTCATCTTCCGCAACAACGACGAAATCGGCCGTGCCGAGCGTTGGGGGATCACCGATCTGAACCGCATCTACACAACAGACGATCTCGCCAAAGGGGATAATGTCATGTTCGCGGCAACAGGCGTGACAAACGGCTCGATGCTTCGCGGCGTCAGACGCTACCCGGGGGGAGCAAAAACACACTCGATCGTGATGCGTTCCAAATCAGGAACAGTCCGCCGGATCGACGCAACCCACAATTTCAAACGCAAAGACTGGATCAAGGCGATCTAGGGTTCATACTCAGAGCTTTT
>JAGRHC010000019.1 GCA_020445145.1 Alphaproteobacteria bacterium
GATGTGATGGGTAAATATCACCCGCACGGGGATCAGGCGATTTACGACTCTCTGGTACGGATGGCGCAGCCGTGGTCTTTGCGTTTGCCGTTGATTGACGGGCAGGGGAACTTTGGTTCTATGGACGGGGATGCTCCGGCGGCGATGCGTTATACGGAGTCTCGTTTGGAGAAGGCGGCTGAGTATATGCTGCTCGATATTGACAAAGAGACTGTCGATTTTCAGCCGAACTATGATGAATCCGAGCAAGAGCCGCGCGTATTGCCGGCGCGGATACCTAATCTTCTGGTGAATGGGGCCGGGGGGATTGCTGTGGGGATGGCGACGAACATTCCGCCGCATAATCTTGGTGAGGTTGTGGACGCGTGCTGTGCGTTTGTCGAGAATCCTAACATTACGACGGAAGAGATTAACGAGATTATTCCGGGCCCGGATTTTCCAACCGGGGCTCTGATTTTGGGCAAGATGGGGATTCGTTCGGCGTATCATACCGGGAATGGCTCGATTGTCATGCGCGCGAAGACGTCGTTTGAGGAGATCGGCAAGCGTACGGCTATTGTTGTTCATGAGGTTCCGTATCAGGTGAACAAGGGCAAGTTGCTGGAGCGGCTTGGTGAGGTTGGGCGCGAGAAGATCGTTGAAGATATTTACGAGGTTCGCGATGAATCCGACCGAGAGGGGGTTCGCGTTGTTATTGAGTTGAAGCAAGGCGCGAATGAGGATGTGGTTTTGAATCAGCTCTTCAAGCATACGGCTTTGCAAAGTAATTTTGCATGCAACATGGTGGCGCTGAATAACGGCAAGCCGCAGATGATGCTTGTCCGCGATATGATCAAGGCGTTCGTGAAGTTCCGCGAAGAGGTTATTACTCGCCGGACGATCTATGAGCTTGGTAAGGCGCGGGAGCGCGCGCATATTTTGGCTGGTCTCGCGGTGGCGGTTGCCAATATCGACGAGATTATTGCGCTGATCCGTAATGCGCCTGATCCGGGATTTGCCAGGGATGCGTTGATGGCTAAACGCTGGCCGGCGCTGGATGTGGCGCCGCTAATTGCTTTGATTGACGATCCCGAGCATATGGTGGATGCGGATGGCACGTACCAGATGTCTGAGGAGCAGGCGCGCGCTATTCTTGATTTGCGTCTGCACCGTTTGACAGGTCTTGAGCGGGACAAGATTGGCGATGAGCTGAAGAAAATTACGGATGAGATTGCAGAGCTTCTGGCTATTCTCGGGAGCCGGACTCGTTTGCTGGAGGTTCTTGTTGAAGAACTGCATGAAGTTAAGGCGAAGTTTGATACGCCGCGCCGGACGCAGTTGGTTGATGCCGAGTTTGAAGTTGATATCGAGGATCTGATCCAGCGTGAAGATATGGTTGTGACCATTACGCATGGCGGGTACGTCAAGCGGGTGCCGCTGGATACTTACCGGGCGCAGCGCCGAGGTGGCAAGGGCCGCAGCGGGATGGCGATGAAGGATGAGGATTTTATCTCCGATCTGTTTGTAGCCAGCACGCATACGCCGATCCTGTTCTTTACGAGCCGGGGTATTGTGCACCGGATGAAGGTTTACCAGTTGCCGCTGGCGACGCCGCAGAGCCGTGGGAAGGCGCTGGTGAATTTGCTGCCGCTGGAACAAAACGAAAATGTTGGCGTTTACATGCGTCTGCCGGAAAATGAAGAGCTTTGGGATGAGCTGGATGTGATGTTTGCGACGTCTCACGGTTCGGTGCGGCGGAACAAGCTGACGGATTTCAAGAATATCCGGGCGAATGGCTTGATTGCGATGAAGCTTGGTGAGGATGAGAAGCTGGTTTCTGTGCGGATATGCCGGGATGATGAGGATGTTATGCTGGCGACGAAGCTGGGTAAGGCTATTCGATTCCCGGTTACGGATATCCGGGTTTTTGCGGGGCGTACGTCTACCGGGGTGCGCGGGGTGAAGCTGGCGCAGAAGGGCGATGAAGTCATTTCTATGTCTATCCTGAAGCATATTGATGTGTCGCCGGAGGAACGCAATGCATTCTTGAAAGCTGCAGGGCAGGTGGTTGGAGCGGATGATTCTGCCTCTTCCGAAGGTGTAGATGATGATGGTGCAGGTGTTGCCGAGCTTTCGGAAGAGCGCTATCTCGAGCTTCTGGAGAAAGAGCAGATTTTGCTGACTGTTTCGAATAAGGGCTTTGGTAAGCGGACGTCTGCTTATGAGTACCGTGTTTCCGGGCGCGGGGGTCAGGGTGTGACCAATATGGCTTTGACGACGAAGAATGGCGGCAAGGTTGTTGCGACGTTCCCTGTGACGGATTCTCACCAGATTATGTTGGTGACGGATGGCGGGCAGTTGATCCGTACGCCTGTTGAGAATATCCGTATGACCGGGCGTAGTGCTCAGGGGGTAACGGTGTTCAAGGTTGGTGAGGATGAGAGCGTTGTCTCTGTGGCCTGGCTGATACAGGACGATGAGGATGACTCCGCTGAGGCTCAGGGCGAGGACGGTGATGAGGCCGATGTCGATTTGAGTGATGCCGGGGCGCCCGAGGTTTCGGACTCTGATGAACAAGCGTAGCGGTAAGTTTGTTACCGGCGTTTATCCCGGTACTTTTGATCCTGTGACGAAGGGGCATTTGCATTTGATCCGCCGGGCGAGCCGGATGGTCGATCATTTGATTGTCGGGGTTGCGGATAATCGCCGGAAGGGGCCTTTGTTTTCTCATGAAGAGCGGTTGGAGATGCTTCGGGCTGATCTTCAAAATATGCCTCAGAAGGGGTGTGAGATCGAGGTTCGGTCGTTTGATAATCTTCTGGTGCATTTTGCGAAAGATGTCGGGGCATCCTGTATTTTCAGGGGGCTTCGCGCTGTTTCGGATTTTGAGTATGAGTTTCAGATGACCGGAATGAATTCGAAGCTTGCGCCGGATATCGAGACGTTTTTTCTTATGGCTGCGGATAAGTGGCAGTTTGTTTCCGCGTCGTTTGTGAAAGAAGTTTGTAGTCTGGGCGGCGATGTTGATGAGTATGTGACCCCTTTGGTTGCGGACGCTTTGAAGAAAAAATTCAAGAAATAATATCAGAATGCTTGACGGGGCGGTGTCAAATCCATATTGTGCACCAATCCAAAGGCACGGGGCTGTGTTTTTGGGTTTCTTATCAGGATGATCGCGTAGCTCAGCCGGTAGAGCAACTGACTTTTAATCAGTGTATTACAGGTTAGAATACTGTCGGGCTCACCACTTCTCATGAATTATCCT
>JAGRHC010000020.1 GCA_020445145.1 Alphaproteobacteria bacterium
GGCCGATGATGTGGACGATGCCCTGACGCTTGTCGGTCAGGTCGAACAAAGGTACGCCGAATTCCTCGCAGTTGTGGCGGAGGGTTTCGATTTGTGTGCGGCTTTCCGGTTCTTCGATCGGCAGGCTGCGATCGGTTGTGGGGACGTTGTGGTCCATGACTGCCAATGTTGCTTCGGTTTTGCGCACTTTGCGGCCTGCCATGCGGAGCCCCTCGAAGGCCTGCGGCGAGGTGACCTCGTGGACGAGGTGGCGGTCGATGTAGAGCAGGCAGGTGCCGTCTTCACTCTTTTCGACAACATGATCGTCCCAGATTTTCTCATACAGGCTGCGCGGTTTCATCGTTTTCCTATCCTTGTTTGGAGGAATAGCATATAGCGGTTGGCGGGGGTTTTGTCGAGAAAAGCGAAGAAAAAAGTTGCTTTTCGTCTTTATGCATTCCATAACTTTTGTAACGATATAAAAAAATTCAGGAACAGGGGAACGTTATGGGAGAAGGCACTTCTCAGCAATTTTCTATGAAAGCACAGGATACACTCGTCGGCAGGATCGCTGCCTCGGGTGTGGTTTTGCCGTTGTTTGATGTTATGCAGGAGGCGCGTAACAGGGCAACGGAGTTGGCCGGGGGTAGCGTTTCTCGTGAAGAGCGTTTGCTTGTTTATGCCGGATCGCCTCGAGATGGCGGCAGTGTTCAGGGGCATATTTATGAGGTCGGGCCTAAAGAATGGCAGATACTTTGGAATATGCCGGGGGATAACAAATCCAATATGTTTACGTTGTCTCCTGAAGGGCTTTCGCCTTTCAAGGAAGGGAATATGAATATGGCCAATATTCTTTTGAATGGGCCTACGACAGCGTCTCGAGATGGTGGTTTTTCGGTAGGCAATGGTGGTCTGTTTGCAAATGAGGAGCGTCGGCAGGATGCGGAAGACCTTACGATAGACGGACTTCGCGATGATCTTGTTGTTGCTGTTGATCGATGGAAAGAGGAGTTGAAAGCTCTTACTTTCGGCAAGACGGAGGATGACATTGGTGCGTTAGAAGCGCAAAGCATTGCGGTTTTGCGCGAACATATTGGCTCTGCCGGACAGTTGCTTGTTCGTCTTGATATCATTCAGAATACAGAGGCGTATCGGCATGATCTTTTAGAAAACCTTGAAACTGTGGATGTTGGGGGTGCGCAAAAGGCCATGGTTGCGGATATGGTGACGCGGGGTGATCCGGGGCGAAGTGTGGTTCGCGCTCCTGTTATCAGGCAAGAGGAGGTTTCTGCCGGTTTTACTCCTGTTTCGCTGGGGGCGATGCGTTAGACGTGCTGTTATGTCGAAAGACGTTGCATTTTTAAGCGGTTTTATTGCATAATTACTGGGTAATTATAAAAATATATAAAGGGTGATTTTTATGGCTTCTATATTCTGCGGCAACTCATTTGCAGCGGCGGCTGACAACGATACTCTCAAAGGGCGTGCTATTGTTATTGAGCTTGGTGCTACCCAGAATGGTGGCGACAAGTATCTTTATGTTGGCGATAAGGGCAAAGGTGAAATTCAAGACATAGATCCAAAAGAGCTCGCTTTTGTTAAAGAGCGTAAGGATGTGACTGTTCTCCCGGTTGGTAGTTTGACCTCTCAAAATATTGAGGCTGCTCAGCATACTGCGGCTGTTGACGGGGCTAATCTTATTATGGACCATTACGGTGTTTATAGTCGTGGTGGGTATGGGCGTTTGCCGTTTGATCTGGAGCATCCTGAAAAAGCTACTTCGGCAATGCTTCCTCAGATAAAGGGGGCCCTTCAAAATATTCGGGCGGACATTTATTCTGGATTGGCTCCTGAGGTTATTGAGGGTGAACACAATGCTCAGATTATCCCTAAAGATGACAAGACGTTGGCCAAAGGCGCTGCGGTTCTGAGTGAGCTTGATCGTGTTTATGATAAGGTTTCTTTTGCCTTGGATATGCCTTCATATCGCGCAGATATGACTGCTAAGGTAACAGGTGATGATTGTATTAAGTATGAAGATCAGGCTGGAATTATGAGGGCTCTCGAAGGCACTTCTGTTGCTCCCGTATCTTCTGCACCTGCTGCTGGACGTTGATTAACCCTTTCCTAACCCCTTGTTTGTAAAATGATTACTGCGGTGCAATGGGTGCGCTGCAGCATTGCAGGGGGACTTTATGTTTTGCGATATGGTTAACGAAAAGGCGGTGCAGGCGGCGTTTGAAGAGAACGGTGCGGCGCACGAGCCTTGTATTCATTTTTATGATCCATCTTATGTTCGCGCCGAGGCGATTTTGTTTGATCCGTCGACGCGCGCGGTTCATGCGCTTTTGCATGAGGCTTTGCATTATGTCGGGCAGGTGCCTGAGACGATGAGTGCGAAGTTTGCCGCGCTTGAGGATGTTTCGCTTTATGCGGATCACTATTCCGGCTGTACGGTGCGGATGCATGCGCCGGTTTGTGTTGAAGGTCGGTCATAAAAAAAGAGGGAAAGTGATTTCCCTCTTTTTGTATTTTATCGCGTTTCAGCGGCCTATTTTTTCTTGGCCTTTTTTTCTTCTCTTGTTTCGATGCCGTGGCCGGTTGTGCGCTCGACAATACGGGCGGATTTACCGCGACGGTCGCGCAGGTAGTAGAGTTTCGCACGGCGGACAGAACCGCGGCGGATGAGTTCGATTGAGTCTACGCGAGAGCTCCAGAGCGGGAATACACGCTCAACGCCTTCGCCGTAGCTGATTTTACGAACTGTGAAGCTTTCGTTGATGCCGTGGCCTTCGCGGGCGATACAGACGCCTTCATAGGCCTGGATACGCTCGTTGTTACCTTCACGGATTTTTACGTTGACCTTGACCGTGTCGCCGGGGCTGAAGTCCGGGATGGTTTTCTGGTCTTTGAGTTGGTCGAGTTGTTTTGCCTCGAATTTTTGCAAAATGTTCATGTCTTTTATCCTTTATCAGAACCCGATTTCGAAGCGTTTTGGCGCCCGGCGGTTCGTTTGTCTTTTTATGGATTATTCCAAATTCGCGCCGTTTTATAATATTTTGCGCTTTGGGGCAAGTTATTTTTTCGTTTTTTCATAGGTTTGCCAAAGGTCGGGGCGTCGATCGCGGGTCAGGTTTTCGGCTTGTTCGCGGCGCCATTTTTCGATGTTGGCGTGGTGGCCGGAGGTCAGGATCTCCGGGACGGTATGCTCGGCGCCGCTGGCATCGGTCCAGCTTGCGGGTCTTGTGTAGTGCGGGTATTCGAGGAGGCCGCTTGAGAAGCTTTCCTCGTCCGGGGTTTCCTCGTTGCCCATGACGCCGGGGAGAAGGCGAATGCAGGCGTCCATCAGGATCATGGCGGCCGGTTCCCCGCCGGAGAGGACGTAGTCGCCGATGCTGACTTCTTCGTAGTCGCAGGAGTCAAGAACGCGCTGGTCTACGCCTTCGTAACGGCCGCACAGGATGGTCAGGATCGGGGTGCTCGTCAGTTCGATTACTTTTTCTTGTGTGAGCGGTTTTCCGCGGGGAGACATGTAGATGCGCTTGCCTGTTTGCGGCAGGCTCAAGGTTGCCTGTTCGATGATGTCCGGGCGCAGGACCATACCGGCGCCGCCGCCAAAGGGCGTGTCGTCGACTGTTTTGTGGACGCCTTGTCCGAAGTCTCTGATGTTGACGGTGTTGAACGACCACAGTTCTTTTTCGAGCGCTTTACCGCTTAAGGATTGTCCAAGAAGGCCGGGAAACATTTCCGGGAACAGAGTCAGGAGGTTTACATGCCAGCTCATGTGCCTAGTCCACGTTGAATGTGGCGGTGTTCATGACGATGACGGTTTTCTTTTCCAGATCGACGGTGCCGACATAGTCGTTTGTGAAGGGAAGAAGGTAGGTTTTTCCGTTTGGGGCTTTTATATCCAGCAGAGGGCCTGCGCCGTAATCGGGGACATCGATGATTTTTCCTGCGGTTTGGTCGTTTTCGATGGCGGTCATGCCAATCAGGTCTTCGATGTAGTATTCGTCTTCGTCTGTTTCCGGCAATGTGTTGCGCGGGACGTAGAGGGCGTGTTTGCAATTTTCTGCGGCTTCGCGTGTTGTGATGCCGTCGACTTTGGCGAGGATGTATTTGCCGAGCGGGTTGAGCAGGGTGATTTTGATGCTGTCTTCCCCGGTTTCGCCTGTGTAGAGTTCACCATCGAGCAAGCTGACGTCATCGCCGAAGGGGGCGATTTTGACGAGGCCTTTGACGCCGTGGGCGGCGACGATTTTGCCGAGGCAGATTCTTTTCATTTTATTTTTGTCGCAAGGGACAAGGTGCTTTGGGTTTTATGCCTCATTTTGCACCTTGTCCATCTTTGCAAGCGCCGATTATTCGGCAGCTTTTTCTTCTTCAGCGGCTGGTTCTGCTGCTGCTGCTTCTTCTGCCGGTGCTTCTGCGGCCGGCTCTTCAGCAGGCGCGGCTGCGGCGGCTTCAGCGGCTGCCTTTGCTTCTTCTTCAGCGGCTTGTGCAGCTTCTTTTGCGGCTTGCAGTTTTGATTCCTTGTCCGCGATTTTCATTTTTGTTTTTTCAGATTGCTCTGATTTTTTCGGACGGTTCGGCTGTGCAGGCATTGCGATGATGCCGGCTTGACCGAGGAAAATTGCAACGCGTTCAGATGGTTGTGCACCTTGACCGATCCAGTATTCGATACGGTCTTTTACAAGGCGTACGCGCTCATTGTTTTCTTTTGGAAGCTGTGGGTTGTAGGTTCCTACTTTCTCGATGAAACGGCCATCGCGCGGCATGCGCTTGTCCGCTACAACGATGCTGTAGAACGGGCTTTTTTTACGTCCCCCGCGGGACAGTCTGATTGCCAATGCCATAATTTAACTCCTTCGTCTTTCTAGTCATATATGATTGGATTGTTAGATGATCGGAGGATTGGGGGGCCAATCATCTAAGCATCAAATCATTATCGTTTCTTCTTCCGGTTTTTCTTTGTGCCGCCGCGCGTTTGCATTCCGGGAAGTCCCATGCCGGGGAGGCCGCCGCCCATTCCGCCCATTCCGCCGAAATTCGGGAGGCCTGCGCCGCCGCCTGCGAACGGGTTGGGGCCGAGGGCGCCGTGATCGCCGGAGAGGCCTTCCATATCCGCGCCGAGGGCGTCCGGGTCCATGCTCTGGGCCATAAGTTCCATTTCGTCGGCTTTGCCGCCCATCATCTGTTTCATCATCCCCATCATCTGGCCTTTGCCCATTTTGCGCATGCGTTTCATCATGATTTGCATCTGTTTTTGCTGTTTGACCAGCATGTTGATGTCTTGGACGGTTGTGCCGGAGCCTGCGGCGATGCGTTTCTTACGGGCGCCGGTCATGATGTCGGGCTTGGCGCGTTCTTTCGGGGTCATCGAGAGGATGATGGCTTCCTGTTTTTTGACGAGACTGTCGTCCATGCCGGCGGCTTCGAGTTTACCGGCGATGCCGGAGATGCCGGGCATGAGTTTCATCAGCGCGCCGACGCCGCCCATTTTTTTCATCTGGCGGATTTGTGAGAGGAGGTCGTTGTAGTCGAACTGGCCCTTTTTGAATTTCTGCGCCATTTTGGCGGCTTCTTCCTGATCGACGTGCTCGACGGCTTTTTCAACCAAGGAGACGACGTCACCCATGCCGAGGATGCGGCCCGCGATACGCTCGGGGTGGAAGGGCTGGATTTCGGTCCATTTTTCGCCGGTCCCGATGAGTTTGACAGGCTTGCCGGTGACGGCCTTCATGGACATGGCCGCGCCTCCGCGGGCGTCGCCGTCTACGCGGGTCAGCATGATACCGGTGAGGCCGACGCGCTCGTTGAAGTTCTGGGCGGTGTTGACCGCGTCTTGTCCGGTCATGGCGTCGGCGACGAGAAGGGTTTCGGTTGGTTTGGCGAGGGCCTTCACGGCCTCGACTTCCTGCATCATGTCTTCGTCGATGGTCAAGCGGCCTGCGGTGTCGAGCATGACGACGTCGAAGCCTTCCTTGCGGGCGGTCTCTAAGGCGCGTTTTGTAATGTCGAGGGGTTTTTGGCCCTCAATGATCGGAAGGGTGGCGATTTCTGTTTGCTCGCCGAGGATTCTCAGCTGTTCCTGCGCGGCGGGGCGGTAGACGTCGAGGCTTGCCATCAGGACTTTTTTGTTGCTCTTTTCGGTGAGCATTTTTGCGATTTTTGCGGTCGATGTGGTTTTCCCGGAGCCTTGCAGGCCGACCATCAGGTAGGCGCAGGGGGCAGAGCCGAATGTCAGCTCTGCGCTTTCGCTGCCGAGCATTTCGACGAGGGCGTCGTGGACGATTTTGATGACTTGCTGGGCGGGGTTGACGCCCTTGATGATGTCCTGTCCGACGGCTTTGTCTTTGATAGCGGCGATGAAGTCCTTGACCACGGGCAGGGCAACGTCGGCTTCAAGCAGCGCGATGCGGATTTCGCGGCTGACGGCCATCACGTCGTTTTCACTCAAGGCTGCCTTGCCTCGGAGTTTGGTAAAGACGCCGCCCAGTTTTTCGGTCAGGGAGTCAAACATGCTATTTTATCTCCTTCAGGCCGGAGGCGATTTTGAATGCAGAGGTTAGGCGCCATAGGATGTAAATATAGATAATGACGGTTCCAGCAAGACTAAAAGGGCCCATTTTGAACTTAGCCATTGTTTTTAGCATTTCATCTGCGAGAGCCGATTCATCAATATTCGTGGATTGACCTAATATTTCTGGGTGTTCCGAATATAGCAGGAACATTAAATCCAAGGGCGCGCAGACTATTCCTAATATGAGGGATGTAATTCCTGCTTGAATGGCAATAGGGACGCAGAGAGATATATAGCGCAAGATAAAGTCACGCTTGTCTCCAGTCATGTTAATTTTGTATGTCCAGATAACAGAAATTGACATGGTTATTATTACAATGATGTCGGCCAGTATGCTGTATACAGTTTGTTCAGTAGCAGATGAACCTAAAATCGATGTTGATATAAGGCTTGTTAAAACAGTGCTGATCAGCAAATAGATCATTTGCTGTTTTTCTGTGACCGTTCCCTTGTGCAGGGCTTGGGCTAGTTTTCTGTCTCTAAAAAAATACATTCAAACGTTGTCCAAAAACATTGTGGCCCCAGTGAGCGTAAGTTCGCCGACTGAGGTGTACCGCTAAGCACTGAAAAACCGCTTTTCAGTGGAAATTTTCGGCAAAATATGTCTATTTGTGCCGGATGTCAAGAAAAGGTTTCTATTTAGGAGGCGGGCGATGAAATTCAAGAAAATGCATGGGATCGGCAATGATTTTGTTATTTTCGATGCGCGGATGGAAAATCTGGTTATTACGCCTGATGATATGTCTTTGGTCGCGGATCGCCATTTTGGTGTGGGGTGTGATCAGGTTGTTGTCATTGATGAGTCTGACACGGCGGATGTGCGGGTTTATTTTTTTAATGCGGATGGGTCCGAGAGTGGAGCTTGCGGGAATGCGTCGCGGTGCGTTGCGGATCTGGTGATGGCGGAGAGTGGTGAGGATTCTTGCTCGATTGAGGTGAATGACGGGGTGCTGCCTTGCCGGAAGGCCGGAGATTTGCTTGTTGAGGTGGATATGGGCGCGCCGCGTTATGTGCGGGATATGGATTTGTCTTATGGCGGGGTGAGCAAGCCTGTGGCGGTGGATATGGGGAATCCGCACCTTGTGTTCTTTGTGGATGATCTTGGGGATATCGATGTGGAAGAGGTGGGGGCTTATTTTGAGAACCATGAGGCTTTCCCGGACCGGACGAATGTCGAATTTGTTTCTGTTGAGGATGATGGCGGTTTACGGCAGGTGACGTGGGAGCGCGGGGTTGGCCTGACTTTGGCGTGCGGGTCCGGCGCTTGTGCGGTGGCTGTGGCGGCGGCGCATCGGGAGCTGGCCGGGCGGGCGGTCGAGATAACGCTGGATGGCGGCACTCTGGAGCTTGTGTGGCGCGAGAGTGACGGTCATGTATTGATGACGGGGCCGGTGGCTTATGTCTTTGAAGGGCAGATTTAATGGGTGAACATACTCGGCACATTGCGGGCCTCGATTTTGTTTCCGATGTCGGCGGGAATGCTGATGCGCTTGAGCGGCTATTGGCGAAGATGGGGTATGTGAAGTTTGAGGAGATTTACAGGCATCCGGAGGGGCGCATTCTTGTGCAGCCCGGCGATTTGTTTGACGGGCTTCATCAAAATGTCAGAGTTTACGATATTCTCCGCCCGATGGTGGAGGAGGGGCATGCGCGGGTTATAAACGGCAATCACGAGGTTTTGCATATATGCTTTGCACGCGGGATTTTTGAGGAGGGGCCGGTTTGTAACCCGCCTTTTATGCGGAAGGTTCTGAGGACGACTTTGGATGAGATCGTCGCAGGGTCTTCGTTGCATCGTGAGATGACGGGATGGTTGCAAACGCTTCCTTTGATGATCACGTTTAAAGATGCGGGGGTGCGGACGGCCCACGCTTGTTATGATGAGCTGGCGGAGCGGATATTACTGCCTTATCGCGATGAGGGAGGGGCTTTATCTGAAGCGGTCTATGATAAGTTTTCACGCCGGATTATGACTCCTTCTTTTGAAGGCAGTTTGGGTGAAGAGCTCGTTGCCAGTGCGGTAAACAGGGTTGTGAACGGGCCGGAAATAAAGCTGCCGTCTGAGTATTTTCTGGATTTTGGGAAAGGTGAAGGGGTGCGTCATTTTGTCCGGCCCTATTATTGGCGGGATGTTGACCGGATGTTTCCTTTTGAGCGTCTGTTTCGGGAAGGGCGGGAGGCTGCGATCGGTGATGATCCATTGGAGCGTGACAAGTTTTTTACTGCTCTTTGCGGGCAGGTTGAGGGTGGTTTGCATGCGCGTCAAGAGAGGATGCCCACGATTGTCGGGCATTTTAGTCTGGCGCAGGCGCCTCATATCAATGCGGATAAACTTTTGTGCGTTGATTATACGGATCGTTTGACGGCTTACCGCGTTGATGTTGATGCGGCGCGCGATGAGAACGGTCATCATATTTTTCATGAAGATAATCTGGTCTGGGTGCCGTTTTAGGTTTTGGTGATGGTGAAGAAAGAACCGCAAATTGTGACTTTTGGTTGCCGGCTCAATGTTTATGAGTCTGAGGTGATGCGCGGGGCTGCGCGGAAGGCAGGGCTGGAGGATGCCATCATTTTCAATACGTGCGCGGTGACGAAGGAGGCAGAACGGCAGGCGCGGCAGGCTATACGGCGGGCGCGGCGGGAAAATCCGGAGGCGAAGATTATTGTCACGGGGTGCGGGGCGCAGATTGATCCGCAGAAATATGCCGGTATGAAGGAAGTTGATACGGTTCTTGGGAATGATCTCAAGCTTAAGGAGGAGATTTGGCAGGGGTTGTTTCCCTCACCCTCCCCGGCTGATGCCGGCTCCCCTCCCTCTCCCTTGGGGGAGAGGGCCTTTGATGCGGCAGGGGAAGCAAAAATTCTGGTGAATGATATTATGGCAGTCAAGGAGACTGCCGGGCATTTGTTGAACGGGTTTGAGGATCGGTCGCGGGCGTTTTTGCAGGTGCAGAACGGGTGCGATCATCGCTGTACGTTTTGTATTATCCCCTATGGCCGCGGGAATTCCCGGAGTGTGCCGATGGGGGTGATTGCCGATCAGGTACGGGAACTGGTGGCGCAGGGGTATAAAGAGGTCGTGTTCACCGGTGTGGATGTGACCTCTTACGGGCCGGATTTGCCGGGTCAGCCTAGTCTTGGGCAGATGATCCGGCGGGTGCTTGCTTTGGTGCCGGATTTGCCGCGGCTTCGTCTTTCGTCGCTGGACCCGGTGGAGATTGATGACGATATGTGGCGTTTGATTGCCGAAGAAGATCGCTTTATGCCGCATTTGCATCTGTCGGTGCAGGCGGGGGATGATTTGATTCTGAAGCGCATGAAGCGGCGGCATTTGCGGGATGATGTGATCGCGGTGTGTGAGAAGGCGCGAGCTCTGCGGCCGGATATGGCGTTCGGGGCGGATATTATTGCTGGCTTTCCCACCGAGACCGAAGAGATGTTTGCTCAGACGCTGGATCTGGTGGAGCGGTGTGATTTGACTTATTTGCATGTGTTTCCTTACTCCGAGCGGGACGGGACACCGGCGGCGCGGATTCCGGACAAGGTTCCGGTTCCTGTGCGTAAGGAGCGGGCCGGGCGATTACGGGCTTTGGGCGCTCGGCAGGTGGAGAAGAGATTGGCCGGGCATCACGGGCGTGTGTTTGATGTTCTGGTTGAGAAGGGATCGCTTGGCCGGGCACCTGATTTTTCAGCTGTCCGTGTGCCGGATGAATTTGCGGTTGGTTCTGTCGTACGTATGTGCGTAACGGGGGATGATGGCGCTAGTCTTCTTGCAAAAAAAATTGCCTGAAATTATGTCGAAAAGAGGTGCGTTTTGCCCTTAATAAGCCTATATTTTTGACTATACTATCTGTCTTGAGTGGATAACAGGAAAGGCTTTCGGATCATGGTTTTCTGGCGCAAAAAGAACAATATCTCGCAACAGGAAGAAGAAGAACGCGAAGAGCGGCTGTTTCATCCGCGCGGGGAGCCGGGTATAGAGCCGTCGACTGATGAGGTTGATGCCGGGCTTGATGAACATTTTCTTGATGATCTTGAAGAAACGGGGACTGAGATCCTAGATGAGCTTGATGAAATTCCGGTTCCGGATTCCTCGCCTCTTGAGAAAAGCCGCGAGAGTGAGGAGCTTAGCGATCACTCCGAGGAAGGTGGCTGGTTTTCGCGGATGACGCGCGGCCTTAGTAAGTCTTCGGCGAAGATTACGCAAGGGCTTACGGATATTGTTACCAAAACCAAGCTGGATCAGGAGATGCTGGATTCTCTGGAGGAGATGCTTATTCAGGCTGATACGGGGCCGAAGACGGCGTCGGCTTTGATTGCCGATTTCTCGAAGGGGCGGTTTGGTAAGGATTTGAGCGAAGAGGAAATTCGCGGTGCGCTGGCGGACAGCGTTTCGAAGGTGCTTGCGCCGGTTGCGAAGCCTCTGGAGATTACAAAGCCTGCGGACGGGCCGTTTGTTTTGCTGGTTTGCGGCGTGAATGGCGCCGGGAAGACGACGACGATCGGCAAGTATGCGAACTATCTTCATAAACAGGAAGGAAAGTCCGTGATGATTGCGGCGGCGGATACGTTCCGGGCGGCTGCGATTGAGCAGCTAGCGGAATGGGCGAAGCGCGCAGATGCAAAAATCATGTCCAAAGAGGTCGGGGCGGACTCGGCTTCTGTGGCCTTTGAAGCTTATGAACAGGCCAAGGCGGAAGGCGTTGATGTTTTGATGATCGATACCGCCGGGCGATTGCAGAACAAGGCTAACTTGATGGCTGAGCTGGAGAAGATTATCCGGGTTTTGAAGAAGAAGGATGAAGCTATTCCGCATGCGGTGTTGCTGGTTCTGGATGCGACAACCGGGCAGAATGCGTTTTCGCAGCTTGAGACTTTCAAGAATGCGGTGGATGTGACTGGCTTGATTGTGACGAAACTGGATGGTACGGCGAAGGGCGGCGTTCTGGTTGGTCTCGCGGATCAGTTCGGTATTCCGGTTCATGCGATTGGCGTGGGCGAGGGGTTGCGTGATATGCAGCCGTTCTCGGCGGAGGATTACGCGCGTTCCCTTATGGGCGTTGCTGCATAAAGTCACTGATTTTTCTGCGTTAATTGAAAATAAACGCTCCTAGGGCATTATAGGGCATGGCCATCAATACCGATTTTCTTAGAAGCCGTAAATTTACTGATCCTGACAAGGCTGTTGAAGCAGTTCAGAAGATTTACGATATGCATGTTGAGTATTTGCGCGAGTCTTTTCGGGCTTATGCAGCGGGGACGCTGCCTGCGGGGAAGCGTGTGAGTGCCTGTTATCCTTATGTGAAGATTACGACGCAAAGTGCGCGGCGCAGTGATACCCGGTTTTCCTATGGTTTCGCTTCCAAGCCGGGGACGTATATGACGACCCTGACGCGGCCGGAATTGTTTCGGCATTATTATGGCGAGCAGTTCAGACTTTTGATTAAAAACCATGGCGGGCCGCTCGAGATCGGGGTTAGTGATACGCCTATTCCGATTCATTTTGCTTTGGGTGAAGATTTTCATCTGGAGCAGGATCTGGTAGCCGATCAAGTCGGGGATTTACCGCTTTATTTTGATGTGCCCAATCTTGATATTCTTGATGACGAGATTGCGAATTCAACGTACATGCCGCGCTCTGATGCGCCGCGGCCCTTGTCGCTTTTTATTGCGCCGCGGGTGGATTTGAGTTTGCAGAGGCTTCGTCATTATTGCGGGACGGGGCCGCAGCACTTTCAGAATTATGTGCTGTTCACCAACTACCAGTTTTATATCGATGAGTTTATCGGGCTTTGTCATGAGATGATGCGGGGCACGAATGATCCGGAAATGAAGGCGCAGCGCCAGCAATATACGGCGTTTGTCGAGCCGGGGAACAAGATTACGCTCAATAAAAATGTGGAGCATCATGAGGAAAGCGGACGCGGAGGCGAATCTTTGGCCCGATTGCCGCAGATGCCGGCGTATCACCTGAAGCGCGCGGACGGGTCAGGGATTACGATGATTAATATCGGGGTCGGGCCGTCGAATGCGAAGACGATTACGGACCATGTTGCGGTTTTGCGGCCTCATGCGTGGTTGATGCTGGGGCATTGTGCGGGACTGCGGAACTCCCAGAGGCTAGGGGATTATGTTCTTGCGCACGGGTATTTGCGCGATGATAATGTTCTTGATAGTTCCTTGCCGCCGGATATTCCTATCCCGGCGCTGGCTGAAGTCCAACAAGCTTTGGAGAAAGCAGTGGCGAAGGTTACAGGGAACGAAGGCTATGATCTCAAGAAGATTATGCGTACCGGGACGGTGGCGACGACGAGTGACCGGAACTGGGAGCTGCATTCGTTTTTGACGCAGAACAGGCGTTTGAGCCAGAGCCGGGCGATTGCGCTGGATATGGAGTCGGGGACGATTGCGGCAAACGGGTTCCGGTTCCGGGTGCCTTACGGGACGCTTTTGTGCGTGTCGGACAAGCCGCTGCACGGGCAGCTCAAGTTGCCGGGGATGGCGGATTCCTTCTATCGTGAGCGGGTGGAGCAGCATTTACAGATTGGTTTGCTGACGATGGAGATGCTTCGGGAGCTTTCCCCTGAGAAAATTCATAGTCGGAAACTGCGCAGTTTCGACGAGCCTGCCTTCCAGTAGATCTGTTCTATTTTCACCATGGCTGCGTTGCAACTCCGCTTACGTATTAATTATACGCTGCGCGAAGCTGCGTCTGGCCATGTCAAAAATAGAACAGATCTACTCATTTGCGTCTTACAAAAACGGGCACTGTCTATTCCCAAACGCGAAAAACGAGTATTTCCAATGCCTACAGGAAAGGAAGTTTTTGCAAATGGGACAGAAAAAACATCACACTCACCTCTCACTTGAAGAGCGCAGGCAGATTTATCTGATGCTCGGCAGAAAAATGTCAGCCGTCGAGATAGCCAGGAAACTTGGCCGTCATCATTCCACGATATATCGTGAAATCAATCGAAATATGTATTACGAGGAAGATGATCATAAAATGAACGGTTATTATCCGCTGAATGCGCAGGAATATTATAGGCGCAGACGTCAGAGTTTGCAGTTGCTCCGGCGGTATCCTGATCTCAAGGCCTTTGTGGTTGAAAAGATCAGAGAATACTGGTCACCAGATCAGATTGCTGGATATTTGAAAGATATGGGCATTCGGATGTTTTATGCTTGTGCAGAGACGATTTACCGTTTCATTTACAGCACTGAAGGCAAAGAGCTGGGATTATATCGCTATTTGTTCAAAGGCCGGAAACACAGACGCAAAGCTTACAGCCGCAAACCGCGTGGTAATCGCGTACCGGAAGAATTTGGCATTGCGTTCAGGCCGGAGATTATCAGCACCCGCGAAACATATGGCCATTGGGAAGGCGACCTTATGATCTTCACGCGCAAAGAAGGCTCTAAATCCAACGTCACCAGTCTGATTGAACGCAAGAGCCGTTATACCATTTTGGCAAAGAATGATAATCGAAAGCCTGATCCAGTGGCCAAAACAATCATTAACAAGCTGTCTGACCTGCCGGATAAAATGATACAAACCATGACGCTTGATCGCGGCTTTGAATTTATGTCCTATCCCCTGCTCCGCAAGAAACTAGGAATGAAAACGTATTTTTGTGATCCACAAGCGCCATGGCAAAAGGGAGCAGTTGAGTGCAATAACAATCGGATTAGACGTTTCCTGCCGAGAGAAATTGATCTGGATAGTGTTACTAACAGAGATTTACAGCGTATTTCAGACATAATGAACAATACACCGAGAAGATGCCTTGGATACAAAACACCAAAGGAGGTGTTTCATAAACAAATTTATGTTTAAATAGCTTTATGTATGTAAGCACTTTTGCTTTTAGAGATAAACGCGGTGTTGTCTTCCTGTGTCGTTTTTTTACGGCATGGTTTATATTAGCGTTTCTTTATTTTTGTTATAATCTCATTACTCTGCCGAATACGTTTATAGCGTATGTTTATGTTTTCCCACTCTTTTTTGCAGCCCTTTTAGGGGTGTTACTAGTGTTTTCAAAAGATGATTGGTTTATGACTGCCGAGGATGCAGCCGCACAACGCGCATTAGAAAAACAACAAGGAATAGAAAAACCGGAATATAAACCCAAATCAGATATGGAAAGATTGAAAATAGCATTGCCTGTCGCTGTGCTAGGGATATTTTGTGTCTATGCCGTTTTGGCATCTGTTAGTCATACCGGTGAGCTAAGAGAAACCTTTTACTTTGAAAGCTATCTAGAAAAACAAGGGTATAAAAGATGCCCACAACGAGATATAAGCGCCTTCCTGATAAATAATAAAAAGCCTAAAATTGGATATTGCTACACGAAGTAAAGAAGCCGCCTAATCAGGCGGCTTCTTTACTTCAACGTATCAACATTCTACCATAGAGTATCGTTTCTTCGCATTTGGATTAGAGATGTCAACAAAAGGCGCTGTGGATTGCAGCGCCTTTGGCATTCTATGGTGTGTTTTTTGTTTAGACGGTAATGTCTACGAGGGAGCCGCGGGACTTGTTGTCTGAATCGCTGTCACCTGAAGACAGGGAGTTTTGTACAACATTGAAGTTGTGCTTATTGGTTTCTGTGCCCTGTGAATTGCCGACAGGGGCGCCTTTGACCTGTATGTCACCACGCTCAGGCTTTTGATCCTGCTGGCGGACAACCTTGCTGTCGTCATTGTTCGAGCCCGGTTGATACGGTTGCGATAGAGGAACCTGTTGTTGGCCAATACCGGCGAGTGCTCCTGACATATTTGTGACCCTATATATGCGTTAAAAAGCTTTATACATCCAGTCTACACAAAAAATCTTAATGAAAGATTTCTACTCTTATAGAATGACATGAAATTTTATAGACTTCAAATTCATTTTTTCTAATATTTCTTGATTACGTTAATAAAGTAGTAACCTTTTTTCTATATAAGAAGGGGCAAGGGAATAATAATCGATAACAATAATTACTTTTGTAAGGTTGGGGCGGTCTTCTTATTTCCAATAATTGTGGTCTGGGGAAGCGTTTATTTTTGTGCTTTCCTATGAAAATATGAGAAACTATAAACATGACGTATGTGTGGGGCAAAAATCATGGAACTGGAATATCACGGGAGGAACCCGGGCACAGCCCCGCTGTTGGCCGGAGTATATGACGCGGATAAATTATATGAGCTGGCGCGGAATCCGGCGCCGGCGGCCAGAGCGGATCTGGCACGCGTTGTTGCAGCTATTTTAGAAAAGGGGGTTAGTCCCCGGGAAAGCGAACTTGTCGCAGATGTTTTGATCGGTTTGATGCGTCAAGCCGAGAAGGATCTTCGCCAGGCATTATCAGAGCAGCTCTCCGTTATGGACAATGTTCCATTGCGCCTTGTTCTTCAACTTGCAAATGATGATATCGAGATTGCACGGCCTGTGTTGATGCAGAGCACTGTCCTTGGCGATATGGATTTGATTTACATTATTAAATCAAAGCCGGCCTCTTATTGGCAGGCGATTGCGACGCGTCAGGCGCTGGGGGATCAGGTGATTAATATTCTGGTGGAGACACGCGATTTTGATACGGCGGTGGCTTTGGCTGAGAATGAGGGGATTACGCTGACCGAGCGGGCGATTACCGTTCTTTCCGATCTTGCTCAGGGGCATGATGCTCTGGCGGCACCGCTTTTGCGCCGGGATGAGACTACACCTGATGTTGCTGCGCAGCTTTATAATTTTGTCGGGCAGCAGATCAAGCAATTTATTCTTCAGAATTACGATGTGGATACAGGCGCCATTTTGAGAGCGGTTGATCGTACTGTTCAGGAGTTCTCGGTTGAGGTGAAATCAGACGAAACCATGTGTCCTGAAGGGTATATGGTTCGTGCGGCTGAGGAGCTTATGGAGAAGGAATTGCTGACGGTCAAGCTTATGCTGGAAACGCTGCGCTGTGGTCATCTTCGGTCTTTTATTGCGCAATTTTCAGTCTTTACCGGGTTGCCGTCCAAGACTGTTGGAGAGCTTTTGCGTCAAAGTCATGGGCAGGGGCTTGCCGTTATTTGTAAGGCCTTTGGTGTTGCCAAGCATGATTTTGTTTCTTTGTTTATGTTGACCAATCGTGTGCGCAGTATGGGGGCGACGGTTGATCTGAAGGATATGACGCGGGCGATCGGATATTATAACCGTATTTCCGAGCATATGGCCGAGGAAATTTTGAATACCTCTATTCGCGTACAGAATCACGTCCACTGAAATTTTTTGATTTTCTTTCCAGTCCAACTTTTCCGGCCCCTTTCCAGGGGCCTTTTTTTATTTATAGTCATTCCACTTAAGAACAGGACAGGCCTGCAAATACAACCCCGCTGCGCTTCCGGTTCTCGCGGGGTTGTATTTTCGTCTCTGTCCTGATCTTAATTGAAACGACTATATACTCTGTCTCTTGTCCAGTTGGAGGATGAATGAACCCGGTTCATATGTTTTTTGATTTGAGCGCGGTGGTGCTGGCGATGGTTGGAGGCGGCCTTGTTTACTGGTGGCGGTTTCGCGGGGCGTTAGAGAAGACGGTGACGCGGATCGGCGGCGGGTATTTTCTGGCGCTGAGCGGTGGCAGCGTTTTGGGTTCCTATTTGCTGGGGACCGGTAATCTGTACCTTTCAGGTGAAGAGATCGTCGGTCGCAGTATTCTCGGTGCATTGTGCGGGGCGATTGTGACGGTGGAGCTTTATAAGCTTTTCCGTGGGGCGCGCGGGTCGACGGGTTATATCTATGTCGTGCCGTTTTGCCTGCTTGTGATTGTCGGGCGGTTTGGATGCTATTTTTCAGGGATGGACGATCATACGTATGGCGTGGAAACGTCTTTCCCTTGGGCCGTGGATTATGGGGACGGGGTGCTGCGTCATCCGGTGCAGCTTTATGAGAGTTTGTCGATGGCTGGGTTTTTGGTCGCGGTTCTGGGGCTGCTGGCGGTTAAACCGCAGGTGATTGTGCGTTACGGGTTTTATTTGTGCGTCGGGTTTTATGCGGGGCAGCGGTTTGTTTGGGAGTTTTTCAAGCCATACGGGGCGGTTATCGGTGGTCTCAATCTCTTTCATATCGTATGCTTGGTTATGGTTGCTTATAGTGTGATGATGATTTTGAGGGAACGTAATGACAGCAGATGTGCGTAAACAGGCGCCTTATATTTTTTACGGCATGACGATGTCCTTGTGTGAGGAGTGTCTTGATTTGGTTCCGGCGAAGATTTTAATTGAGGAACAGGATGTCTATTATCAGAAGCGTTGCGCTGCGCATGGGGTGCAGAAGACCAAAGTGTCCAGCGACGCGGCGTATTTCAAGTCGTGCAAGGATTATATCAAGCCGGGGGACCGGCCTTTACAGTTTCAGACGAAGATTGATTACGGATGTCCGCTGGATTGCGGACTTTGTCCGTCGCACGAGCAGCATAGCTGTCTGGCGCTGATCGAGATTAACGAGGAATGTAACCTTGAATGCCCTGTGTGTTTTGCGGAGTCTTCGCCGGCGCGGAAGTCTCAACTGTCTCTGGAGGAGATCGAGGGGATGATGGACGCGCTGGTGGCCAGCGAGGGGGAGCCGGACGTTTTGCAGATCAGCGGCGGGGAGCCGACGATCCATCCGCAAATTCTGGAGATACTGGCTTTGGCGAAGACCAAGCCAATCCGGCATTTGATGATCAATACGAACGGGGTGAGGCTGGCGCGGGACAAGGCGTTTGTTGAGGCGCTGGCAGGATTTGCGCCGGGCTTTGAGGTCTATTTACAGTTTGACTCGCTGGAGAAGGGGGCGCTGGAGAATTTGCGTGGGGTGGATTTGCGGACTGTCCGGCGCAAGGCTCTGGAGAATCTTGAGGCGGCAGGGATTTCGACGAACCTTGTGGTGACGGTCAAAAAGGGTGTGAACGATCACGAGATCGGGGCGATTATCGATTTTGCGCTGGGGTATCAATGCGTGCGCGGGATTACGTTCCAGCCGGTGCAGGATGTGGGGCGTAATGAAAGGTTTGACAAGAACCGCGACCGGTTTTTGCTGACCGATATAAGGCGGGCGATTTATGAGCAGTCTGCGCATTTTCAGGCGGCTGATATTATTCCTTTGCCGTGTAATCCGGAGTCGATTTCGATTGCTTATGCTCTGCGGGATGGGATGGCTTTGACGCCGGTGACGTCTTTGATCCCGCAAGAGGAGCTTGTGAAAGAGGTGCCGAATGCTGTGTCGTTCGAGCGGAATCTGGATTTGAAGAAGAAGGTGATTGATCTGTTTTCTCTGTCGAGTGGGGATTTGAATACGGCGGAGCGGATGGAGTCGCTGTTGTGCTGTTTGCCACAGGTGCCGGCGCTGGAGAAGCTGGGGTATGAGAATATTTTCAGGATTTCAATTGTGTCGTTTCTGGATCGGTACAATTTCTGTCTGGGCAATGTGAAGCGGTCTTGTATCCATTTTGTGACGCCGGACAAGCAGATCATTCCGTTCGATACGTATAATTTGATGTACCGGAACGGGGAGGTGCATGAATTGCGGAAAAGGAAGCGGCCTGCATGATTTTGCTTGGGTGGATAGCTGGTATATGTCTTATATTTTCAGGGATTTCTCTGATTTTGTCTTCTTTGGCGATGTTGTTCGTGGGCGGTTGCACGATTATATTTTTTGGCGGCTCAGGGCAGAAATTAGAGGTATTTTTCTTCATCGGCATCTGCGTTTTTGTTTTTGTGTTTGGCATTTTTGTTCAGCGTTTTGGATTTAAAGTTATTCGCTGGGCGAGAAATAGGAAACGGATTAGTAAAGAGGACGCATCATGACGGTTCGTAAGTTTTTTGGTGGTTTGTTTATGGTGTTTGGCGGGCTGGTTATGTTGCTGGCCGGGGGATGTGGTTTTTTTGTGATGTTTTCACCGGGCGGGGGCGATCCGGGGATGTTGATGATGGTTCTTATTTTTAGCGGGGTGCCAATGCTTTTTGGAGCGGCGTTGTTTGCGTCGGGGCGCTGGATGTGCGGTAGCAAGGCTATGAAAAATCCATATTTGCCGGATGCCGAGGATGATGTGCCTGTGGCGCCTCAGGAAGACGATACGGATTTACCGTCTCCCTAGACTTTTTATATCAGGCTGCTTTGCCGATAGCGTTGGCCAGAGCGGTGACGCCGGGGAGGGATTTACCCTCGAGCCATTCAAGGAAGGCGCCGCCTGCGGTCGAGATGTAGGTGAAGTCTTTTGCTGTACCTGCGTTTTCAAGGGCGGCAACGGTGTCTCCGCCGCCGGCGACGCTGGTGCATTCGCCTTTTTGGGTTTGCTCGGCGACGATTTTGGCTAATGAATTGGTGCCGTTATCGAACGGTTTGATTTCGAAGACGCCTAGCGGACCGTTCCAGACGATTGTTTTGCACTCGCGCGCTTTTTCTCCGGCGTAGCGGATGGTTTCCGGGCCGGCGTCGATGGCCATTTGATCGGCGGGCATATTTTCAACGTCATAGATTGTGTAGTCGGCGTGTTCTTTTAGCTGGTTGACGGCGACGACGTCGAGCGGGAGAATGATTTCGCAGCCGGATTTTTGCGCTTTTTCCATGATGCGAACGGCTTCGTCCTTCATCTCCTTTTCACAGAGCGATTTGCCCATGTTGATGCCTTTGGCATAGAGGAAGGTGTTGGCCATGCCGCCACCCAGAACGAGGTAGTCGACTTTTTCAATCAGGTTATTCAGGACGCTGAGTTTTGTAGAAATTTTGGAGCCTCCGGTGACGGCCATGACGGGGCGCTGCGGGGTCAGGAGGGCGGCGTTGAGGGCGCTTAATTCTTCCTCCATCAAAAGGCCTGCTGCGGCGGGGAGGATTTCAGCGATTGCGGCGGTGCTTGCGTGGGCGCGGTGCGAGGCCGAGAAGGCGTCGTTGACGTAGATATCACCTAAAGCGGCCAGTTTTGCGGCGAAGGCCGGGTCATTCTTTTCTTCTTCTTTGTAGAAACGGACATTTTCGAGGAGGAGGATGTCGCCATCCTTGAGGTCTTTGGCGAGGGCTGCTGTGTGCGCGCCAATACAGTCCGGCGCGAAATGAACCGGACAGTTCCAGCGCTTTTCGAGGACCGGCGCCAAGAAGGCCAGAGACATTTCCGGGTTTTGTTCGCCATCGGGGCGGCCAAAATGGGAGATGATCAGGATTTTGGCGCCTTTTTCACGCAGATATTCGATGGTTGGCAACAGGCGGTCGATGCGCGTTGTGTCGGTGACTTCGCCGTTGTGGCGCGGGACGTTCAGGTCGGCGCGCAGGAGGATTGTTTTGCTGTGGACGCTTAGGTCTTTCAGGCTCTGGAATTTCATGTTTACGCTACTCTTACTTTGCTTCTGGTCTATTTTCTTTACGTTATGCCTTTTGCGTTTTCGGTCGCCTCGATCAATCTTGATCTGACGGGCGCGTCAAGCGCGGAGTGCCCGGCGTCAGGCACGACGATGTAATCGGCTTCGGGCCAGAGCAGGTGCAGCTTGTTGGCTGTTCTGATCGGGCAGATGACATCGTACCGCCCTTGAATAATGGCTGCGGGGATAGAACGCAAGAGATCTATGTTATGTAAGATACTTTTTTCCGTGGAAATGACCTGATTTTTGAAATAGTGGGCCTCTATGCGGGCCAGAGCGAGGGCGTGTTGTTTTTGTTCCTCGGTGGTGATGGTCTCGTAGTTGGGCATCAGGGAGGAGCAGGCGCCTTCGTAAAGGCTCCAGCAGATGGCCGCTTCGAGCTGGCGCTCGGGGTTTTTCTCATCGGTGAGGCGGGCGTAGTAGCTTTCGAGGATGTCGCCTTGTTCTTCGGGTTGCAGGATGCCGGCGAATTGTTCCCAGGCTTCCGGGAAAAAAGAATTCATGCCGTAGAGGAACCAGTCGATTTCTTCCTGTTCACACAGGAAAACGCCGCGCAGTATAAGGCTGAGGCAGCGTTTCGGGTGCTGGATTGCGTAGGACATGGCGAGTGTGCTGCCCCAAGAGCCGCCGAAAACGTGCCAGCGGTCTATGGCGAGGTGTTCTCTTAAGACTTCCATGTCGTCAATGAGATGCTGGAGGGTGTTGTTCTTCAGACAGCCGAGGGGTTGCGAGCGCCCTGCGCCGCGTTGATCGAAGATGACGATGCGGTAGTGGTCGGGGTCGAAGAAGCGGCGGTGGATCGGTGTTGCGCCCGCGCCGGGGCCGCCATGGAGGAGGACGATCGGCACGCCTTCGGGGTTGCCGCTTTGCTCCCAGTAAATGTTATGGATGTCATCAACAGCGAGGAAACCGCTGGAGTAGGGGGTGGTCGGTGGAAAAAGATCAAGCAGGGGCGGACGACGAGGGATATAGGTTTCCTTGTTGTCGGGGTCTTTACCGGGTTGTCTTGTTCCTGTCACGGCGATTCTCTCCCCGTTAATCGTTGTTATAGGACGGCAATGCGTTTCCTTTGCGGTTCAATATATCAGATGCAGGTGGTTTATCATTGTTTATTTTTTCTTCTTCGGGGACGTTTGGGGTTTCATTCCTGGCCTCTGGCGGCGGGGCGTCGTCTGGTAGAATTTCGAAGCGTTCGGGGTGGTCTATTTCCATGTATGGGCCGTTAAAGGACGAGACCCAGCCGCGGACACGTACGTTTTTTCCGCCCCACTGTATAGGATCAAATCCTTCTTTTCGGAAGGCGCGGCGGCTTTGGGTGTCTATGGCGACGGTGAAATCAGAGCGCCAGTTCTGTCCGAAGTTCAGATAGAGTTTGTTGCTTTTCATCGCAGCGGTCACAATTTTTCCTTCGATGACGGCGTAGCTGCCGATGCTCATTTCTGCGTCATCCGCCGGGAGGATTTTATAGGCGTCAACTTCCCACAGGCCGGTTTTTGCGTCACGGGCCTTTTGTTCTATGTCGTACATTTGCTCGGCCATTTCCGGATTGGTTCTGTCTGTGCGGACACGGGCAAGGCCTAGCGTCAGCAGCATGCCCTGAACCCAGACGCCGTCGTCTTTTCTTTCGAGTTGCGCTATTTCATGGCCCATCCGGTTGACGCGGCCATCTGCCGGGTTTTTTGTATTGTAGATGATGACTTTCTTTCCTTTGAGAAAGTCATCGAGAATTTTGATCGCTGTTTGGGACAGTTCACCGGGGTCGTAGTAGTCGAGGTCCGGGTAATCGATGCCTGCGAGGTGGATGGTGCGGCCATCGTCGAGGGTGACGGTCAGGGGGTCAATAATGTCTGTGACTGTGCGCACAGAGTCTTCGTTCAGGGAACTGAAATCGGCGGTGGGTAAGGCTCCGTCCTGAGCATGAGAGGGGGGGGCGGCAAAAAGGCTGGCAAGCATGAAAAAAAGCGTTAGTATTCGTTTGATGACGAACCTAATGGGAAGAGACAGGATGACACGTTTTGGGGCCAGAGTATTCACGCTTGCACTTCTCCTGTTTTTGCCTGCCTGCACGACTAATCCCGCGACCGGGGAGAGCCAGTTTACCGCTCTGATGTCTCCGGAGCAAGAGGTTGGCGTCGGCTCACAGGAACATGAGAAAGTGATCAAGGAGTTCGGGGAGTATGATGATCCTGCGCTTCAGGCTTATGTGCGACAAGTCGGGGCGCGGGTGTCTGCGAGAACCGAGCGACCTGAGGTTCGGTATAATTTTTTCCTTCTGGATAGTCCGATGGTGAATGCGTTCGCATTGCCGGGCGGGTATATTTACATTACGCGCGGACTTTTGGCGCTGGCGAACAGCGAGGCGGAGATGGCTTCGGTTCTGGCCCATGAAACCGGGCATATTACTGCGCGGCATTCGGCGGCGCGTTATTCACGGGGCGTGGTTACTTCTTTGGGGGCGGCTATTTTGGCGTCGGCTGTCGGGACGACCGGTGTTTCGCAGGCGTTGGGGGTCGGGTCCGATCTTTATATGAAGTCCTATTCACGGGGGCAGGAGAATCAGGCTGACGGTCTTGGAATTCGGTATTTGAGTCGCGCGGGGTATGATCCTACGGCTATGTCGTCTTTCTTACGGAATTTGCAGGCTGATAGCGCTCTTGAGGCAAGGGCGAGCGGGAAGACGTCCGGGGGAGGGGATTATTTCTCTACGCACCCGGCAACGGTGGAGCGTGTGAACAAGACGGTCGAGGAAGCCAGGCAATATATCTCGGGCGGGGTGGTTGATCATGACGGCTACCTTCGGCGTCTGGAGGGACTGATTTACGGGGATAGCGCGGCGCAGGGCTTTGTGCGGGGGCAGAATTTCTATCATACGCAGATGGGATTTACGTTTACTGCGCCGGAAGGTTTCAAGATACTCAATCAGCCGCAGCAGGTGATTGTTGCTTCTCAGAGCGGGGCTCTCTTTATTTTTGATATGGCGGGGAGTAAGGGGGCGAAGGGGCCAATGGATTATCTGCGCAATGTGTGGATGCAGGGCGAGGCTGTTCAGGATGCTCAGGTTATTCAGGTGAATGGTCTGGAAGGGGCGACGGCCTCTTTTGCTGGAAAGGTGAATGGTAAACCGATGACTATTCGTCTTGTGGCGATCGGTTGGTCCAAAGGGCAGGTTGCGCGATTCCAGATTGCTTATCCCAGGAATGCGCCTGCTCCGGTGGTTGATGCGCTTAAGCGTGTTACTTATAGCTTCCGGCGGTTAAGCCCTGATGAGCGCCAAAGAATACGGCCTTTGCATCTTGAGATCGTGACCGCGCGCGCAGGAGATAATGTTTCGTCTTTGGCCGGACGTATGGCTTTGCCGGCGTTGCGCGAAGAGCATTTTCGGGTGTTGAACGGTCTTGGGCCTCAAGACGGCGTTGTGCCGGGACGGCTTTATAAGATTGTTGTGGAGTGAGTGGACCCTACGGTACGTAAAAAAACACCCCGCTGGATGGGCGGGGTGTTTGTACTTCTCTTGTGTTTAACCAAAACTTGTTAGGCGGCTTTCGCGTCGTCGTTGTTGGCTGGGGCCGCTTTGATTTTGCCCATGATCTGTTCCAGTTTCTCGGTCGCGCTGAGTTCGCTGATAGCATCAACGGCGGCAACTTCGCGGGCCAGGCGCTCGAGAGCGGACTGGTAAATCTGGCGTTCGCTGTAGGATTGCTCCGTATCGTCGTTGCTGCGCTTCAGGTCACGCAGAACTTCTGCGATAGAGACTGGATCGCCTGAGTTGATCTTGGTTTCGTATTCCTGTGCCCGGCGGCTCCACATGGTGCGGCGGATGCGTGCACGCCCTTTGAGGGTTTTCAGTGCATCGTCAATACGTGCGCTGGAGCTCAGTTTACGCAGGCCAGTGTTTTGTGCTTTTGTTACCGGAATTTTCAGGCGCATACGATCTTTTTCAAAACCGATGACGTAGAGTTTCACTTCCATTCCAGCGATGGTCTGGGTTTCAATCCCTTCGACCTGTCCTACGCCATGGTATGGGTATACTACGTTATCACCTGCTTTGAAATCGACGTTATCGTTGTCAGCCATATTTGTCTTCCTTTTCTGTAGGTTGCCCTTTTCATCACCGTTACTGTGCGGGGCCGAAAAAAAAGGTGCCCTTTTCTTGAGAGAAAGTGGCGCCTGACATGCTTTTCAGAGAACCGCGGCCAGTAAGATATGTGGGGGAGACTACCAGAAAATTGGCTAATTTTCAACTTTATTTGCATTAAAATGTGAATGGGCTGTTGGAAAATTGATTTTTGCTGTTTCTTTTAGCCTTGATCCCGTTTATACGGACCGGTTATCGGTTCGCGAATCTTGGCTTCCGGGGTGTAGTTTTCGTCGATAATGCGGGCGATTGCGGCCAGTCTTGCGGAAATCTGTAGCAGGGTTTGAGCCGACTTTCTTTTCTCTCCGTCATATTCAAAGACGACGACGTCGCGCAGTATGCGTTCCGAGAGTGCTTGCAAAAGTGTATGTATGTCTGCGGCTGCAACGCTTGCTGTATTACTGTGTACGCTTTGTATGCTGGCGCGGTAGAAATTGTCCTTGGCGATTTTGCTCTGGATCTTGTCGATTTGCAGTTTGTTGATGTCGTAATGCTGTGCAAAGAAATCTGTGAAGGTTGTGAAGCGATCGTTTTTGAGTTCGCAGGCTAGTTTTGCGGTTGTTACAACTGTACTGAGTATTGGTGTCAGTCTTGTACGGTGAATTGTTTTGCAAATGTCTATGCTGTTTTGGTCGCTGTAGGCGAGCGCAAAGATTTGTGCTGCTTTTTCTGTTGTGTTTGCCAGGAATACGGGGGTGCTCTCGGGGGGCAGCATCTTCATGTCCACACGATAGAGAAGGCTGCTTGTTTTTTGTTTTTGCGGCTTGTGGATGTCTAGAGACGATAACAGGGCATCATAAGAATAAAATAAGCTTGCACCCCTCGCCTCGAAACCCTCCCCATCGCCGGTTTCGTTATGCGTGATCTCTATACGCATTTTACCTGTTCAGTTTTATTGTTTGATATTTAAGGGCATCATACTGTTTTGGCGGTAAAAATGCAAATTTATATTAGGTAAGTCTGTTTTACGTGTTGCTTGCTATTTTTGTGTAGCAGGCTCAGTTGTTTTAAAAATTGATTTTTGGGTATCAATTTTTGCGTTTGTGCCGATCGGGAGTGGGTAAAATGTTTTGCCGTGGCCGAAGGGGAGGTTCATGAGAACCGGGATTTTCAGGCCTTCTGTGTGTTCTTGAACAATGTCTTCCAAGGTGAAGCCGTAGGGGCGGCCGGTTTCTTTTTGGCCGGAGAATTCACCGAGGGCGAGGGCTTTTATGTTCTTTAGCACACCGACGCGTTTTAAATGCAGGAGCATGCGGTCGAGTTTGCTTGGCTCTTCGTTGCAGTCTTCCAGAAAGAGGATTGAGTCTTTCCAGAATTCCTCCGGCAGGGTTTGGGGGAGGTATTGGAATATGCTCAGGTTGCCGCCGATTAATTTTCCTTCGGCTCTACCGTGGTGAATAATTCTGGCTTTGTCCAGCGGGAGGGCGAGGTCTTGTTCTCCTGCGAGCAGCTTCAGGAGATCGGGGAGTTGATTGTACTTGTGCAGGCTTTTAAACACCGGGCCGTGGATTGTCGTTATCCCCGTGTGTGCGTTGACGGCGTTCAGGAGTGCGGTGACGTCGCTGAAGCCGATCAGGATTTTGGGCGTTGTCGGGAGTTTTTTGAAGTTGATGCTTTCGAGCAAATGGAGGCACCGATTTCCGCCGCCTGCGGCCCAGAGGGCTTTGATGTCTTTGCGCTGCCAGAGGCCTTGGAAGGCCAGTGTTTTCTGGAGCGCATTGCCGGCCGATTGGTTCAGTTTTTCGAAGGTTTGCGGGTGGATGAAAACTTTGTAGCCTTTGCTTTCGAGAAGCTCTTTTGATTTTTCGATGTCCTCGCGCTCGACGGTGCTGGAGGGGGCGAAGACTCCGATGGTGTCGCCTTTTTCCAGTGCCGGTGGGAAAATGGGTGTGTTCATGACGGGCAGTCTATTTGATTTGCTGGTAGCATTCCAGCGCTTTGTCGCGGGAGGCTTTTAAATCGACGAGCGGGCGCGGGTAGTTTTCGCCGAGGTGGAGGTTTGCCATTGCGCATATGCCTTGCGGGGCGTCCCAAGGCTTATGGATGTAGTCTGCGGGCATTTCGCGGAGTTCGTGGACGTATTTTCGGACGTAGGTGCCTTTGGGGTCGAATTTTTCGCCTTGCGTGACGGGGTTGAATATCCGGAAATAGGGGGCTGCGTCGGCGCCGCATCCGGCAACCCATTGCCAGCTTGCGGCGTTGTTGGCCAGATCTGCGTCAACGAGGCAGTCCCAGAACCAATCTTGACCGTGGTGCCAGTGAAGGCGGAGGTTTTTGACGAGGAACGATGCGACGATCATGCGGACGCGATTGTGCATCCAGCCTTCGCGCCAGAGCTGTCTCATTCCGGCGTCGACGATGGGGATGCCGGTCTTGCCGCGTTGCCAGCTTTGGAGGTGATGGGGGTTGTTTTCCCACGGGAAGGCTTTGAATTTTGTTTGGAGCGGCTCCTTTGGCAGGTCCGGGTTATGGTGGAGCAGGGTATGAGAGAATTCACGCCAGCCGAGTTCGCTGCGGAATGTTTCGAGGTCAGACTCCAGATTGTTTGCGAGGGCGTAGCCTGTGGCTTCGTACCAGACAGTGCGGGGAGAGATTTCGCCGAAGTGGAGGTGGGGCGACAGGCGGGAGATATTTTCCATGTCGGGGCGGTTGCGAAGCTCGGCGTACCCCTTCAGGCCGGTTTTGAGGAAAGCTTTCAGGCGCTTTTGTGCGCCGTCTTCTCCTGGTTGCCACTGGGTTTTCATTTCCTTGTACCACGGGATTTTGGGGAGTAGGCCAAGCGCGGAGAGGGGCTGGCATGCTTCCGGGCGCGGCGCAAAAGGGATGTGATCCGGTGCATTTTGGTGCATATTCGGTTCATCTCGGTTCAGGTATCCGGCGCGGAAAAATGGTGTAAATACCCTGTAAGGGGTGCCATCGTCCTTCAAAAGGTCGGGTGGCTCGCGTAGCAGGCTTGCATTATATGTTTGGCATTCTATCCCCATTTTATCCATAAGCTTTTCCACAGACTTATCCTGTGCTTCCTGCCAGGGCGTTGTGGCGCGATTCCAGAAGACTGCGTCTGCGTTGATCTGCTTCACGAGGCGGGTCATGATCTCTTGTGCGTCACCGGAAAAGGTGCAGAGATTTTCGTTCAGACTGTGGTTCAGGGCGGTGAGGCTGTGGTGGAGCCACCATTTGCTTGCGCCGCCTGGGGGCCATTCTCCGGGGGCGTTCCCGTCATGGATGTAGATGGGGAGAATTGCGTAGCCTTGGGTGATGGCTTGGTAGAGCGCGGGGTTATCGCTTAGCCTAAGATCCTTTCGGAACCAGAGGATGGCGTTTTTTTGCGTCATGCGGGCCGTTCCTAGGAGGCTTTTTTCTGCTGGTAGTAGCCACCGACGACTTCAGCCAGTCCGTCGCCTTCACCGATAATTTTGAATTTTCTGGTGTAGTCGTGGTCAAAATGATCCCGGAATATAATCTCGACTTTGCTGTAGTTGGGAAAAATGGCCTGCATGGTGTCGCGGGCGGCTTGCTCGACATTTTTCTCCTGTTCCGGGTTTTGTAGAACGAAATTGAGCTGGAGCGCGTTTTTATCGTGCCGGAGCATGAAGTGCATAATCGGGTCATCGAAGGCGGTGTTGATTTCGTTGATGACGGCGTTGAAGAATGAGGCGTAATAGTGGTAGCCGTCTGCGCCGATGATGTAGTCGGTATTTTTGCCTTCGAGGTGAAGGATGCTTTGGCGTCCATCTGCTTCAGTGACGACTTGTCCCATGTCTTCGATCTGGTAGCGGATGAAGGGGAAGGCCTTTTGGCGCAGGGCGGTGACGAGAATTGAATTTCCGGGGCCTTGTTCGATGTAGGCGTAGTCGGAGAAAACGTCGTAATCGAAGCTGCTGAGGCCGCTTTGGTGAGCAATTTCGCCGAATTCGACGGCGCCGTAGGTGGACTGGATGTCGGCGCCGGGGAACATTTTCTGGATGAATTTTTTGCTGCAATCGAGGAAAAATTCACCGCTGACGTTGATGTAGCGCAGGCCTTCGAACGGGGGAATGTTTTCCGCCTTCATGATTTCGGCGACGCGCTGAAGGACGCAAGGGAAGATAACCAGCAGGGTGGCTTTGCGCTTTTTCAGGGTTTTGAGCAGGTTTTCGACGGATTCCTTTGTAACGGTTTCAAAGGGGACCATGGTGAAGCCGAAGAGTGTGTTCAGGGGGCCTGAAAACTCGGCATAGGGGCCGGTGAAGTAGGATTTTAGCGGGTAGTAGACTACGAAACTTTCGCCCTGCTTCCAGCCGTTCATTTTGAAGGAATGGAGGAAGGATTGTGCGAAGACGTTGGCATCTTCGTAGTCAAGCCAGCGGTAGGTCGGTATGCCGGAGGTTCCGCCGGTGGATATTGACGTGAAGAAGTCTTTTTTGACCAGTCCATGGATGATGGCGTCTTTGGTGTTTGGCGTTTTGCCCTCATTCAGGAGATCGAATTTGCCGTTTAAAGTTTCGCTTCTGAAGGCTTCGTTGTGATCTTTGAGGTTTTGTTTTGTGACAAAGGGCAAGTGGCTGAAAGCGTAGAAAAACTCACTGTCGGTCAGGGATTGTTCTTCTGCGAGGAAGCTATCGAAGCGGCCTTGATAGAAGGGGACGGACGTGTTGGCATGCTGGACGATCTGTCTGACCCGTTCGCGGCGGGAGAGCTTGCTTTCCGGTATGCTTGGAAGAGCCAGATTGTAGCCTAGAGTATGACGCAGAATTTTCATTTTTTGATCTAGCCGTTCGTCGTGATCGTGTCGATCAGTTCACGCAGAGTTTCTTCTGCGCTGAGGTTCGGCACCTGGCATGTTCCTGCAGCATTGTGACCTCCGCCGCCGTATTCGAGCATGAGTTTACCGATGTCTGTTTTCCCGGTGCGGTTCAAGATGGACTTGCCGGTGGCAAAAACAGTGTTTTGTTTGTTCTTGCCCCAAAGGATATGGATCGAGGTATTACATTGCGGGAAGAGCGCGTAGATAACAAAGCGGTTTCCGGCCCAAATTGTTTCTTCTTTGCGTAAGTCTAGGACAACGAGGTTTCTGTTTACTGTGGAGCAGCGCTCAATTTGCTGGCGGCATTTCATCTGGTGTTCGAAATAGAGATCGACACGTTCCTTTACGTCGGGGAGAGCAAGGATGTCGTTAATGTCGTTGTGATCCCGGCAGTAGTCGATAAGCTTCATCATAAGCTGGTAGTTTGAAATATTGAAATCACGGAAACGGCCCAATCCGGTGCGGGCATCCATGATAAAGCTCAGGAGGACCCATCCTTCGGGGGAGAGGATTTCCTCTTTGGTGAAATTCGCAGAGTCGGCTTTGTCGACAGCATCCATCATGATGTCAGGGATATTTGTGAAGGTTGCGTTGCCTCCAAAGTATTCGTAGACGACGCGGGCTGCAGATGGGGCGCTGGTATTAATTACATGGTTTACAGGGTGGCCGTGGATACGTTCGGCTTCGCTGGCGTGGTGGTCAAAGCAGATATAGGCGGTGTCAACGTAGGGGAGGTTGGTTGTGATATCGCGCGGGCCCACTTCGATCAGTCCGTCTTGCATATCTTTTGGGTGTGCAAACATAATGTCGTCGATGATGTCGAGTTCTTTTAGAAGGATACCGCAGATCAGTCCGTCCATGTCGCTGCGGGTGATCAGTCTATATTTCTTGCCCGGTTCAGGCATGATTTTGTTGGCTGAAGCGCTTTGGGGGGCATTTTGTGACATGGACGCAATTCCTTTTCGAAGTGAATACAAGGTAACGCAGTGGGCGCGATGAATTCGCTCAATTATCATAGCTGGTAAATTGATTCAGGAAAAGGGGAAGCGTATGTGCGGCGCGGTAAAAATGCCTATTCCAGCGTTTCGTCGATAAAGTAAAGGGGGCGCTTTTTGGTCTCACCGAAGATACGGCCGATGTATTCACCGAGAATGCCGATGGTTAGGAGCTGAATTCCGCTTAGGAACGTCACCATAACCATCAGTGACGGATAACCTGGGAGGTCATGAGACGATATCAGTGTATGCAGGATGATGAAAATTCCAAAGGCGAAGGCGAATAAGGAGATCAGGAAGCCGAACATACTTGCGATGCGCAGCGGCGTTATGCTGAACCCTGTTATTCCTTCCAGAGCCAAGTTCCAGAGCTTGATGTAGTTCCATTTTGTTGTGCCTGCGGCGCGCGGCTCCCGGTTGTAATGCAAGGCGATCTGCCGGAAGCCGATCCATGCGAAGAGGCCTTTCATAAAGCGGTGGTTTTCGCGCAGTTTCAGGAGCGCGTCGAGGGCGCGGCGGTTCATGAGGCGGAAATCACCGGTGTTGACCGGGATGTCGATGGCGCTGATGAAGTTGATGATTTTGTAAAAGGCGCGGGCGGTTTTTCTTTTAAGCCATGTTTCACCTTGGCGGCGCAGGCGCTGACCGTAGACGACGTCGGCTTTTTCTTCTTTCCAGAGTCGCAGCATTTCCGGGATCAGGTGCGGCGGATCTTGCAGATCAGCGTCCAGAATAATTACGGCATCGCCTTTGGCGTGGTCAAGGCCGGCGGTCATGGCTGCTTCCTTCCCGAAGTTGCGGGAAAGGTGGAAGATTTTGGCGCGTTTGTCTTTTTTGTGCAGGGCGTCCAGCATTGAGCGCGTGTTGTCGCGGCTGCCGTCATTGATGTAGATTATTTCGAAGTCGTAGGGGAGCGCGTCAATGACTTCTGTGACTGCGCTATGACACTGCTCGATAACTTCCTCTTCATTGTAGCAGGGGATGATGATTGAAATCAGCTCGCGGGCCGGTTTTTTCTTTTTTGCTTCTGTCACGGTAGCGGCTCCAATGGATTGTCTTTTTTCATGATAAAGAGATCGTATGTCATATGCATGTCACTGTTATTGTCTCTTTTTGTTCCCTTGATGTAAATATATTCGTCGATGGTGAAGCTTTCTTCTAAATTATAGTGGGTCATATTTTCTCTGAATTTTTTGCTTTTCATAAGGGAGTTGTAGAAGGATCTTTCGTTTTTGTATGTTTCTGGATTGTAATATTGTGGGATCGCGATGACAGAAGGGGTGAAATGTTTCATGTCGTCGGCGAGCAAGTCGGTGTAGAACAGCATTTGGCCGCGGATTTTCTCTTTTTGTTCGCTGGTGGTTGCGAGAGACATTTTTTCTATTAAGCCTAGAAAAGTCCAGAGTTCGCCGTAAGAAGAACCGTTTACAAGGCCTGTATAATAGGGCAGTGCGTTGGGGGCTGGCTTTATGGTATAAAAGGCATAGATGTTGTTCCATGCCAGTTCCTTTATTTTTTGGTGAAAAGGAATTTGTGTGAATTCCCGTGGTGTGAGGAAAGGGCCCGTTACACCTGTCATTCCGTTTTGCATTATGATTGTCACTATGCTTAGGGTAATGAATGCGGAGATAGTTATGCTATGTTTGAGGAACTTAAAGACGATGGCATAGCATGCCAGCATGAAGGCCATGGTGCCAAATCCTAGATATGGAAGGCTTTGGTATTGAAACCCTTTATTTTGCAGGATGTAGGGGGGAATGCATAAGATGCTCAGACCGGACAGTGTGTAAATTGCTATTCTGAAGTCTGTCATATTGTCCTTGTTGTATATAAATCCTGTCGTCAGGGCGGATGCAATGATAGGTAGAATTATATATCTCATATTGGTTGTGATTTCCGGATCTATTGATCCTGACCACACGTTGCTTACGTAAAGCTCGGATAATCTTGGAAGGCTGACAAACAGGAAATCCGGGAAGAGTAATGCGATAAGGAGCATGTAGGATATTCCTGTGGCCAGCATGACAAGAAAATCGGGGCTGAGTATGACAGGTCCGATTTTTCGGGTTTTATAGAGCCTGTGGAGAAAGAATACTGTCGGGACGAGTGCATAATATGGTTTTAGGCATACCGCAAGAGCACCGGCGAAAGCGGCTGCGATGGAGACCATTAGAGGTAATGTTTTTCTCTCTGTGATGAGGGGCTGTAGCAGGCATAGTGGAAGGAGCCAGAGAAAGATTAGCTGATCTTTCTGACCGAAAGCCGGCCCCATCGCCCACGTTTGGGTGAAGAGAATGGAAATGGCTAGTGCTGTTACAAGATTTTTATCCAAGGCAGCAAATTTTGCAAGGCGAAAGAGTAACGCTGCTGTCAGGGCAATATAGAGAACAATGTTCAGGTAAATGCAAATATCAATGGGCCAGTTGAAGTATTTATAAAAACCAAGAGCCGGAAGGTAAATGAGAAAACTGAGGGGGGGGTTGGTCTCGAAGAAATCCTGTGCGTATGTGCCGCCGTTAAGAAACCGCTCAAGGCAAGTTAGAAGCCACCCAATATCTGCGTTTACATAAATATTTAGTCGAAGGTAAGACCAAGTTAGAAAGGAAAACGCACACAGGGCAAAAACAATGGTTAACTGCATTTCGTCTAATGTCTGTTTTTTTGCTTCTGCCAAAGGAAAACTCCTGCTAAGACATAGAGAAATTCAGGGAAAACCATGTTGCATCTTCTCAAAAGCCATTACAAGCAATTTCGCCGATTTTCGTTCGTGGGTTTGATTAATACAGCGGTCGATTTTGTTGTGTTTTCTGTTTTGTTTTATGCGGCCGGTGTTCCATATGTTATTGCCCATATGTGCAGTTTTGTTTTGGCGCTTACCAATAGTTTTTTGTGGAATTCACTTTGGACTTTTAAGAACCTGAAGCGGGATAAAATTTTTGCTCAGGTTGTTCGTTTTGTTGGGGTTGGTTGTATTGGTCTGGCGCTGAGCACGGTGACGATTTATGTGGCGGCAAACTATGTTCCTGTGCTCTTGGCTAAGTTGCTTGCTGTTGGTGTGACCATTGTCTGGAATTATTTCGGTTCATGGTTTTTTGTATTCCGGGACTGATGTTTCTAGCCAAGGGCCGGATTTTCTTTTGTAGACATCATATTTCAGCATATAGCTCTGGTTCATTGTGGTGCCTTTGAAATACTCGGCGCGGTCCATGGTGAAGGTTCCGGTTTTTTCGTAGTTTTTCTCTATGATCTCTTTGTAAGTCGGGTTTGTCATGAAAAACTTCATGAAATCGAAGTTTTCATTTTTGAAAATTTCGACGTTGGTGCCAATCAGGAGTAAGGATGGCTCATATTTTTCAAGGTCTTGCGCTGCAAAAAGTGTGTATTTGGTTTTCAGGTTTTCCAGACGGTCGCGGGTTAGCGGGACGTTTTCACCGTCATTCATCAATTCCAACTGCCCGTATATCTGGGGGATGAACCATAGTGTCGCGAAGCGCGTTGCTGGTGTGTATCCCATGTAGGCGGCTGTGGGGGGCATGATTTCGATGTCATGGTGGAACATAAAAAACGTGCAGGGGGCCGGGCATTCTTTCTTTAAGAAGGCAGATAGGGGTAAGTTCGGAATTTCGCTGTGTTTCGGGAATTTCCAACTTGGGCGCTGAATGAGCTGGCTGCCGCCAAAAAGGATCAGGGGGAAGAGCAGAAGGTACGCTATGGGACGCTTGATGTATTGCTTCAGGCGGAAATAGAGGGACATGCCTGCGCCGGCGGCGAGGAAGGTTGTCGCCGGAATGAGGTGGTTGAAGTAGCCTTTCATTTGCACGATGGCCGGGATGATGGCGATCAGGCAGCAGAGGTAGAAGAAAATGACAAGTCGCTTTTTGCTTTTTTCTAGATCTTTGCTGAGCGTTTCGGTGAGTAGCAGAAATACACATAGCATCAGGCGTGGCTGGGTATAGGTTATTGTGTCCGGCACGTTGTGCTGGTGAACGTACAGATCGAGGGCGTCGGGAAGGACGATGTCTATGTATTCGCGGAATATTGTCAGAAGCAAGGTGACGTAGGATAATGTGGCAACGGCCAAGATGATAAAATCAGGGTCTTTGACTGCGGAGAACCGCTTTTGGCTTATCATGCGATGGATAAGCAGAATTGTCGGGATGAGGCCGAAATGCGGTTTTACAAGAACACACAGTGCACCGATGATGAGGACCGGATAGAGGAGCGTACTTTTGATCTGAATTTTCTGCGTCAGGGCATACTGGCAGAGAATAAAGGGGAATAGGCCCATTGTTATCAGGTTTTCCCGGTCAGGGAAAAAAATTGTCGAGGACAGGACGGTGATGCCGAGGATATAGCAAAAGAGCAAATTCCTCTTTTCATTCTGGTCCAGCATCGGGAAAGGTTTCAGAATTTCTCTGACGGTCAGGCTCGACAGGGCGACCAGAATGAAGGTGGTGATCGTCGCGCCCAGAGGCAGGCTGATGCCGAGAATCTGTGCCAGCAGGATGTGGGGGGCATAGATGAGCATGCTTAAGGGTGGATTTGTTTCGTAGTCGGCTTCGAGATAAGGGACGCCATGCAGGAGGCGCTCGGTTCCGATTAGCAGGGAGCTGACGTTTCCGGCGATCATGGCTTGAAGCTGGATGAATAGCCAAGGGGATATAGCGGCGAGTGCAACGGCCCAGATGAGTAGCGGCATGATTCTGGATGCTTTGTCCGTTTGTGCTGTCATTGCGTTGCTTTCGGTTTCTTTTTGTAGATGTCCCATGTGATGTTGTGGGGCTCATCATACGGGGTGTTTTTATAGTAATAAGCACGGTCTGTGCTGAACTCGCCAGTTTTTTCGTATTTTTGGATAAATGGGGCGAAACCCGGATCGATTGAGAGAAAGTCAAACAGATCGAGGGCGTATTCTTTTGGGATTTCCGGCGGGTTGTGCATGATCATGAGCAGGGACGGATCGGTTTTTTCGAGGTCTTCGATCGCGTAGCGGGCGAAGCGTTTGTGCGTGTCTTCGTGGTGCTGTTTTTGTTGGTCCGTCATATTTTCTGTATCTTGGGAATTCCAAGATGGAAAGAACCAGAAGGCGGGCAGCCTGGAGGCTTGCGTGTAGTTTTGGTAGAACATGGTTTGCGTGCCGATTCCCATATTTTCATTGATAAACAGGAGGTGGCAGGGGTGGTCGCAATTTTGCTCGATAAATTGGGTGAGGGGCGCGTCTTTGTAATCCTGGTGTGTTGGGAATTGTGCGTTTGGGGGCTGTTTTGCGTAGGCAAACAGGAAAATCAGCGCGCATGCGATCGCCGGCATGGCTTTTTTTGTTTTTGGTGTGATTTGATCGCGAAAGGTGAACTCGGTCAGGCTGTAGAGGCCAAGAGCGGTTCCGGCGGTGAAGAACGGAAAGATCGGGATTTTGTGGTAAAAAAACCCTTTTTTCTGGAGGTAGTAGAAGAACACGCATACAGCTCCGCCAAGGAATATTTGCGCGAGGAGATCCATTTTGGGGTTGTCTTTTTTTCTTCCTCTTACGCTTAGGGCAAGAATAGAAGCAATCAAGAAGTAGGGGCCGTAGGTAACGGCGGTTGGCATGATCAGCGGGTAATTGGATTGTTCTCCGTAGAACTCAATGGCGTCGGGGACGAGGACAAAGGGAAATTCCGGGTATGCCAGAAAAACGAAAGCGGTGTAGAGCGTTGTCAGGATTGCGAGGATGATGAAGTCTGGTTCTTTTAATATAAAGAAGATTTTTCGGCGGATGGCCATGCGGTGTAAAAGAAGAATTGTTGGGAGCAGGCCGAATTGGGGTTTGATGAGGATGGCCAGTGCGCCGAGGAACAGGACCGGGTAGAGAAGTTTTTTCGGTAAGCTGATTTGTTTTGTCAGGCAAAACTGTGTCAGCAGAAATGGCATGAGGCCCAATACCATGATGTGGTCGCGCTCGGCGAAGGACAGGGCTGGAAGCAATGTGAACCCTGCGAGGGCGCCGGCTGTGAATATTGTTCTTTCGTCCGCGGTCAGGAAACTCATATGTGCGAGGATTTTCCAGATTGCGATAGCTGACAGGGCGATCAGGGCGAATGTTAGAAGATAAATGCAATAATAGTCCGGGATACCAGTTAGTCGGCTTAGGAGCAGGGGGGGCGCGTAGAGGTAGATGCTGAGCGGCGGGTTTGTGTCGTAGCAGACGCTTAGCATATCGCTTCCGGCCATAAGGCGGGAGGCACAGCCGCTGAGCCAGGCGACGTTATCTTTGACGCTGGTGTTGAACTGGATGATGGCCCACGGGAGGAGGGCCATCAATGTTATGATCCATGGATTTAGGCGTGCTTTCGAGGCCGTTATTGTCTCTTGCAAGTGCGGCCTCCTCGCCTGTTATGCCGAGGCGGCGAGGTCCTTTTTCTTCGGAGCGGCTTTCTTTTTCTTTTTGTTTTCGCCCTTGATGAATTCGGGTTCCTTGCTTTCTTCTACAGTGTCTTTTTCAACAACAACTTCGATGACATCTTCCATATCGGGCACTTCGAACATGGCGTTCAGAAGCAAGTTCTCGATGATGGAGCGAAGGCCGCGGGCACCGGTTTTGCGTTCGATTGCCTTTTTGGCGATTGCTTTCAGGGCATCGTCTGTGAACTGGAGCTTGACGTCTTCCATTTCGAAGAGCTTCTGGTACTGCTTGACCAGTGCGTTTTTCGGCTCTGTCAGGATGCTGACCAGCGCGTCTTCGTCGAGGTCTTCGAGTGTCGCGATGACAGGGAGACGACCGATGAACTCGGGGATCAGGCCGTATCTCAGCAGGTCTTCCGGCTCAAGCTGCTTGAAGAGCTGACCTGCTGTGCGTTCATCGGGGGCCTTGACGTCAGCGCCAAAGCCGATTGTTGTTCCCTTGCCGCGGTCGGCGATGACTTTTTCAAGGCCTGAGAATGCCCCACCGCAAATGAAGAGGATGTTTGATGTATCCACTTGCAGGAATTCCTGTTGCGGGTGTTTCCGTCCGCCTTGGGGGGGGACAGACGCAACGGTTCCTTCCATCAGTTTCAGGAGGGCTTGTTGCACGCCTTCGCCGGACACGTCACGGGTGATGGACGGGTTGTCTGATTTACGCGAGATCTTGTCGATCTCGTCGATATATACAATCCCCTTTTGTGCGCGCTCGACGTTGTAGTCAGAGGCTTGCAGGAGTTTGAGCACAATGTTTTCCACGTCTTCGCCCACATAACCGGCTTCGGTCAGGGTTGTGGCGTCGGCCATGGTAAACGGAACATCCAAAATACGGGCGAGAGTTTGAGCTAGCAGGGTTTTCCCGCAGCCGGTCGGACCGACGAGGAGGATGTTGGATTTTGCCAGTTCGACTTCGGAGCCCTTGCCGCCATGCTCGAGGCGTTTGTAGTGGTTGTGGACGGCAACGGAAAGGACGCGTTTTGCTCCTTCCTGACCGATGACGTAATCATCGAGAACCTGCTTGATTTCGCTTGGTGCAGGGACGCCTTCGCCGGGACGGACGAGCTGGGTTTTATCTTCCTCGCGGATGATGTCCATACAGAGTTCGACGCACTCGTTACAAATGAAGACATTCGGTCCGGCGATCAGTTTGCGGACTTCATGCTGGCTCTTTCCGCAGAAGGAGCAGTAGAGTGTGTTTTTAGAATCTGGTGTTTCGGATTTACTCATGATTTTTAAGGCTTTCGTTGTCCTTGCGGTGAATCTCTTCCCTCAATCTGCCAACTGGGAGGGGTAAGTGCAAGCCCCTATGTGTATTATCCCGCTTTTTCTTTGAAATGAATTTTGGATTGTGTGTTGCAGGTTCCTGCGGCATTGGGGTAAAAGGGGCGGCAGACCAAGGAGTTTTTATGATACCTGCTTCACTTGAAGATTTGGCTGAAAATTTTTCTCTCTTCGATGATTGGGAGGAGCGGTATCGCTATCTTATTGATTTAGGCCGTGAATTGCCTCATATGGATGAGGGGCTCAAGACGGATGAGCGTCTGGTGCGCGGATGTACAAGCCGGGTCTGGATGGATTTTAACGTTGAGGACGGTGTGTTGTCGTTTGTCGCGGATAGCGATGCGCATATTGTTCGCGGTCTGGTGGCGCTTTTGGTTGCAGCCTATCAGGGGCGGACGCTGGGGGAGGTGAGAAACATCGATATCGCGAAGGTTTTTCGCGATATCGGATTGGATCAGCATTTAAGCCCCAACCGCCGGAACGGGTTTTATGCGATGGTGGAGCGGATCAGGCTGTTAGCTCTGCCGTGCTGAGTTGGGGTGGGGGGGGCAGTGTATCGTTAATTCTGTTTCTTAGGTCAGGTATTTCGTCAATGATTGACGGAGCTCGAGCGTCGCATTCGTTGACTAATTCTTTCAGCACTTGGATGTGTTTTGTTTCCATGCTGATGTCACCGACTTCCCTTGCAATCTTGGCTAACCCTAAGTGCGTTTCGATTAACATTGTTTTTGTGTCGAATGATACTTTTTTATGTTTTGAATCATTGGAGATGTTAGGCGCTTCGAGGATGTCAAGCGCATTGTGGTAAATTAGCCTTGCAAAGGCGATTCTATCAGGGCCTTGTAATTCGAAGAGTCTTGCCGCCATGATATAGGCGTGCGGATTTTTATTGTCTTCTAGGATCGCGTTGTTTGCATGTACTAGCCCTTTCTCAATATCTTGATTTTTCCCTGTAGTATTTGCAGGATTTATGGCTTTTTCAATAGCATCGCTAAGAAATGCGCGGGCCATATGTGCTTGGTCGTATGATTTTCCGTAACTCATATTTTTCTCCTTTTGTTATGTTTTATACATAATGTTAAGGTGGGCTGCAATATTTATTTTGGAAGTTTGTGTGTGAATGAGTGTTATTGCTCTGTTTTGCTCTGTTTTGATTCCGAGGATTCCTCCTTGTCTTCCTTGATTTCTCCAGTGTATCCGATGGTTTTGAGGATTCCGGCGAAGAGTTCGTCGGCTGTATCGAGGGGTTCGCCGACCATTTCTGCTTCGACGGACATCAGGGATGAGGGGGAGGACCAGAGCTGTGCGATGTAGATACTATCTTTGACGCCGACGCGGCCTTTGCCGATGAGGGCGGCCTGACGGTAGTCATATTTTTCATCCTCGCGCGTGTTGACTTCAAAGGCTTCGATGACACTTCTACGGGTCATGGCGCGGACCGTTGTTTTCATGGCTTGTTCGTCAAGCTGGTCATATGTTTCCTTCGTTGAAGGGTTACAGATGATTTCGACACGGATGCTTGTGTCGAAATTATCGAAGACTTTGGTGTAGGAAACCAGGTTGTAGCAGGTGTCGTCACTGTCGCCTTCGCAGCGGCGGGAAACATAGGGTTCTTCGGGGAAGGAGGCTGTGAAGGCGCAGTAGTTCGGGGCGTAGGTTTTGGCCGACATTTTCTCTTCCGGGCCGACTGTTTTGTCTTCTGCGCATGCGGGGGCGAATGCGGTGGCGCTTGTGAGAAGAAGGAGGGCGGTCAGGGCGGCCAGTTTTTTCATATATTTTTCCTACGGTCTATTTTGTCCAGTTTTCGGGGGTGGCCGGGGCTTGCGTTCCGTTTGCCATGTCCTTGACTTCGTGCGGCTGTCCGTCTTCGAAGGGCGGGAACCAGATGTAGGGTATCCCTTTTTTCTCGGCGTAGGCCAGTTGTTTTTTGATTTTTTGCGGGGCGTGGTACATTTCCACGTTGAAGCCGCGTTTGCGCAGTGTTGACGCCGTTGCAGAGGCTAGCGCGCGTTTGTCTTCTGCGGGCAGGACCATCAGGATGTCGGCGGGGGATGCGCCCTTTACGGGGAGTTTGCCCTGCTGTCTCAGGCGGTCGAACAGTCTTGAGAAGCCGAGCGAGATTCCGACGCCGGGGAGGGCCTTGTTGATATATTGGCTGGCGAGGTCGTCGTAGCGGCCGCCGGAGCAGATCGAGCCGTAGCCGGGGTCGTCGAGGAAAACCGTTTCGTAGACGGTGCCTGTGTAGTAGTCAAGGCCGCGAACGATGGAGAGGTCCGCGACGATGGAGCCTTCGGGGAGGTGCTGCAATTGATCCATGACGAAAGCCAGTTCTTCGATGCCTTCCTTCATTTCTTCGTTTTCGGCAATGATGTCGCGCGGGTTTTTGCTCGCGAGTACGGAATCGACTTTTTCGATTTCGTCCATGGTCATGCCGTGCTGGAGCATTAATTCGATATATTGTTTTTTGGTGATCTTCGCGATTTTGTCGATGATCCGGGTGATTTCAACGATGTTGTCTTTCTTGAGGGCCTTCAGCAAGCCGATCAGGATCTTCCGGTTGCTAATGCGCATCTGGATTTTTTCGTTTTCCATGCCGGGGAGGGAGGAGAGGATTTCCCACATGACGGCTGGCATTTCGGCGTCGAAGTGCATCGGCAGATTGTCTACGTTGATCACGTCGATGTCACATTGATAAAATTCTCTAAACCGGCCAGCCTGCGGACGCTCTCCACGCCAGACGCGCTGCATCTGATAGCGTTTGAAGGGGAAGGTCAGTTCGTTGAAATGCTGGGCTGTGTAGCGGGCCAGCGGGACGGTCTGGTCGAAGTGCAGTGCAAGGCGCGCTTCTTTCTCGCCTTCTTCTTTGTGCAGGCGTTCGAGGACGTAAACTTCCTTATCGACGTCTGCGCCGCCGTCGCCGCCCTTGGCGTTGATAGCGTCCAGTTCCTCGACGCTGGGTGTTTCGATGGAGCAGTAGCCGTAGCTTTCGAATGTTTTGCGGATGTGGTCGAACCAGAGTTGCTCGATCCGGCGGACTTCGGGAAGCCATTCCGGGAAGCCGCTGACGGGACGGGGTTTATAGATTTTTTTTGTGTTCTCGCTCATCGCTTCTAGTTACGGCATCGCGGGGTTCAAGACAAGGGGGAAAAATTTTTCTTGGTTCCGTGTGCTTGATTTGGATATGGTAAAAAGATATGTCTCTTTTGAATGGTGTTTATATGGCAATCAGTGAATCTTTTGGTGGTGGCGAAAAATCTCAGGATGCGTTTTACAAGCGTTTTATTCAGCCTATAGAGGATGCGGCGCCTCATATTTGTAAAAGTATGAAAACCAAGCATTGGTTGGACCGCGATAATATTTCCGCCTTGCATGATGTTGCTGGGGAGAATGAAGACTTACGGCTTGGTGTGGCTTTGTTATCTATGCGGCATGTTTACACAGATCATCTATATCAACATATTGTGGCTATGCCTTTGGCCTCAGAGTGGTTGAAGTGTGCTGTTCAAGATGAGCAGCAGGGGGATGAAGAGGTAAAAATTAAAAGTGCCTTTTTAATCAATGGTATTCTTAATTATCTGGGGCGTGATCCAGATCGTTTTTTTCATGGCCTGCTGGACAAAAAGCTTGAGGATTATCGTGCCGGGAGTGAGGCCAATCAGCGCGCTGCACAGACTCAGGCTCGTGATCTTTTAAAGAAAATTATGGGGCACGAAACTGACGGTTCTGCACCTGGGCTTGAGGGGGCTTAAGTCTATCTTTCCTTTGATTTTGTTTTTCATTGAGCATATGAGTTTTAAAAAAGGTTTTTCTTGATAAAAGAAAAGCATCGTGCTTATGTAAAGAAAAAATAAAAGCAGGGAGAAAATTTATGTTGCTCGAAGAGCAGGTGCAGGCGTTTCGTCTGCGTCATTCTGATTTGTGTACTGTACTAGACGCTCGCGCTGCGACGGAGCAGCATGAGCGTCTTATTGATGATCTGGCTCGTCAGTTTGACCCTTCGATCGATCATAAATTGGTATTATCGCTTTTGTCTATTCATGCTTTTCCCGGGCAGAATTCGACTAGATTTCGTCAATCGTGTGATTTTGTCAGGGACTTCCTTGTTGATTCCGTGAGTAGTTGGGACGGGACGGCGGTGCATAATGAGCGTATCTGGAAAGATGTTGGTTTTGTTTTGGACTATGTGAGGGATATGAATCCTGTCCATAGTGTTTTTGTGGATTCCATCGAAAGATATTTATCTTCTTCCCTAGGTGAAATGCCAATTTCGAGGCAAAAATTTCTTCCTGTTCCAGTATCACTAGCTTTTCAAGAGCAGCAGCCCTTTACCTTTATTGGACAACATCGCCAAAGGAATCATCGGAAGCATCCTTCCTGTTATTCTTTTAATGACCACGGGAGGACTGTTCATTATTCCCGCGATGTTACAGAAACGCTGGCGAATGACAGAAAAGATCCTCGTCGTGAGGCTGCGGCGATGGCTGTGCCGGATTTGGTTAAGCCTCAGGTGGATTAGTCTATAAATTGGTGTCTCATTCTCTTGAAACGAACCAATAATCGTTGAAAGTTTTAGTAGGTGCGGTGATGTTGAAGGATCATGTTTTGAATTTTATTTCTGAGCGCGAGGAGATTGCAAATGCAATACGTCAGCGCGCTGTTTTTGCTGATACCGAGCAGGCAATTCATTTTTATACGCGTGGGCGGCCTGAGCGGAATGTTGCTGTGGCGTTGTTCTATCTTGGTTTTTATGATCCGCGGGGTAGTGAGGCCCATAATGATGCTATTGATGTTTTGATGCAATATATTGATATTCTTATTGATTATTCGACCGGGATTTCTTCTGATCCGGATGATCTTGAATGTTATCTTTCTTCCAGAGGGGTCGAAGAGGAGTTGGATTATATTCGTGATTTTTTGTCAATTCGTCCTGCTTCTCTCGCGTATGTTAATGCGTATATTGATATGAAGAAAACGGTGCATGAGGCGGAAGTTCGCGTTGAGCACAGGTTGCCGCCGCCGGGGCTATAGGTCTTACACTTTATCAAATAAATCAGAGAGTTGCTGGGCCAGGGCTTCGGCGAGTTCGTCGGCGTCGGCGATGGTGATGGCTTTTTCGTAGTAGCGCGTGACATCGTGGCCGATGCCGATGGCGGTGAGTTCGATGTTTGATTTCTTTTCGATCCAGCCGATGACCGTGCGCAGGTCGGCCTCCAGAATATTGGCCGGATTGACGGAGAGGGTGGAGTCATCCACGGGGGCGCCATCGGAAATGACCATCAGGATTTTACGCTCTTCGGGGCGGCGGGAGAGGCGGTTGTAGGCCCATGCCAAAGCTTCGCCGTCGATGTTTTCTTTCAGGATTCCTTCTTTGAGCATCAGGCCGAGGTTTTTCTTGCAGCGACGCATGGGAGCGTCGGCGGCCTTGTAGATGATGTGGCGGATGTCGTTCAGGCGGCCCGGGGTCTCGGGGCGGCCGTTTTCCAGCCAGAGTTCGCGCGCTTTTCCGCCCTTCCAGGCGCGGGTGGTGAAGCCGAGGATTTCGACCTTGAGGCCGCAGCGCTCGAGGGTCTGGGCGATGATGTCTGTGGTCATCGCGGCGATGGCGATGGGGCGGCCGCGCATGGAGCCGGAGTTGTCGATCAGGACGGTCAGGATGGTGTCCTTGAAGGGCATTTCCTTTTCCTGTTTGAAGGTCAGGGGGACGGTTGGGTTGGCGATCACGCGGGCGAGGCGGGCGGCGTCGAGGATGCCTTCTTCCATGTCGAATTGCCATGTGCGGCGCTGCCTTGCCATGAGTTTGCGCTGGAGGCGGTTGGCGAGGCGGGCGATCAGGGTCTGGTAGCCTGTGAGCTGGCGGTCGAGGAGGGCGCGCAGGCGTGTGAGTTCCGAGAGATCGGCGAGGTCTTCGGCGCGGACTTCTTCATCGAACGATGTTGTGTAGATGGTGTAGAGCCCTTCGGGGCCGTGGATGAAATCGCCTTTGTTATTCCCGATGGGGGTGAAGCTTTCGTCGGTGGAGAGTTCGTCGGTGACATCGCTCATTATGTCGTCGAGATCCATGTCGAAGGGCTGGCTGGAATCTGTTGCCATGGAGTCGTCGTCGGCCCCGGCGCCGGGATCGTCGAGGGCGGGGTCTCCTTCCAGCTCCTGCGGCGGGGTGTCGAGTTCCTGCGGCGGGGCGCCGCCTTCGGCCGGGTCATCCGGGTTTTGTTGAGCGCCGCCGGGTAGAGTGAGGTTCAGGGATTCGAGAGCGTTTTTGGCGGCTTTGGCGTAGGCGGCCTGATCCTTGAGGAGAGGGCGCAGGTTTTCGAGGGTCTCTGCGCCGCCGTTTTGGTCCAGCCAATCGTACCAGAGGGCGGCTGCGCGCGCGGCTGCCGGGGGCGGTGTTTCGCCAGTAAGGGCGAGGCGGGTGAGGAGGTGCAGGGCGTCGGCGGTGTTGATCTCTTCCAGGTCTTGCGCATCGGCGTAGCCGCGTCGACGGAATTTTTCGTCGAGAACGGCGGAGAGGTTGGCTGCGACGCCGTCCATTGTCTTGATCCCGAGCGCGTCGCAGCGGGCCTGTTCGAGGGCGTCAAGGATGGCCTGTGTCTGGAGGCTGCTTGAGCCGTTTGCGCGGTGCGTTTTGGGATCATGGTGCGCTAGCCTCAGGGCATATGTGTCGGCGCAGCCGCGGATCAGTCGGACCGTTTCTGGGCGCATTTTTGAATCAGGGGCCGGAAGCTTTGGTATGCGGGCGCTTAAAGGGGATTCGCCGGCGGGCGTGGCGTCTGGAGAGAACGCGACATCCAGTTCTTTTTCGTGCGCCATGGCCCGCAAGGTTGCTGCGGTTGAGGTCTTGAATTCTTCTTCGGCGCTCGGGGCTTTGCTGTCGGATTTTTCACTCATGCGGGGAGTGTATAATGGTTTGCTCGGGATTTCTTCTATAAATTTGACGGTGCGCCAGAAATCGTGATAGATACAATCAAAATTTATATAATATTATGAGGGTTGAGATGTCTGCTAAAGGTTGGTTGGCTGGAGTTCTTGTTTCGGTTACTGCTGTATTTGCTGTGACGCAGTGTTCTTTTGATGAAAATCCCAAGAATTTATCGGCTCCAGAGAAATTTGGAGAGAAATTTTTTGGCTCTTTGGTCTCTATTTTTAAGGGTGGGGCGAATGTTTTGAAGGAGCATGCTCCTGATTCAGAGGATATAGCAGATGGTTTGGAGGTAGTGAAAAGGAGCGTTGGCACAGTTGCTGATGGGGTTGATAAGTTTGCAAAGAGGAACGGTGTTGACTTAGCTGGCGGTGCTGACAGTGGTTTAGGGGCTAGCGAAAAGCAGCTTTCTGATTTTTGTCCAAATGTTACCTCGACTTGCACTATTGAGATCAATGGGACTTCTTATCGCGGCCTCCCTGTGTCTCAGGGAATGTGTTTTGATGTTCCGCTGTATCCTTCTCTGGATACTATCGAGTTGCGTAAAATGTTGGGCATGGATCCCGCTAACCCTAGAACTTTTGCTATGGGACAGTCCTGCTCTATTGACGGGCACGGGGTTATTGTGCCTGAGCCTGCTCCCTAAATCTCTACGGCTCTGTTGTGGATGGCCGTTTGGGGCAGGTCCACGTTGAAGCAGCGTTGATAGTATTCGGCGACTGTGGGGCGTTCTGTTTCGTCGCATTTATTTAAGAACGACAGTTGGAATGCGAGTTCGCGGTTTCCGAAGATCAACATATTTTCTGCCCAGCTTATGACGGTGCGCGGGGACATCAGTGTCGATAGATCGCCGTTGATGAAGCCTTCACGGGTCAGGTCGGCGAGGGTAACCATTTTGCTCACGTTGGCGCGGCCTTCTTCGTTATCGAGTTCCGGGAGTTTTGCCAAGACGATTCCAGCTTCGGTGTCGTGGGGCAAGTAGTTCAGTGTTACGACGACATTCCAGCGATCCATCTGGCCCTGGTTAATGGCTTGTGTACCGTGGTAGAGGCCTGTTGTATCGCCAAGGCCAATGGTATTTGCTGTGGCGAAAAGGCGGAAGGCCGGGTGCGGGCGGATGACCATGTTCTGATCAAGCAGAGTCAGGCGGCCTTCGGCTTCGAGAACGCGCTGGATCACGAACATAACATCGGGGCGGCCGGCGTCGTATTCATCAAAGACGAGGGCGACCGGGTTCTGGATGGACCATGGGAGAAGGCCCTCCTTCCACTGCGTGATTTGCTTGCCTTCCTGCAGGACGATGGTGTCCTTGCCGATCAGGTCGACACGGCTGACATGGCTGTCGAGGTTGATGCGGACGCATGGCCAGTTCAGGCGGGCGGCGACTTGCTCGATGTGGGTGGATTTTCCTGTTCCGTGAAAGCCCTGAATCATAACGCGGCGGTTATGGGCAAAGCCTGCGAGGATGGCCAGCGTTGTGTCGTTGTCAAATTTATAGGTAGGGTCAATTTCCGGGACGTTTGTGTTGTCTTCGCTGAAGCCGGGAACTTGCCAGTCGAGGTCGAGGCCGAAGGTTTCCCGGACGTTGTATTTTGTATCGGGAATCGACGTGTATTTGCCTTCCTTGGCTTTGATCTGTGTGATGCTGAAGGACATGCCGCGTGCGGATTCCTTGTCTTTGTCGAGATCGTCAACCATCTGCTTCATCGTATTCCTTGTTATGGTTTCTTTTTTAGGCCCGGTCGGGGAGTTTTCCAAACTCCTCGTAGGCGAGTTTCAATATGGTATAGGCCATATTCACGCGTTTGAGAAGCTCTTCTGACTTAGGATCGTCTTTGTTGATGTCCGGGTGGTGTTTTTTGGCGAGGGTTTTGTATCTTGCCTTGATCTCATCCAGCGTGACCGGTGGTTCAAGGCCCATGATGGCCAGGGCTTCGAATTCTGGTGTGTTGGATGAAATTTGTTGTTTGCGCCGGGCCTGTTCGGATTTTCTTTCGAAGGATTCGTCGTCATCGTATGCTTCGCGGGCGGCTGCGCGCAGGATGTCTTCGGCGGCGCCTTCGCCGGCGTAGCGCCATGTCGGGCGATCGCCGTAGCGGCTTTTGTTCATATGTTCCTGTACTTCGCGCTCCGGCATGCCGTCGAAGAAGTCCCATGCCTGATTGTATTCCCGAATGTGCTCTTCGCAGAACCAGTAATGTTCGTTCAGGCCTCTGTGTTTGGGGGCGCGGTGATCGCCTTTGTGCGGGCATCCGGGCATGTCACAAGTGCGCGCGACAATTTCCTCATGCGGAGGCGCGTATTCGGGTGATTTATGCTTTAGTCTTATCGTTGGCATCTACATAGTATATAAAAGTCTGACTGGAAATTCTACTCTGATGGAGGTCTAAATTTGATGAAAGACAGGATTGAAGCGGTTTTGCGGGAGGCATTTGCGCCTTCTTTGCTGGAAGTGATCAATGATAGTGCCAGGCATCACGGGCATGCGGGAGATGACGGGTCGGGGGAAAGTCATTTTACTGTGAAGATTGTTTCGGAGGCTTTTGTCGGGCAGTCAAGGCTACAACGCCAGCGTGCAGTTTTTTCAGCTTTGGTTGATGAAATGAATAGTATACATGCACTTTCAATAGATGCTGCTGCGTCGCAAGATAGAAACTAAAAGTTAAATTTGCTTTTTTTTTTGATACAAAGTATTATCCTCAGAATAGAATGCAACCAAGGGTAATTTTGCATTTTTCTCTTTAGTACTGTGTGGGGATATAATGAATCATAATGTTAGCGATTTTTCTGCTCATGCGGATTGTCATGCGCAGAGTTCTTTGGTCAGTAAGAATATTACTGTACTGGGGCGCCGTACGTCTATTCGTCTGGAGCCCGAGATGTGGCAGGCGTTATCTGATATAGCGCGGCGGGAAGTCTGTTCTATTCATGATATCTGTTCTCTTGTTTATATGCGGAAGAATGAGGATACATCTTTAACGGCGGCTATTCGTGTTTTTCTGATGCTTTATTTTCGGGCTGCCAGCACAGAGCAGGGCCACACGCATGCCGGGCATGGCAGTTTTGAGGCTATGCTCAAAAGGGCGCGGGTTCAGCAGGGGGGGCTTTTTAATTCGAATAAGAAAAGCCTTCTTGATTCGAGCAGCGAAAAGTCTTCCCAGAAAATTTCGGCCGTATAGATATTCAGGTATTCGGGATTGGTTTTTACAGGTCTCTGCCTGCCTGGAGGAACTTCTGGCGGCGGCTTTTTACGAGTTTTTCGCCATCCCAAGGGGTCAGTTCTTTTAACGCTTTTTCAATATGGCTTGCGACGCTTTCGATTGTTTCTTCTTTTTTACGGTGTGCACCGCCGACAGGCTCTTCAATAATTCCGTCGATCAGTTTTAGTTCGTAGAGATCCTGTGCGGTCAGTTTGAGCGCCGTTGCTGCGTCTTTTGCGAAGTCACCGCTGCGCCATAATATTGAGGCGCAGCCTTCAGGGGAAATCACTGAATAGATTGAGTGTTCGAGCATTAACACACGGTCGGCGACGGCGATGGCGATGGCTCCGCCTGAGCCGCCTTCACCGATGACGACGGATATAATCGGTGTTTTTGTGCACAGGCATGTTTCGATTGATTTTGCGATGGCTTCCGACTGGCCGCGTTCTTCTGCGCCTACGCCGGGATAGGCGCCGGCGGTGTCGACGAGGGTGATGATCGGGAGCTGGAATTGCTGGGCCATTTTCATCAGGCGCTGCGCCTTGCGGTAGCCTTCGGGGCGGGCCATGCCGAAATTGTGTTTCAATCGGCTTTGGGTATCGTGGCCTTTTTCGTGTCCCATGATGATGCAGGATTGATCGCGGAACCGGCCTAATCCTCCGATCAGGGCGTGGTCTTCGGCGAAGTTTCTATCACCGGCCAACGGGGTGAAGTCTTCGATCATCCCGTTGATGTAGTCTAAAAAATGTGGGCGCTCCTGATGGCGGGCGACCTGGACTTTCTGGGCTGCCGTCAGTTTGCTGTATGTTTGAGACAGAAGGCGATCGGCCTTTGACTGCATACGTGTGATTTCTTCGGCGATGTTGACTTCGCTGTCGCTGTTGACGTGGCGAAGTTCGGCGATTTTGCCTTCCAGTTCCAGAATTGGTTTTTCAAAGTCTAGCAATGCCATAGTGAATCACTTCATTTCAGGTGTTTGCGCGTCGAATGCCGGAAATATTTGTGCTTATGCACTTTATTTCCGGCTTCTTGTTTTTACGAGATCTATTTTTTAGATCCGGTCTTGGACAGAGGGTGCTTTTCCTTGACCGTCTTTTTGGCTTCTTCGCCAAGAATGTGCGTGTAGATTTGCGTCGTTGCAATATCCGCATGGCCCAGCATTTTCTGAACAGAGCGCAGGTCTGCACCGTTGCTCAGGAGGTGGGTTGCGAAAGCGTGCCGCAGGATGTGCGGGCTGACGCGGTCTTCATCGATTTTGGCTTCCTTGGCCAGATCCTTCAGGAGCTGGGCAAAACGCTGGCGAGTCAGGTGGCCGCTCCCGGATGTTTTGGATGGGAAGAGCCATGTGTTTTTCTTGGCTTCTGCTGGATCGATGAACAGCTCCGGGCGTACTTCGGTATATGCAGAAAGAGCTTTTTGTGCCGGGTCTGAGAGCGGGACCATGCGTTCACGTCCTGCTTTGCCTTCGACCATAATGAACTGGCTGTTTTCGCCGATTGCAGAAAGCGGCAGACCAACGAGTTCGGAGACACGCAGGCCGGTCGCGTAAAGCATTTCAAGCAGGCAGACGAGGCGGATGCCCTCGACGGTGCCGCGCTCGCCGGCTGTTTTGATCAGAGCTGTGACTTCGTCTTCGCTCAGGGTCTTTGGCAATGTGCGGCCTTGTTTCGGGCTTTCGATAGTTGATGTCGGGTCGTCAGTACGGGCGTTTTCTGAAACTAGAAAACGGTAGAACTGGCGAAGAGCCGACAGGCGGCGTGCAACGGTGCGCACAGCGATTTTTGATTTGTTTGCGCCTTTGGTGTGTGTCTTTCCAGACAGATCCTTGATGTAAGCCTTCAGGTCTTCTGTGTTTGCTTTATCAATATCTGTGCTACGGTTTGCTTTCAAAAACAGGCTAACGTCTGCCAGATCGCGCCAGTAAGCCTGACGGGTATTCATGGCGGCACCGCGCTCGGTTGTTAACATATCCAGAAATGAGTCTACTGTTGGACTAAGTTCGGGTTTGGGCATTGCCGGACGGCCTGGACGTGCCATGTGCTTTCTCCTTTTATATTTCATTTTATTGCGCTCTCACAGCTAGAGGGCCGATCGAACGAGGTTGTTGTTCTTCCGTACTTTTTTACGCCTAGAAAGTGATTTTGACTTTATTTACCACACAGACGGGTTCAGTGGTCTGAACGAGCGCATGATATATCCCGAAATTTTGTTCAAGTCAAAAGCATTTTCATAAATTTTCCACATTATTATTAGGTATTACACGCTTGTCAATATTTTCTATAATATTTTTTGTTGTGCTTAAGGATAGGTGTATTTCTTTATTCTTCTGCTGGTTTCACTTGTTCTGCCGGGGTTGGTTTGAGCTGGACTGTTTTTGTGACTTCCTGTTGCGGTATTTTTACGTTGGCAACGGCGAAAAAACCGAATGTTCCGATGATGAGAAATACGACAACCAGAAGGGCAAGCCGGATAATAGACATTGTAAAACAGCCTTTTGTTTATTCTATCTGTTCTATATATCAAAGAAGGGCAGAGATTTAAACCTGCAATTCTAATTGTATGTAAAGGATTCTTCATAATGTCTGATGCGGTGGAACTGGACAAACCTGTTGTTCTTGTCGGTATGCCGGGGAGCGGGAAAAGCCATGCGGGGCGGTTACTTGCCGAGCGGCTCAGGGTTCCTTTTTATGACACGGATCATTTGATTGAAGAGGCGCAGCGGTCTTCGATTGCAGATTTGTTCGCCTCTAGAGGTGAGGCTTTTTTCAGGGGTCTTGAGCATGAGACGATTGCACGGGTTTTGCGTCAGGGGCCTGGCGTTATTTCTACGGGCGGCGGGGCTTTGACGACCCCTGCTGTTCTTGAGGATATCAAGGCGCATGCGATATCGATATGGCTTACGGCGGAGATGGATGCTTTGGTTGATCGGGTTCGTCGTCATGCGGGTAAGCGACCTCTTCTTGCGGATGGAGATCAGCGTAGCCGTATGGAAAGGTTGTGGCAGGATCGTAAAGGACTTTACGCGCAGGCTGATCTTGTGGTTGATAATACGCACAATGATGTCGTGCGCATGATGGATGATATTATTTTTGCGCTTAATGATTTTATGAGGAAGCAAGACTAGATGACGATCAGGACTGTTCATATTGATCTGGGGGATCGGCGTTATGATATTTCTATTGGCCGGGATGTTTTGGCTGATGTGATTCGTTACTTGCCTTTTCAAATGGCCGGTAAGAAAGCCTTTGTCGTTACAGATGAAAATGTTGAACCCTATGCGCGGCGTGTGGAAAAGCAGCTTTTGGGGGCGGGAGCCAGTTTTTGTGATGTTCTGGTTTTGCCTGCCGGGGAGGCGACAAAATCTTATGAACATTATGAGCGCGTCCTTGGGTGGATGCTGGAGCATAATATTCATCGCGGGTCGATGATTTTTGCTGTTGGCGGTGGCGTGATCGGTGATCTTGCCGGGTTTGCGGCGGCAAGTGTTTTGCGCGGGGTGCCGTTTGTGCAAATTCCAACGACGCTGCTTTCGCAAGTTGATAGTTCTGTTGGTGGGAAAACCGGGATTAACACGCCGCAGGGAAAGAACCTTGTCGGCGCGTTTTATCAGCCTTTGGCCGTTATTGCGGATACGGGCGCACTCTCTACATTGTCCAAGCGTGAGTTTATGGCCGGTTATGCCGAGGTTGTGAAATACGGATTGCTTGGTGATCTGGCGTTTTTTGAGTGGCTGGAGGCGAATGGCACGCGGGTTTGCGCGATGGAGGATGAGGCGCTTTCGCATGCGATTGAGGTTAGTTGCCGGGCCAAGGCTGCGATTGTGCAGGCGGATGAGCGGGAGAGCGGCGCGCGGGCGTTGCTTAATCTCGGGCATACGTTCGGTCATGCGCTGGAGGCTGCGGCGGGGTATGATGGCAGGTTGCTGCATGGTGAAGCTGTGGCGATCGGGATGATGATGGCGTTTGAGGCCTCGGTGCGGATGGGGCTTTGCCCAGCTTCGGAGGCTGCGCGGGTTCGGGCACATTTTGAGGATGTCGGTTTGCCGATTAATCCAGGCGCTGTTTGGGGCGCGGAGGATGAGGTGTTTATTGATTCTCTTGTTGCGACGATGAAGCGCGACAAAAAGGCGAGCGATGATAAAATGACTTTTGTTCTGGTTCGCGGAATCGGGCAGGCTTTTGTGACACAGGATGTTGAGGAAGAGCTTGTGCGATCTGTTTTACGGGATTTCTTTAAGGACTAACTCAGTCAGGCGCGCAGATGGAATCGGATATTCAGTTTGTCATTTCATTTTTCGGGATTTTGATCCTGATGGTGTTGTCTGCGTTTTTCTCAGGCTCAGAGACGGCGTTGACTGCGGCTTCGCGGGTTCGGCTTTTGTCGCGGGAAAAAGAGGGCAATAAGCGGGCGGCGATGGTGAACAGGATTCGCGAGCATAAGGACCGGATGATCGGGGCTTTGCTGCTGGGGAATAACCTTGTGAACATTATGGCTTCGGCGCTGGCGACCAGTGTTTTGATCAAGGCGTTTGGTGAGGCCGGCGTTATTTACGCGACCTTTATTATGACGTTGCTGGTTTTGATTTTTGCGGAGGTTTTACCCAAGACCTATGCGTTTCATCATGCGGAGACTTTGTCGATGCGGATTGCGCCGGTTGTGCGGATGGTGATTGTGATTTTCGCGCCGGTGACCGAGACTGTCACATGGATCGTGCGGCGGGTTTTGAAGTTGTTTGGTATCGATATTTCCAAGGTTATGGCTGGATCGCATCTGGAGCTTTTACGCGGCGCGATCGAGATGCATGAAGGGCCTGAGCAGGAGACGCAGGATCAGCGGGCGATGTTGCGGTCTATTCTTGATCTGGCGGATGTCGAGATTGCCGAAATTATGGTTCACCGGAAGAGTGTGATGTCGATTGAAATGGACCAGCCTATTCCGCAGCTGGTGGAAGAGGTTCTGAACAGTCCTTATACGCGGTTGCCGCTTTGGAAGGACAACCCGGATAATATTGTCGGGGTTTTGCATGTGAAGCAGCTTTTGTGTGAGCTTCGCGATGTTGGTGGCGATTTCGAGAAGGTCAATGTCCGGCGGATTTCTATGGAGCCATGGTTTGTTCCCGAGACGACCAATCTGTATGACCAGTTGCAGGCTTTCCGTCAGCGGCGGGAGCATTTTGCTCTGGTGGTGGACGAGTATGGTGCGTTTATGGGGATAGTGACGCTTGAGGATATTCTGGAGGAGATCGTCGGAGAAATTGACGATGAGCATGATACGCCCGGTGTTCAAGGGGTTCGGCGGTTGGCGAACGGGTCTTATATTATTGACGGGACTGTAACAATTCGGGATTTGAACCGGGAGCTTGATTGGGGGTTGCCGGATGAGGATTATGCGACGCTGGCGGGGCTGATTTTGTATGAGTCTCAGATGGTGCCGCAGGCCGGGCAGGCGTTTGTTTTTCACGGGTACAGGTTTGACGTCGTCCGGCGGCAGAGGAACCAGATTACTTTGATTCGCGTGACTCCGCTGGAGGATGACGGCGCGGCTGAAGAGGTGTAAAGCCGCTTCCCGAAAGGCCTGGTGTTGCTGGCCGGGCGCCGATCAGGCCGCGGAGGCGTGCGGGGACCTTTGAGCCGGGTGTGCGGTCGACGCCGGCGTAGATTTGTTTGCTGGCTTCGACGATGTGGACGCCGCCGAGGAAGGGCCAGACGATTTTTCCCATATGTTCCCAGAATATGGCCGAGCGCATGATGATCTTCATCGGCAACGGTAGCAGGAAGAGGGCGCTTTCGGTGCGTTCCTGTACGAAGAGATTATCTCGCAGGGAGTGGCAGAGTTGCGGGAGGGAAAACGGGCTGCCGTGGCCGAAAGGCGACCAGTCGGCGCGGGCCCAGAAGCCGGTTCGGTTGGGGACGATGACGAGGAGGCGACCGTTGGCTTTGAGGATGCGCCAGATTTCGCTCAGGTGCGATTGAAGGTGCTCGTTGCACTCAAGATCATGGATCAGGATGATGCGGTCGACGGAGCTGTTTTCCAGCGGGATGGCTGATTCGTCGGAGAGGAAGACGAGGTTCTTTGCATCTTCCGGCCATTGGTGTGCGCCTTGTCCGGCTGGCATCATGGCAAAGACCCTTTCGGCCTGTTGGTCGCGGAAGTACTGGAGATAAGGGAGTGCGTAGCCGCAGCCCATGATGCGCAGGTTCTTTACGTCTGGCCAGAAGCTTTCGATATGTTTTTGCAGGATGCGCTGGACGCCGAGCCCTGCGGGACTGGTGTAGAAGGTTTTGAGGTCGTAGACGGAACGGTACATGGATTTATTCTACAGGCGATCGCGAAGCTGGTAAATAAGGGGAATGTCGGCTTCGGGCATTGGGTAGTCGTACATGTCTTGCGGTGCGACCCATTTTACTGCTTGCCCTTCCTGAGGGTTTATTTCTCCCTTCCAGATGCGGCAGACGAAGAGCGGCATCAGGAGGTGGAAGTCGTCGTATGTATGTGAGGCGAAGCCGATCGGGGAGAAGCAGCATTCTCGGGTTTCGATACCGAGTTCTTCCTCCAGTTCGCGCATGAGAGCGTATTCCGGCGTTTCCCCGGCATCGACTTTGCCGCCGGGAAATTCCCAGAGACCAGCCATGGATTTGCCTTCGGGTCTTTGGGCGAGGAGGACTTTTCCCTCTTTGTTTACGAGTGCTGCTGCGGCGACTAGCAGGACGGGAAGATTTGGTGGATTTTGCGGCTTGGGCAGTGCCAAGGCTTCGTGGCAATTCATTTTCTTACGCATTTGGTGTCCTGCATTTTTACTCTGTAACGTTTTGTTTTTATTGACTGATTCGAGTTGTTCAGTTTGTTTGGCGTTTTTGAAGGCGGGGGTGCCTTTTGGGTTGTTTCTGTATATATTTCAGAGGGTTATAATAGGAATTTTTTCATCTTTTGTCAAGACTGGATGAGGGGTGTTTCATAAAAAAAGCCGCTGCGGCGGGGCAGCGGCTTTTTGTGATTGGAGAGCTGCTTATTCAGCAGGTTTTTCTGCCGGTGCTTCTTCTGCGGCAGGTGCAGGTGTTTCTGTCGGAGCTGTTTCTGCGCCTGCTGCAGGTTCTTGCGCCGGTGCAGATTCGCTTTGCGCAGCAGCTTGATCTTCCGGTTTCAGAGGGTTGCCGTTGATATCAAAGCGCTCGATCTGGGCTTTGTTGCGCCAGTCCATGACGATCTCGTCCAGAATCTTGCGGCGCAGTTCCTGCTCGAGATATGGCTTTGCTGTGGCGAAGTCTGCCGGCGGGCGGATGCGCTTGTCTTCAACTTTGATGATGTGGTAGCCGAAATTGGATTTGACAGGCTTTTTGGTGTACGTGCCTTTTTCTGTTGAGAATGCCGCTTCGGCGAATTCAGGGACAACATCCGCTTTGGCAAAGTATCCCAGGTCGCCGCCGTTTTTGGCGGTGCCGTCTTTGGAGTTTTCTTTTGCCAGTTCAGCAAAATCAGCCCCTTTTTCGAGTTTGGCGATGATTTCTTTTGCTTTGGCTTCACTGTCGACGAGGATGTGAGCGGCTTTGACTTCTTCGGTTTTCGGAAAGTTTTTTACATAGTCCTCGTAGGCTGCCTTGACACGGTCTTCGGTCATTTTCTTGTTGACCTCGTTCTCGAGGAATTTGGCGCGGATCAGCTGTTGCTTAACGTTCGCCATTTGCTGGAGCACTTGCGTATCGTTTGTGAGGTTTGCGTTTGCAGCCTTGTTGTCAATGATCTTGTTATTGATTTCCTGCTCAATGGCCATCGGAAGAAGTTGTTCGGATGGCATTTGCTGCATTTGTTGCGGCATGTTCTGGAGCAGGGCGAATACTTCGTTTCGTGTGATTTTTGATCCGTCAACTGTGGCCAGTGTCGGGCTGTCGTCGGGTTGTGCGGAGGCTGTTTGTTCGTCTTGTGTCCCGGCGGGTTGTGTTGACGCTATTTGCGTTTTCGGGGCTATGTCGGCACTTCTTTTTCCAGCCATGAAGGACAGGACGCCGATGGCTACGCCGATCAGCAGCACAAGAATGATGATTGCGGCATTGCCGGATTCTGCGTGACGCGCCGCATTGCGGGGGGTGAGTTGGGTAATAGACATTGGAATCCTCTGGGTTCTCGTGAAAACGAAATAATGGTGAAGTAGAGCCTAGCGAATGAAATACGTGTTTTCAACATATAATGTACTTTCAATACACAGGGCTTTTATTGACGTGCCTCGATTTGGGGCTTATATGATGACGACTTGCTTACATTTGGGAAGATATTATGGTTCTGGCTCTGGCTTCTAAAATTTTTGGTTCATCGAATGATCGCGCGCTGAAAGGCTTGTGGCGACATGTTGGGCCGATCAACGATCTTGAGGCCAAGTACCAGCCGATGAGCGACTCCGAGTTGCAGGCGCAGACGAATGTTTTCCGGCAGAGGCTAGAGAACGGGGAGCCTCTGGATAATCTGACCCATGAGGCTTTTGCCGTCGTTCGTGAGGCGGCGCGCCGGTCTTTGGGGCAACGTCATTATGATGTGCAGTTGATCGGGGGGCTTGTTCTTAATCAGGGTAAGATCGCCGAGATGCGGACCGGGGAAGGGAAGACTTTGGTTGCGACGCTTCCTGTTTATTTGAACGCGATTTCCGGGAAGGGCGTTCATGTGGTGACGGTGAACGATTATCTGGCGCAGCGCGACTCATCCTGGATGAGTCAGGTTTACGGGTTTTTGGGTTTAAGCACCGGGGTTGTGACGAATAATATTCGCGAGGATGCGCGGCGGAAGGCTTATGCGGCGGATATTACCTATGGGACGAACAACGAGTTCGGGTTTGATTATTTGCGCGACAATATGAAGTTCCGTCTGGACCAGATGGTTCAGCGGCCTTTTAATTTTGCGATTGTGGACGAGGTTGACTCGATTTTGATCGACGAGGCGCGGACACCACTGATTATTTCCGGTCCTTCGGAAGGGTCGACGGAGCTTTACGGGCTGGTGGACAAGATTATTCCGAAGCTGGTGGATGAGGATTACGAGAAGGAAGAAAAGCACCGGACTGTGGCTTTGACCGAGGCAGGGCAGGAGCATGCAGAGGCGCTGTTGCTGGAGCATGGGATTATGCAGGACGGGAGCATGTATGACCTGCACAATATTGCTTTGGTGCACCATGTGAATCAGGCTTTGCGGGCGCATAAATTGTTCCAGGCGGAGAAGGATTATATCGTTAAAGACGGCAAGGTTATGCTGATTGACGAGTTTACAGGCCGAATGATGGACGGGCGCCGTTTGTCGGAGGGGCTGCATCAGGCGATCGAAGCCAAGGAGCATGTGGAGATCCAGAAGGAAAACCAGACATTGGCGTCGATTACGTTCCAGAATTATTTCCGGATGTATCCGAAGCTGGCCGGGATGACCGGGACGGCCTTGACGGAGGCTGCGGAGTTTGAGGAGATTTACAATCTGGGTGTGGTCGAGATTTCGACGCACAGGCCGATTGCGCGGATGGATTATGAGGACAAGATTTATAAGTCCCTGCGCGAGAAGGAAGATGCGATTGTTGAGCTGATCAAGGAATGTCATGCGCGTAAGCAGCCGGTTCTTGTGGGGACTGTGTCGATTGAGAAGTCAGAGATTTTGGCAGCGCGGCTGAAGAAGGAAAAGATCAAGCATAATGTTTTGAATGCGCGTCACCACGAGCAGGAGGCTTATATTATTGCGCAGGCCGGGCAGCCGGGTGCGGTGACGATCGCGACCAACATGGCGGGGCGCGGAACGGATATTCAGCTTGGGGGTAATGCGGAGATGCGCGTTGCGACCGAGATTGACGAGAGCTGGGACGAGGACAAGAAGCAGGCTGCTATTGCCAAGATTGACGCCGAGATCGAGGCGGATAAGCAGATTGTGAAGGAGGCCGGCGGGCTTTATGTGATCGGGACGGAGCGGCACGAGTCGCGGCGGATTGATAATCAGCTCCGCGGGCGTTCCGGGCGTCAGGGGGATCCGGGGGCCTCGATGTTCTTCCTGTCGGTGGAAGACGAGTTGCTACGGATTTTTGCCGGGGACAGGCTCGAAGGGTTGCTGGCAAACCGGAAGATCGGGTTGCAGGAAGGCGAGGCGCTGGAGCATCCTTTGATTTCGAAGATGCTGGAGCGGGCGCAGGCCAAGGTCGAGGCGATGAACTTCGAGATCCGGAAGAATTTGCTGAAGTTTGATAACGTGATGAACGACCAGCGGAAGCTGATTTACGAGCAGCGCCGGGAGATTATGGAAGCGGATCACGTTGAAGAGTTCGTCGCGGATATGCGTCATCAGGCGATTGAAGATATGATTGACCGGACGATGCCGCAAAATGCCTATGCCGAGCAGTGGGATGTCGAGACTCTGGAGACGGAGTGTCAGCGGGTCTTGGGGCTGTCTTTGCCGGTGAAAGACTGGGCGAAGGAAGAAGGAATTGCGGACCGCGAGGTTGAGGAGCGGATTAAAGAGGCTTCGGACAAGAAGATGGCCGAGAAGGCGGCAAATGCCTCCCCGGAAATCTGGCGGCAGGTAGAGAAGAGCATTTTGCTTCAGATTCTTGATCAGAACTGGAAGGAGCATTTGCTTAATCTCGACCACTTGCGGCAGGGGATTAATTTGCGGGCTTTCGGGCAGCGCGATCCGCTGAATGAGTATAAGACCGAGGCGTTTTCCCTGTTTGAAGGGATGCTGGCGTCGATGCGGGAGACGGCGACGATGACGCTGGCTCTGGTGGAGCTGAATTTCGGGGATATGCCGCCTCCGCCGCCTGAAGCGCGCGGGTTGTTTGGCGGCGGGCCGCAGGAGATGCGGGAAAGCCGCAGCGATCCGGCGATGACGCAGGATCAGGGGGCAGAGCAGGCTTCTTTGCCGGGCGGGCCTCAGCCGGGCACGCAGATGGCGAGCGTCAAAAAGCTGCCGTTTGATAAAGACGATCCGGCGACGTGGGGCAAGGTTCAGCGCAATGCGGTTTGTCCTTGCGGGTCAGGCAAGAAGTACAAGCAGTGTCATGGGAAGATCGGCTGACGTCGTTATCTTTGGGGGCGGTGTTGCAGGGCTTTGGACTTTAGCGCGGCTTAAGGCGCTGGGGTATGAGGTTTTGCTGCTGGAGAAGGCGGCGCTGGGCGGTGTTCAGAGTATTGCTTCGCAGGGGATTATCCATTCAGGTTTGAAATTTGCGATTGCCGGGAAGGTGAGTAACCTTGCGCAGTTGATTAGCGCGATGCCTGGGAAATGGCGGGATGCGCTGGCGGGGGGCGGGCCGGTTGATTTGTCGGGCGCGCGGGCGCTTGCGGAGTCGCAGATTCTCTTGATTCCCAAGGGGCTTTTCAGCGGGGTGAAGGCGGTGGCGGCGCAGAAAATCCTCGGGCGCGGGGCGCGGGAGATTGCGCGGGAAAATTGGCCGGAAGGGCTAAGGCTTTCGGGGTTTGATGGCTCGGCGATCTTTATGGATGAGATTGTGCTGGATATGCCTGCGGTGGTGCGGGCGCTGGCGGCGCCTTATATGGATTGTATTCGCAAGATTTCAGAAGACGAGGCGGCTGATCCGCTGGGGTTTTTGGAAAAAAGCGGGATTGAGGCGCGGAAGGTTCTTTTTACCGGGGCGGGGTCTAATCATGCGATTGCATGCCGTTATGGGCGGGATAAGGGGATGGAGACACAGACGCGGCCTTTGCTGATGGGAATGATGAAAGGCGCGCCTTATCCTTTGTTTGCGCATCTGGTCGGGAATGGTGAGAAGCCTGTGGCGACGATTACGACGCATACGGCGCCGGACGGGAGCCTTGTCTGGTATCTGGGCGGGCAGGTGGCTGAGCGGGCGAAGGAGGACGATCCGGGCGCGGTTTATGCGGCGGCGCTTGATGCTTTTAAACGCTATTTGCCAAAAGTCGATTTGTCGCAGGTGGAATGGGCGGTTTATCCCGTTGACAGGTGTGAGGGGAAATCGAAGACGGACGGGTGGATGCCCGATACCCCGACGATCCACCGGGCGGGGGATCATCTTTATTGTTGGCCGACGAAAATGACGTTTGCGCCGATGCTTGGTGATATGATCGTGCAAATCTTTGAAGAAGAGCGTATGATGCCGGGTAATCTGACAAGTGACTGGTCGTTCTTGCCGCAAGTAGACTTTGCCGCGCCGCCGTGGGGGAGGTGTTCATGGACAAAAGACCGTTAGGCCATACAGGTATCGATGTTTCTCCGTTGGGGCTTGGGACTGTGAAGTTCGGGCGCAATGAGGGTGTGAAGTATCCGCAAGGGTTTGCGATTCCCGGTGAGGCGTTTTTGGCTGACTTTCTCACTTTGGCGCGGGATATGGGCGTGAACCTGATTGATACGGCGCCGGCTTATGGGGAGAGTGAGGTGCGCCTTGGGCGTTTGTTGCGTGGGCAGCGCGAGAAGTGGGTGATTGCCGGGAAGGCGGGGGAAGAGTTTACGGACGGGGTTTCGGCTTATGATTTTTCACCTTCTCACTTTGAAGAGAGTTTGACGCGGAGTTTGAAGCGGCTCAATACTGATTATCTTGACGTGTTCTTGATCCATTCGGACGGCCGGGACGAGGAAATACTCGGGAATGACGATTTGATCCGGGCCATGCAGGGGTTTAAGGATCGCGGGATGGTTCGCGCTGTCGGTGCTTCGACGAAGAGCGTTGCCGGTGGTTTGATGGCGTTGGAGCTGTTGGATGTGGTGATGGCGACTTATAATCCGTCTTATACGGATGAGATGGCTGTGCTGGATCAGGCTTATGCTCTGGGCAAGGGCTGTTTGATTAAAAAGGCGCTGGCGAGCGGGCATGTGGATGCTTTCGGGGGTAATCCTGTGGAGAAGGCGATGGATTTTGCTTTGTCGCATCCCGGCGTGAGCAGTGTGATTGTCGGGACGATCAGTCCGGTTCATCTGGATGAGAATATCAGGGCCGCTGAAACGGTGCTGGCGGCTTGATGTATTGGATTTTTTATTGATGTAATATTTTTTGTCTGGTATGGTTTGTTATGGATAAAGAAGGTGAAAAAGCTCAAGGAAATATGAGGAACCATTTGAATGATGGATCTGAAGGGTACATTGAGGGTTTTATTCGCCCTAAGATAACTGGGCTTACACTTAATAATGACGTACAAGGACCGTATTCTAGGGACCCGGAAACAGGTGAAGATACTTCGTTAGGTATATCTCAGGACTTCGAGGCTCGTGGATATATCGATTTTTTTCCCGGTACAACGACTGCTCCTGATGTGCATATTTTTCGAGGCGATGCTTTGCCTCAGAGGATGACTGGTTCTCATGCACCTTTAGAAGTTTACTTACCTAGCGGTGCTTATGATACTCAAAATCCAGATTATAATGCTGGTGCGCCTGTTGATAATATTTCTGGGGAAGGCGGTTATGATGTCGTTATTCTGCCTGGAAAAATTGAAGATTATACGTTTTCTTTGCCAAGGTTTTCCCCTTTAATTCCTGACGCAGAGGATTGGAAGACACGGGATAGTGTCTATGGTAAAGTTGAGGTTGTCGGTCATCGTACCGTGGATGATGGGTATGGCAGTGAAATAACAGAAGAAGTCAGGCTTACCGGTGTTGAGCGTATTATATTTTCTGGCGAAGTTTCTAATGCCAACTCTTGGTATGGATTGCAATATGAGGATTTGCCGGAATTTTTTGAGGCTGCGCGGAATGGTACTTTTCGCACACTCACGGCGCAAGAATTGGTTGCTCATATAGAGGCACAGTCTTCTCCCGAAGATGTAGCGCTTTACAAAGCTGCTGCTTCGAGGGAATGTGCGGATTTTGAGGCAGATATTCGGAAAATTTTGTATTTGGAAATTGAAAGTCTTGCAGGCCAGGGTACTGATTTTAAGAATGGAGATGAGGCTCGGAACGGGTATCAAGCCATCAAAGAGAGTCTGGACGTACGTTATCGTATGGCAGAGCAAGGGGGCGGCGATGTTTCTTTGTCAGAGAGAGAGCGTGACGTTGCTCTGCGGGCTTTAGAATATGCTATAGCTAACATTGATACGGATTATAATCCTCAGGAGGGGCTCAGGGATCATGCTTTGTTTCGACATGTTGGCCGTTCGGCTGCTGAGAGGATTCGCGATGATCATGTTGAGCGTTCTGAGCCTTTGCCACAAAACCCTGATCTTAGGAATGATAGTTCTCATGACCCTGTTGCAAACCCACAGGTGTTTTCTCGTTAGTTTTTTTGATTTCTTCTCTATATCAGATGGCCGAGTGGGTTGTTCGGGTCGATGCCTTCCATGAATTGTTTGGTTTTGTCGGCGTTGGTGACCTGATAGACGAGGCCGATCCAGCTGGCGAGGATGCTACGGGCGCTGTCGGTCCAGGTGTTTTCGAGGCTCGGGAGGATTGTGTTTTCGAAGTCTTCGATGCTTGCCGTTTTTAGTTTTTCGATGATGTCGGGTCTAAAGTAGTTTTCCGGGACGGGAGGGGCGTCCGGGCGTTCGCCGTTCTGGTGACGGAGGACTTCGCGTTTGTATTCCTTGAAGAGGCTGACGGTGTCGTATTCGGGGTGGCCTTGCAGGCAGATCAGGCGGAAGCCGTCGGGGCTGACGGCGAGGTGGGTGCCGGTTTTTTCTTGCGCGCCGCGGACGAGGGTTTTCATGCCCGCGCGGGTGAATTGTTCCTCGGTGATGCGGTTGAAGCGGGAGTGCGGGACGTCGAAGATGGTATTCATGTTGCGCACGAGCGGGTGGTGGCGGTCGACGACGCGGTGGCCATAGACGCCCCAGAGTTTTTGGTCGTCCTCGAAGGGGGCCCTTTTTTCGCCGTAGCGGAACTGCATGACGGCGTGGGTGGCGAGGCATGAACATAATGTGGAGGTGACGTTGTCCCATGCCCAGTTGACGATTTTCTCCAGCGGTTGCCAGAATGGCTCGTTTTCGAGATTCGCCTGTGTGATGTTGGCGCCGGTGATGATGAGAGCGTCGAGGCCGTTTTCTTGCAAGGCTTCGAAGGGTTCGTAGTATTCTTTTATGTAGGCGTTTGTTTCTTCGTTGCGGGCGAGCTCGGGCAGGGTGAAGGGGTGGACGTAGAGCTGGGCGATCTGATTACTTTCGCCGACGAGGCGGAAGAACTGGCGCTCGGTGGCGGTGAGCGCGGCGTCCGGCATCATGTTCAGAAGGCCGATGTGGAGTTCGCGGATGTCCTGATGCTTTGCACGCTCGGGGGCGAGGACGGTGCGGCCTTCTTCTTTGAGGCGGGCGAAGGTCGGGAGGTTCTTATAAGCGACGAGTGGCATAAAACATCCGTTTGATTTCTCGGTTACGAGTCTGTAAAAACTCTGGAGGTACGTTGGGACAAAAGGGCGCTCATGTCAAAGACATTAAGTGAAATACGGGAGAAGATCGACGAGATCGATAACCATGTGCATGATTTGCTGATGGAGCGCGCGGCTTTGGTGTCTTCGGTTGCGGAGGCCAAGCGCAAGGAAGGTTTGCAGGTTGTGCAGCCGGCGCGAGAGGCCATGATGATCCGGCGTTTGTTGGCGCGGCACGGCGGGCCTTTGCCGCAGGCTGCGGTGGTGCGGATCTGGCGAGAGCTTGTGGGGTCGGTGGCTTTGTTGCAGACGGGGCTTAGCGTTGTTGTGGCGCCGGGCGCTCAGCAAGGGGCTTGTCCGTTTTGGGATATGGCGAAGAATTATTTCGGTACTGTGGTGCCGATGCGGGTTGCGAAGAGTTTGTCCGGCGCTTTGGTGGCGGTGCGGGAGGATGAAGATTCCTTTGCGATTATGCCCTGGCCGGAGCTGGATGATGCTATGCCGTGGTGGGTGCATTTGTTTGGGCAGGCCGCCGATGGCGAGCGGTTGTCCGTGATTTGCGCCTTGCCTTACGGGCAGGATTCCTGGCAAGGGACGAACGGGACGCCGCGGGCGCTGGTTGTTGCGAAGATTGCGTTTTTGCCTTCGGATGATGATTTCTCTTTTATCGGTATTGAGCTGGATTCCAGTGTGAGCCGTGCGCGGGTGACGGAAGTCTGCGGGCGGGCGGGGTTGGTGCCTTTGAATATCTATAGTGCGCCGTCGCCTTACCATGATGGGGCGGTTCTTTATTTTGTCGAAGTTGGCGGCTTTGTCGAGGATAGCGATCCTGCGATGGAGGCTTTGCGCACGGGTTTGGGCGAGCAGGCGCTTTATTGCGGCGTTATGGGCGGGTATCCGGCGGTGCCGGAATTTATAAGCGCCTAAGCGGGGAGTGCGCCGCTCTATTTAAGACTATAGTTTTTGTTTTTCAGAAGAGATTTTTAAGATGTTTGATCGTATTGCTATTATCGGGATGGGGCTGATTGGCTCATCCATTGCTCGCAATGTGCGGGAAAAGGGACTGGCCAAGACTTTGGTTGCCGGGGATTTGAGTGAAGATGTTTGTCATGCGGTGGTAGAGCTTGACCTTGCGGATTATGTGACGCGGGATCTGGCGCGGGCTGTGGAAGGGGCGGACCTTGTTATTCTTGCGGTCCCGGTCGGGGCGATGGCCGCGGCGATGCGTGGCATTGCGCCGGGACTTAAGGATAATGTCATCATCAGCGACACCGGGTCGGTCAAGATGGCGGTGATTGAGGCTGTGCGGCCTTATTTGCGCGCGGGGATGGAATTTATTCCGGCGCACCCGATTGCGGGGACCGAGTTTTCCGGGCCGGAGTCGGGGTTTGCGAAGTTATTTCAGGGGCGCTGGTGTATTCTAACGCCGATGCCGGAGACGGAGATCAGGGCTGTTGAGAAATTGACGCAGTTCTGGGAAGCTTGCGGGTCGATGATCGAGATTATGGAGCCGGCGCATCATGACCTTGTGCTCGGGATTACCTCTCACTTGCCGCACTTGATCGCTTACACGATCGTGGGGACGGCAACGGAGCTGGAGGAAGATACCAAGTCCGAGGTCATCAAGTTTTCTGCCAGCGGGTTTCGTGATTTTACACGGATTGCGGCGTCCGATCCGGTTATGTGGCGGGATGTGTTCCTGAATAACAAGGTTGCCGTTCTGGAGATCCTGCAGCGATTTACCGAGGATTTGACCGCTTTGCAAAAGGCGATCCGGCAAGGGGACGGGGACTATCTTTATCAAACGTTCGATAAAACCAGAGCAATCCGGAAAGCCATCGTAGACCAGGGCCAAGCTTAGAGCTTCCATCGTTTCAATCTGGCTGCGTTGCGCCATCGCTCACGTACTTGTTGTACGCTTCGCGTTGTCGCGCCTGTCCAGATTAGCTTTTGCTCTATTACAGGGGCCAAGGTCAGCGTGAGTTTTTATTCAACCTTGTTTTCTGTCAGGGCCGGTTTGGTGCGGGCTTGCAACAGGTCGGCTCTTGATTGGGCGGGGAACTGGGCGATGAGGATGGGGCCGAGATAGAGGTTGTCCTGTTCGCGTTTGAGGGGGACTTCGACGACTTTGTCTCTTTTCATCGCAGTGAGGGCCATGTTGGCCAGCATAGCCGGGTTTTTCTTTAGCACGTTGCGAGCCACGAGGTCGCCGATCAGGATTTCATGATTTTTGAGTTTAATCAGGAGGTCGATGCCGGGATAAGGTTTTTGCGCGAAGTCCAGGTCTCCGGTCATGGTGCCTTCGAAGTCGCCGCGTGTGAGGCGGCTGGATTCGGTGGTGAGGATGTCGTTACCGTGATAGCGCAGGCGAGCCTCGAGGGCATCAAAGGTGATGTTGTCTTTCCAGCCGGGGACGTTCAGGGTGATCGGGCCGCTGGTGAGGTCGACGGGCATGGAGGGGACCGGCCAGCCTGTGGCTTCGAGTTTTACGATGGAGACGAATCCTTGATTTGTGGCCAGCGTATGGGGGCCGATTTCGATTTTCATTTTGCCGGGGAAGCCGGAGATGCGCGGGGTTAAGTCTCCGGTAAGGCTGGCGCCGGGGTGTTCGCTGAGGGCCTTGAGGTAGCCGGTAGTGACTTTGCGGGCCTGCGATTCCATGACTTTCCAGTTTATGCACCATGCTGTGATCAGGAGGATCGGCAGGATGATGGCGAAGGCTATCGATTTTTTTGCTTTTTTCATGTTGTTGCGTCCTTCTTCGAGCAATGCGCCGGATTTTTCTTCCAGTTGTGATTCAAGTTTCCTGAGTGTTTCGGATGGGTTTCCGCCGGGGGGGATGGCCGGTAGGAATTCAAAAATGATGGTGCCCGGTTTTTGGGTCCAACTGCCGCGCGGCCAGTAGAGGCCGGTGTTCAGGGCGAGGGGGATGATGGGCACATTTGCGGCTTCCTGCATACGCGTGACGCCGATCTTGTAGGGCTTGTCTTTGATGGTCTGGTCTGTGCGGACGCGGGTGCCTTGCGGGAAGATGATCATGGGTCTTCCTTGTGCGGCGATTTTGATGGCTCCATCCTGGATGGATTTTATGGCGGCTTTCGGGGAGGAGCGGTCAATAGCGATGACGCCGCTTTTTTCAAGGTATTTGCCCCAGACCGGGATGCTCAGGAGCTCTTTTTTCAAGACCACGGCAGGGTCTTTGAAGAGAATATGGAGCTTCAGGGTTTCGTAGGCGGACTGGTGCTTGGCGGCGACGATGTAGGCGCCGGATGTGGGCAGGTGTTCGCGGCCCCGGACTTCGAAGCGCTGGCCAAGGATGGTCCGGGCGAGGAATTCTGTTGTGTAGACGAAGAAGCGTACGGTGAACAGGTAAGCTTGGCGCGGCAGGAATAATGTCGGCAGCAACAGAACACAGCTTATGCTGGTGACAACGAAAAACAGCAGGTTGAATATTGTTGATCGAATGAAGTTGAACAGCATGGTTCTTGCGCTTTGTCTTTATAGATCCTGTATCAGCATCGTTATGGAGCGGAAGAGTACTTTGTTATATTCACTGAAGGATAAAGTCCAGAATTTAACGTCGGACAGGGAATGGTCTGTTTCGGCGACGGGGTAGGTTAGGATCTCGATGTCCGGGATGGCGCGGTGAAATTCCATCAGGGCGCGGGTCATATGATAGGACGAGGTGACGAGCCGGATTTTGTGCTTTTTACTTTTTCTGATCCATTCTTTGGCTTCGATGGCGTTTTCGGTTGTGGTGGTGGCTTTGTGGCCCAGAATGACACAGCAGGGCGGTAGCGGGACGGAGGTCTTATTCCACTGGGCGATGATTTCTTTTTGCAGGACATCTTTGTGTACGCCGGTGATGAAGAGGTCGGGGGCGAGGCCTTTGGCGTAGAGTTCGAGGCCGGTCAGGATTCGCTTGTTGCCTCCGGTGAGGACGATGATGGCGTCTGTTTTTTCGCTCATACGCTCAGGGGTTTGAGCGGCGGCGTGGAGTGTAAAGCCGACAAAGCCCGTTCCCCAAAGGATGAGGACGATCAGCAGGACCGAAAAAGTTAGTCTTGATAGTTTCATGACAGGATTGTTTTACGGCATCCGGGCCAGTGCGCGCAAGACTGTAAATCGCGCGGTGGTGGCGGCGAGGATTCCGGCGAGAAGCGGCAACAGTAGCAGGAAGATGTAATGCGCGGCGCCGAGTGTGATTTGCGGGGTCAGGGATGAGTCGCTATTGCCGGGGAGCAGGGCGACGATGAGGGCAATCAGGAGGCCGCTCAGTGTTCCAGCTACGGCCCCTTTTAAGGCGAGGACGAGGGCGTGGCGCTGGAATTGGCGGGCGATGTAGCGGTCGGTGGCGCCGATGAGGTGGAGGAGTTCGACTTCTTCGCGGTGGATGGCCATGCGGGTGCGGGTGCCGCCGGAAATTGCGGTGATTGTCGTTATTCCAATAATGGCGGCGATGACGAGGGCGACAAGTTGCAGGGTGCCGGTCAGGCGTACGAGGTCGGCGAGCCAGTCTTGATGGGTGCTTAAGTTGGCGCTGCGGGAGGCGTCTTCGATGTCGCGGGTGAGTTTGGCGAGTTGTTCGGGTTTGGTGCCGCTGCGCAGTTCTACGGCGATCAGGCCGGGGAGCGGGACGTCGGTCAGGCTGAGGTCCTTGCCGATCCATGGGGCGATCAGGTCGTGGATTTCCTTTTCGTCCATGATGTCGACGGTTTTGACGATCGGGCTTTGGCTGAGGATTTTGGCTATTTTTTGGGTGTCTTCCTTGACGGCGGCGTCCGAGCGCAGCAGGCCCTCGCGGGTTTCGGCGAGGATTTCGACGGTGACTTTGTTTTCAAGGCCCGACGACCAACGGGCGCTCATGGCGCTTAAGGTGAAGGCGCCGGTGAAGGCGAGAACGGCGAGGAAGCTCATCAGACCGACGAGGAGGACGAGGAATTTGCTGTCTTCGCTTTTGTGCAGGGGCAGGTCGTATTCGCGCAGGGCCAGTTTATCGATGGCCGTGTCGATGAGCGGATGTTTGCCTTTCAGGTTTACCAGCGGTAAATTCGGGCGCGGGATTTTGCTTAGTGCCTTTATTTTCTCAGAAAACATTGCGGATTTTCTTTCCTTGCGTTTCGTCGATGACGGTGACTGAGCCGTTTTCCAGGACGAGGCGGGGGTGGCCGAATTTTTCGATCATTTGCTGGTTGTGGGTGGCGATCACGATGGTGGTGCCCATGCGGCTCAGTTGTTCGAAGAGGCCCATTAAGCGGTAGCCAATTTCATCGTCGAGGTTTCCGGTCGGTTCGTCGGCGAGGAGCAGGCGCGGGCGGGCGATGACAGCGCGGGCGACGGCGATTCTTTGTTGTTGGCCGCCGGACAGGGTGGGCGGCAGGCTTTGTTTGTCTTTTCCCAGACCGACCCAGTCGAGGAGTTCACCGACGTGGCTGCGGATTTCGGCTTCGGGGCGACCGATGATGCGTAGCGGCAGGGCGACGTTATCGAAGGCGGAGAGGTGATCGAGCAGGCGGAAATCCTGAAAGACGACGCCGATGCGCTGGCGCAGGGGGAACAGCGCTTCGCGGGGGGCGGCGCCGATGTCGCGATCGAACATGGTGACTTTGCCGCTGGAGGGTTTGCGGCCAAGGTAAAGCAGGCTCATGAGGGAGGATTTTCCTGCGCCGCTGGGGCCGCTCAGGAAATGGTAAGAGCCGGGGGCCAGTGTGAAGTTTACGTTTTGCAGGACATCGGGGCCGCTGTCGTAGCGGATGGCGACGTTTTCAAATTTGATCAAGGCTTGGGGTCCTCTTTTGTTTCTTCTTCGGACTGTTTGGCGAGCATGTATTGCAGGGCTAACGTCTTTTTATAGGGGTTTGTTACCATCTGGGCGGTCTTGTAGGCGTTGTTGTAATCTCCGGCGTCGCTAAAGAGGCGGGAGACGGTTTCGGCGGATTTGTCCCGGTAGGAGGCGCTGTCGATTTTGGAGATGCTGATGAAGGCGTTTTCAGGGTCGTGGTTTTCGGCCTGAATTTCTGCGGTTTCGCCATAGGCTTTGTGGCGCAGGGCGTCGTTTTCCATGTCGGCGGCGGTGTCCCATGCGGCCTGATTATCTCCGGCGAAGGCCTGGGACATGGCGATGTAGGTCAGGGCGATGGCGTAGGACGGGGGGTGCGTGATTTTTTCGGCTTGCGCGCGCAGCGTTGTCCAGAGGGCGGTGCGGGATTCGGCGGGCAGGTTCAATTTTGCGGCTGCCATGCCTATGCCGCGGATGGTCATGGCTTTGGTGTCGGGGGTTTCTATTTTTTCGATGATGGCGATGGCTTCATCGGTTTTGCCTTCGGCGGCGTAGGTTTTGGCGATTTCGCGGTAGGTCTGGTCGCGCCATGACGTGTTTTCTATGGCCGGGGCGGTGTCTGTCATTTGTTTTAAAATGCACAGACGATTTTGCGCGGTGCAGGTGTCTTGTGCTTTTGCGGGCGTGGATGTAAAAATGCCTAAGGGTAAAAAAACGAGTAAAATTAGTATGTTTCTGTGGTACATTGAAGTCTGCCTTGTGCCGGGCCGCCTTGCGGGGCGGTGTTCCTTTTCTTATATTTACTAGACTTGTTTGCGAATGAGAAGAACCCGATTGCAATGATTGTTACTTGTCCAGCCTGTAAGACCCGTTTTCGTGCCGAGGATGAAGATCTTGGCGGCGAGGGGCGGCGTGTTCGCTGCGGGCAATGTGCGGAAGTCTGGTTTCAGCGGCCTGAAGGCTTTGAGGAAAGTGCCGGGGATGATGATTTTGCGTCGGTAACTCCGGATGATCATGATGCGATCGATGATTTTGCAGCGATTGCCGAGGCGTTTGGTGGGCTTTCGTCTGGGGATGATGACGTTCCGGCGGATGATTCTGATGGTGCAGGAGGCGCTGAGGATGATGAGTTTTCCGAGATTTTGGGGAATATTCCAGATTCACTTATGCCTGATGAGTCCGAGTTTGAGGCTGAGGATATGCCACAGTCGGGGTCAGGCGGGTTTGATGCTGACGAGGAGGTTGAGCAAAGCAAGATCTTCGGCTTTGGGGCGGCGGCCGGGATTTTTGTTGTTAGCTTTCTTTTCTTTTTGATGTTGCATGGCGCTGTGACGCAGGCGTTTCCGGGGGCGCGCGGGTTTTATGGTTTGTTTGGACTTGGGGCCGAGGTGCCGGGTGCTGATCTTGTGTTTGACCGGATGAAGGTCACGGAGAAGGCCGGGGCGGTTAAGGTTGAGGGGAATATTCTTAATCTTGGGAAGCAGGTCAGAGAGATTCCTATTATTGAAGTCAGTCTTGCGGGGCGTAAGGATGATGATCTGGCGCGCTGGTATATCAGGACGCCGAAGGAAGAGATCGATGGCGACGGCGTTTTGTCGTTTGAGAGCGTTTATGATTTGTCTGAGGACAGGGGGATGGCCAAGAAGGCACATTCGGTTCATCTGAGGTTTGTGCTTTCGACAGGAGGCGCCGATGCTTCAGATGAGGGGGCGCATGATGAGGATGACGTTGTGCATGAGGATTCTAAAACTGACGAAGAAGGCGGCGATAATACTCACGCTCCTCCGGCGGACGCGCAAGATCACCAGAGCGCTCACGGAGGACATTGAGGATTTCCTCGATGCGTTTACGTTCGGCTTCGTCCGGTATTTTTACGTTCGAACCGGTGCCTTTATCTTCATCTCCATCAGGACTGTAGCGGCCTAGCGGGTCGAGGTTTCCGCTGCCGCCGCCGCCGATCACTACCATTTGCTGCATGCGGGTTTTGAGTTGTTCGGAGAGTTGCTTTTGCGCTTCTTTCAGGTGCTCGATGGCGTCGTTCTGGTGCGGGACGGCCGGGGCTGGCGCGTTGTCTCCGAGTTCTTTTTCGGCGCCGCGCATGTCTTGTTCGGCGACGCCCAGATTTTCAGGGACTTTGTCGAGTTTTTCGGCGGCTTCCATCATGAGCTGGCCGAGGATGTAGCGCAGGCCTTGCTGGTCGGCTTTTTCCCCTTGCATGTCAACGGACGGGAGGGCTTTTGGCTTTTCCTTTTGTTCCTTGCGGGTTTCTTGAGGTGGGGGCGGCAGGTCTCCGAGATTTAGGGGACTTTGGGAATCAGCGATGTGTGGTGCGAAGGACGGGGATTCTTCGTGGCCTTCGGGGATTTTTGCTTTGGTCTGGTCGCGGAGTTGTTCCTGTTTTTCGATGAGTTCCTGCAGGGCGCTGACACCTTTTTCCATCATCTGCATGTCTGCGGGCATGTCTGTATTCATGGTGGACGGGTCCATCATATCCATCATGTCTTGCAGGCGGGAGAGCATGTCTTTGGCGCTTTGCTTGTCGCCGGAGAGGAGGTTTGATTCGAGCTTGTCCATCATTTCGGCGAGTGTGTCCGGGCCGAGCGCTTTGTCGAGCATGTCTTTGGGGATCATGGGGAGCGGTTTGCCCTCGGCGATGCGTTTCTGGATTTCGCGCTGCATTTCCATGAAGTATTCCGCCATTTTTTCGCGCAGGTTTTCCATGAGCATGCGTGTTTTGGCCTCATCTGTGTTGGGATCGCGCAGGGCGTCTTCGAGGGCTTTCTGGGCGTCGCGCAGGTTTCTCATGGCGAGAGACAGGTTACCGTCTTCGACGGTGATGGCGGTGTCCCAGAGGAGTTTTGTGACCTGAATGGCGGTGTCTTCGGTGTCGATGTTCGGGATGGCTTGCGCATAGTAGAGGCGGGAGGCCGCGGTGCGCAGGGCGAGGAAAATCACGATGTTGTTCTGGTAGAGGCTTGGGGTGGTCAGGAACAACTCCAGATCACTTGCGATTGATGAAAAGTCATCTTTTGTACCCCATGCGAGTTTTTTGCGCATCAGGATCAGCGATTTTGCGAGCGGGTGGTTGAACGCGCGTTCGGGCAATGTGAGGTTGATCGGATCGAGTTTTGCGGACTGGCCTTTATGGTCGATGGCTTCGAAGGTGATCTGGACGGGGAGGCCTGCCCAGGTGTGCCAGCTAAGGTTAAAGGCCGGGTCGGTCTCGAAGGGGGCGCCGGCCGGTGACATCAGGAGACGGGTTTCGCGCCATGGTTTGCCGATAGGCTTGTCTGTGACCATCGGATCGAGATCGAGGGACAGTTTCAGGTCGGTTACGCCGTAGTCGTCTTCGACGGTCAGCGGGAAGCGCAGACCTGCGCCGGGTTGTTCTTCGTAGGGTTTCTCGGGGTCGGTGAGTTTGATCGTCGGGGGCTGGTCGAGGATGTAGCTGTAGTCCCATGTGGCGCGGGTGATGAGAAGCTGGCGGACTTTGATCTGGTGACCTGCGCGGGCGGGGAGTTCTAGGCCGTACTGGTTGTCGCCGTAGGATTTGAGCGGGATTTTTGTGTCGTCGATCAGGAGCACCGGGGGGGCGTATTTGCCGAAGAGGCTGTTTGTCTGGATTTTCAGGGTGCTGTCTTCGGGTATGTCCAGGGTTTTATCGTAGTGGCCGGTTCCGGTGATGCGCAGTTGTCCACGCTTTGTGTATTCGGGGGGCGTGATCAGCAAGGTGATGTTGTTTTGCTCTGCGCCAAGAAAGGATGCCGGGAGGAGCGGGAAGAGGCCAGCGGTCAGGCGGGCGTGCCAGTTGGGGCCGGCGATCATCAGGCCGGAGATGAAGCATAATATGGCGATCAGGCGCAGGCCCAAGGGGTCCTGGCGCGGGAGGAGCGCGCGCGGGAGCGGTGTTTTCAGGTTCGGCAGGATGGAGAGGATGCTTTTTTGTGCCTTTTCCCAGAGCTGCCTTGTTTCCTTTTTTTGGGGGTTGGCGAGGTCGTCTTCGAGGAGCGCGAGTTGGCCTTGGGGCAGGGTGTTTCCTTGTTCCATGCGTTTGTCTACGCGGGCTGGATCGGGGCCTTTGAGGGTTAATATGTCGATTTTAATCAGGGCGGCAAGGCCGGCGAGGAAAATGATTGTGGTGCCGATGGCGCCGGTCTGGCCGAGGGCTTGTGGGAGGGCGAACATCCAGAGGCCGCTGAAAAGCAGAACCCATGACACGGGGCGCCAGAGATGCAGGGCGATGTTTTCTAGCAGGAGGCTCCACCAGACTGCGCGGCGGCGGCGCTGGAGGCGGTCGTAGAGCGGGCGGTTTTCAAAATCCAGCGGATCAAGCATAGGTCGCAGAATATAATGTTTTTTTTGTAGAGCCTAACACTATTTGCGCTTTGTCTTCTGTGTTTTGGGGGCTGATTTTTTGCTACAAAACAGGCGTTATTTTAGCCAGTCGGGGATGGATTCACCTTTGATGAGGTCTGGCATGGTCTGACGCTCGCGGATGGTTGCAACATTGTCGCCATCTACCATTATTTCTGCGGGAAGGGGGCGGCTGTTGTAGTTGGAGGCCATGGAGAAACCGTAGGCGCCTGCCGAGCGGATGGCGACGAGCTCGCCTTCACGTATTTCCGGGATGTCGCGGTTGGCTGCGAAGATGTCTCCGCTTTCGCAGACCGGGCCGACGACGTCATAGGTGACGGGGGTGCGATCTGCGTTTGAAACTGGTTCGATGCCGTGCCATGCGTCGTAGAGGGCGGGGCGCATCAGGTCGTTCATAGCGGCGTCGAGGACGAGGAAGTTCCGAACTTGCGTTTTTTTGATGTAGAGCGTTTCCGTCAGGAGGATTCCGGCGTTGCCGACCATGTAGCGGCCCGGTTCCATCTGAATTTCCGTGTCCAGCGGGACGATGATGTCGTTGACCCAGCGGGCGTACGCGTCAAGATCCAGAAGGTCTTCGTCTTTGTAGACGATCGGGAAGCCGCCGCCGATGTCGAGGCGGGTGACTTTATGGCCTTGTTCGCGCAGGGTCTGCACCAGTTCGGCGAGGCGTTCGAAGGCCGGTTTGAAGGCGGATACGGTCGAGACTTGCGAGCCGATATGGACTGAGACGCCGACAGGCTCTACGTTTTCCATCTCGGTGGCGATTTTGTAGAGCTCGAGGATGCGGGTGGCAGAGTTTCCGAATTTATGGGTCTTTTTGCCGGTCTGGATTTTGCTGTGGCCGCCGCCCTGTACGTCCGGGTTGAGGCGGAAGAGGACTTTTGCGACTTTGCCCGATTCTCCGGCGTAGCGGTTGACGTGAGCGAGTTCATCGGGGGATTCGATGTTGAACTGGTGTATGTTTGCGCTTAAGCAGGCTTTGATTTCTTCTTCTTCCTTGCCGAAGCTGGTGGAAATAATTTTATCGCCTGTGAATCCGGCCTTCGCGCCGCGGTAGAGTTCACCTTCGGAGACGATTTCGAGACCTGCGCCGAGGCCTTGCAGGAGTTTAAGTATGGCGATGTTTGAATTGGCCTTGCAGGCGTAGCAGAGGAGCGGCTGGCGGTCTGCGGGCAGGAATTTGCTGAAGCTTTCGCGCAGGGCGCTAAATTGCTGGCGGATGATAGATGCACTGTAGACGTAGGTCGGGGTGCCTGCGGTTTTTGCGATCTCCGGCAGGGGGATGTTGTCTACGTGCAGGACGCCGTTTTTCCTGTGAAAGCCTTCCATTTTTGAGCCTTTACCCTGAATGTTCTATGGATCGGTAGACGGGTCAGGGTAGGTGCGCGGGAATGTGACATCCTCCGCACCGGCTGGTGGATCGACGTGAGAGGGCTTTATTCCGCATGCGCTCAACCCGAGGGTGGCGATTGCGAATAAAGCGAGCGTAATTTTTTGCTTATGGGTTCTCATTTTTTGATCCTTTGGTATTCTGTTTATCGTGCGCGAAGGAAAAAGGAAACCCCCAAAGCGTTTTATGCGGAAAAGAAAATGAACCCTGAACATAGCTTTTTCAGACGTTACATTTTGTTGATCGGGATAGGCGGTATTGTCCTGGTGGCCGTCTTTTTGAACTGGACATTTAATATAATGAAGCTTGAGAGGAAGGAGATTAATATTGCTCCTAAATTTCAGGCTTTTTATAAATATGATGATCTGGCATATTTGCCGTCGACGATCAGGGTTGCTGGGCCTGACGGGCAGGAAGTCGGCTTAAGGGATTTTCGTGGCAAGTTTTTGGTTTTGAATGTCTGGGCGACGTGGTGTCCGCCTTGTATTCAGAATTTATCGCGGTTGCAGATGCTTGAAAAGTATTTGCATGGTAAGGGGTGGGATGTGATTGCTATTTCCATCGATAACAGGGCGGATATTCAGAAGCTGGCGGCTTTTGTTCATAAGAACAGGATTGAAGATTTGGCGGGTTACTATGATGTTCATGGTGCTTTGCGTCAGGATATGCATACGGAGAAATTGCCGATTACCTATATCATCAATCGGAACGGCCGGTTGTTGTATGAGGTCAGGGGGGCGGCGGCATGGGATGATGAGGATGTTGTCGATTTTCTTAATCAGGTACGCGCAACTCTTTGAATTTTCTCAGTTCGATTTTTTCACATTTTTCAGCTTATGATTTTGTTTCTCTATGCATTTTTTTAAGAGTTTATGTGCTATTCTCCTAACTTAAGACTTAAGGGGGCACTCTGTTTCATGCAGGCCGAAGAAACTTCTGAAAAAATTACACAAGATCAGCTGGATGCGATGGTTGGGTTACACAACCGGTTTTTGTCCGGGCGGATTGGCGGTCGGCGTGCCACGCTTTCGAATACAGATCTTACGGGATTGTCATTGAAAGGACAGGAGCTTCGGCAGGCCAGTTTTACCGGCTGTATTATGGTCGGGATGGATTTGTCTGGCGCTAATTTTCAAGAGGCCAGCCTTTATGCGTGTGACCTCAGTTTTTCTAATTTATATCAGACGATTTTTATTCGTGCCGATTTGCGCGGTGCGCGGATTGAGAGCGCTAATCTTGAGGGAGCCGACCTTGAGGCGGCTGACTTGCGGATGGGCGGGATTGCCGATGTCGGGGAAGGGCGTTTTGATAAGGCACGGGTCGTGAATTTTCGTGGTGCGAATTTGTCGGGGGCAAAGCTTGCAGGCTCAATGGCCTCGAATGCTGACTTCTCTGATGCGAAAATGGTAGGCGCCAATATGGCGCAGGCGGATTTGCGGGGGGCTGTTCTGGAGGGGGCTGACCTTTCGAATGTTGATATTTCCGGTGCGAAGCTGGTTGGCGCGAATATGAAGTCGACGATTTTGACCGGTGTACGCCTTGATGAAATAAAAGGTAACGGCGTTGATCTTTCGGATGCTTTGACGGATGAGAATGCCGGGAAATCGGTTGTGGATCTTGGTGATCCGCTGCCTAAACTTGTTGAGCGTCACAGGACGTGGATTAAGTCTGTGGGACAGACAGGGGCGCAACTGGATTTGAGCTCGGTGGATATGCGGCCTTTGGGCAGTTTGAAGATGGAGAAAATGACGGCTGTCAGGGCTGTTTCTGCCAAGTTTATTGGTATGAATCTCTATAAGATTGAGTTGCAGAGCGCTGTTCTGGATAAATCTGATTTTCGAAATTGCGATATGGACGAGGCCGATTTGCGGGGCTCAAGTTTTATAGAGGCGAATTTTTCTCATGCGAATTTAACGCGGTCGAACTGTTCTGCGCTTTTGTTTGGGACGGGCGGAGCAACCAGCCGGTTTAGTCCTTGTAATTTTGAGCGGGCGCGTATGCGATATGCGAATTTTACCGACTCTCAGCTTAAGAATGCCGTTTTTAAAGGGGCGGATTTGTCTTATGCCGATTTTACGGGCGCAGATTTGCGCGGGGCAGATTTTACGGGAGCGATTACCAAGGGGGCTGTTTTTGATGACGCCCAGACGGATGACGCGCAGTTTGACCGTGACGAGAGCCGTCCGGTGTTTCGCATTCCTACGGATCGTAGCGAGTAAATCTCTTATAGTTTTTCAGTGAGTTCCGGTACCGCCTCGAAGAGGTCGGCGACCAAACCGTAGTCTGCTATGGCAAAGATGGGGGCATCTTCATCTTTGTTGATGGCGACGATGGTTTTTGAATCCTTCATGCCGGCGAGGTGCTGG
>JAGRHC010000084.1 GCA_020445145.1 Alphaproteobacteria bacterium
TCTTTGGTCGCATGTTTATTCGCATTTCGGAATATTTTGTCGATCGTATGCCGGTTATCCGGACCTTGTATAGTGCGATCAAGCAGATATTCGAGACGATTATGGCCAGCAAGTCGGGTGCGTTTCGTGATGTTGTTATGCTGGAGTATCCGCGTAAGGGGATATGGTCCTTGGGGTTTGTCACCGGGGTTTCAGAAGGGGAAGTTCAGGAGTTGACAGAGGCGGAGACGATCAATGTTTTTGTGCCGACGACGCCTAATCCGACCTCCGGGTTTTTGTTGTTTGTGCCGCGGTCCGATCTTCATTTTCTGGATATGAGTGTTGAGGACGGGGTGAAGATGGTTGTTTCTGGCGGGATTATTACGCCGCCTTACCGTGAAAAAGCCGAGGGGCCAGAGAAGAAGGCCAAGAAGTCGTAATTTTTTTGCAGGAGTTTCGTTATGTTTGATACCTTGAGGTCTATTCAAAAGCGTGATCCGGCACAGCCGACTTTTGCGGAAGTGCTGTTTGCTTATAACGGGTATCATGCTGTTTGTTTGCACCGGATGAATAATTTTATCTGGCATCTCGGTTTGCGCGCGCTTGCGCGTTTTTTTGCGAATTTGACCAGGATTTTAACGGGGATTGAGATTCATCCTGAGGCGCGGATTGGTCAGAACCTGTTTATTGATCATGGGACGGGTGTGGTTATCGGCCAGACTGCGGTTATTGGCGACAATGTTACTATTTACCATGGGGTGACGCTTGGTGGTGTCGGGAAAACCGGGCAAGTTGACGGCAAAAGGCATCCGACGATTGACAATTATGCTATTATCGGAGCGGGGGCGCAGGTCCTTGGCGATATTACCGTCGGGGAGTACGCGAAGGTTGGCGCGAATTCTGTGGTCACGAGCGATATTCCAGCGCACCGGACGGCGATTGGTATTCCGGCGCGGGTGATTGGCGGCGATGATACAGCGCGGGCCTATGGTATGCCTTCTCGTCAGGAGATGGAGGATGTTGTCTTCACAATTGATTGCATTATCAAGGAGATGGGGCATATCAAGAAGGAGCTTAATCTCGCGGACGGGCCGGAGTGTGCGGCGCAGCAAGATGCCGTCGCTTCGGATGACAAGGCTACGGCGGCGGAGTAGCGCTAACCTCCCTGAAAGTATTTGATCGCTTGATCTCTTTCGAACAGGTAGAGAAGTGTTCTTAGCGCCTGTCCGCGCGGGGTTTCCAGTTTTGGGTCTTTGCTGATGATGAGTTTGGAGTCGTCTCGGGCGGCGGCGAGGAGTTCGCTGTGGTGGGCGAGGTCGGCGAGGCGGAAATGGGCGAGACCGCTTTGTTTTACGCCGAGGATGTCGCCACTGCCGCGTAGCTCCATGTCCTTTTCCGCGATCAGGAAGCCGTCTTCGGTTTCGCGCAT
>JAGRHC010000085.1 GCA_020445145.1 Alphaproteobacteria bacterium
ACACATCTCTCCTTTCTGTATAGCAACATTTTTATTAGGGTTAACCATCCCGTCGATCTGCTGTTCAACCCACTTTGCCCCATCGCTTACGCCTTGTATAACCCCATTAACACAGCCCGGCGTTATCGCGCATACAACCGCAGGTATAAGCAACACCGGAGGAATTGGAATAACAATCTCTAAACCATCCATATCCGTATACATCACCGGACTCTGATTAGCATAATTAAACGTATTCAGGCCGCCCGCAATGCCGATCGGATCGCTTGAGATATACCGCCCGATCGCCGGGTTGTAATAGCGGTTCCAGTTGTAGAACAGAGCGCTCTCCGCGTCGTAATACTGCCCCGGCATCCGCAGGTTCACCGTCCGGCTGCCGGAGGTAGCCCCAACCCCGAACCCGTCGCCGGCCCAGCTCCACACCTGCGTCCCGCTGCTATCCGTGCCAAAGCGCGGCGTGCCCAGATGATCGGTGTGGAGATAGGTCAGAACCTCCGGCGACCCCGCATCAACCTGCGCCAGCGGCGCGCCGTTCAGATACACATACTCCCGCACGAAGTTGCCCGAACTGTCATACTCCCCGTACAGCAACCCGCCGGGGCCGTAGCTGTAATAGGTCGTCGTCCCCCCGGCAACCTTCTTGCTGCGACGCCGCTGCGAATCATAGGTGTAAACCCCGCCGGTGGTGTTGACCGTCGCCAGTTCCCCCGCCGCGTTCCATCCGTATGTATTCACCCCGTCATCGGTAATATGGCCCGAGGCGTCGTAGCTGTACGAATCACTCCCCACCGCGCTGATCCTGTTCGAGGTCGAAGGAACGCTCGTGCTGACGCTCGTGCCGTCATCCCGGCTCAACCGGTTGGAGGTCGCATCGTAGGTATAGGTCACACTCGTGCCCGGATCGTCGGTCTCCAGACGGTTCAGTGCGTCATAGGTAAAGGTCTCCGCCCCGGCCTGGGTGATGTTCCCGTTATCGTCCGTATCATAGGTGTGGCTGTAAAGCGACGATACGGCGCGCGCGGTCGGATTGTAATCCTGATCGTAGCTCGCGCTGAAGGAAAGGCCGTTGCCGTAAGTCATCCCGCTCGGCGGCCCGAACGGCAGATACGCCCCCGACGAGGACAGCGTCACACCGCTCCCGTTGATATCGGCCCGCTCTCTCCTTAACCTATTAATTTTTGAACACGTTGCCACGTTTCGTCTGACATCAAGTTTTGCCAGACTCCACGTAGCAGTTTTTTGAATCTAGGGTCTTTCCTAGCCTGTTCTTCTACCCAATCTATAGATTGAGATGGAAACAGAGAAAGCAAATTTTCTAATAAGCCTGCGGATAAAAGTGACAAAACCTGAGGGTCGTCTGTAAGAGCATGGATTTTCAAAATAATGAGCCATAAATCGTCGGGAGATTCAAATTGAATTCTATCTATTTCATTCATCCCAACATCAAAAATCGCTTCTCTTTCCTCGTCTGTTTTGGCCAGAGCATATTTTATATATGACTGTGCAAGTTGTTCAATATCCCGTGTTTGCAATACCATATTGAGAAATCCTTATTTAGGGGCAGGCTGCGATGGAGTAGCAACACTTGCCCAATACCAAGCATCTGCAGGATAATTGTGACACCCAGCTGCTTCTGCCCTTTTAATAGCATTCCGAAGCCCCTGTTGTTCAGACTTTAAAGCTAATCCATGACCTGTCCAAGTCGTTTTTGTTGGACTGCTAGGGTCAGGCGTGTTGAATGCATTATCAAACTGATCTAATTTATCCTCACGCATGTCTTGATATCGCCTCTTAATAGAATTAATACGAAACTGAATATCTTGATACAATGCCTGACAACGATCTGAGTCTCCAGTATCCGATATACACATCTCTCCTTTCTGTATAGC
>JAGRHC010000002.1 GCA_020445145.1 Alphaproteobacteria bacterium
CCGGAATAGAAGTCCACATTCGGGAAGAGTTTACGATCAACAAAATACGGATCTTCCAGAGCAATCCGCTCCAACTCACGCGCCAGCTCAAGACGAGGATCATTAACCCCAAGATCATCAAGAACTTCGTCACAAGCCTTCTTCAGTACGTTCGCACGCGGATCGAAGTTTTTATAAACGCGGTGCCCGAAGCCCATCAACTTAAACGGATCATCCTTATCTTTCGCACGCGCCAAAAACTCAGGGATATGATCCACCGAACCAATCTGGTCCAGCATCTCAAGAACCGCCTGATTAGCCCCGCCATGGCTCGGCCCCCAAAGAGACGCAATCCCTGCCGCAATGCAGGCAAACGGATTAGCCTGCGAAGAACCCGCCAGACGTACGGTCGACGTCGAAGCATTCTGCTCATGATCCGCATGAAGAATGAATATCTTGTCCATAGCATTCGCCAGAACCGGATTAACCTTATAAGGCTCTGCCGGAACAGAGAAACACATGTAAAGGAAGTTCTCCGCATAAGACAAATCATTACGCGGATAAACAAACGGCTGACCAACCGAATATTTATAGGTCATCGCCGCCAGCGTAGCGACTTTCGCAATCAACCTGTGCGCGGAAATCTCCCTTTGCTTCGGATCCCATATATCCAGAGAGTCATGATAGAACGAAGACAGCGCCCCCATAATCCCGCACATAATAGCCATCGGGTGTGCATCACGACGAAAACCTCTAAAGAAGAAGTTCACCTGCTCATGCACCATCGTGTGATAGGTAATGTTATATTCAAACTCATCTTTCTGCGCCCGTGTCGGCAAATCTCCATAAAGCAGCAAATGAGCAACATCCATAAACGTGCTCTTCTCTGCAAGATCGCGGATATCATATCCGCGGTGCATCAAAATCCCTTCATCACCATCAATAAACGTCAGGCGCGACTTACAACTCCCCGTCGAAGCAAAACTGGGATCAAAAGTAAAATGACCGGACTGCTCATATATCTTGCGAACATCAATGACCGAAGGCCCCATAACCCCGTCGATAACAGGAAGCTGACAGGATTCACCTGTCTCATCATTGGTTAAAGTAAACGTTTTTTGGCTCGGACTTTCAGTGGACATAGTTACCTCGGGGGAGAAATGTGAAGATCTATAAACGGAATGTGAAAAGCGAACGCTTTCCGTATAAAAGAGTATAAGAAACGGCCCCGAAAATCAAGGCGCCGCATATATAAGACTATGCTTTTATAGCCGCCTGAATTCGTGCGCATGTCTCCTGCTGCCCAAGAATTTCGCAGGCATGAAAAATAGACGGCGAAACCGTAGTCCCCGTAACCGCCGCGCGCAACGGCATCGCAACCTTACCAAGTTTCCCGTCCGCCATAGAGGCCGCAACCCCCTTGCAAACATCCTGAATGGCATCTGACGTGAAATCGGTCACCATAGAAAGACCGTCATGCAAAGCCCGCAAAACATCCTGAGCCTCTTCAACCATTGCCAAAGCCTTCTCATCATAAGAAAACGGTACCACCTTCGCATAAAAAACAGACTCGTCCACAAACTGCAGCAAAGTTTTCGCGCGCGATTTTAACTCCTCAATACCCGCAACAATCCTGCCGCGTCCGGTCTCATCAAGCACAATCTCATGCCGTTCCAGATAAAAGGGCGCACAGCGCGACAAAAGATCATCCGCCTCCAGCGTCTTGATATAATGTGCATTCAAATGATCAAGCTTCGCCGTATCAAACCGGGCAGGGGACTGACCGATATTCTCCAGATTAAACCACTCCACAGCCTTGTCGCGCGGAATAATCTCATCATCCCCATGGCTCCACCCCAACCGGAGCAGGTAATTACAAAAAGCCTCGGACAAATACCCTAGCCCCTCATATTCATGCACACCCTGCGCCCCATGCCGCTTGGAAAACTTACCGCCATCTTGCCCATGAATCAGGGGTAAATGCGAAAACTCCGGCAAATTCCAACCCATCGCATCATAAATAACCTTCTGCCGGAACGTATTGTTCAGGTGATCATCTCCGCGCAAAATATCCGTAACCCCGGCATCATGGTCATCAACCACCACAGACAACATATATGTCGGCGTCCCGTCCGAACGCAAAAGAACAAAATCATCCAGCTGATCATTCCGAACCGTAACATCACCTTGCACATGATCGCGGATCGTCGTTTCACCCTCCAAAGGCGCCTTGATCCTGACCACAGGCTTGATCTCCTCACTGACGTCCCCCGGAGCCGGCGAACGATCCCGCCAGCGCCGGTCATAGAAAGTCTTGCGACCTTCCTTCAAAGCGGTCTCGCGCATAACCTCAAGCTCTTCCGGCGTGCAATAGCAATAATAAGCCTGCCCGTTATCCAGCATCTGCTGCGCGACCTCGGCATGACGATCCATCCGCGAAAACTGTGATACGATCTCCCCGTCATAATCCAGCCCCATCCACTTCAGGCCGTCCTTGATCGCCTGCACAGCCTCCTCGGAATGCCGCTTGCGATCCGTATCCTCAATCCGAACAACAAACTTCCCGCCATGATGCCGCGCATACAGCCAGTTAAACAGAGCCGTGCGCGCATTCCCCACATGCATAAACCCGGTGGGCGAAGGCGGAAAACGTGTTACAACAGTCATGGAACTTCTCAACATCTATAAAATTACGAGCCCGAACCCTAGCATGCAGGCCCTGCAAAGCAAAGACTGGAAATTCGCCCCGCGGGAAATTTTAATTCCCCCAAATCTGCACGCATGGCTGCTGGAACAACTCTATCTCCAGAAAAACAATCTGTTCCTCTGGACACCGGTATTGATCGCCCTTGGCATAGGATTATATTTCAGCCTCCCCACAGAGCCCCCTGTACTGTTCGGTCTCGCCGCCTTCCTTTTGTCCGCTAGCATCTTGGTCCTGATCGCCCCCGCCAGAACAAAAAGCAGAACAGGGCAGGGCGCCTTCCTGTTCTCTCTGTCGATATCCCTCGTAGTGGCCGGATTCCTGACCGCTCAAATCCGCACAGCAAGCATCAATACCCACGTTCTTGAAAAACGCCTCGGCCCGGTAAATATAACAGGAACAATAAAATCAGTAGAAATACTGGAGGGCAAAAAAGGAAGCCGCATCATTCTCGAAAACCCGGAAATCGACAACCGCCCCCCGGACAAAACGCCGCAAAGAATAAGGCTCCAGCTCCGCGCCGACCAAAACATCGCTCCCGGCCAGAAAATAAAAGCGCTCGCAACCCTGAACCCACCATCAGGACCGGTCATCCCCGGAGGATTTGACTTCCGCCGCCACCTCTATTTTCAAAAAATCGGCGCCGTCGGTTTCATCTACCGCGCCCCCGAAATACAGGAGCCAAACCAAAGTACGCTGAACCTGGAAACACTCAGGCAATCAATCAACCAAAGAATCACGAAAATCCTCCCCGCGCAGCAAGCCGGAATCGTCACAGCCCTCATCACCGGCCACCGCAAACAAATCACAGACAACGACAACAGCGCCATGCGCGACGCTGGCCTCGCCCACATCCTCGCAATCTCCGGCCTTCATGTCGGGTTCATAGCAGGTTTTATATTCTTCTCGGCAAGACTCTTCATGGCCTCCATCCCGCCGCTTGCCCTGAACTACCCCATCAAGAAAATAGCCGCCATCATCGCTTTCGCCGGCGCAATCTTCTACATGCTCCTCGCCGGAACCACAGTCCCGACCCAGCGCGCCGTCCTGATGAGCGGGATAATCTTTCTTGCTGTCATTCTGGATCGCTCGCCAATATCCCTGCGCCTCGTCGCTTTCGCCGCCCTTTGCATCCTTCTAAGCGCCCCGGAAAGCCTTCTCTCCGCCAGCTTCCAAATGTCCTTCGGCGCCGTCACCGCCCTCGTCGCCTTCTACGAAGCAACGCGCAATTTCTGGTCCAAAACATACAGCAAAGCCGGATTTGCACGCAAAGCCACCCTCTACATCCTCGGCGTTGCCACAACCACCCTCATCGCCAGCTTCGCCACAGCCCCGTTCGCCCTCTACCACTTCCAGCAAGTCTCGGCCCTCGGCAGCATCTCAAACCTGATCGCCGTCCCGATCCTGGCCTTCTGGGTCATGCCGTGCGCCATTCTCTCAATCCTGCTGATGCCCTTTGGACTGGACACCTTGCCGCTTCAGATCATGGGGCAGGGATGCGCGCAAATCCTGTCTATCGCACACTGGAGCGCAGACCTCCCATCCGCCGCTATCCATACGCCCGAAATATCCTTCCCGGCATTCATAATGCTGTGCATCGCCGCCCTCGTCATCATACTCTGGCGCGGAGCCGGTAAAATACTGGCGCTCCCCCTCATCATCGCAGCCGTCTTCAGCGCACAAACCAAAACCCACCCGGATATCCTGATCGCCGCCAGCCATAATATTTTCGCCTTCAAAACAGATCAAAGCACACTCTACGCCACAAGCCTCAGCAAAGAAAAATTCGTCCGTGAAAATTGGGAACGAGCCTTGGGATTAAACACCAAAATCCTGCCAACCGACGCAAGCGCAAAGCAAACCGCAAACGCGCCAAAATGTGACGCCCAAGCCTGCCGCTTGGAAATAAAAGGCAAAAAAATATCCTTCGTCAAACAACCCTACGCCCTGCAAGCCGATTGCATATGGGCCGACATCGTAATCTCCCAAAATCCGATCAAGACCAGATGCCCGGCCAAAGTAAAACTGGATAAATTCGACACATGGAAAAACGGCGCCTACGCCATCTGGATCAAAAGCAACGGAACCATCCAGATCAAAAACACCCGCGACCAAACCGGCCAAAGACCATGGGGCACAAAATAAACAAGAGAAAGGATATGTGGCTCCAAAGAGCGGCCCCTGAAGTGTCTCGCTCGCGAGCCAACAAGTAACCTGCCAATACCACGCTAGTGATAAGACCGCAGCAACCCCGCAAGCCGCCCCTGTATCTTCACGCGCTCCTGCTCAAGAACCCGCGGCTCATAATCATCATTCTCCGGCTCCAGAACAATCTTGCTCCCGGCCCGGCGCAATCGCTTGAGTGTCACATCCTGATCATCCACCAGAGCAACAACAATCGCTCCGTTCTCCGCCGTCTCGCAGCGTTGGATAATCACCGTATCCTGATCGAAAATCCCCGCCTTGATCATCGAATCCCCGTCGACTGTCAAAGCATAATGATCCCCGCGCCCGATAAACCCCGGCGGAACCTGAACACTCTCGCCTTCATCGCGAATAGCCTCAATTGGCGTCCCCGCAGCAATCCTTCCGCACAAAGGCACTTCCATAACCTGAGACAACAGGGCCGCCTGCTGGGTTGCAGCAATTTCACGCGACAAATCCGCCACCGCGCTCCGGTCCTCGTCCTTGGGCCGAAATCCCTCCGGCAACCTCTTGATCTCAAGTGCCCGCGCACGGTGCGGCAAACGCTCAATATAGCCACGTTCAACCAATCCCGTAATAAGCCTGTGAATCCCGGACTTCGACTTAAGCCCAAGCGCCTCCTTCATTTCCTCAAAAGACGGTGGCACATCATCCCCCGACATCTTCTCATGAATATAAAGCAGCAAATCGCGTTGTTTCTTGGTCAGCATATCTCTTGCATCCTGCCTGAAGTTCCCAAAAATGTCCGGTGAAACCAGATATACACTATTTGTTCTAGTTTAGTTCACGTTCTGTGTCAAATTTTAAGTGCCGGTGCCCATCAAATTATGCACCGCAGCCTCAATATCCTGCTGGCGCATCAAGCTCTCCCCAACCAGAAACGCCCCAAACCCAAGCTTATAAAGATTGATCATCGTCTCATGATCCGCAATGCCGCTCTCCGAAACCTTATAAACATCTTTCGGAATTTGGGAGTACAGATCAACCGAAGTCGCAACATCGACCTGTAAACTCTTCAAATTGCGGTTATTTACCCCGATCATCATTGGGTTCAATCTGATCGCACGCTCAAGCTCCTCCAGATTATGAACCTCAACCAGCACATCCATCCGAAGCGACAACGCCGTCTCATAAAGCTCACGCGCCATCCCGTCTTCAAGCGCCGCCATAATCAATAAAACACAATCCGCCCCCAAAGCCCGCGATTCATAAATCTGGTAAGGATCGAGCATAAAATCCTTGCGCAAAACCGGCATATCAACAGCCTGCACAACCGCGCGCAAATAGTCATCCGAACCCTGAAAATAAGGCTCATCCGTTAAAACGGACAAACACTTGGCTCCCGCCGACTCATAAATCTTGGCGATCGCCACAGGATCAAAATCAGCCCGAATAACCCCCTTGCTCGGTGAGGCCTTCTTCACCTCTGCAATCAAAGCCGGCCCGTCGGCCAAAAGCAAATGACAGAGAAACCCCGAAGGCAAAGGCATATCCGCAACTTTATATTTCAAATCGTCAAATGAAACCGCATACTTCATATCGCGAATATGAGAGCGCTTCTTTTCACAAATCTCGCCAAGCGTATCCATCTCAAGATACTCCTTTCGTGAAATTGATATACCCGTCAAGAACACCGCGCGCACGCCCGCTGTTAACCGCCTCGGCCGCCAGCGCCACAGAGTCACGCAGAGTATGAACGCCCAAACCGTTCGTGTCCTTGCTAATCATCAAAACAGCAGCCGCATTCGCCAGAACAATATCCCTGTATGCACAACGCTTCCCATCCAGAACATCAGAGAGCGCCGCCGCATTCAAAGCAGCATCACCTCCGATCAAATCCTCAGCGCGAGAAACATCCAAACCAAAATCCCCGGGACTCAGGATAGTCTCCTCAATCACACCATTTTCCAATTTGGCCACAAACGTCTCACCCGTCGTCGTAATCTCGTCCAGCCCGTCACTGCCATGAACAATCCAGGCACTTTCCGACCCCAACCGGCGCAGCGTCTCCGCAAAAGGAATAAGCCACTTCCGGTCCAAAACCCCGATCAACTGACGCTTCGTCCCTGCAGGATTAGCAAGAGGCCCAAGAAGATTGAAAATCGTGCGCACCCCGAGCGCTTTGCGCACAGGCATCACATGCTTCATCGCCGCGTGATGTTTCGGCGCCATCAAAAAAGCAAAAGAAAATCGCTCAAGCGCCTGCGCCAGCACATCCTGAGAAGCATCCAGATTAACCCCAAGCTGCTCCAGAACATCCGCCGCCCCTGACTTCGAACTCGAAGCCCTGTTCCCATGCTTCGCCACCGGAACCCCGCAAGCCGCAACCACAAGCGCGACGGCCGTAGAAATATTATACGTCCCTGACTTATCGCCCCCGGTCCCGCAACAATCCACCGCGCCTGCCGGAGCAGAAACACCAGAAGCCTTGGCCCGCATCACACGCGCTGCCCCTGTCAACTCATCCACTGTTTCCCCGCGCATGGAGAGCCCCATCAAAAAGGCGGCAATCTCCGCGTCACTGCATCCTCCCTCCATAATCTGAGAGAAGAGGGCATTCATCTCCTCTTCGCGAAATGCCTCTCCGCGCTGAAGCCGAAGCAAAATATCCTTCATGCCGAAACCTTCGTAAAACCTAGGAAATTCTCAAGCAACTTATGCCCATAAGCCGTCGCAATACTCTCCGGGTGATATTGAACCCCGAATATAGGTTTGGTCTTATGCGCCAAAGCCATAATCAACCCGTCATCCGTCCGCGCCGTAACCTCCAGCACATCAGGAAAACTAGCCTCCTCGGCAATCAGGGAGTGATAGCGCGTCACCTCATAAGGGGAGGGGATACCTTCAAAAATTCCAGTCCCGTCATGATTAATCCGGGATACCTTCCCATGAAGCGGCTCCGGCGCGCGGACCACGTTCCCGCCAAAAGCCTGCGCAATCGACTGATGCCCAAGACAAACCCCGAACAAAGGAATATGATCCGCAGCCGCACGCCCGATCAACGCAAGACAAATTCCGGCATGATCCGGGTCACTCGGCCCCGGCGATATCAAAATCCCCGATGGCTTGGCATCGACAACATCCTGCACAGAGATTTTATCATTCCTGTGCACAGCAACATCCGCCCCCAGATCCCCGAGATACTGGACCAGATTGTAAGTAAAACTGTCATAGTTATCGATAAGTATAATCATGACTTTGTTATGAACTGCGCCGATTTAAAAAGCAAGCGAGGCGTTTTTTCGAATTTACGCCTCGTGAAAATAAGGGTATGCTAAGCCCCATGAAATACCCCAAGCCTCAGGGCGACCCCGCAAAAACACTTCTCATTATTCTCGTCGGTGCCTGCCTCGTAGTCGTAGTGGACCTGTTCCTGCTTGGCGGAGAAAAAGACATATGGCGCGCAAAGCCGCAAGCCATGAGCCCCGAGCAAGTCGCACAGCTTGAAAGCACGCACCAGCGCTACCTGCAACAAGGTGCCGTCTATGAAGAAGGGCTGGCCTTCGCCCGTGCCGAAACCCCGGCTCAACCCGCAGAGCCAAAAGAAGAAAACTATCTGCCGGATCTACCAAAAGAGCAAGCCGCCGATACCCCGGACGACCTGACCTATAGACTGGCCAGCACCCCCAACATCTATCCCGCCAAAAGCGAACAATACATCGCCCCGGAAAAACCGTCCAAACCCATAGAAATAAAGGCCGAAGCCAAAACAGAAAAGCCCCGGCCGCCAAAGGCCCAATACAAATATGACGAGCCCAAAGGCAAAGGTCTTGTTGTCATTATCATCGACGACATGGGCCTGAACGTCAAAAACACACGCGAAGTTGAAGATTTACCGGGCCCCCTAACCCTTTCTTATCTGCCCTACGCCAACAACCTCCCGAAACAAACCGCCTACGCAAAAGGGCAGGGACATGAGCTCATGGTACACGTCCCCATGGAGCCACTGAACGGGAAACTCGACGCTGGCCCCGAAGTCCTGAAAACAAACATGGACAAAACCGCGTTCAACAAGGCGCTGGAAGACGATCTCTCCCAGTTCTCCGGTTACGCAGGCATAAACAACCACATGGGAAGCCGCCTGACGCAAGACCCCGCGGCCATGCGCCTCGTCATGGCCGCCTTGAAAAAACGCGGCGTCTATTTCGTTGACTCTAAAACAATCGGTACATCCGTAGCCGCCGACATTGCCGCCGAAAGCGGCCTTCCGTATGCCGAGCGTGATGTCTTCCTCGACCACGAAATGACATCGGCCTTTGTTGAAAACGCGCTGCGAAAACTGGAAAAAACCGCCTACCAAAAAGGCTACGCCATAGCGATCGGCCACCCGCACGACGTCACCATCGCCGCCCTCGAAAAATGGCTTCCGACACTCAAAGAAAAGGGCCTGACCCTTGTCCCGGCTAGCGCAGTCGTCAAACACGTAAAAGAACCGATCCTCGCAACCGCAGAGCATCAGAGCAATCATATCAAAACTTATGAAGCCACCTACGGCCCGGCGCCACACGAAGGACTGTCTTGGGAAGAACGCGAAGGCAGTTCAGAACAAACGCTTCAGGAATAATCTATAAATACTTATCGACGGCCATCTCGGCAGCCGTCAAAACCGCACGTGCCTTGTTGCAAGTCTCTTGATACTCGCCCTCTGGCGTACTATCCGCAACAACACCGCCACCGGCCTGCACATAAACCCGACCGTCCTTAACCAGCGCCGTCCGCAAAGCAATACAGCTATCAAGCGTCTGCCCCGAAAAATACCCGACAGCCCCCGCATAGAATGAGCGCTTGTTCACCTCAAGCTCCTCAATAATCTCCATCGCCCTGATCTTCGGCGCGCCGCTAACCGTCCCCGCCGGGAAGCCCGCGAACAGGGCATCCACAATATCAAGCCCCTTGCGCAAAACCCCTGTCACATTCGAAACGATATGCATAACATGGGAATAATATTCGATCTCGAACTTGCCCGTGACCTTGACGCTACCAATCTCTGCCACGCGCCCGACATCATTCCGCCCCAGATCAAGCAGCATTAAATGCTCCGCACACTCCTTCGGATCTCCAAGCAGATCAGCCGCCAAAGCCTTATCTTCCTCGGCGCTCTTCCCGCGCTTGCGTGTCCCCGCAATAGGGCGGATCGTAACCTCTCCATCGCGCACCCGAACCAGAATTTCCGGGCTCGATCCCACCAGAGAAAAATCATCAAACGCCAGATGAAACAAAAAAGGCGAGGGGTTCACACTGCGCAACGACCGGTAAAGCTCAAAAGACGGCAAATCAAACGGCACCGAAAAACGCTGCGAAGGCACAACCTGAAAAATTTCCCCCGCCCGGATATATTCAACAGCCTTCTCAACCATCCCCCGGTACGCATCTGCCGCCGTATTCGAAGAAACCGGTAAAGGAGTCTGAAGAATCGTCCCGTGCGCAAGCAATTCCGGCGCAAGCGGCGCAAAAAGCTTATCCAGCGCCCCCTCAAGATCGCCGCAGGCATCCTTATAAACGTCCGCCGCCGTCTCCCGGCTATTCCCCGCATGAGCATAAACCGCTCGCGCCAGCACAATCTGGTTCTTAACATTATCAAAGATCGCCAGCACCTGAGGCCGCATCAAAACACTATCCGGTATCCCCAGGACATCCGGCTTGGTCTGCGGAATATCCTCGATCAGGCGCACCATATCGTACCCAAGATACCCAAACAGCCCAAACGCACACATCGGGGGCAAATCCTGCGGCGTCCCTTCAATCGCACTCTCGGCAATAATCTCCTTAAGCGAAGCAAGGGCGTCAACATCGGAAGCCGCCCAATCCTCGCCGGAACCATGAGCAACATCAACCCGCCCATCCCGGCACCGCCAGAGCAGGTCCGGCTGCATCCCGATAATAGAATACCGCCCCAGCGTCGCGCCGCCCTCAACGGACTCCAGCAAAAAACTGTAAACCCCGTGACCGCAAAGCTTTAAATAAGCAGAAACCGGCGTCTCAAGATCAGAAGAAATCCGTGTCCAGACAATCTGCGCCTTCCCGGCGTCATATTTTCCCCGAAAGTCAGAAAACTCCGGAAACAGAACCTTACGGCGAACCGCCCCGACACCGCTCATAATCTAGTAACTTTCTGTCTCACTAGAAGGCGCATAGGTTTTCTCAAGAAGATTATTATTCGTCATCGCCGTATACTTCTTCCCGATAGATTCAATATACATCGCAAAAACCTCATCCTTGGTTTCTTTTTCCACCGTAGAGAGAACCTTGGGAAGAACATCACGCTCCGACGCTTCATCAATCTCCGGTAACGTATAACCGGTAATCTTAACCAGTGCACTTCCACCTTCAAGCGGAATAAAAGTATACCCGCCGACCTTGGTCTGGAATATAACCGGGCGTCCGCCTTCTGTCACCGGCGCAGGCAAAACCCCGCCAATCGTAATCCCTTTAATCTGCTGAATATCCTTCTTCGCATCCTTCGCAATCGCCTCAAGATCCGTCTTGCCGTTCAATAACTTCTCCAGATCATCCGAAATCTTTTTGCCGTTCACAGCCCGCTGCTGATCCGCCATATACTGAGCCGAAATCTCCTCCTTCGCATCTGCAAAAGGCTTAAACGACTTCTCCTGGATCGACGCAACCTGAATAGCTGCAAAATGCCCGCTAGGAAGCTCAATCACACGAGAAATCTCACCCTGCTGCAAATCAAAAGCCGTTTTAACGATTGTATCGCGATCCTTTTCCTGATCATCCCCATAAGGAAGAAAAGCATTCTCCCCCTTGTCATCCTGCCCAAGATCACTCGTCGCAGGAATATCAACAATCTTGAGCGGAACCTGCTTACCAGCCTCATCAAGCGTAGCCCCACCCGCAAGCGCATCATCAAGCTCCGAGGAAAGCTCATAAACACGATCATCAACCTTAATAGAGAGCAAATCCTCACGAATTGTATCCTGCACATCCTTAAGCGCCTTGGTGTGCTCAGGAATAACTTCAATCAAATGCGCAACGTGATACCCAAGCGCCGTCTGCAAAGGCCCGATATACTCACCATCCTTGGCATTGGTCACCGCATCCTTAAATTCAACCGGCAACATATCAATCTCAAACGGAACAGGCGGCGTAAGGGGAATATTGTCACTGTCCTTCATCGCTTTAATCGCATCTGGAAGGCTCTTCCCATCGTCCTTCACCATCTTGATAACCTTCTCGGCCTCCTCAAGCGTCTTCAAAATAGCCTGCTCCATCACATGCTTCTGAGGATCAAGAAACGCATCGATATTATCATCATAATATTTCTGAATTTCATCATCACTAACCGCAATCTCCGATTTCAGATTGCTCCCGTCGATAATGCCGATCTTAAGGGCTCTATATTCTGGAATAGCAAACTTGGAGTCCTTCAAAACATCATACAAACGCTGCAACTGCTCATCCGTCGGCGCAGCAACATCTGTAATTTCATTATCCATGAAAGCAACAAGCTCTATGTCGCGCGTCTGGTGCTGAAAGGTCACAAGATCACGCGAAAGCTGTTCAGATCCGCCTTCAAAACTCTTTTGAACCGTATCGGCCAGGATGTTGCCGATCATCTCCCGGCTGATCCCTTGCGTAAACATATCCTCGGTCATCCCTTGCGCCGCCAGAACCTTCTCAAAAGTCTGCTGCAATGTTTGACCATTCTCAACAAGAGGCGAAATAACTTCAGCAGTCTTCTCGGCAACCATGCTCTTGTCGATCTTCAAACCAAGACGGTCAGCCTCCAGCATAACAAAATTCGCCCGAACTTCCGAAGCTAGCACTTCCTGCAAATACCCTGTCTGATATGCCTGCTGGGGCGTCATCCCAACGCGGGCCACAGCACGGCGGAGAGTCCTGTCAAAACTCTGCAAACTGATGGAATGCCCCTCAATCTTCGCAACATCGGAATCACCAACAGACAGCCCTCGGCCGAAAACGCCGTTCACATCCATAAACACCAGTCCCAAAACCGCCATCATCAACAAGCCGAAAAGAACAAACTTCATAATACTTCCGACCGCACCGCTGCGCATGGACTGCATAACCATAGTAATAAAATCCCTAAATATAATAGTTCAAATAGACGACTCCGCACTATAAGGACCCATTCCGGGCGGAGCAAGGCCCATATTGCTTTCTAACGCTTCGAAATGTAGGGTGCGTGCGTAAAGAGTCAAAGATAGAGGAAATAAGATGAAAAAACTAATCGCCGGGAATTGGAAGATGAATGGAAGCATCCAGAAAAACGCTCTTCTGATTCAAGGGATTATCAAAGGCATAGAGGCCGAGCCCAATCTTCTCTCGGCCTGTGACTTTGCCGTTTTCCCCCCTTTTGTATTTATCCCGTCCATAAACAAAGAAATCAAAAACGCGGCAGGAAAAATAATTCTAGGCGCGCAGGATTGCTCCGCATTTGATGCCGGCGCATACACAGGCGAAGTTTCTCCGCTGATGTTAAAGGAAACAGGCTGCACACATGTCATCCTAGGTCACTCGGAACGCCGCCAATACCATGGCGAAACAGACGAACTCATTTCCCGAAAAGCACAAGCCGCAAATAAAGCAGGTTTGATCACGGTCATCTGCGTCGGAGAAACCCTCGAAGAACGCGAAGCCGGAGAAGCGCAAAAAATTGTAGGCCGTCAACTTTCATCGTCTATACCGGAAACCGCAACGGCCGAAAATACCATTATCGCCTACGAGCCTGTCTGGGCCATCGGCACCGGCAAAACAGCCACCCCGGATGACGCGCAGGCCATGCATGGTTTTATTCGCAAAAAACTAAACGAACAGCTTGAAGATTCTCAAAAACTGCGTATTTTGTATGGCGGTTCAATGAAGCCTGAGAATGCAAAAGACCTGTTGGCCGCCCCGGACATAGACGGAGGCCTCATCGGGGGAGCGAGCTTGCAGGTGGCAGATTTTCTGTCCATCGGCCGCGCAGCTTTATAAAGGAAAGTAAATTATGGAATCGGTTTTGCTTGTTATTCACCTGTTTTTGGCCATCGCGATTATTATCCTGGTCCTGCTACAGCGCTCCGAAGGGGGCGGCCTCGGTATCGGTGGAGGAGGAGGGGGGCTCGGCAGTTTCGCTAGTGCCCGGACAACAGCTAACGCCCTGACAAGAATGACGGCAATCTGTGCTGCCGCGTTTTTCACAACATCTATCATTCTCGCAATCATGGCCGGTGGCCACACCAAGGCTAACCAGGGGCTCCTGAGCGCCTTGAGTGCAAAAGACGTAAAAACGGAGGCGCCAGCCGCCCCGGCCGAAGCATCACCGGTAACAATTACAATGCCGCCTCAAATGCCGGCAGAAGTAAAAGACGCCGTTGAGAATGCTGGCGAAGCGAATGTAGCACCCGCCGCAGAGACCACAACCACGGACCAACCGAACGAAGAAAAGCCGGAGCCAGCCGCACCGGTAGCGCAATAAAAGATGACAAGATACATATTTATTACTGGTGGCGTTGTTTCCTCATTAGGGAAAGGACTAGGTGCCGCCGCGCTCGGCGCATTGCTTCAGGCCAGAGGCTACCGCGTCCGCCTCTGTAAGCTGGACCCGTACCTCAACGTCGACCCCGGCACAATGAGCCCGTTCCAGCACGGCGAGGTTTTCGTCACCGATGACGGCGCAGAAACCGATCTCGACCTCGGTCACTACGAACGCTTCACCGGAGTTCCCGCAAAAGCCACAGACAACACCACAACAGGCCGCATCTACACCGAAGTCCTGTCCCGCGAACGCAAGGGCGATTACCTCGGCGCCACAATTCAGGTCATCCCGCACATCACCAACGCCATCAAAGACTTCATCGCCGAAAAAGAAAACACGGCAGACTTCGTTCTGTGCGAAATAGGCGGCACAGTTGGCGACATCGAAAGTCTCCCGTTCCTAGAAGCAATCCGCCAGTTCGGCAACGAAGTCGGCGACGACCGCGCGCTGTTCCTGCACGTAACCCTTCTGCCCTACATCCCGGCGGCAGGTGAGCTGAAAACAAAACCAACCCAGCACTCCGTCAAGGAACTGATGAGCGCCGGTATCCGCCCCGACATTCTCCTCTGCCGCGCCGACCGCCCGATCGATGACGAAGAGCGCGCCAAAATCGCACTATTCTGCAACATCGACGTGAAAAAAGTAATCCCGGCGCTGGACGTATCCTCCATCTACGAAGTCCCCCTGACATACCACGGCGAAGGCCTCGACCGTCAGGTCATGGAAAGCTTCGGCATCAAGGACATCCCGAACCTCGACCTGTCGATTTGGGAAAACATCATCCACAACATCAAGGAACCCGAAGGCGAAGTCAAAATCGCCATCGTCGGCAAATACACAAACCTCGCAGACAGCTACAAATCCCTGAACGAAGCCCTGATCCATGGCGGCATCGCCAACAAGGTCAAGGTCAAACTTCAGTTCATCGAAGCTGAAATCTTCGAAAGCCATGACCCGGAACAATACCTCGCCGGAGCAAACGGCATTCTCGTCCCCGGCGGTTTCGGCGCACGCGGCGCAGAAGGAAAAATCCGGGCCGCGCAATACGCCCGCGAACGCAAAATACCATACTTTGGTATATGTTTCGGCATGCAAATGGCCGTTATCGAAGGCGCACGCAACCTCTGCGGCATCAAAAAAGCCGGTTCAACCGAATTCGGCCCCTGCGATGAACCCATCGTCGGCCTGATGACGGAATGGGTCAAAGACGACAAAAAACAAAAGCGCGGCAAAGACGGCGACCTCGGCGGCACCATGCGTCTGGGAGCGTACCCGGCCAAACTCAAAAAAGGCTCGCGCGTAAACGAAATCTACGAAAGCGAAAAAATCAGCGAACGCCACCGCCACCGCTACGAAGTAAACATGGCCTACCGCGAGCGTCTTGAAAGCGAAGGTATGACCTTCTCCGGCCTGTCACCGGACGGCCTGCTCCCCGAAATCATCGAATACCCGGATCACCCGTGGTTCGTCGGCGTCCAGTTCCACCCCGAACTGAAATCAAAACCCTTCGACCCCCACCCGCTGTTCGTATCGTTCATTCAGGCAGCTATGAAACAGTCGAGGCTCGTCTAGAAATAAGGAGGCCCAAATGTCAGAACATCAAGAAGAAGACCGCTACCTTCTAGAGGCCATTACCTGCAAAATCAAAGAGGACGGAATCGTTGACGAAAAAGAAGCGTCATTCCTTTTCGATATACAGGAACGTATCGACGGGATCGCCGCGGAGGAGGGGTTCCACGACCTGTTCGTGAACGCCCTGACATCCTATCTTTTATTCGACAAAGACGCCCCCGGCACACTCAGCACAACACAATTCGTCTGGCTCAAGGAACACGTAACCGCCGACCACCTCTATACGTCGCTCGAGAGCGATCTGATCAAAAACCTGATCGTCGAGGCCGAAACACTTCCTCCCGGCTTCCACGAATGGGTCTGGCACATGGAAACCCACCTCAAGGATTTCGCCGGAGACCTCGACACACTCGAATACGAAAAGAGAACCAGCTTCTACGCAGAACTAAAAGCGCTTCTGGAAAGATATTTCCCCCACAAGGATTAGTATCATAAAAACAGAACCGCACTTCCCTTTTTACCCTGCATAGGCTAAAACAAGGCATCATGAAAACAGTCAAAGTACAAACGTTGGAAATAGCCAACAACAGGCCCTTCACCCTGATCGCCGGCCCATGCCAAATGGAAAGCCGCGATCACGCCTTCGAAATGTGCGGCGCCATCAGGGAGCTATGCCATCAACTGGACATCCCCTTTATCTACAAATCCTCCTACGACAAAGCCAACCGAACCTCCTTGAACGGCAAGCGTGGGATCGGACTTGAAAAGGCAATGGAAGTCTTCGCCGACCTCAAAAAAAAATACGGCGTCCCGGTCATAACGGATGTCCACACCGAAGCCCAATGCGCCGAAGTCGCCCACGTCGTCGACGTTCTCCAGATCCCGGCATTCCTCTGCCGCCAAACCGACCTTCTCATCGCTGCTGCCAAAACCGGAAAAGCCGTAAATATCAAAAAGGGTCAGTTTTTAGCCCCATGGGACATGGCCAAAGTCGCCGAAAAAGTCTCCCAAAGCGGCAATGACGACATCATGCTCTGTGAACGCGGCGCAAGCTTCGGCTACAACACACTGGTGTCCGACATGCGCAGCCTCCCGATCATGGCACGCACTGGCTACCCCGTGATCTACGACGCAACCCACTCCGTCCAGCAACCCGGCGGAAAAGGGGATTCATCTGGCGGAGACCGCGAAATGGTCCCTGTTTTAGCCCGCGCAGCCATCGCCGTCGGCGTCGCAGGCGTCTTTATGGAGGTCCATCAAGACCCCGACAATGCCCCGTCCGACGGCCCGAATATGGTCAAACTCGCAGAACTCCCGGAAATTCTCGAGACACTTGTAAAACTTGATAAAATCGCCAAGATGCAGTAATATATAAGGATAAGCAGGAGGCTTGTATTTAAATGTCTACAATTGCAGGAGCATCGCAGTACCTTACACAGGCCACTCTGGCCAACGTACAGGGCTACACAACATCCTCTACAAACCTGCTCGTTGAATCAGGTGCCTCCGCCGTGAGTTTGCTTGACGTGGGCCGCTCTCTCAACTCTATCGGTGGTCTGGGGCTTTCCACAAACGCCCGAATTTTAAACAAACAACTTCTCGATAAAAACAATGGTACCTTTAACACCTTGTTTTCCGCAGGTCTCGACAGCGGTGGTTCCACAGTAGAAAGCGCGATCACCATCATCAACTCTCTGCGCTCCACATTGCCGCAAGATCAGGTCCATGAATCCGTCCGTGGTATCACAATCGACACCTCAACCTGATTTTTTCTTCACTTCCCCCTTTATCTTTGCGTTTTTTCCGTTACAAAGTCATGACAGTAACGATTTGACCATGACCAAGGAAAACGCAAAAAATGACCGCGATTATTGACGTACACGCCCGCCAGATACTAGACAGCCGTGGAAACCCCACCGTTGAAGTCGATGTGCAACTCGAAACTGGCGCACTTGGCCGCGCCGCCGTCCCATCAGGCGCCTCGACCGGCGCATACGAAGCCGTAGAGCTCCGCGACGGCGACAAAAAAGTTTACGGCGGTAAAGGCGTCCTCCAGGCCGTAGAAAACGTCAACACCGAAATCATGGAAGAAATCATCGGCATCGACGCCGAAGAGCAAATGTACATCGACCGCATCATGCTCGAGCTGGACGGCACAGAAAACAAAAGCCGCCTCGGGGCGAATGCAATCCTCGGCGTATCACTCGCCGTCGCCAAAGCAATGGCCATCGAGCTTGATACACCGCTCTACCGCTACATCGGCGGGTCCTTTGCCCACGTACTTCCAACACCGATGATGAACATCATCAACGGCGGCGCGCACGCAGACAACCCGGTCGACATTCAGGAATTCATGATCATGCCGATCTCCGCTGAAAACGAAGCCGAAGGCGTCCGCATGGGAGCAGAAGTCTTCCACGCCCTGAAAAAAGAACTCTCCAAGGCAGGTTACAACACCAACGTCGGCGACGAAGGCGGTTTCGCACCAGCTGTTAAATCATCCGAAGAAGCCCTCGGTTTCATCATGAAGTCCGTAGAAGGCGCAGGCTACAAACCCGGCGAAGATATCGTGATCGCCCTCGACGCCGCCTCCACCGAATTCTACAAAGACGGCAAATACAACCTCGAAGGCGAAGGCAAGGTCCTCTCCGCCGAGCAAATGATCCGCTACTATGAAGACCTCTGCGCACGCTACCCCATCGTGTCCATCGAAGACGGCCTCGCCGAAGACGACTGGCAAGGCTGGGCCCAGCTCACTGCGGCCCTCGGCGGAAAAGTCCAGCTTGTCGGTGATGACCTCTACGTCACTAACGCAAAGCGCCTGAAGCGTGGCATCGAGGAAAATTCCGGCAACGCCGTCCTCGTGAAAGTCAACCAGATCGGCACCCTGACCGAAACACTGGAAACCATCGAAATGGCAAAAAAGGCAGGGTTCGGGATCGTTCTTTCTCACCGCTCCGGCGAAACGGAAGACTCAACAATCGCCGATCTTGCTGTCGCCACCAACGCCGGCCAGATCAAAACCGGCTCCCTGTCACGATCCGACCGCATCGCCAAATACAACCAGCTCCTGCGCATCGAAGAGCAACTCGGTGATCAGGCAAAATATTGCGGCCGCGGCTTCCTCCGCTCAAAAAGCGCATAAGAAATTTTCCTTTTCAACGGCATGGGCTTATAATAGCGCATGCCGTTGAAGTTAACGCCACAGACAGCCAGAATTTACCTGCTCACCGCAGCATTTTTGCTCGCGCTCCCTTCGGCTCTAAGTCTCTATAGCGGTCACACAGGAAAATTCATCATCGCCACCCCCCGCGCCAATCGCGACCCGAATTTCGGGGTAACCATGGTTTATATAGCTTATCACAATGGCTGGGGTGCCTTCGGCGTCGTCGTGAACAAACCGCTCCCGGGAGACAAAATAAAAAAATTCCTTGGAAATAACAAAGCACCGGCCGAAGCATTCTTCTATGGCGGCCCCGTCAGCCCGAATGAAATTTTTGTAATCCCGCAGGCCACAAAATCCCCTCCCAAAGTAATCCCGCTCGCACGGTTCAAAAATGAAAACCCCGCCCAGTGGGAAGATTTCATGGCCGGAAAAACCGGTACAAATCTCCGTCTTTATTTCGGCTACGCAGGCTGGGGCGCGTTGCAACTGGACAAAGAAATGCTGCGCGGCTCATGGGCGATCAAGAACTATGACCCGGCACTTTTCTACGAAACAAAACCACAAAATATGTGGGGCAGGGCAGTAGACGACCTCAACCCGCAAAATAAAAAAAATCAGCCCGGAATATAAATTGTGGATAAAACTGAATCAAATGAACGTGTTGCACAAGATCGTTCTACTTATGTTCCGGTTAAATCATTGACTCAATTAGATTTTTCACCTTGACGCGATTCAGTGGATATGATTCTATATCCCTATGAAGAAACTTGTGCATAACACTTACGGTCTGCGCGAAAACGTCCTTGTATTGCTGGGCGTTTGCTTGGGTCTGTATTTTGGTTGGCACGCAGTTTACGGCGCCAGAAGTTTCTCCCAACTGGAATCCTTGCAGCACGCCCTCGTGCAGCGCGAATCTGCGCTGGATAGCATTTCAGCAGATCGCGAATCATTAGAGGCAAAAGTAAAGATGATGCGCCCCGGCTCCATCAGTCGAGATCTTCTTGAGGAGCAGGCGCGCTACGTGCTGGGCTACAAGCGTCAGGACGAACTGGTTGTCTTTGATAACTAAGTTGTCGAAAGCATAATCCAATTTAAAATTTTCTTTTCTTTTCAGTATGTTGCACTGCACAAAAAAGGCATTTTCGCTAGCCATGCCTTGCAAAATGGTGTAGCAAATATGATCTGAACAAGTTTGAGTATGTCACGGGAGGTCAGGTATCTTGGCTGCAGCAAAAACAAAAGACAAAAATCAGTCTGTCGTAAAAATGTCACCATCATCAAATCTGTCTGTCGAGGAACTCAAAGGCCTCTACCGCGAAATGCTCCTCATCCGCCGCTTCGAAGAAAAAGCAGGCCAGCTCTACGGCATGGGCCTCATCGGCGGTTTCTGCCATCTCTATATCGGTCAGGAAGCGGTCGTCACAGGCATCACCTCCGTGCAGCAACCGCAAGACACCGTCGTGACCTCCTACCGCGATCACGCCCACATGCTGGCCTGCGGCATGAACGCCCGCGGCATCATGGCCGAGCTCACCGGACGCAAAGACGGATACTCCCGCGGCAAAGGCGGATCGATGCACATGTTTTCCCGCGAAAAGAACTTTTTCGGCGGTCACGGGATCGTTGGCGCCGGAACAGCCATCGGCGCAGGTCTCGGCTTCGCGCACAAATACAAGGATGACGGCGGCGTCGCCATCGCTTACATGGGCGACGGCGCCTCCAACCAGGGCCAGGTCGCCGAGTGCTATAACATGGCCGCCCTCTGGAGCCTCCCGGTCCTGTTCGTCATCGAAAACAACCAGTACGGCATGGGCACAAGTGTCTCCCGTTCCTCCGCCGGCCAGCTCTACCGCCGCGGCGAAGGCTACGGCATCCCCGGCGAGCAAGTCGACGGCATGGATGTCCTCGCCGTCCGCAAGGCCGCAAGACAAGCCTTGGCTTACATCCGCAGCGGCAACGGCCCGTACATCCTCGAAATGATGACCTACCGCTACCGCGGCCACTCCATGTCCGACCCGGCCAAATACCGTACCAAAGAAGAGGTCGATAGTATGAAAACCGACCGCGATCCGATCTCGCACCTCAAGGAAATGATCGAGGCACAAGGCGTCTCAGAAGAAGACATCAAAGCCATCGACAAGGAAATCAAGACAATCGTCAACGACGCCGCCCAATTCGCACAAGAATCCCCTGAACCAGACGAAAAAGAACTCTGGACAGACGTACTAGTGGAGATCGAGTAACATGCCAACAAACATCCTCATGCCCGCCCTATCGCCAACCATGACCGAGGGAAACCTCGCCCGCTGGCTCAAAAAAGAAGGTGACACCGTCGAAGCAGGCGACGTCATTGCCGAAATCGAAACCGACAAAGCCACGATGGAAGTCGAAGCTGTTGACGAAGGCATCCTGCAAAAAATTCTCATTTCCGAAGGCGCGCAAGGTGTTGCCGTGAATACGCCGATTGCGGTGCTGGTCGGAGAGGAAGAAGAGGACCGGAGAACCGGAGAACCGGAGGATTCGAAGAAGGTACCCGTTTCACCCTCCAATCCTCCAATCCTCCAATCCTCCGATCCTCAACAAAACCGTGACATCCTCTACGCGCAAGGCGCCGTCCTGAAGCCCCCGGCCTTCGACGAATCCGCCTTCAAGGAAACCGCCGTCCACACAGTCCGCGAAGCGCTCCGTGATGCCATGGCCGAAGAAATGCGCCGCGATGAAACAGTCTACCTGATGGGCGAAGAAGTCGCCGAATACCAGGGCGCCTACAAAGTCTCCCAAGGCCTCCTCGACGAATTCGGTGCCAAGCGCGTCATCGACACCCCCATCACCGAACACGGGTTTGCTGGCATGGCCGTCGGCTCCGCCATGAACGGTCTCAAACCCATCGTCGAGTTTATGACATGGAACTTCGGGATGCAGGCCATCGACCACATCATCAACTCAGCCGCCAAAACCCTCTACATGGCGGGTGGCCAGCTCGGTTGTCCGATCGTCTTCCGCGGCCCCAACGGCGCCGCTTCCCGCGTCGCCGCGCAGCATTCGCAGTGCTACGCCAGCTGGTACGCCCACGTCCCCGGCCTGAAGGTCGTCGCCCCGTGGTCCGCCGCGGATGCCAAAGGCTTGATGAAGGCCGCAATCCGCGATCCGAACCCGGTCGTCTTCCTCGAAAACGAAATCCTCTACGGCCAAAGCTTCGACGTCCCGACTTCCGAAGATTACGTCATCCCCTTGGGCCGCGCCAAAATCGAACGCGAGGGCAAAGACGTCACCATCGTCACATTCTCGATCATGGTCGGCAAAGCGCTCGCCGCCGCCGAGAAACTGGCAGAGCAGGGGATCGATGCCGAAGTCATCAACCTGCGCACCATCCGCCCGCTCGATCGCCACACCATCATCGAAAGCGTCAAGAAAACCAACCGCATCGTCACCGTAGAAGAAGGCTGGCCCTTCGCCGGCATCGGCGCAGAAATCGCTGCCCTGATCGGTGAACACGCGTTTGATTACCTCGACGCCCCTCTGGTCCGCGTCGCCTCCGCAGACGTACCGCTCCCCTACGCAGCAAATCTCGAAGCGCTCGCCCTGCCGCAAGCCGACGAAATCATTCATGCCGTCAAAAGGGTGTGCTATAAATGACATCAAAAAAATCATCTGGAGTACTGATAATGAAAAAATTTAGCTTCTTTATTTTTCTTCTCTCAACCATTCTTTTCCTTGAAAGAACACCACTTAGAGCGGAGAGCACTGCAACAACTGCGTTCACGAACGCGAGAGCACAATCCCAAACAAAATCGTGCCCCCTAAAATCGACAGCAATATTAGGGGTAACAATCCCGAATACATACATGGAACTCGAAGAGGCGACGTCTTACGTAAACAAGGTGGTTGAGAAAATTAATGGTTACGCAAAAGAACTGGGCATAGAGGATATTCAAATAAGCATGATGAATTATAGTATCCGCAGCGCAAGCCAAAGTTACCACCGCCAACAAATGCCCTCAGATAAAAAAGGCATGTACAATATCTCGGGATCTCTGTCTTTGGCACTAAATGATAATAAAAAAGCAACGGAACTGATGCAAAAAATCGGTGACGAATTTGTTTTAAACCTTCAGGTTAGCGCGAGACTCAGCTGTAACTAACACCATTTTCGTGTATCAAAGAGATGAAGCAATGTCAATAAACGTTACAATGCCCGCCCTTTCCCCAACCATGACAGAAGGCACACTCGCCCGCTGGCTAAAGGCCGAAGGCGATAAAGTTGAGTCCGGCGACGTCATCGCCGAAATAGAAACCGACAAGGCCACCATGGAAGTCGAAGCAGTCGACGAAGGCATCATTGGCAAAATCGTCATCCCCGCAGGCACGCAAAACGTCCCCGTAAATGACGTCATCGCCGTCCTGTTGGAGGAGGGCGATGACACCTCCGCCATTTCTGCGGCCCCCGCGCCCAAACCCGCAAAGGCAGAACCCGAGACCAGACAATCAGCGCCCGCCGCACTGGCCCCAGCCGCGCCAACCGCCACACAACCGGCCCCAAAACAGGAAGCCGGGACCCGTATCTTCGCGTCACCTCTGGCCAAACGCATCGCAAAAGAAAAAGGCGTCGACCTGACCACTGTAAAAGGCTCCGGCCCCCATGGCCGTATCGTCAAAGCCGACATTGAAAAGACCGGAACCAGCGTCGCCACCAAAGCAGCCCCCCTTGTGTCCAGCACAATCGACAGCAAGGCCCTCTCAAACGCCTACGGCATGGCTTACACGGAAATCCCGAACAACAATATCCGCAAAGTCGTCGCCAGACGCCTGTCCGAATCCAAACAAACCGTCCCGCACTTCTACCTCAGCATAGAATGCCGCCTCGACAACCTGCTCGCCGCCCGCAAGGAACTGAACGAAAAAGCAAACGGCGCCTACAAACTCTCGGTCAACGATTTCGTCATCAAAGCCGCCGCCATGGCCCTCAAAGCCTACCCGGCCGCCAACGTCTCATGGACCGACGATGCAATCCTCCAATACCGGAAGGCCGACATTTCCGTCGCCGTCGCAACGCCAACCGGCTTGATCACCCCGATCATCAAAGCCGCCGAAGACAAAGGCCTGCGCGGCATCTCCACGGAAATGAAAGAACTCGCCGGACGCGCCCGCGAAGGCAAACTGAAACCCGAAGAGTTCCAGGGCGGCTCCTTCTCTATATCAAATCTCGGTATGTACGGAATCAAAGATTTCGCAGCCATCATCAACCCGCCCCAAGGCTGCATCCTCGCCGTCGGTGCAGGCATTGAACAACCAGTTGTCGAAAAGGGCCAGATCGTTGTCGGCACAGTCATGACCTGCACCCTCTCCGTCGATCACCGTTGCGTTGACGGCGCAGTTGGCGCTGAATATCTCCAGATTTTCAAACAATACATTGAAAACCCTGTCTCAATGCTTGTCTAAAAGGAACTCACGATGAAAAAACCAGTTTTTCTAACTATCATGTGCGTGTCTGTCCTCGGCCTCAGCGGCTGCGTCACCACTGTCAAAGACGGCTCCACCAGCGTAACCGTAAAAGACGGTAGCGGCGGCAGCTTCTGCCCACCCGGACACGCCAAAAAAGGCGAATGCTAGAATAATAAGCCTGTAGAAAAGGAAGAGTACAATGAGCGGGAAATCTTTTGACGCAATCGTGATCGGTGGCGGACCGGGCGGCTATGTCGCAGCCATCCGCGCAAGCCAGCTTGGCATGAACGTCGCCCTGATCGAAGCCAACCATCTCGGCGGCATATGCCTGAACTGGGGCTGCATCCCGACCAAGGCTCTCCTGCGCTCAAGCGAAATTTTCCACCTTCTGCACCGTCTTGATGAATTCGGCCTGTCCGCAAAAGACATCAATTTTGACCTCAAAAAAATCGTCAAACGTTCCCGAGACGTCGCCGGCCAACTCTCCAAAGGCGTTCAGCACCTGCTGAAAAAAAACAAAGTTACCGTCATCGACGGCTGGGCTAAACTCGCAGGGCAGGGGACAGTCACCGTCGAAAAAGACGGCAAGACCATCGACCAGCTATCCGCCAAACACATCATCCTCGCCACCGGCGCCAGAGCCCGCGTTCTTCCCGGTCTCGAGCCCGATGGCAAACAAGTCTGGTCCTACCGCGAAGCCCTCGTCGCCGAAAAAGTTCCAAAATCGCTGCTCGTTATCGGCTCCGGCGCCATCGGCATCGAATTCGCCAGCTTCTTCCATTCCCTCGGCGCACAGACCACCGTCGTCGAAGTCATGGACCGCATCCTCCCGGTCGAGGACGAGGAAATCTCCACCTTCGCCCGCAAAGCTTTCGAAAAGCAGGGGCTAAAAATCATAACAGGCGCCTCCGTCACCAAACTCGACAAAAAACCCGGCGCCGTCACCGCCACAATCAAAACAGCCAAAGGCGAAGAGCAGATCACAGTCGAAACGGTCATCTCCGCTGTCGGTATCACGCCAAACACAGAAAATATCGGCCTTGAAAAAACCAGGATCAAACTCGACCGCGGCCACATCGTCACCAACGAATGGTCCGCAACCGACGAGCCCGGCATCTATGCCATCGGCGATGTCACCGCCCCACCATGGCTCGCGCACAAAGCATCCCACGAAGGCGTCATCTGTGTTGAAAAAATCGCAGGGCTAAACAGCGTTCACCCGCTTAACAAATCCAACATCCCCGGCTGCACCTACTGTAGCCCCCAGGTCGCCTCCGTCGGTCTGACCGAAAAAGCCGCCAAAGAAAAAGGCTACAAAGTCAAAGTCGGCCGCTTCCCCTTCATGGGTAACGGCAAAGCCATCGCCCTCGGCGAGCCTGAAGGACTGGTCAAAACAATCTTCGACGAAAAAACCGGAGAACTCCTCGGCGCCCACATGATCGGCGCAGAAGTCACAGAAATGATTCAGGGCTACGGCATAGCGCGCACCCTCGAGACAACGGAAGAAGACCTGATGCACACCGTCTTCCCGCACCCGACCCTCTCCGAGATGATGCACGAGAGCGTTCTCGACGCCTATGGCAAAGTCATACACTTTTAGTATAGGATGGCCCAATGGATCTCAAAGAAGAAGACATTCTGGGCGATAAAATAGGGGAACACTGGTACTACGTCTCCAAAGGCCGCGCCATGCGCGCGTTTCTAGGAGACCTAAAGGCCAACCAAATCCTCGACGTTGGTGCAGGCTCCGGCATCTTCTCCAAACAACTGCTTGACCTGAACATCGCCCAAAGCGCAGTCTGCGTAGACCCGAACTATCCGGAAGAGCGCCGGGAGGACTGGCACGGCAAATCCATAGAGTTCGTGAAATCCCTGAAATCCGGCGGACAAGAACTCGTCCTGATGATGGACGTTCTCGAACACGTCCCGGACGATGTTGCGCTTCTAAAAGAATATGTCGACCAAATGCCCAAAGGCGCACACCTGCTCATCACAGTCCCCGCCTTCCAGTTCATGTGGTCCGGCCACGATGTCTTCCTGGAACATTACAGACGCTACACCATAGAAATGATGGAAACAGCAACGCGCGAAGCAGGCCTGACTCCAATAAAAAGCCGCTACTTTTTCGGCGCACTTTTCCCGGTCGTCGCCATCATCCGGTTGGCAAAAAAATTACTTCTGGAACGCGGGCAGGTTAAAGCGCAAAGCGAGCTAAAACTTTACCCTGACGGACTAAACAAAACACTCATCGCAATCCACGACATTGAACGCCAAAGCCTTTTCAATATAAATAAACTCTACGGCCTAAGCGTCTTTTGTCTCTGCAGAAAGGACTAAAAATGCGTATTCTAAAAATATTCCTGTTTCTCACAGCCACAATCCTTTTCACCGCCCCGGCTCACGCAGCAACCCTCGATGAAGAAACGGTAAAAGAATATCTGCAAGAGACCATCAATCTCTATAATGCAGAAACCGTAGATCATGGCAAAATTTCAGATTTCACAAGAAAACACTATTCACCCGATATTAGGGTCGTTCTGAAAGTACAAAACAACATTAGCGCTATAGAGCCTAAAGAAATCATCCTGACACGGAGCGACATACTGGCTTCAAATGATAACCCGCCAGCTCTATTCCAGAATTCCCGCGCTAAAATTGAAATGACTGAATTCGAGCCAGAAGACGGGCAGGTATGGGTCACCTACAAATTCCTAATCAATGCAACACTGCAGGGAACGCGCTCGGACGGCACGATCGCCCACAGTCCATACATCAATGAATCCTCATGCAAAGATCGCATGGGACTAGAAAATGACATAATAATCGTATATGAAAGCCTCTGCGAAACTCATGAGAAAATCGGGGACGCAAACTAATATCCTGAGAACAGGAAGACGGAGTACAACGCGTGACATACAACCCCACGCTTTTAGACAAAGCCAAACGGCACCCTGAAAAACAAAAGAACCCCGACCGTCCAGCTGGACGAAAGCCGGACTGGATCCGCGTACCTGCGCCGCAGGGAAAAACCTACAAGGAAACCATGGACATCGTCCGCGGCCAAAAACTGACCACAGTTTGCGAGGAAGCAGGGTGTCCGAACATCGGCGAATGCTGGCAGAAAAAACACGCAACCTTCATGATCCTTGGCGAAGTTTGTACCCGTGCCTGCGCATTTTGTAACGTTGCAACCGGAAAACCCGATGAAGTCGATAAACTGGAACCATTGCGCGTCGGCGTAGCCGTCCACCAGATGGGCCTGAAACACGTCGTGGTTACGTCTGTAGACCGCGACGACCTCAAGGATGGCGGGGCAGATCACTTCGCCAAAACCATTCAGGCCATCCGCATGAAAAGCCCTGAAACAACAATCGAAATCCTCCCCGGCGACTTCCGCGGTAAAATGGAGGACATCGACCACGTCATAAAGGCAAAGCCGGACGTCTTTAACCACAACCTGGAAACAGTCCCGCGCCTCTACCCATCCATCCGCCCCGGTGCAAGATACTTCCGCTCCCTGCGCCTGCTCGAACGCGTGAAGGAAATCGACCCGGCAATCTTTACCAAATCCGGCATGATGGTCGGCCTCGGCGAAACCCGCGAAGAAGTCGGGCAAGTCATGGACGACATGCGCGCCGCCGGCATCGACTTCATCACCATCGGCCAGTACCTCCAGCCCACCCCGAAACACGCCCCTGTCGAAAAATGGTGGACCCCGGAAGAATTCGAAGGCCTGACCAAAATGGCAAAATCCAAGGGATTCCTGATGGTCTCAGCCTCCCCGCTAACACGCTCTTCTCACCACGCAGGCGAAGACTTCGAACGCCTTCGCGCCGCCAGAACAGCCAAAGCTGCAACAATAGCGGCAGAATAATTTTTTGAAACGGCATGACCACACACGCTGAAAAAAGAAATCTCCCTTATACCCCGGAGCAACTCTTCGCATTGGTTGCAGACGTCTCAAAATACCCGGAATTCCTGCCATGGTGCCTGTCCTGCCGCATCCGCCGCAAAGAAAGTGAGAACCTCTTCTTCGCCGACCTCGTCATCGGGTACAAATTAGTCCGCGAAACATTCGGCTCAAAAGTCAGGCTCGAAGAACCTTCACTCGTCCACGTAGAATACCTCTCGGGCCCGATGAAATACCTCTCCAACCACTGGAAATTCATCCGCGAAGAAGACGGCTCTTGCACCATAGACTTCTTCGTCGATTTCGAATTCAAAAGCCGTTTCCTGCAAAATCTGATGGGCGTCTTCTTCAACGAAATCGTCCGCCGCATGGTCAGCGCCTTCGAAGCCCGCGCCAAAGACCTCTACGGCGAAAACGGCCTCACCCTTCAAGCAAAGCAATAAGCGCCGTCAAAGCCGCCGCGCATGACTTTGTCCTGACATCCGTACGATCACCTGAAAAATCATGCTTGTAAGTAACCGGATCATACCCCCATCCGGCAACGCCGATATAAACCAGCCCCACAGGCTTATCCGCCGTCCCGCCATCCGGCCCCGCAACCCCTGTCACAGAAACCGCAACATCCGAATGACTATGCTGCAAAGCCCCTTGCGCCATCCTCTCCGCACACTCATCACTCACCGCACCAACACGAGAGATAAGCCCCAAAGGAACCCCCAGAAGCTCAGACTTCGCCTCATTGGAATACGTCACAAACCCGCGCTCAAAAACATCCGAAGCACCAGGCCGAGCCGTCATCAAAGCCGCGATAAGCCCCCCCGTACATGACTCCGCACAAGCCATAGTCTTCCGCTTCGCCAGCAACAAAGCCGTCAACGTCTCAACCAGCCCGGTAAGATCTTGATCAATAAGGTTTGTGTCCATCGCCATTCCTTTTATAAAGTCAACGAAAACGCAACGATTCGAGAACCGGAACGGAGCATACATAAATGTATTTGAGTACCGGAAGCGCAGAAGCGTTGCGTTTGCAGGTCTTTAGAAAAGGAATGGCGATGGACCCTAGAAGAAGACAAGGCGTACACCCATCAAACAAACCGCCGCCAAAATCCCGGCCACAAGGTCATCCCCCATAACCCCGGCGCTCCCCTCAACCTTCCGGTCATAGTAAGAAACCGGAAACGGCTTCAAAATATCAAACAACCGAAACAGCAACAAAGAAAGGATCAACAAAAACGGATTAAGCCCCGCCGGTATCATCGCAATCCATTGCCCGGCGACCTCATCAATCACGATCATTTTTGAATCATGCCCCCCGCTGGCCTTGTCAAATTCCTGCGCCGCCCACAGCCCGAGCGTCGTCACAAAAATAAACCCGGCAATCAGCCCATAAGCCCCGCCCAGCAAATAAACGATAATCCCGCAGACCAGCCCCGCAATCGAACCCCATGTCCCCGGAGCAGGGGAGAGAAACCCGGCACCCCCCCAGGTCGCAATCCAGACATAAGGCGCCTTCCGATCGATCCCCTCAGGAATCTCGAAAACAGGTTTAACCTTATCCAAAGTAATCTCGGAAAAATCCATCTTAAACCTCCCGGGCTTGGAACACGACACTCGCAACCGCCTGCGCAGCAATCCCTTCCTCCCGCCCCGTAAACCCGAGACGTTCAGTCGTCGTAGCCTTTATATTGACACGTCCACGCTCAATGTCCAGTATTTCAGCCACCCTGAGGACCATAGCCTCCCGGTGCGGCCCGACCTTGGGCGCCTCACAGATAATCGTAACATCTACATTACCAATAACCGCCCCGGCCTCCCGCACCAGATCACGCGCCTTTTCTAAAAATACCCGGCTATCCATATCCTTAAACGCAGGGTCTGAAGGCGGAAAAAGCTGACCGATATCCCCGCCGCCAATTGCCCCGAGCAAAGCATCCGTCAAAGCATGCAATCCGACATCCGCGTCCGAGTGCCCCTTCAGCTTCCGCTCATAAGGAACATCAACCCCGCAAAGCCTGACAGCCTTCACACCCAAAGCCTCATTATCAAAGGCATGAACATCAAACCCGCTCCCCGTCCTGACATCCGCAAGGCACGAAGCCCCCAAAATCTTCTGCGCCAAAACAAGATCCTCCGCATACGTAATTTTAAAATTGGTCCGGCTCCCTTTAACAAAGCCAACATCCACCCCGATCGAGCGAACCATGCCACAATCATCCGTAAACCCGTTCCCGGCAATAAGCGCCGCATGGGCCTTCTTCAAAACCCCAAACCGAAAAGCCTGCGGCGTCTGCACTGCCCACAAATCCTCCCGGGAAACATCTGCGCCATGTCCCCCATACCGAACCGTATCCACAACCGGACAAGCAAGCGTCGCCGCATCATAACGATCCATAGAGCGCAACAAAGCCGCGATATCGTCCCGGCAAACAAGAGGGCGCGCCGCATCATGAACAAGAACAATCTCACCATCATCCAGATCCAGAGCCTCAACGGCATTCTGAACGCTATCACTCCGGCTCGCACCGCCCGCAACCACAGAAGAAACATCAATCCCGCGAGACGCCGCTCGAAACAAATCCTGATGCGCCGGATCAATGACCACATGAACCCCCAGGACAGTCTCAAACCCTGAAAACATCTCAAGGCTATAACGCAAAATCGGCTTGCCGTTCAACGCCATATACTGCTTCGGAACCTCACCGCCATCAAACCGAGATCCGCCCCCGGCAGCAACAATCACAACATGAAAAGGCGGAAGAGGGGAGGTCATGAGAACAAACTTGAATCCGGATAAAAATTGTTGTAAATATGCAACACTCTAATGAAGGCACATATAATCTTATACAAGAGTATATTTTGACACACAAAGCTTCTGACGCAAATAATCAAAAAAATGCGGATAGCAAACGACTTTCTGTATCGTCGCTGATTTCAAAAGTAACGCATTGGAAGCGTAAGCGCCTCTCTTGGCGAAGCATCGCCGCCGTCTTCCTCGTCCTCAGCGCCATAGCCAGCGGCTTCGCAACATATGCAGCCCTGAACGAAACACCACCCTTCGGCAGAGATACCGGAAGCGTCATCTGGCTCATGAACATCGACCTGATTATCCTGCTGCTACTGGCCTCATTAATCGCCCGCCGCATCGTCATGCTCTGGAGCGGACGTAAACGCGGCCTCGCCGGCTCGCACCTGCACGTACGCCTTGTCTACGTCTTCAGCATACTCGCCGCGGCACCCGTCATCATCATGACGGTATTCTCAGCGTTTTTCTTCCACTTCGGCGTACAGGCGTGGTTCAGCCAACGCGTACAGACAGCCATCAACGAATCTCAGGCCGTCGCCCAGTCCTACCTCGAAGAACACAAACAGGTGATCCGCGCAGACACGCTCGCCATGGCAGACGACCTCAACCGCCAGGCCGACATCCTCCTTCTCAATCCCCGTGCCTTCGATACCATCATGGACACACAGTCCTCCTTACGAAACCTTTCCGAAGCGCTTGTCTTCGACGAAAAAGGAAAAATCATCGCGCGCGCCGGATTAACCTTCGCACTGGAACTCGAAAAAGTCCCGCCATACGCACTGCATCAGGCAGATGAAAGCGGCGACGTTGTCCTGATGACAACCCAGAGCAAGGACCGCGTCCGCGCCCTCGTGAAACTCCATAACTTCGAAAATACCTACCTCTTCGTTGGCCGCATGGTTGATCCGCAAGTCCTGAAACATCTGCGTTCAACCGAAGAAGCAACGCAGGACTATAACGACCTTCAATCAAAATACGGAGACCTGCAGGTCACTGTTACCCTGTTATTCGTCGTCGTCGGTCTGCTGCTGCTGTTCGCCGCCATCTGGTCCGGCCTGATCCTCGCCCGCCAGCTCGTAACCCCCATCAGCCATCTCATCTTCGCCGCAGACCGCGTGCGCGCCGGAGATCTGACCGCTCACGTCAACGAAGACGAGGATATGGAGGAATTCGAATTCCTCGCCAAATCATTCAACCGAATGACCAGACAAATTCAACAACAAAGAAACGAACTGATCGAAGCCAACAGACAAATCGACAGCCGCCGCCGCCTGACCGAAAGCGTCCTCTCCGGCGTCTCCTCAGGTGTCCTCGGTGTAGACAAGGACGGAACAATTAACCTCGCTAATGCTTCCGCCGCATCGCTCCTCGAACAAGATGTCGCCGCCATCACCGGACAACCCCTGACAAAGGTTCTCCCGGAACTGGAAGAAACACTCGAAAAAGCCGGAGGCCGTGCCGGAAAAATCACCCAGACCGAAATCGAAGTCGTCAGCGCCAGCAAAACCAAACACACGTTCCTCTTCCGCATCAGCACAGAAAAAACCGGCATGATCGTGACCTTCGACGATATCACCGAACTCGTCTCCGCGCAGCGCAAAGCCGCATGGTCAGACGTCGCGCGCCGCATCGCCCACGAAATCAAAAACCCGCTGACCCCGATCCAGCTATCCGCCGAGCGCCTGCGCAAAAAATACATGAACCAGATCCAGACCGATCAGGAAACCTTCGCCCGCTGCACGGAAACAATCATCCGCCACGTCGGCGATATCGGCCGAATGGTCGATGAATTTTCCGCCTTCGCCCGCATGCCCGAACCCGTCCTGCGCGACGAGAGCCTCCTTGAGCTTACAAAGGATTCCCTGATCCTCTCACAACAGGCGCACCGTGAAATCACATTCAAGCTGAACGAGCCGACACCGCAAATAAATTACAAAGCCTCCATCGACGCCCAGCAAGTCCGACAGGCCCTGACCAACCTCATCCGCAACGCCGTCGACTCCGTCCACAGCCAGTTTAAAAATGAAACAGGCGGTAAAATAGACATCCTCATCGCCGCCCACGGCAAAGATGAACTCTTCATCGCCGTCACCGACAACGGACAAGGCTTCCCCGAAGGCGAAAATCCGGCCACTCTGACCGAACCCTATGTCACGCACAAACGCAAAGGCACAGGCCTCGGCCTCGCCATCGTCAAAAAAATCATGGAAGACCACGGCGGCCAGATCATCCTCGGCACGCCATCATGGCTAAAAGATAACAACAACTGGCAAGATTTGGGCGGCGCCTGCGTGGTCCTCCTGTTCCCGGCAAAAACCGAACGCCACCCGATAACAGACAGCGAAATAAAAACACCAACAAAAAGCAATCCCAGAAAGGTCGCATAAACAAAATCATGACCCACGAAATTCTAATCGTTGACGATGAAGAAGACATCCGGAGCCTCGTCCAGGGTATTCTGGAAGACGAAGGCTACGCCACCCGCGAAGCCGGAGGAGCCGAAGACGCCTATAAGCAGATCGAAACCAAAGTCCCCGATCTCGTCATCCTCGACATCTGGCTCCAGGGAAGCGCCGAAGACGGACTGAAGATTTTGGAGAACATCAAACAAGATCACCCGTCACTCCCCGTCGTCATGATCAGCGGCCACGGTACCATCGAAACCGCCGTCACCGCCATCAAACACGGCGCCTACGATTTCATCGAAAAACCCTTCAAAGCCGATCGTCTTCTCCTGATGATCCAACGCGCCATAGAAAACGCACGCCTGCGCCGTGAAAACGAAACCCTGCGCCAGCGATCTCTCGAATCAACCGATGAAATCATCGGAGAATCCCCCATCATCCAGAACATCCGGCACGTCCTGAAAAAAGCCGCTCCGACCAACAGCCGCATCCTCCTGATCGGCGAGGCCGGAACCGGCAAAAACATGGCCGCCCGCTACATCCATCGCCACTCCACACGCGCAAAAGAACCCTTCATGGTCCTGAACTGCACCACCATGCACCCGGAGCGCCTCGAGGTAGAACTCTTCGGCAGCATAGACGGCGTTCTCGGCGAACCTGCAAGGGCAGGGCTCATAGAAATAGCAAACGGCGGAACGCTTCTCTTGGATGAAGTCGGCGACCTCCCGATCGAAACGCAAGGCAAGCTCGTCCGCTTCCTGCAAGATGAAACCTGTCGCCGGATTGGTGACACAGGAAGCTACAGCTCCGACATCCGCCTCATCGCCTCCACCAGCCGCAACCTGGAACAGGAAAAAAACGCAAATCGTTTCCGCAGCGACCTTTACTACCGCCTGAACGTCGTCCCGGTCCCCATGCCGGCCCTGCGCGACAGAACAGAAGACATCCCGCTTCTGGTTGAAAAAATAATCCAAAACCTCGCCCGGACACATGGCTACATCCCAAGGCAATTTTCCTCCGCCGCCATGATGCTCCTGCAAGCCTACGAATGGCCCGGCAACATCCGCCAGCTCAGAAACATACTGGAATGGGTCATGATCATGAAAGGCCCCGGCGCCCCGACCGATCAGGAAATCCAGATCGACGACCTCCCGCCGGAAATCACGGGACAAGGAAACAACACCGGAGCCTCAGGCATCGACTCAGGATACGCCCGCTTCCTCGGCCTCCCGCTGCGAGAAGCCCGGGAAAAATTCGAACGCGAATATCTACAGGCGCAAGTCGAGCGTTTCCACGGAAACGTTTCAAAAACCGCCCAATTCGTAGAAATGGAACGTTCAGCCCTGCACCGTAAACTGAAAACGCTGGAAATTTACGCAAATGACAGGGATAATAGCGCGGCATCCACGCAGGAAGAAGAAAACCCTCCTGCACGCACCGCCATATCAGGATAACAAGCACACAAAAGCGGAACGATAAGAATAGAAAGGATTTTTCATGCGGGTCATTATTTGCGGCATGGGCCAGGTCGGACGAAGCATCGCTTCCTATCTCTCAAAAGAAGACAACGACGTCACCGTCATCGACGAACGCGAACAATACATCCGCCAGATCGACGACGAACTCGACGTCAACGCCATCGTCGGCCACGCTTCCGATCCCGATGTCCTCAGCAACGCCGGCGCCAAAGACGCAGACCTGATTATCGCCGTCACCAAATCCGACGAAATCAACATGGTCGCCTGCCAGATCGGCCACTCTCTGTTCGGCATCCCGAAGAAAATCGCCCGAATTCGTCGCCACTGCTACCTGGACCCGGCATGGTCCAACCTGTTCAGCCGCGCACATATGCCCATCGACGTCATCATTTCCCCGGAAATGCTCGTCGCGCAAGACATCTACCAGCGCCTTCAGGTCCCCGGAACCACCTCCGTCGTCTCCCTCGCCGGAGGCAAAGCGCAACTCCTTGGCGTTGTCTGCATGGAAGACTGCCCGGTCCTGAACACCCAGCTCGTCCAGCTCAAAAAACTCTTCCCCGACCTCGCATTCGAAATCGTATCCATCACCCGCGCCGGTAAACACATCGTCCCGGACGAAAACGACATGTTCGAAGTCGGTGACGAAGCCTACGTCGTCGTCGACAGCCGCCACACCCAGCGCATCATGGCTGCCTTCGGCCACACCGAAAAAACAGCACGCCGCATCATCATCTCCGGCGGTGGCAATATCGGCATGACCTTGGCCAAAATCCTTCAGGAAACAGTCCACGGTATCCAGATCAAAATCATCGAACAACGAGAAGACCGCGCACAGACCCTCAGCGAAGAACTCAACAACATCGTCGTCCTCAATGGAAACACCCTCGATCGCGAAGTGCTCAGAGAATCCTCCGTCGAAACCGCAGAAACCTTCATCGCCCTGATGAACAACGACGAAAACAACATCCTCGCCTCGCTCCTCGCCAAACAATATGGCTGCGAGCGCGTCATTACACTCGTCAACAACAACGCTTACTATCCGCTCGTCGGACCGCTCGGCATAGACGTCATGGTTTCCCCGAAATCCATCGTTGTCGCCAACATCATGCAACACATCCGCCGGGGCCGCATCCGGGGCATCCACAATCTCGGCGACGGACTTCTAGAGGTTATCGAAGCCGAAGTCTCCGACAACGCCCGCATCGTCAACAAACAGATTTTCGAACTCGACCTGCCACGCGAAATCGTCATCGGCGCTGTGATCCGCGAAGAAAAAGTCTGTATGCCCACCCCGGAATTTGAAATCAAAACCGGCGACCACGTAATTATATTCACCACACGGGAACAAGCCTCAAACGTCGAAAAACTCTTCTCGGTACAGGTAGACCTCTTTTAGATCATGAAACTCGGTATCTTCGATTCTGGATTGGGAGGACTGCTCATCGCCGCAGCCATCTCCCGTCATTTGCCGGATATCGATACCGTCTACTTCGGCGACACGCTCCACGTCCCCTACGGCAACCGCTCCCTCGACGCCATCTACAGCTACAGCAAAACCGCCATGGACTTCCTGTTCGATCAGGACTGCGCCCTCATCATCGTCGCCTGTAACACCGTCAGCGCCTCAGCCCTGCGCAGGCTCCAACAGGAATACCTGCCCCAAAAAGCCCCGGACAGAAGAATCCTCGGCGTCGTCGTTCCCACACTGGAAACCGCCATCGACCGCGGCTACAAAAACCTTGGTGTCATAGCGACAAACCACATCGTCCAGTCCGGCATCTACGAACAGGAACTCCAGAAACTCGACCCATCAATTCGGATCCACCACAAAGCAACCCCCTTGCTCGTCCCTCTCATCGAAAATGACGGCCTGAAATGGGCGCCACCAATACTCGAGGAATACTTAAGCCCGCTGACGCAAAAACAAATAGAATGCCTCATCCTCGGCTGTACGCATTACCCGTTTCTAAAAAAACAAATTGCCGACATTTCCGGCCCCTCGGTCGATCTTCTCTCTCAGGACGAGATCATCCCCGAAAAGCTCGCGGACTACCTGAGACGCCACCCTGAAATATCCAGTAAACTAGATCGCCACGGCCAGAAAAAGTTCTTCGCCAGCGACATGACCGAAAGCTACGCCAAGGCCGCCAACACGATCTACGGCAAACAAATTGAAATCCAGCGCATCAACCTCCATGAGTAGAAAATGACCAACGCAACACCACAATTAGAAAAACCCGAAGCCGTCTTCTTCGACTGGGACGGAACTTTGGTCGATACATATGAGTTCCTCAATCAAGGCCATTGCCAGACCCTCACACAACTTGGAATGGAACCCTTCAAAGGCGATGAGTTCAAAGCCCATTTTGGACGCCCCCGTGAAATCCTCTACACCGAAATATACGGCGCCGATCAGGTCGACCGCGCCAAAGAACTCTTCGGCGACTACGTCAGCGAAAACGCTCATTTGCTCTCCCCGTTCGAAGGTGCAGAAAAACTCCTCAATACACTGAAAGACTTAAATATTCAGGCCGGCGTTGTCAGCAACAAACACAAAGACTTCATCGCCAGAGAAATGAACAATTTCGGCTGGCAGAAATACTTCGACGCACTCGTCGGGGCAGGGGAGGCTTCTGAAGACAAACCCTCCGGCGCACCACTGCGCCTTGCCCTCGACCGGGCGAAGTTCAAAGGCAACCCCTCTAAAATCTGGTACGTCGGTGACACAGAATCCGACCTGAAATGCGCCGCAGACCTCCAATGCCAAGCCGTCTTCATCAAAGGTCATCACGAAACAGAAAGACTCATAAAAGAATATAAGCCACTACTAAGCGTTACAAATCTCTCTGAACTACAGTCGTTTTTGGTTGCAATATAACTGAAATGCGATAAAACCTACCTAGGTGCGTGAGGAAAAAACGCTTTGGATACAAAGCAAAAAAGTAGCAACAACAATAAATAAACAGGATAAAACAAAAAATGGCCGAAAAATTTCAAAATGTTCAGGATGTATTTCTAAATAAAATACGCAAAGAAAAAATGTCGGTAACAGTATTTCTCGTTAACGGGGTAAAATTACAGGGTATCGTCACATGGTTTGACAACTTCTGCTTACTGCTCCGCCGCGAGTCACACGTACAGCTGATCTACAAGCATGCAATCTCGACGATTATGCCCGGCGGTCCGCTGAACCTCAATGAAGAGGGCGAGAAGGACGGCGTAGACGATTAAATCGCCGCCCCAAGCCAGACACGCTTGAAAAAAACGACTTACATCAAGGACGGTAAAAACGCCCCCTTCGTTGAAAGTGAGGCGGAGTCCGCCTACATCGTCCAGCCCACCGCATTGGCTGGACGCGAAGACCGCCGCCAAATCGAAGACATCATCGCCGAGGCGCAAGGCCTCGCCCGCGCCATAAATCTCGAGGTTGCAGAAACAAGAACCGTCCCCAGCCAGAAAATCCACGCCGGGGCCTTCTTCGGCAAAGGCGCCAGAGAAGCCATTGCCGCAAGAGTAGAAGAACTCGAACCGGCCATCGTCATCGTAAACACAACACTCTCCCCGGTCCAGCAACGAAACCTTGAAAAAGAATGGAACGCCAAGGTCATCGACCGCACAGGCCTCATCCTCGAAATTTTCGGCGCCCGCGCACAAACCAAAGAAGGCCGCCTGCAAGTCGATCTCGCTGCCCTCGAATACCAACGCTCGCGCCTCGTCCGCTCATGGACCCACCTCGAGCGCCAACGCGGGGGAGCAGGCTTCATGGGCGGCCCCGGCGAACGCCAGATCGAAATCGACCGCCGTCTGATCGTCCAGAAAATCGCAAAACTAAAAAAAGAACTCGAAGAAGTCCGCCGCACCCGCGACCTCGGTAGAAAAAGCAGGGAGCGCGTCCCGTTCCCCGTCGTCGCCCTCGTCGGCTACACCAACGCCGGAAAATCGACATTATTCAACCGCCTGACCGGGGCAGGGGTCTTCGCCGAAGATCTCCCCTTCGCGACCCTCGACCCGACAATGCGAAAAATTGCACTCCCCAACCATCAGGACGTCATTCTCTCTGACACAGTGGGCTTCATCGCCGACCTGCCAACCCACCTCGTCGCCTCCTTCCGCGCAACCCTCGAGCAAGTCGTCTACGCCGAAATCATCGTCCACGTCATCGACGTCTCCCGCCACGACTGGCAAGCCCAGAAACAAGACGTCATCGACATCATGAAAGACCTCGGCGTAGAATACGAAACCGACGACCGCATCGTCGAAGTCCTCAACAAAATCGACCTCCTGCCTGAAAACGACCTGACAACGCTGGAGGCAAAACACAACCCGTCTATTGTCGCCATATCCGCGACCTCCGGAAGCGGGATTGAAAGCCTTCTAAAAACCATCGCCGAAATCGCCAGCCGCGCCCACCAGGTCTACAACCTGAACATCCGCCCCGAAGACGGCAAAGCCCTCGCCTGGCTCTACGCCCACGGCGATGTTTTGGAGAGAAAAGACAGTGAAAAGAAAATAAGCGTCAAAGTCGCTATGGAAGACACAAACTACAATAAATTCATCGAAAACTTCGGCGGCAACAAGAAAAAAGCCTGAAAATTATTCCTTCAACTTCTGAGCGCGCCAGGCCTCTTCCATCCGCGCCAGAGAAGTCTCCGTCAATTCAACCCCCTCAGCCCTCAAATCAGCCTCAAGCCCGCGAAACCGCCGTTCAAATTTCGTGCAAGCCTGCCGCAAAGCCTCCTCCGCATGAATATCCAGAACCCGTCCGACATTCGCCAGAACAAAAAGAACATCCCCCAACTCCTCCGCCTGATCCTTCGGACTCCCCGTAGAAATCGCCTCCCGCAATTCCCCAAGCTCCTCTTCAAGCTTCGCCAGAACATCCTCAATCCGGGTCCACTCAAACCCGACCTTCGCCGCTTTCTTCTGTAACTTCTGCGACTTGAGCAAAGCAGGCAAAGCCCGAGTAACCCCGTCAAGCGCACTGGAGGAACCGCTCGCTTGCTTCTCACTCGCCTTGCGCCGATCCCAAATCTTGTTCACATCCTCGGCGCTCTGCGCATCTTCATCTCCGAAGACATGAGGGTGCCGGGAAATCATCTTATGCGTCACATCGTGAATGACATCGTGAAGATCAAACGCCGCGCGCTCACTGGCCATCTGCGCATGATAAACCGACTGGAAGAGCAAATCCCCAAGCTCCTCCCGCAAGTCAGTCATATCCTCACGATCAATCGCGTCCGCAACCTCGTAAGCTTCTTCAATCGTATAGGGAAGAATAGACCTGAAGTCCTGCTCCAGATCCCACGGACACCCCGTCACAGGCGCCCTGAGCGCAGCCATAACCCGCATAAGATCATCAAGCGTAAATTTATCATCAGGAGAAGACGGGGAGGGTGGTTTCATCACAGCCTCACCCATACCCTTAAACAGCCTTCAGAACACGGCTCAGATCATTATAGATCTTGTCATTCGCCGCCAGAACATTCCCGGTCTCAAGCATGTTCTTACTCGGGTTATCAATATCAGAAATAAACCCGCCAGCTTCCTTGACAATCAAAATCCCGGCAGCAATATCCCAAGCCTTGAGATCACGCTCCCAAAACGCTTCATAACGCCCCGCAGCCACATAAGCCAGATCCAGAGCCGCAGCCCCGAAACGACGCAACCCCGGCGCCACGCTCAACACAGCCTGATACTCACGAATAAATCTCTCACGTTGTTCCTTTGACCGGCGCGGCGCCCCCGTAGCAATCGTCGCCAGCATCAAATCGCCACGCCCGGAAACCCGCAAACGACGACGGCGCATAAAAGCTCCGGTCCCTTTCTCGGCATGGAAAATCTCATCCTTCACAGGATCGTGAATCAGCCCCGCAATAATTTCGCCCTTATGCTCCAGACCAATAGAAATCGCCCAGTGCGGCAAACCGTGAAGGAAATTCGTCGTCCCGTCCAACGGATCGATAATCCAGCGAAACTCAGTCGTCTCACCCTTAACCGCGCCGCCTTCCTCCATAAGGAAGCTATACCCCGGACGAGCTTTATTGAGCTCTTCAAAAATAATCTCTTCCGCGCGCCTATCCGCCGCCGAAACAAAGTCCCCCGGCCCCTTGGTCGAAACTTGAAGGTTTTCAACCTCACCAAAATCCCGCAGCAAAGACCGCGCGGCCTTCTCGGAAGCCCGCAACATAATATTCATAATCGGAGAATGAGAAGACATCGTCGCTTAACCTTTAAACCGCTCTACATAAGAACCATCTTCAATACGCACAACAATCTTGATCCCGCTCTCAATATGCGGCGGCACCATAACACGTACACCATTCTCAAGGATCGCCGGCTTATAAGACGTCGTCGCCGTCTGCCCCTTAACCACAGGCTCCGCCTCGACAATCTCCAGAACCACAGTATCAGGGAACGAAAACCCGAGGGGCTCGCCCTCAAAAGTCTCAACCTCGATAATCATACCTTCCTGTAAATAAGCAGCACGCTCCCCAATCACATCCTTGTTAATCTGGATTTGCTCAAAATTCGTCTGATGCATCAAAACAACATCATCGCCATCCATATATAGGAACTGGTACTCATCTTGCTCCAGACGAACGCGCTCAACAGTCTCTTGCGTTCTAAAACGAGCGTTATCCTTTGAACCGGTACGAATATCGCGCAGTTCAACCTGCGCCACAGAAGCCCCTTTGCCGGGCTGAATAATTTCGTTTTTCACAACAACGCAAAGCTTGCCGTTATATTCAATCACATTGCCGGGCCGCAAAGTAATAGCTGTAACCTTCATGATTTTTCTTTCCTGATAATCTCTTGCCCCAATTTCTGGAGCCTGTCTTTGATAGCATGATCCTGCACGCCGTCAAGCATTTCGCTAAGATTATTTTGCTCCGCCTCACTCAAAGGAATTGTCCGCCGCTTCGGCTTCAACAAATTCGAATTCGAAGACACCGTCACAAACCGGATCGCCGTAATCCAGTCATCCCCGAAAATCCTGTTTATTCGCTCAAGGATCAAATCCTTCTGATAATGCAAGGTCGTCGCATGCGCCCCCGTCGTCGCGATATCAAGCGATGCCTGCAAAGCCTTGCCTTCCTTGGACTTACGATAATGGATCTTCATCGGCTGCGCCTTGTCCGCAAAACTGGCCCCCACAATATCCTCCCAATGCGAGACAATTTTCCCGATCGCGATATACTTGCGACTAAAATTAAGGCTGGCTATTCTGGCAGCAGCTTCAGACAAAGGACGCATAAAAGGTTTCCATTCGTGAACAAGAACGACATTATAGATTTTCGCGAGGCAATATTAAAGTGGTATGATCGCCACCGCCGCGTCCTGCCATGGCGGGCATTACCCGGACAAACCCCGGACCCATACCACGTCTGGCTCTCCGAAATCATGCTCCAGCAAACAACAGTCCCCGCCGTCATCCCGTATTTCCTGAAATTCCTGAACAAATGGCCGGATGTAAAATCGCTGGCCGCAGCCGATCCGCAAGACATCATGAACGAATGGGCAGGCCTCGGCTACTACGCCAGAGCCCGCAATCTCCTCAAATGCGCCATAACAATCACAAACAACCACAACGGCGAATTCCCTCAAACCCAGACCGAGCTAAAAAAACTCCCCGGCATCGGCGACTACACAAGCGCCGCCATAACCTCCATCGCCTTCAATAACCCTGCCACCGTCGTCGATGGCAATGTCGAGCGTGTCATGGCGCGGTACTTCCATATAACCGAAAAACTCCCCCAATCAAAACCAACCCTGAAATCACTCGCCCACGATCTTTCCAACAATCAAACCCACCGCCCCGGAGACTACGCCCAGGCCCTCATGGATCTCGGCGCCACAATCTGCACACCCAAATCACCCCTGTGCAGCCTGTGCCCCATCAACCAGACCTGCCAGGGCTACAAACACGGAAGACCCGAAACCCTCCCTGCACGCGCAGAAAAAACATCCAAGCCCAAAAAATCCGGCTACGTTTACATCATCAAAAACAACCAATCCGAAATCCTGCTCCATAAACGCCCGGCCAAAGGACTCCTCGGCGGTATGCTGGGCCTGCCCACAACCGACTGGACCCCGGAAAAACCAGAGCATGTAGACTTCCTGCAAGCCGCAGAAATTAACCGCGAAGCAATCCACCACAGCTTCACCCACTTCGACCTGACCCTGACAATCTGCACCATGACCAAAGCAAACATCACACCCCCGTCCAATGACTACATCTGGCAACCCATAGAAAACTTTGAGAGCAAAACCCTCCCGACAGTCTTCCGAAAGGCCTTCGTTTTAAACCAAAAACAATAACCACAAGAAGTTGCCCAAAAAACCGCCTTCCTCTATAATAGAATCCTGTTTCAGGAGCGGCATGAAGAATGATGAGAATAAACACATATAAATTTGCACTCATAGCCATGCTTGCTCTGGCAATGGTATCCACACCATTAGAAAATGCCAAAGCGCAGGAAAAAAAAGATCAGCTTAGCACTGATGATGTAAGAAACAGCATCCAGCCCCAAGACATCAATAAAGACATGATGTCCGAAAGCATTACGCTTGATGAAAATACAGGATTTGTTGAAGGAAAACCAAAGTCACAAAGAAAATATATCTATGAAAGACCCACAATGGCGTCGCTATCCCACTTATATTGGACGCTGGGACTTCTAGACCTTGAAAACAAAGAATATATTGATGACTTTCTACGAATTAACGAATGCCGAATATACCAAAACTACTACAGCCGCGAGTTTGAATGGAATGAAATCCGCGATGCCACTGTAAAATTCATAAAAGAAAACAAAGACGATTTTCCGGTCAGATTCGAACTGGTAATTCCGATCCGCCTGAAGGACTACGATACCAAGCGTCACGCGTTTCAGGTTCTAAATGAAGATCAAATTTTGGTTGCACGCCGATTTGAGGTAGGCGCCCCCGACGCCAGAAGAACATTCTGCGGCAATAGAAAAGCTATTGAAGGATACCCAGGCAAGATTATCGTAGAATTTAGTAGACCAGTTTCTATCAGCTACATTCCAGCGCCTGTAAACATTGCAGAACAATACATCCAGCGCATAGATAAAATCGCAAAAAGCAATTCGAACATTACAACCAAAAATAACCTCTACAACATCAGGACGGCCTTCATCATTCTTCAATTCAAAATTTTCTCACACCGCGGAATTATTCGACAAGGTGATTTCTACGCCCTACAAACTTCTGCCGTGCTGGAAGGTATCGAAATCTATGGTGATGAACGGCGTACAGAGCTGTTCTACACACAAAGCTACCTCAGAAAAGATTCTGACCTGTCCATCACCTCAAAATTTGAGTCCGAATACAAAATCCTGAACGAAAAACACAAAGCCGACGGTGTCTTCTACTAACCCTGTCTTTGCCTGAAAATCTGCACACCGACAGAAGCCGTATCATCAATAATATCCGGCTTCTCAGCACGTACATAAACACACAAAACACGTGCATCACGAAAACACAGCGCTGCAATACGTTCGACAAAAGTCTCAAGCAAATCAAAATGCTGCTCCCTCGAAAGAGCAATAACCTCGTTCGTCACATCCTCATAGGAAACAACATCTTGAATAGACAAAGGGGGCACCGCAGAAACAGCAACCCCCATCTCAATATTGACAATCACGCGCTGCGGTGCAGCCTTCTCATGCTCATAAATGCCCGCAGACATACTGAGGCAAAGATCCTTGATAAAAACAATATCGTAGTCATTAGGGCTCAAACTCATGCAACACTGCCACCATGATCAGCGCGAACAATCTCGCGCAAAGCATCGATCGGAACCTGCTTGCCGCCATCCGCATAATGCCAGAATGTCCACCCGTTACAGGACGGCGCCCCTTGCACCGCAGCCCCGACCTTATGAATAGACCCACGCATCGTCTCAATTCTGTTCTGAACAATCAACGACCCGTCCGCATGCACAGTCGCCTTATACCGCTTCTGCGCATCCGTAAGTACAGCCCCCGGCTCAAGCAACCCACGTTCAATAAGCGTCCCGAAAGGCACGCGCGGCTGCTCACGCTTGGCCGCCGTTTCCGTATATTGCCCCTCAAGAGGCTCAATCTCACTAATCCGCTCTCGCGCAAACGCCGCATACTTCGCATCCCGCTCAATCCCGATAAACCGGCGCCCCAGCTTCTTCGCAACCGCTCCCGTCGTCCCCGTCCCAAAGAAAGGGTCCAGCACCACATCATCACGCTTCGTCGAAGAAAGCAAAACCCTGTAGAGCAGGGACTCCGGCTTTTGCGTCGGATGAGCCTTCTTGCCATCCACATCCTTAAGCCTCTCCCCACCCGTACAAAGCGGCAGATGCCAGTCACTACGCATCTGCAAATCCTCATTCAGGGACTTCATCGCCTCATAATTAAACTGATACCTGGAATCCTTCGACTTCGACGCCCAGATCAACGTCTCATGAGCGTTCGTAAAACGCCGTCCTCTAAAATTCGGCATCGGGTTCGTCTTCCGCCAGACAATATCGTTCAAAATCCAGAACCCCATATCCTGCAAAATATACCCAAGCCGGAAAATATTGTGATAACTGCCAATCACCCAGATCGACCCGTCAGGCTTCAAAACCTCGCGCGCAGCCCCCAGCCATTCCCGCGTGAAATCGTCATAAGACTTGAGACTCTCAAATTGGTCCCAGTCATTATCAACGCCATCCACGCGGGAATTGTTTGGACGATGTAAATCGCCGCCTAGCTGGAGGTTATATGGCGGATCAGCAAAGATACAATCCACGGACTCCGGCGCCAGCGCCTGCATGGTTTTCACGCAATCGCCAACGATAATTGAATCTGTGGACAAAGTTCTTTTCTGACTCGACATATGATTTTCTCCTGACTGTGTAGTCAGAATCATGATTCAAAATCGATTCGCCGTCAAGGAAAAAATGTGAATCTTTGTGAAAAGTCAGTGCCTTAGAAGAAAAACCTGAGTCGCTTCAACAACTTAACTGCCGACGCACCGGCCCAAAACTTTTCCGGTGATGCTCCGTAACACCATGCACCTCCAGAGCCTCCAGATGCTCTTTCGTCGGATACCCCGCATTATTCGCCCACCCATAATAAGGATAACGCTCCCCAAGAAAGCGCATAATTGTATCCCGGTGCACTTTCGCAATAATCGACGCGGCTGCAATCGAAACAGACCGCGCATCCCCCTTCACCACAGGCATAGCCGGGCAGGGCAGTTCCTTCGGACATCTGTTCCCATCCACCAAAGCCAGCCCCATATCAACCCTCGCATCCTCATAAGCCAGCACCATAGCCCGCAGCGATGCCTGCAAAATATTAACCCGGTCAATCTCCTCCGGCGTAACCTCGGCAATCCCGAAAACAAAATGCGCGCGGATCTCCCGGTCCAGCATCGCCAGCTTTGCCCCTGAGAGCTTTTTGCTATCCTTGATCTGCCCGACAAAATCCAGCCCGCGCTTCTCAACCGGAATATGAACACAAGCCGCTACAACCGGCCCGGCCAACGGCCCGCGCCCCACCTCATCCAGCCCGCAAACAAGTCCGCTCTCGCAAGCATCTTCAAGCGCAAAATCCGGCATGGAATTCAGGCGGGCAGGGCGAGCCATAACGCCTACGCCCCTAGGCTCTTGCTCGCAATTTCAAAAATATCCGGGGCGATATCCGACGTCTTCAAAATCTGCTCCAAAGCATCCTTCATCTTATCCTGACGATCCGGCGTATAACGTCTCCACTCCCGCAGCGGCGTCAAAAGTCGCGCCGCAATCTGCGGATTGATCGTATTCAACTCAACCACCGCATCCCGCAAAAACGCATATCCCGACCCGTCCGCTGCATGAAACCGCACAGGATTCATCATCGCAAACGCCGAGTACAAAGACCGCACCCTGTTCGGATTACGAATATTGAAATCAGGATGCCCCCGCAGCTCCTTCACCACATCAATCGTCTTCGCCAGAGGCACCTGCGCCTGCGCCGAGAACCATTTATCAATAACCAGAGGATAGCTCCTGAAACGCGCATAAAATCCGTTCAAAACCTCATCATGCACCGAACCTCCCATCGCGCACGCCAGCATAAGCGCCGCCATCCGGTCCGTCATATTATTCGCATCCTCATAATGCGCCAAAGCCCGTGCCCCATCTTCCGCAGTACGTCTTGACGACAAAAGCATCATCGCCGTATTGCAAAGAGAACGCTTACCCACAGCCTCCGCTGTAATCGAGAAATCAGTACCACTACGGTTACGCGCATACAAATCCCCAAGCTTATCTGCAAAATGATCCACAACCGCCCCCAAAAGCGCTTCCCGCGTCTCCCAGATCGCCTGAGGATCAATAACCGCCTGTTCCATCGCAATCGCAGAAATATCCGGCAACGTAATCGCCCGCGCCATCAAAGCTTTATCCGCGTCCGCCTCCAAAGCCTTATCCAGCAGCCCCCCGTAAGTCTTCAGGAAACACTCCGGCACCCCCGCACCACTCTGCATCATATACCCGATCGTGTTCAGGAAATACCGCTGCCCTGCCTCCCAACGGTTAAAGCCGTCCGTATCATGAACCATCAAAAACTGGAGGTCCTCATCCGAAAAATCTGCCTTCAACTTCACCGGAGCCGAAAACCCGCGCAGCACCGAAGGCGTTGGCTCGGAAGCCACATCCTTGATCTCGAAAACCTGCGTCGCCTCGGTCAGGTGCAAAACTTCTTCCGCAACCTCATCACCGTTATCGTTCAAAAGTCCGACCCGAACCGGAATATACATCGGCTCTTTATGTGTCTGCCCGGGTGTTGCCGGCACCTCCTGCGCCAACTCAACCTTATAAGTCTTGCCTGCCGCATCATAAGCCCCCTTGAACGAGAGCGTCGGCGTCCCTGCCTGCCTGTACCAAAGCTTGAAATGTGAAAGATCAATCCCGCTGGCATCTTGCATCGCCTGAACAAAATCATCGCACGTCACAGCCTGCCCGTCATGACGGCTGAAATACAGATCCGTCCCCTTACGATAATTCTCCGGCCCCAAAATCGTCCGCAGCATCCGGATAACCTCGGCCCCTTTCTCATACACGGTCATCGTATAGAAATTATTGATCTCAATATAATTATCGGGCCGGATCGGATGGGCGAGGGGCCCCGCATCCTCAGGAAATTGAAACCGGCGCAAATGCATCACATCGTCAATCCGCTGCACGGCGCGAGAATGCATATCTGCCGAAAACTCCTGATCCCGGAACACCGTCAACCCTTCCTTCAAGGAAAGCTGAAACCAGTCACGGCAGGTCACACGGTTACCGCTCCAGTTGTGAAAATACTCATGCGCAATCACGCTCTCGACACGAATAAAATCACTGTCCGTCGCCGTCTCCTGCTGCGCCAGCACAAGCGCCGTATTAAAAATATTAAGCGACTTATTCTCCATCGCCCCCATATTAAAATCGCTCACAGCGACAATGTTGAAGATATCAAGGTCATACTCCAACCCGTAAACATCCTCATCCCACTTCATAGACTTCTTCAGCGACTCCATAGCATGCGCACACTGCCCCTCATCCCCGGGCCGCACATAAATATATAGATCCACCGTCCGCCCCGAAGCCGTCACAAACGTATCGTGAATATCCCGCAAATCCCCGGCCACCAGCGCAAACAGATAACAAGGCTTCAAAAACGGATCATGCCACACCGCATAATGACGCCCGCCCTCAACAGCACCTTTCTCAACCAGATTCCCGTTCGACAACAAAACCGGCAACGACGTCCCGGCCTCAACACGGACCGTAAAGACGCTCATCACATCCGGCCGATCCGGGAAATAAGTGATCCGCCGAAACCCTTCCGCCTCACACTGTGTGCAATACGTCCCCCCGGAGTTATAAAGCCCTTCTAGCCGTGTATTCTCCTCTGGAAAAATCTTCGTCACAATCTCCAGCGTAAACACATCCCCCGGCACATCTAGAGTCAAAGACGCCTCATCGCGCCGATACGCCGCATAATCCTGCCCATCCACCTTCAGCGTAAGGATCTCCAGCGCCTCCCCATACAAAAACATCTCCGCCGCCTGCACCTCTGTCCGCTTCACCCGAAGCACCGACGTCACAACCGTATACCCGTCATAAATCTGAAACCCGAGCCGAACATCCTCAATATCAAAAGGGTAGGGCGCATAATCCTTCAAAAAAATCGTCTTCGGCAAATCAGTCTTCATCACAAGGCCCCCTATAAAAGAATCAGTCCCAAAAGGATGCCCGAAAACACCCCCTTTGAAAACACCGGCCCATAGAAGAAAAATTGTAAAAGACTAGAGTAGGAAACCTATAAGAATGGAATACCCTAACGCAAAAGCATCAGATCATCATAATGAACAAGCGCCTTCCGCCCGGCATACCCCAGTAGAGTAGGGATATCCGCCGTCTGCCGCCCGGCCACAAGCCGCGCCTCATCCGCATTATAAGCACTCAAACCAACCCCCAGCTTCCGCCCGTCAAACGTCATAATCTCAACAACATCCCCGCGCTCAAACCGCCCCTCAACGCTTTTCACACCAACTGGCAAAAGACTGTTCTTCCCCGAGAGCAGCGCTTTCACCGCCCCGTCATCCACAATATAAGCCCCCTTGGGCCGCATATGCGTTTCGATCCAAGACTGCCGCGCCGAAGCCCCCGTATTCAGCGCATGAAAAAGCGTAGACCGCCGCGCGCCATCCTCTGTCAGGCTCCGCAAAACATGATCATCCCGACCATTCGCAATGACCAGATGAATCCCCGACTTCACAGCCGCCTGCGCCGCCTCGATCTTGCTCTTCATCCCCCCGGTACTAAGCCCCGGAATAGCCTTCCCGGCCATCCGCACATGCTCTTCGGTAATCTCTTCAATCAAAGGAATATGCACCGCATCCGGATTCGTATCCGGGTTCGCCGTATAAAGCCCGTCCGTCGTTGAGAGCAAAACAACCGCGTCAGAAAGGATCATCTGCCCCACCCTGACACTCAGTCGGTCATTATCCCCAAACCGGATTTCCCCGGTAGAAACCGTATCATTTTCATTGATAACCGGTACAATCCCGCGATCCAGAAGCGTATGCAGGGTCTCCCGCGCATTCAGGTTCATGCGCCGGTTCTCCGTTTCACTCATGGTCAAAAGAACCTGCGCTGCAACGATCCCGCAAGATGCAAAAGCCTTATGATACCCATGAAACAAATGATACTGCCCGACCGCCGAAGCCGCCTGCTTTTGCTGCAAGGGAATCTGATCCGGCGCAACCTTCCCCGAAATCCCGAGCGCCTTGCGCCCCAGAGCAATCCCCCCGGAAGAAACAATCGTAACCTTCTTCCCAAGCTTCATCAGAGCCGCAACATCCTGCGCCAGAGCATCCATCCACCCTTGCCGCACACCATCCGTCTCTGGATCACGGACCAGAACCGAGCCGATCTTGATAACAATACTCTCGGCCTCCCGTAAAACGGAAACCGTAGAAAGGTCAGATGTAAAAGAAGAATCGCTCGCCATAACCCAAGCCTATCAGACGATAAACGCGTCCGCTTCGTCTTTTTTCTTGAAACGGGTCACATGGCGCGCCAGCTCAAAAAGAACCTCCTGAACGCCGTCCCCTGAAACCCCGGAAATCTGATAAACCTTTTTCCCGATAGCCTTCTCAAGGCTCTTCGCCTGATCTGCCGCCAACTCTGCGCCCAAAGCGTCACATTTGTTAATAGCGACAATTTCGTCCTTAACTTCGAGGCCGGCTCCATATTCAAACAACTCATGGCGTATCGTCTCATAAGCCTTCGGCAAATCATCCTGCGTCCCGTCGATAATATGAAGAAGCACAGCCGTACGCTCCACATGCCCCAAAAACCGATCCCCAAGCCCATGCCCCTCATGCGCCCCCTCAATCAAACCCGGAATATCCGCAATCACAAAATCCGTATCTCCGGCCTTCACCACCCCAAGATTAGGGTGAAGAGTCGTAAACGGATAATCCGCAATCTTCGGCTTGGCATTCGAACTCGCCGCCAGAAAAGTAGACTTCCCGGCATTCGGCAAACCTACAAGACCGACATCCGCAATCAACTTTAACCGCAGCCAGACCGCCATTTCCTGTCCCGGCCATCCGGGCGTAAAGCGGCGAGGGGCCTGATTCGTCGCACTCTTGTAATGCGTATTCCCAAACCCGCCGTCACCGCCTTTCAAGAAAACAAGACGCTCCCCGGCCTCCGTAAAATCTGCAAGAACCGTCTCTTTATCCTCGTCCAGAATCTGCGTCCCGACAGGCACCCGAATAATACAATCATCCCCACCGGCACCGGTCTTGTTGCGACCCTTGCCATTCTCACCGGGACGCGCACGAAAATGCTGCTGATAACGAAAATCGATAAGCGTATTGAGCGTATCCAGCACCTCAAATATAACATCGCCGCCCTTACCGCCATTTCCACCATCCGGTCCACCAAACTCGATATACTTCTCCCGCCGGAAACTCACGCATCCGGGGCCGCCATGACCGCTCTCAAGATATATTTTAGCCTGATCGAGAAACTTCATTTTCTAATTCGCCATAAGAAAAGGGGAAGAAACCCTTCCCCTTGTCATTGATCTTTCAAAAACCGGAGGGCCTATTCAGCAGCCTGTGCTTGTCCGTCATTCGCAGCCGGCAGCACGTTAACAATCGGCTGACCACCTTGCCCGCGAGAGAACAGAACTTCACCATCCAGCAGAGCAAAAATCGTGTGATCTTTACCCAAGCCGACATTTTTGCCGGGCTGATACTTGGTGCCGCGCTGACGCACGATGATGTTACCGGCCAGAACAATCTCGCCGCCGTATTTTTTGATGCCAAGGCGACGACCGATCGAATCGCGACCGTTTCTGGAACTACCGCCTGCTTTTTTATGTGCCATATCCTATCTCCTACTATCCTGATGCCGCTCGAATTAAGCAGCTTTAATATTCGTGATTTGAATCATTGTCAGGTCTTGACGGTGACCTTTTTTACGACGGTAATTCTGACGACGTTTCTTTTTGAAAACGGTGATTTTTGGACCGCGTGTCTGCGCAACAACGGTCGCCTCTACAGAAGCGCCACCCACAACAGGCTCGCCAATCTTGGTTGTCTTACCATCAGCAACCATCAGAACCTGATCCAGCGTAACCTTGTCGCCTTCATTCCCGTCGAGCTTCTCAACGAGGATCTTGTCGTCTTTCTGAACTTTGTACTGTTTTCCACCAGTCTTAATAACTGCGAACATTTTCTAATTCCATTCCGGTCTAATATAAACGTTAGTCTCAGGTCGGGGGAAATAATCATACTCCCGCGCCTGTGTCAAGAAATATAAAGGGTAATTCCAACGTAAAATACAAAAAACCGGACAAAAGATCAAACCATATTTATCAAGGCTAAAATCAAAGGTCCCGATATCTGTTGACCCTGCATTATAAGAAAGTTAGCATGCCCTGTTTTAAAAACCCCGGCAATAACACACCAATATATTAAGGTTGAGCATGCTCCGTTTCATATCCTCCTTTCTGGCATTTTTCCTCATGTTCCCGGCCATGGCGCTGGCAAATGGCGGAGGCGAAGAAGCCGCAAACGTCGCCCACATGCAAATGCATCCCGGCGCCATGCTGTGTATTGTTGTCTTTATACTGTCCTATGCTCTGGTCTTCGCCGAAGAATACATTCACATGCGTAAATCCAAGCCCGTCATGCTCGGAGCAGGGATCATCTGGGTCATCATCGCCATTATCGCGCCCAGCTACGGCATAGGCCATGAGCAAGTCCGCAAAGCCGTCTTCTCCGGCCTCGAGGAATACGCCAGCCTTCTCCTATTCCTCCTCGCCGCCATGACCTACATCAGCGCCCTCGAGGAAAGACAGGTCTTCAACGTCCTGAAAAACAAACTCATAGGGATGGGCCTGAACCTGCGCCAGCTCTTCTGGGCCACAGGCACACTGGCCTTCTTCATCTCTCCCGTCGCCGACAACCTGACCACCGCCCTCGTGCTCGGCACAGTCGCAGTCGCCGTCGGCGCAGGAAACGGCAAGTTCATCACACTGGCCTGCATCAACGTCGTCAACGCCGCCAACGCAGGCGGAGCCTTCTGCCCGTTCGGAGACATTACAACCCTCATGGTATGGCAAGCGGAAAAGGTTGAGTTCTTCGAATTCTTCGACCTGTTCATCCCGTCCGCCGTCTGCTACCTCGTACCGGCTATCATCATGAGCTTCTTTATTCCAAAAGACAAACCGCTCCCACCAAAAGACACAGCCACCCTGAAGCCTGGCGCGATGCAAATCCTGTTCCTCGGCATCATGACAATCGGCATGGCCGTCACCTTCGAACAAGCCCTAGGCTTGCCACCCTTCGTCGGAATGATGACCGGGATGTCGCTTCTTATGATCTACTCATGGATCATCCAGTACGTCCAAAACAGCGACCGGGACTTCGACATCCTCGATAACGTCGCCTCCGCAGAATGGGACACGCTCCTCTTCTTCTTCGGCGTCATCTTCAGCGTCGGCGGCCTCGGCTATATCGGCTACCTCGAAGTCGCCTCCCACGTCCTCTACGGTGACTGGGGCGCAACAAACGCCAACATCGCCGTAGGCTTCCTCTCCGCCATCGTCGACAATATCCCGGTCATGTTCGCGGTCCTCACCATGGACCCCGACATGCCGCACTTCCAGTGGATGCTGGTCACCCTGACCGCAGGGATCGGCGGAAGCCTGCTCTCCATCGGCTCAGCCGCAGGCGTCGCCCTGATGGGAGTAGGGCGGGGCTACTACACCTTCTTCTCCCACCTCCGCTGGACCCCGGTCATCGCCATAGGCTACGCAGCCGCCATCGCCGCACACTTCATCTTCAACGCCCATCTGATGAACCACCCGTAAAGGCCTAGTGAAGCGGAACCGCTCCCCCGTAAAAATACCGCCCCAGCCCAATCAGGAACAACGCGTTCCCATACAGGGCATGCTCGATCGTCACCAGAGCCAGCGACCGGGTCTTGCTAAACGTCATCGCAAAAATTACCCCTGCAATAAGGGTTAAAAACGGCGCCACCCAATTGATAAAAAGAATATGCGCATAAGCAAACACCAGCGCACTCGCGACAATCTTCACCCGCTCCGTTCTGAAAAAAACAGCATACCGCTCAAAGAAAAAACTACAGAAAATCAACTCCTGCGGAAACGCCGAAAGCACCGGATACGCCACCATCAAATAAGGCAAAAACCCGGGCTTATGCAGAACCATCTCAAACATCCGCTCCGGCGCATAATAATAAAGAAACAAAAGCATCCCCACGCAAGCAATAAGCCAGCGCACAACAATAATCTTCATATTCGCAAAGGTAACCGCATCCCACTTCCACACATCCCGCAGGAAATTCTCGCGATTATGATGAATAGCCAGCCAGCAATAAATCCCCGCCCCCCAGAGGAAAAACAACATCACCCCGGCCAAACGAAACGAAATAATAATACTGGGCAAAAGAAGGCAAAGAACAACAAACTCTAAGAGTAAAAGAAGCTTGATCCGATCACTCACAACCATATTGTCCATAATACCATTGTAGCGGATCGCACAAAAATAAGAAAGATTTCAAACCCATCCCTCAATCATGAGACGGCAAAAAAGGCTCCTCCACAACAGCCGCCGACGACGCATAAGACTTCAACCCCTTAAAATCCAGAGGATCACAAGGCTTGGAACTGATCCTGACCGCAGACTCAATAATCTCACCATTCGGCGTCACATGCTCGCCGAGCTGATCTTGAGACAAAATCTGCCGGGAAATCTTGGGCCCTCCCACAAACAGATAATAATGCAAAACCTTGTCCGTATAGGCTGAATCAAGAAAATCGTTATAAGCAAGCTTGATCAGTTGAAACATCTCCGACTGCTTATCTTTTGAATCCGTCGTCAACACAGCAGGCGAACTCAAAACCTTCTCACCATACAAAACACCGATCGTATCAATAACCGCATCCCCGCCGGCATTCCGCCGTGCAGGAGTCGTCGCCGTAATGATCGTCACCCCGGCCTCGTACATCTCCTTCAACTGCCGCGCAGCAACAGCAACCAGATCAGGCGGCGGGTTAAGCCCGGTTGCCCCCGGCACCTCGCTCGACATCAAAAACAAAGCATGATCCGTAAAATCGGAAATCCTCTGCAACAAATCATCCTTACGTTGATGCAAAGCCGTATCATCAGCCTCATATAAAGAAAAATCCTTATCCGATTTCGGGGCAGGGCGCTTCTCCTGCTCCAAAGCAATCGCCTTCGCAAACACATCAGAACAAAAATTCGAGGCCCGATACCCAAAGAGCTGCGCATATTTCTGAATCTCACGAATATTCTCGTGATAATGCGCCTCAGCATCCTGCAAAAAAGCGTGCTGCCGCTTCTCTTCCTCACTCTCGCAACCAGGAAGCAAAAGAGAAAGAGTCGAAGCAAACAACCCCTTCAAAGCAATCCGTCGATCAGATAAAAATCCACCCGTCATATTGAAGCACCCTAAAAAACAATCAGCCCATTATGCCGAAGCCTGATAAAACATGCAAATATAAGGAAAACTGGAACGGACCTCTATCGAATTGAGCGGTTAAGCACTTGAACTGACTCAATAATCACCAATTCGATTTTAGCATAGCCCCCAAATTTGCCCCTTATTACAGAGGCTTGAAGGACTTTTATTCATTATCAATCAAGGGCGATCATACACGCTTGCGCTCTGAAAACAAAGCACTATTCAAGGTTATTTCAGATATAAACCCACCCCCCGGGGGCGCCCCGCGCCTGTCGCAGAAAATTCTATCTGCTGCGGCTATAAAAATTATGGACAAAAATGACTTGCCTACATTTTGTATTATGGTTGCCGTATAAAACGGAATTCTACGCTTTAGTCTACGGCTTTTGAGGCCTTCTTAGCGTGCCAAAAGCGAGTAGGCTTGCTACTACTCTTCAGACCAACATAAATTTCTTTGACACCCGATGAATCATCATAGTCGTGCCTTGATTTGTATTTCGAGAAGCTGAGGTGATAGACGAGACTTCTATTGCAAGATTCTAGTGCGGCATCAAGCGCCGTATTTTCAGCCCATAAGATTGCCCCCCCATCTTGAAAGCGGTGGTTGCGGACGTCCGGATCTGGCTTCCATTCTCCCCAGACTTGATTTTCCAGTATTACTTTACCGTCACGATTATGCCAGAGTTTGGATTTATCATCATTAGTAATACCAAGTTTCCTAGAGATTGTTTTACCTAATCTTGGTCGTGCTATTGCATATTTTGCAGCCCACTCATCGCCTTCATCAATGCCTATGGGATAAGTCTCTGGTTCCCAAATTAGCGGAGAAAATGGTCTTGCTTTCTTGTTGAAGTGGAAACGATCTACGCACCCATCTGATGCAAACATCGGTAGCCAGAGGTCGTGATCCGGTAGCTTTGACAAATTTGTGCACTGGGTAACCGCTCCTCTTTGTTTAGTTAAGGCTGATACGAAGCGTACATATACCCCATCTCTGGATTTCCAGTGGCCATAAATCGGTTGAAAGCCTTTTTTAGATCCCTGTAAAAACCCAATTTTCTCTAGTAGCGTATCTCGATCCACAAGGGTTTCTTGATTATCTCTGCGCTCACCTAAAAGGTCTTCGCGCGCTTGTGTCGGAACCCAATCTTTATGATCGGCCAGCCATGAGCCATCCTTAAAAGATACATCTTTTTCTATAAGCCATTCCTGCCAAGGGTTGAGCTTATCTGAATCATAGCTCGCACGAACTACCGGATGTGATTTAGAAAGCGTTGTTGCTGCATGAAGCAATGCGTGTCTTTGTATATGCTCGCGGTACATCTCAAATCGGTCATCAGGTCGGTAGCGCTCTGTGCCCGGAAAATCCGACATACTTGTAGCGTCCGGCCAGCGTTTAATCACTTCTTCAGCAATACTATCACATGCCTCATTATTCGAAATTCCGAACAATCGGGCTAAATCGGAAACCTTATGTTTGTTGAACTCGTAATCAAAATCGAAGTCTCTCACGCGCGCTTTGTTTGCAGGATAATCATTTCGTACAGCTACGCCATGAGGCGGCGTATTGACCTCGTTCCATAGCGTGGCAAGCTCAGGACTCATCTGTTGTCCACCTTCTATCTGTGTTAGACAGCGCGTCAGATGAAGTTTATTGACTACATGTAAATCAGACCGCTTCAAAAGACTTTCAAGTCGCGGCTTCAGAGATGCGAGTTTGTCTGCGTGATGTAGCGCTGCGCGGGTAAGCCCCATCAAGAGCCACTGTTGCGCATTGAGATATGCAAAGTTATAGTCCTCAGAGGCAAGCGATCCTGTTTCGGCCAGATCGAAACGATCAAGCAAACGTTCAATATCTTCGACAAGATCCACATCAAGCATGCCCTTTATGCTTCTTGCTGCACTCCATCTGACAAAAGCATCATCGTCACCAAGCAAATGCCAAATGATGTCCGCAAGCACATCGCCTTCTGTCGTGGCACCGGCAAAGTCGGAACGATATTGTCCCTCACCAATCTCATCACCAATCTGCGCCGATGAACTTGCCAACAAGTCTTCAAATACCTCTAAAGCGACGGAAGGGGTTGCATGATTGCACAGGCTCGTCGCGATTTGGAGCCATTCATCACCTCCGAGCTGTATTCGTTCTTTCGCTATTGTCTCCAGAACGGACATGAGCACAAACCTAGGATCACCACACAATGCGGACAGTCGGTAGATTTGTCGAGAAATTCCAGAATACCGAAGATCAAAAAGCTCGGAACCTTTGAACGCGAAAAGTTTGGAAATTATCTCGCGTATATTCTCTTTTACATGAGCTGTAGAGTCTGCCCACGCTTCCACGCACTCGATTATCAGGTCGAGGGCTCTATCGAACTCCAACTCAGTTGATTCACAGATTGCATTAACGAAAGCGGCCCGTTTATCGTAAGGGCAATTCTCCAATATATTTTCGAAAAGGCGCTGTCTGTGGCTGAATTGGAGCACGTCACTAAGCTCAATTTCCTGTAGCGCCTCATCAAGAAAGAGAACATTAGCGGTATCAAGCTTGGCCACAATCGCGTTAAATGCCTTTTCACCATCTTGGTCGTCGCGGCTCTTTTTTCCGAGTTGAAGGTTTTTGCCGGTCGTGTTTCCTTCGTAATTCAGTCTGGCATTATCAAGATCGCGTTTGCGCCGTGCAGTATCGCGCAAGCCTTCCAAGCGTTCCCTCAGGCCGGTGTCGTTAATTTCTTCAAATGTTTTTACGCAATCAAGCAGGCTCTCCCAGAGCGTTTCCCAAGCCCCAAAGGTATGTTCTGAATTCAGCTTTTCCACCACGAGCGAGAAGATCGCTTGTCGGCTATCAGGCTTTGCCACCGAAAGAAGATCGACAAGCCCTTTGCCAACCTGCCACTCGTGCCAACCATGATCCTCGCAAATCGTCAATAATACTGCTGCGCGACGGGGATTCAGGCGTTCCGCCTTGGCGAGATAGCAGGCGAGTTGGGGAAGACCGTATGAGAAGTCGGCAACATCCTGATCGTCCCATCGAACAAGCTTATAAACTGCCGGATAGCCTATAGAGGAAGCGGCGGCCTGACCAAAAAGCGTCCATCCGAATTTTGACGGCTCATGCTGGAAGATCGTCTGGCACAAATTCATAAGCCGATGCGAGAGTTCAGGCTTGACGCAACCGCCAGATTGTTCGGCGGCATAACGGAGAGTCGAGTATATCAGATCGAAGTCATCGCCGCCCATTTGATCAAGCTGGGCCAAACCCAGTTTGTAGTATTCACGCGCTTCAGCCAAACTCATCGGGATCAATGACCCCGCAAGCTCCCTGTAATACTCTCCGCGCTGTTCGATATACTCGTCTTGGCGAATTTCTGCGGAAAGAGTCTTCGCATACTTTCCCGCAACATCGTTCAAGCTCAGGCGTCGAGAAATAAGAGCAAGAACACCGAGCTTGTCGGATAGAGTGAAACGGTTTCCTGATATGATTTCGATAAGAAGTTCAGCTTCCGTCTTTTCGACAGATAGGGAGGCCCGGAGCAGCACTTTGATAAATCCGATACCAACACGACGCGCCACATTGTCACGACCTCTTTCAGATCTCCAGTGGGTATCAGACCTGAGTTCCGATTTCCAGACGGTCAGGAATTCGTTAATGGTAGCATTTGAAACTGGTGCTCCGGAAAGAATAGCAATTTCAATGGGCTTAGCCAATCGCAGGATGCATTCGATACTTTCGACAATCTCCTCTCTTTCATGTTGTGGAAACCGCTTGCGCTTTTTTTGCGTGCCGTCTTTTTTACCCCCGCGTTGAGCGCTTATTACCTCTAGACTATCAAGGTAGCTGTTCAATGCCGACTGATTGTCAATCGATCTCTCTTTTCGTCCGATTTTAATGCCTTGTGGCATCAAATGGTGATAGGTCAACGGGACACCGCTAGCCCAAGCCGATAGACAAGAGGACAATGCCGGTATCCACACGCGGTCCGTACCGTGCCGTTCTCCGTAATCGTAATCTGATGGTCTTCTGTGACTGTAAAGACTAAGGATCCTTTTGGCCGATTGTTTGGAGTTTACAATAATAGAAGTGATTGCTGCGCTTGCGACCTCTCCTTGAACAACGAACTCATAGTCGGAACCGTCTTCGGGAAAATTTTTCTTGTACTTTGCTGATAATGTACTCGCTGCTCGTGCCACGGCTTTGAGTTGCACATCTTTCAGGCCGCATTCGTTTGACAAAAGGCCAATCTGAAGAACAAGCGACAGACACCGTCTTGATGCCGCGAAGCGTACGAGGTTTTGCAAGGCTTGGCTTCCATTAGAAGCTTCATGCTGGGTGCAGAGCGAGATCAGTTCGCCTACAACGGAAAGTCCAAATCTCGGTGTCCAAAGCTGGATATTGCGATTAAGCGATCGAAGGTCATTTTTCAGAAGGTTTATAAAAATTACTGCGGCAACGTCAGATGCTCCAAATCCTGCGTTATTAAATCGCTTTTTCTCGTCATCATTGCCAAGGTACCAGTTTATCCAGCCTATCGCCCTGTTTTGATGAATGCGCGCATCATCAAGATCCTCTGAAAAGCTGTAGGCTACAGCTAAGCGTGCGTCACGTGCGCCGCGCCAGCCTGATCGATCATTAAACAGACGGCGCGTTGCGTCGTTGTCTCCGAGGATGGTCGCGAACGCAGGAGAGTGCCGTATGAATTGATCGCCCCTTGCATTAGCTGAAGCAACCTGAGAGAGCTGCATGGCAAGGGTCAGGACGCGATCCAGGTCTTGGTCGCGGGTGGATAGTGCAAATGCTGCGTGCAAACGCGCAAGCTTCAATCTGCGACGGCCATAATCGGACCCAATTGCAACTGGATACTCCTCGGACTTTGCCAGTTGATAAGCTCTATTGCTGTCGCCAATCACCACAAGAAAGTGAGGCAACGCTTCTGCCGCATAGAGCGAAGCGTTTTGGCGGTCTTGAAGTCGCTGCGCTATTGACTGCTGCGCTGCTACCTCATTCGCGTAGCGGTCATTTATGTAGGTCTCTGTCGGTTCGTCCCGAAATATTGCACCGTGTTTGACGATCTCCAGCATCGGAGCAAGATCAGATGCTGCGCTGTTCACCTGTGAGTTCGACCAACCAAGCGCTGGCGCCAGTTCGTCCAACGGTATGGGCGGCGGAAGCAGCGAAAGGGCTGCAAAAAACTCCCGCACTTCGGATTCTAGCCACCCCGCCGTGTGTAAATTACCAAATATCTTTTCACATTTTTGCGCGATCAGTTCTTCTGCTGTTATTTCGGTCTTAGGACCGTCGCCCAGAATGTTCTCGTCCCAGCTCTCGACAAGATATTCAAGGACACGGGCATTACCGCGTGAACGCGCAAATGCAGTCGAGAACTCAACATCGGAGACGTTTTCACGTCTCGTGTCGATAAACCTGCGTGTTTCCTCTTGAGAGAAGGGCTGAAGCTCGACGCGCTCAACTTTGCTCCTGCCGATCACGCTATCCATGCGGTGGGGGCGGGCAGTAAGTATGAGCTTAACGCCGTCGATGGGTTCGGCACTCAGCGAACTGAGCAGAAGCCTTGGGAAGGACTGTTCATTTCGATGATCTGCCTCCAACTGTGCGTTATCTGCGGCATCGATTACCAGCATTATGCCTTGCAGGGAGGACTGCTCCTTCACCGTTTTGCTAGCCTGCTGTAGTCGCTTTCGCGCGACTGCGATCAAGCCATATTGGTCAGCATCGGTGGGAAGCAGCGGATCGCACAGGCCCCGTGATGCCAGTTCATTAACAATCTGCAAGAGTCCCACACATGGGAGATGACGCGCTTGAGCCTCTGATCGGTACGCACCGCCGCCAAAGCAATCGAACACAACAGCTTCAAAAGTGTCGGAAAGATGAGCAGCCAAACTCTGAATGAATACAGTTTTTCCCACGCCACCGTCAGCGTACAAAAATACCGGAACGTCGGTTTTGACAATCATGCCTTTGACATCATTCAGGGCACTGCGCTCGACTACGTCGCCAACGTCAATAAACCGCGTGTCGGCTGGAAAAAGATGATCTTCGTCGCACTCAAGCGCATCAAGAACGTCTTCACGTCGAATAGAATTGTTATTCTGACCTTCCACTTGGGCCTTTTCGCGCACAAGCTCGACAAGTGCGAATAACCGCATTTTTGCTCGTCCGTCGGAGTCTGCGGACCAGTCACTAACTGTCCGGCGAAGGCAACGATTTTGGGTAGGCAGATCGCTTGTCGCGGCGCGGAACTCTATGAGCGGGAACAGGTGACTCGCTTCGATCTTTTCCTCTTTGCACCATGTCTGAAGATATTTGAGTTGTGTTTTCGCTTCGTCTGTTTTTGGTTCTACTCCGGACTTCAAACATGAAATTGCATCCCAAAGGTCTGGGGAGAATTCGGCATTCGTAACAAAGCCAAACGACAGCTTTTTTTCTACTTCTTCTTTGGGTGTGTTCTCCTCGTACTGACGCAGCGTCGCGGCAAACTTCTTTATCGTTTTCTTGAGGTAGGATGATGTGACAGGATCAACGGCTACTTTATACTTGAATTGGAGAATTTGCTGAGCAGAGCATGTTCCAAACGTATCCCCATCGCCGTAGAAGAGGATCAGGTCAGCGATGTCCTCTGCTTCTTGGCCGAGTTGAAGGCTTTCATTCGGAGAGAGACCTTCGACAACAATTGCGAAGAGATTATCTTTCGGGAAAACGAGTTGGAGTGCGCGCCTTGCCGACCAGCGTTCGTGGAAGGTATGTCCTGCGCGCGATGCTCTAACTGTGTCTATTTGTTTTCCGGCTTTATTCACAACAGCCCCTATTTTTCAAAATATGATAAATTTTCTAGCATATTTGCACAACGGCCTAAGTCAGTACAGCATACAGCCTAAAGATCATTAATCTCAGAGGGTGGCCAACATCTGCAATTTAGCGCACCCATGGCTTGGGCAGGACAGGATGGTTGTGAAAATCCAATATTTTTTTCTCTGAAAAGGAGCATTGATTTTATTGAAAAAAATAGCTGTATATTGGATAAAACCTACAATATGTCGGTTTTATTAAGTTGTTTCAATAGCTTAGGAAGTTCTTTCGGTTGCCTTCACTATTAATCATTGCTATATTTCAAGCACAATCACGCGAAACCGTAACACTTCATGCGGAGGAAATGACAACATGCAAACGCTAGAAAATAACAATGATAAGAGCAACAACGAATTGCCTTTGCCCAGACTCTCTTTTGGCCCTGTCGGAGCTGCAAACGTCGCCGGTATCGGCCTGACCAAGCTCTACGAAGAGATCAAGTCAGGACGGCTCAAGGCGAAGAAATTTGGAAAGAGAACGCTTGTGACGGCAGCGGCTCTGGAAGACTGGCTGAATAGCCTCCCTGATTACGAAACTGAAACGCCCCAATAAAAAACCGCCGTGCTTGTCCCACAAGGCGGTTTTTGAAAGTTCTTTGATATGTCTGATAATACCAAGAGCGCGGCAGCGTTGCAAGCTGCTGATCCTCACACAATCCCCGTTCTAGTCTCCGCCTCCAGTCTGAGTTTAAGGAAACGCTTTTACAAAAAAGAAGACGGTAGCGTTGGCAAAGAAGATTACTGCAATGCCAAGCATTTCAGTGTTTTCCATCGTACAGCGTCTAGCATACGAGAGTTATCGGCAGTGCTGTCCGATTTGGAAATAGTGTCCAATAATGGCATTATTCGTGGTGCCATTAACGAAGGGGTCGCGCCTAAAAAAGTCAGGCGTTTGAAAAAGAATTTTGCAGATGTCCCGCGCTACTTCATCTGTATTGACGTTGACGAGCTTGCCTGTCCGGATTTATACGACCCGCTTACCGAGTCCGCAGAAACGATCATTGACTACATTATAGACCTTCTGCCCCCAGAATTTCATGACGCAAGCTATCACTATCAGTTTTCATCTTCTTTCGGCACAGAAGGTCTGACCGGTAACGGCACTTTCGGCCAAACACTCAAGGCACATATTTGGTTTATGCTCGATCAGCCTCGTACTTGTGAAGAATTGCATAGATGGGCGCAGGCGGCTAACGATGCTGCCGGGTTCAAGCTGGTCGATGTGAGCTTATACAACCCTGTCCAGATGCACTACGTCTCCAGACCGCACTTTGACGAACTCATAGACCCTGTTAAAGAGAGGTCCGGCTTTGTCGAACGCGAAAATGATGTTGTGGCCATCGTCATACCGGACAGGAAGCCGCCCGCAGCGGCCATCGCTTCCGGACAGCGCCTAACGTCAGTGGAGACGGCTCCGGGGTTTGAGAATAAGCTAGAGCGTATTGGTCCGGGCGGATTTCACAACCCCATTTACAGGGCCATGTGTTCCTATTTCTGGACGTGTGGACACAATGGGACTGATCCTGACCCTGCATGGCTTAAACAACGATTGCAGGGCCATATCAGAGAAGCTGACAAAGGTGGTCGTGAAACAGCATACATAGAAAGGTGCCTGTCCGACAATTTTCTGGACGATCAGATTGGTCGGGTTTATGAGCAGTTTCAGGAAGGTTTTGAGGCAATCCAACAGCCATCTATGGATGTTGTGCCAACATATCCTGACAAGACAAAAACTCTTCCGGAAGCGCGCAAAGCCGTCATGGATTTTGTCGAGGCATTTATTTGGCAGACTTTACCCGCGTATATGGAGGCGGAGGAACAATACATGCACCTTCACGAAAAATGGCGAACATTAAAGCGTGATGCAGAAGAAAAAGGGCTGATGTTCTTCGCTCCTGAACCCATGCCACCTGTTCATCCTTTCGATGTGCTTGCCCCGGACGTAGGGACTGGGAAGACATACGCTACGTTGGCTTATATTTCCCGATACATTATTCGCAAAAAATACTTGCTGGGTGAAGCTCTGGGGCCAGTCGTAATGATGGTGCCGACGATAGAGCTGGCGGAAGAGATGGAGCGCGAAGCCATCCGGCAGGGGATTAGGAATGTCGGGATTATGCGAGGCCGGTTGCGCGACAACTCGGACGGCACAAGCAAAAAAATGTGCAAAGACCCGGAGAGAATAAAAGCCGTCGAGGGTTTTGCCGGTAACGCTCGTGAGTATGCTTGTGGCAATGGTGCTGGTGATCGAAGTTGTCGGCATTTTGCCGAGTGTGCGTATCAGAGACAAAAAATAACTCTGAAACAGAAAGACCTGATAATTATGGCGCACACGTATTTATATCTTCCGCCACCGATCAAAAATTTGGCACCTGAGTTCGTTGTTATCGACGAAGATATTACCAAAAGCGCCATTCCTGATGAAAACAAGGACAACCCCAATCGGAACGAGCGGGACGTTCTTTTTGATTTCCTGTTGGAACACAGGCCGGTGCCGGATGGGCAAAATCGGGACGGTGCAAAAGAGACGGAATTTTTGATGCGGTGTTCCCGCCGGTTATACGAAGCGCTGGCAAGCTGTCCAGACGGAAGTCTTAGCCGAAAAGCCTTGGAACAAAATAAGATAACAGTGCGGGATTGCCGGAAAGCAGCGTACCTTGAGAGTATTCGTATTGAAGAGCCGGATAATATCTTTCCAAAACTGGACACGAAAACGCTTGTGCGTCGCGCTAAAAAAGTTAAAAACCTGCGCCCATATTATATCTTGGCGTCGATGTGGGAGCTTTTGGCCGCGTTTCTGGACAGCCCGGACCAGACGATCTGTGCGACAGTCCGCACTGTCCAGATAAAGGATAGGAAAATCCTACGCATTTTGAAGAAGAGAACGATAAATGAAGCATATCAGCGCCCAACATTGCTACTGGATGCGACGTTCAATCAGGAGGCGTTCCGGACGATCTTTTGCAATCCGAACCGCTATCTGTCCATTGAGGTTGAAAAGCCTCACCAGTACGTTCGCCAAATTACCGATATAGATGTTGCGGTTAATTCGTTCACGGAACTCGATAAAAAAGGGCAAAGAGTCCCTTCGCCGATGGCATATAACGTTATCAGCCATGTACGAAAAATTGCGCGGCTGTATGCGGGGAAAGGCGAAGGAAAATATGACGTTCTGGTCGTTCTACCGTCCAAAGTCGAAAAGCTGTTTCAGCCGTTACCGGAAAACGTTGCGCTTGCACATTACAACAATATCCGGGGTAAAAATATATATGAAGGCGTTGCCTGTCTGATTATTGCCTCGCGCTTGCAGCCGCCGGTTTACTCGATAGAAGAAAAGGCGGAAGCGGCCAAACAGTCGATTATAGACCGGATCATGCCGAATAAGTTTGGACAATTCTACTATCCAGAACGAACTTTAGCGTTGCGCCTTGCCGACGGTAGCGGTCAGCCGGTTCCAAGACAGCGCTATCACTGGGACCCTATGGCCGACGCCCTGCTGCAAGGCTCAATGGTCGCCGAGATCATTCAGGCTATCGGGCGCGGGCGCGGCGTCAACCGGACGGGGAAAAACCCGTTGGCTGTTGATATTATAACCAATATCGCTATGCCCATTACGGTAAACGAGACTATGACGCACCACGAGTTACTATCCAATAGATATGATTACATGGTTATGAATGGTGCCATGCTGTGCAGCCCTGCGGATCAGACTACCGCTTATCCGGGTCTATTTGAGACGCCGAAGTCTGCACCGAAATACTGGGAGAACATGAGTAAAAATACTCCCCATACCACTATAGAAGAATACACTATAGCGAAATGGGGAGAATTAATTTTACGCGGTGCGAACGTACCTATAACGCATAAAGTCGAATATCGCAGTCACGATAAGGCGCGGGGTCGTGCAAAAACATTTTTGTATAACGCCCAGATTATATCGTCGCCTCTGGACTGGCTGAAAGCCTATGTTTCTTCTGATGCGGTGTTGGTGTCCGGACCGGAGAAATTGCCGTGGGAAGCCTCGGACCTACCGTGGTCAGAAAAATTGGCGTTACCGAGCCAGATCAGTCGAGAAACATCTCACCTGCTGCCTATGCCGGATTTGGACAATATAGAACGCACGCCTCGGACCAAGGATCAGGAGATGGAATTTACATTGGAAGATTTGGGGCACTGGTACGGCAAAAGCAAGACTGAAATACAAGCGCTTTTGAAAAAGCATGAGGGAGACGAGCAAGCCGCTGCCACGGAATTGTTATGCCGTGCCGTAATAAGCGCAGAACCAGCAAACAGGGCAGAAGTCTATAATAAACTGCCGCAGGAAGTGCAGGAAAAGCTCAACCTCAATCTTCTGCAAAAGCTTCCCTATGTCCAAGATTTGCCGCCGGTCAGTATTATTACAGGCAGACCCGATTGAGATGGGGGTATGCTGCGTCCAATATATAACCCCTCTATTAGACGCACGCTCTGTTTAGAGGGACTACCCCTCGATGCGTCCAATAATATTTCATCCAACATTTAGCTCTTGAACGATTTTCCTAAAGAGTCCAATATCTTGCCAAGTCTGTCCAATACTGGATGGACCCGGGGCTTCATAACCCCGCGTTACCGGTGGCGTGTCCGTCATCACGTCGCTTCTCGGTCTATGGCCGGGAGGCGGCGGCGTATGTCCAAGCCTCGGCTAAAGGCCGTCGCGGGCTGTGTAACGCGGTCTTATGAACTCCCGGCTGCCAGAAGCGGACACTTCTGGCGGCTTTTTCTTTGGAACTGGCCGGGAGTGAGTATGTTTAAAAATATTAAAAAGAAATTTTTCAGACGATCTGTCCAAAAACTACTCATTGGACGTGACGCAGTCTTCGCCCTGAACCGCCCGGGGTTAGGGGCCATGCCGTATGTAGAAGGTAAACCCTATACCTATATCTCACGATGGGATGATAATTTCATGTCATCAAATGGTTATGCTCAACTCGTTAATCAGTGTTTTGCAGACGGTCTGAATAAACACGAAACGGCGGCAACGATGATCTCAGGTTTGATTGCCGTGGACATAGAGGAAGACGAACCAGAAGAATATGCTCGTTTATATGGGATATTTCAGGACAGTCCGAAAGTCGTCCATAAAAAGTTGAACGATCTCTGTAGCCAAGGCGAGATACGAACAGACATAAAAAACAAATTCACGTCCGCTTTTTCTAATCTCTATAAAAAATACCCCGAATTTAGAAAGGAAGTGCCGTCTGAGCCGGTAGAAATATTTTGGTGGGAACTGGCTCACAACGACCACAAAGCTGATGAGCTTGTCATACAGGGCTGTTTTGAGACTGTTCAGGAAGTGGTTGATTATATCTCAAGTAAAGAGCGCACCGATGAACTGTTCTGGGAATATCCCCGGCACGATACGCCACGCGAATGGGAACCGACAACGCCACCCGTCAATGGCTATGACGACAATCGCATTTTTGCAATGCCGCGACGGGCATGGGACGTGTTCTGGAACAAGTGCGACGGCATCCTGCTCGGGTCAAACTTCGACCACTGGGAAGCCCTGAAAAAATCCGCTTTTGTACGCCCGGCAGATCAACATGCAGCACTGCACAGGGTTCTGGACAAGCCATATCAAAAAGAAATGTTCGGATGATCGAATGCTAACTCTGCACGGACACTTTCAGGCTGTCCGCCTCTTTGACACCCTCGCTGGCCAGAAGAGCGTGCGTAACCTGATTGAGATTATTCAGGCTGGGGTTGCCGGACGGCCCTAGCATGCGCATGAGGCTTTCCTTTGGGATGCTGGTGCGTTTTGACAAGTTCGCAAAACCGATTGTGGCGTTGATATAATCACGGATGAAGGATTTACCTGTCTGCACGTCGTCCGTGTTGCCAGCTATAATAAGGGCAATGCCGCGCATGAGCATACCGCGCCGAAACTTTTTATCGCGTTTCGCGCGTTCTACAATCGTCTCCTTAAAATCGCGTGTCAGAGCCATAACCCTTAACCTTTCTTTTTCACCGATATTTAGATAATAACATATATGTTATTACTGTGTCCAGTCTATTTTCCGGCTTTATAGTCGGTCCAAAGGGCTTTAGCTTTTTCTATATCCTTGTTCTGCCTGTTTTTTCCACCACCAGCCAGAAGAACAACTAGCTCTTTCCCATCCATGGCGTAATAGATACGCAAGGCAGGACTGCCGAAAACACGCCGCTCCATGACGCCTTCGCCCACGGCCTTGTGGTCGCCAAAATTACCGCGTTCCATACGGTACAGGGCTTCTGTAACGCGCAAGGCGTGGCTGGCCGGGATTTTTGCCAGCCAGTCGCCAAAGTGGTTTTTACCGTCACCGGTGATGTATTCGACAATGCGGATCATGAGCCGAATTTTGCCCTAATGACTTTGTTATTTGAAGCCATTATATCAACATAATCGGCCCAGTCCTGCATCATCACTTTACGCTTGTCCAGAAACTGAGCGCGGTTGTATGCTTCGCCAAGCGGCCCTGCTGCCTTATGCGCAAGCTGGCACTCGATCACGTCCGGGGCATAGTCCAGCTTTTCTCTGATCGTCGTCCGGGCCAGCGCTCGAAAACCGTGCGCGGTCATACGGTCCTTGAAGCCGAGTTTCTGCAAGGCGATCCTGACGGTTCCATCGCTCATGGGTTGGCGGGGCTTGATCTGGCTGGGGAAAACCAGCGGCGTATTTATACAACCGGTTTCTTCCTGCTGCTCCTTGAGAAGCGCAATGGCCTGACGCGACAGCGGAACGATATGCTCGCGTTTCATCTTCATCCGATTTGCCGGTATCCTCCATTCTTTGGCATCGAAGTCAATTTCTTCCCATCGGGCCTTGCGTAACTCCCCGGGGCGCACAAACGTCAGCATGGACAGCTTGATGGCGCGGCGTGTCCGGTTGTACAGCCTTGCATCATTGCGCTCCAGCGCCTGTAAAAGCTCCGGCAGTTCCTTGATATCAATGGCGGCGAAGTGCTTTGTCTTTCGGGTTTTCAGCGCCCCCTTGAGGTCCGGTGTTGGATCACGGCTACATTTACCGGTGACGATGCCGTAACGGAAGACCTGCCCACAGATTTGCCGGGCGCGTCCGGCAATATCTAAAGCGCCGCGTTTTTCAATCCGGCGTAGTACGTCCAGCAAGACAGGAGCGTCTATGCTGGTGATCGCCTTTTTTCCAATGTATGGAAAAATATCACGTTCCATGCGGTGCAGAACATTGTTGTAATGGTTTTCACTCCAGCGGCCTTTCTGGTTCGCATGCCATTCCCGGGCTATAACCTCGAAAGTGCTTTGAGCGTTGCGGATCAGGGCTTCTTTATTGTCCTGCCGGGCAGTGGAGGGATCAATATCCTGCAAAAGCAGTTTTTTGGCCTCGTCGCGTTTCTCCCGAGCATCGGCCAAAGTGACCAATGGATAAGAGCCGAAGGAGATGCGCTTTTCCTTGCCGAGATAGCGGTATTTCAGCCGCCAGAGCTTGCTTCCGTTAGGCATGATTTCGAGGAACAGACCGCCGCCATCAAATAGCTTGTATGGCTTTTTACGCGGTTCTGCGCTTTTGATTGTTTTATCGTAGAGTTTCATCTTGCCCCCATTCAGGTTAGCTTGCCCCTGAAACTTGCCCCCAAAAAGTTCCGAAAGAGCGTGGTTGAAGAAATTTTACCGCGAAAGCAGATGAAAATAAAGCTGTTTATTTTCAATTACTTATGCGGTTAACGCTGAATGATAATGAAGGTGTATGAAGAATAAATTGGAGGCACGGACCGGAGTCGAACCGGTGTACACGGATTTGCAATCCGCTGCATAACCACTCTGCCACCGCGCCGGCGGGAATGACACATCATTAGAGACACATCAGCCCCAAGTCAATAAACAAAGTCAACGATCAACTTTTTAAGCAAACCCTCTGGCAATTACGATAAAATCGCTGTATGTGTATGGAACTTTGATAAAAAGTCTAATCATTGGAAATACAAAAAATGAATTTCGCACAAGCGCGCACAAATATGGTCGACGGGCAAATCCATACAGCAGGCGTCGTTTCGCCCGCCATCCTCAGCGCCTTTGAAAACACCCCGCGCGAAATATTCGTTCCCGAAAAAACCAAAGACATCGCCTACAGCGACAAAGACGTTTCCATCTCCCGGACAAGATTTCTCATGGAACCCATGATCCATGCAAAAATAATTCAGGCAATACAGCCGCAAAGCACTGACGTAGCGTTGGATATCGCCGTCGGAACAGGGTATTCCTCCGCAATCCTTTCCACGCTCGTCACCACGGTCGTCGCCCTCGAAGCAGATCAAAAGCAGATCGACAAAGCCGCAAAACAATGGAACAGCCTCTCCGCCTGTAATATCGTCGGCATGACAGGCGACCTCACCAAAGGCGTCCCGGAACAGGCCCCCTTCAACATCATCATCATCAACGGCGCCGTCGAACACATCCCACAGGCCCTCATCGACCAGCTAGCCGAAGGCGGACGCCTGATGACCATCGTAAGAAAAAAAGGCGCTCACAAAGGAACCGTAACGCTGGTCCAACGAAGCGCAGAAAACAATTTCACCACACTGCCGCTCTTCGATGCAGCAGTACCGCTACTACCTGAGTTCAAAGTAAAGGAAGATTTCTCTTTCTAATATCCGAAATTCTGTGCAGAATACTGTGGATAGAGATTGAAAACTTTCCGCCCAAGCCTTTGACAAGGCTCTCACAATATAAGACACTATTCAGTAACGATTCACAAAGTCCAACCTTTTTGAAATCCTTTCATGGCCGAAGAAGCAAAAAAAGAAGACGATCCATCTATCGAGGAAATCCTCGATTCAATCCGTCAGATCATCTCTGAAGACGATGATGATGCGGACGTTTCTGTCATGGAAGAACCAGAGCCGGAACCTGAGCATGAGCCAGAACCTGAGCCTGAGCCTGAGCCTGAGCCAGAAATAGACATTGGCTTTGACGAGCCAGAGCCCGAAGAAGAAATACTCGACCTGACAGACAGAATTATCGAAGTCCCCGCGCAAATCGAACCCGAAGAGCCGGAGGAAGAGCCTGAAGTCGAGAAAGAGGACATAAAAGTTGACCTCCGCGACATTATCGAGGAACAGAAGCAACCCGAAGACGAAGAATCAATTTTCACCGAGGCCGCCGAAGAGGCCGCCTTCGACGCCATCGCAAAACTGGCCCGTAAAGCCAGCATAGAGCAGGGCGGTATCACCATAGAAGAAATCGTGCGTCAGGAAATCCGCCCTCTACTACGCGGCTGGCTGGACAAAAACCTCCCCACCGTCATCGAGCGTCTCGTCCGCGAAGAACTCGAACGCGTCTCCAAACGCGTCTTGGACGAATAACCTCACCCACTTCACAGCGCCGCAGGCAAAAAACATACCTTTCAAAGAACATAAGAAACAAAGCAGCCATAAATCTTCGTGCCCTTCGTGCGCTTCGTGGTTAAAATCATCCAACCAAAAACCAAAAAAACAATAACAACGCCTTCCCCTTGCGTTCTGCCCCAAAAACCGTATGATCTCCTACGCTTTTTGGACGCAAGAGGAAGACAAAATGCTGGATAAAACATTCGACCCGGAAAAAATCGAAAGCAAGCACTATCAGGACTGGGAGCAGTCCGGAGCATTCACCTGCCATCCCGAAAGCGACAAGCAACCCTATTGCATCATGATGCCCCCGCCGAACGTCACCGGCTCTCTGCACATGGGCCACGCGCTAAACACGGCGCTGCAAGACCTCTTGATCCGCTACAACCGCATGAATGGCAAAGACGCCCTCTGGCAACCGGGCACAGACCACGCCGGGATCGCAACCCAGATGGTCGTCGAGCGCATGCTGGACAAGGAAGGCACCACGCGCCGCAAACTAGGCCGCGAAAAGTTTCTCGAACGCGTCTGGGACTGGAAAGCCGAAAGCGGCGGCACGATCGTCCGCCAGATGCGCGCGCTCGGCGCGACCCCCGACTGGACCCGCGAACGCTTCACCATGGACGAGGGCCTCTCCCGCGCCGTCCGCAAAGTCTTCGTCCAGCTCTACCGCGACGGCCTGATCTACAAGGACAACCGCCTCGTCAACTGGGACACCAAACTCCTGACCGCTATCTCCGACCTCGAAGTCGAACAAAAAGACCAGAAAGGCCACATGTGGCACTTGCGCTACCCCATCGAAGGTGAGCGGGAAGAAACCATCACCGTTGCCACAACCCGCCCGGAAACCATGCTCGGCGACACCGCCGTCGCCGTAAACCCGGAAGACGAGCGCTATAAACACCTGATCGGCAAAAACGTCTGCCTGCCGCTCACCGGCCGCATGATCCCGATCATTGCCGACGACTACGCCGACCCGGAAGCCGGCAGCGGCGCCGTCAAAATCACCCCGGCCCACGACTTCAACGACTTCGAAGTCGGCAAACGCCACGACCTGCCAATGATCAGCATCTTCGACCGCCACGGCTGCCTCAACGAAAACGCCCCCGAAGAATACCAGGGGATGGACCGTTTCGAAGCCCGCAAGAAAATCCTGACCGACCTCGAGGAAATGGACATCCTCGTCAAAGTCGACGACATCCAGCACACCGTCCCCTACGGCGACCGCTCCGGCACCATCATCGAGCCGTACCTCACCGAACAATGGTACGTCAACGCCGAAGTCCTCGCCAAACCAGCCATCGAAGCCGTCGAAACCGGCAAGGTTAAATTCGTCCCCAAAAACTGGGAAAACACCTACTATGAATGGATGCGCAACATCCAGCCCTGGTGCATCTCCCGTCAACTCTGGTGGGGCCACCAGATCCCGGCATGGTACGGACCCGGCGGTGAAGTCTTCGTCGCCGAAACCGAGGAAGAAGCCAAAGATCTCGCCCTGAAGCATTACGAGGAAGAGGTCGCACTCACACGCGATGAAGACGTCCTCGACACATGGTTCTCGTCCGCCCTCTGGCCGTTCTCCACCCTCGGCTGGCCGGATAAAACCCCGGAACTCGAAAAATACTACGCCACCGACGTCCTGCTGACGGGATTCGACATCATCTTCTTCTGGG
>JAGRHC010000086.1:0-838 GCA_020445145.1 Alphaproteobacteria bacterium
GTCAGATTCAGTTCAACTCCGGCGGCAACCTCGCCGCCACAACAAACTTCGTCTACACCGCCGCAGGCGACTTCATTGTCGGCTCCTACCAACTTGACGATACAGGAACGGGAACACAAGACAGACGAATGTTCTTCAACCCAACAAAAGGCGCGTTTAGAGCAGGTATAGCCACAGGGACGGAGTGGAATACAACAAATACTGGTAACTTTAGTACTGCTATGGGTAACAATGCAATTGCATCAGGCGGCTATGACGTATCAATGGGTTCTAATACCACAGCAAGCGGTGGAAACAGCCTTGCAGTAGGTCAAAATTCTGTAGCAAGCGGCACAAGAAGCACAGCAATAGGTTATTACAACACCGCAAGCGGCAGCAGTAGTTTTGCCACCGGCGCCTTAAATACAGCAAGTGGCTATGGAAGTGTTGCCATGGGCAATCAAACAGTTGCAGGCGGCAACGCGTCTATGGCATTAGGCCTAATTGGTTCTTCTGTAACCATCACAACAAAACCGCAAGTAACCGGCACCCAATCCCTAGGGATCTTCATGGGAGACCAAGACGGCCTCACCATGAGCGCAACCAGCACCATGGGCCTCTTCGGCGGCAAAATGGTCATTGACCCGGCAGTCCCTGCAACACAACTCACCGCACGCGGTGTACTTGATGTTGGCGCAGCAACAGACGCAATCGTCATCCCACGCGGCACCACGGCACAACGCCCCGGAACCCCCGTCAACGGCATGATCCGCTACAACTCCACCACAAACAAATTCGAAGGCTACGAAAGCAGTTTATGGACAAACCTCACATCCGCCTCCCCCGCCGGTTCAGACCG
>JAGRHC010000086.1:951-2584 GCA_020445145.1 Alphaproteobacteria bacterium
TCTTCGATGTCTCCACAGGCGCATTTAGAGCAGGATCAGCTGCTACGACAGAATGGAATGACAGCAATATTGGAGACCACAGTATCGGCCTAGGCTTCCACCCGATAGCCAGTGGCAATTATACATTCGTCGCCGGTTACGCAGCAAACGCAACCCAATCTCACTCAATTGCCATCGGACGAAGCGCTACAGTAACAGCACAATTCGCCACAGCCATCGGTTACACACCAACAGCCAGTGGAACCGGCTCCGTGGCACTCGGACACCATCTTACAGCGAGTGGTGGCTTTAGCACAGCCATAGGTCACGGTACCAACTCAGGCGGTCTATACAGTATAGCAATGGGAAGAGATGCCATCACTGGAGACGGAACCGCCAATAATGGTAGCGGTGACGGATCTATGGCCATTGGTCTGATGGATGACGCAGTGACCATTACAACAAAACCAAAAACTTCAGGAATCCAGTCCATGGGCGTATTCATGGGCGATCAGGACGGCGTTGATTTCGCAGCCAATAACACCATGGGCCTCTTCGGTGGAAATATGGTCATCGACCCTGCTATCCCCGCCACACAACTCACCGCCCGTGGCGTCATTGATGTCGGTGCAGCAACAGATGCCGTTGTTCTACCCTCCGGAACAACAGCACAACGCCCCGGAACCCCCGTCAACGGCATGATCCGCTACAACGGCACAACAGCCAAATTTGAAGGATACGAAAATAGCAGTTGGACCAATCTGACCGCCGCCTCCCCCGCCGGTTCAGACCGCCAAATCCAGTTCAACTCTGGCGGCAGCCTCGCCGCTGCGGCAACCTTCGTCTACACCGCCGCAGGCGACTTCATTGTAGGCTCATACCAAACCAACGATACCGGCACCGGCTCCGAAGACAACCGCATGTTCTTCGATGTCTCCACAGGCGCATTCCGTGCCGGTCAAGCCACAGGAACACAATGGGATGATAGTAGTATAGGAGCATTCAGTACCGCCTTAGGAAGAAATACAACAGCTTCAGGTGATTACAGCATAGCTGTGGGAGATAGCTCATCAGCTTCCGGCACGAGATCAACAACCATCGGATATAGCGGCATTTCCTCGGCAGTCGGCAGCGTTTCTTTCGGTTACAATCCAACCGCCAGCGGGAACTACAGCGCCGCAATAGGAAGAAATACAGTAGCAAGCGGATATTATGGCACAGCAATTGGACGTGATGTCATCGCGGGGAACGGTACAGCAGGAAGTGGCAACGGAGACGGCTCTCTGGCTATCGGCCTGATGGATGACGCTATTACAATTACAACAGCACCTCAAATTTCAGGAATCCAGTCCATGGGCGTATTCATGGGCGACCAAGACGGCGTTGATTTCGCAGCCAATAACACCATGGGCCTCTTCGGTGGAAATATGGTCATCGACCCTGCTATCCCCGCCACACAACTCACCGCCCGTGGCGTCATTGATGTCGGTGCAGCAACAGATGCCGTTGTTCTACCCTCCGGAACAACAGCACAACGCCCCGGAACCCCCGTCAACGGCATGATCCGCTACAACGGCACAACAGCCAAATTTGAAGGATACGAAAATAGCAGTTGGACCAATCTGACCGCCGCCTCCCCCGCCGGTTCAGACCG
>JAGRHC010000087.1 GCA_020445145.1 Alphaproteobacteria bacterium
GCAGCGTTTAAATAGGAACTGGCGGTGTGAAACCCACTCAAATTAAAACTAGAAACGGAGCGCCAGGTTCCACATATCACAGAGTCGTGGGTCGAATCTTTCCGAACCCGTGGCGAAATCTGCGTAATGATCTGACGTATTTACAACCGTTTCCGCCTTATAAGCACAAAATTTTGCCCCTGTGTAGTGTAGCGTTTGAGAAAGGGGGCTGGAGAGCATGAGGGAAGCGCAGAGGTACACAGTCAGAAAAGCAATATTTGTGGGTTAGAAGTATGACGTGATTATGCCCACAACGGAGCTAATACCTCGGCCTGCTGCAGGACTGTTTGGACGGCAGCATCCTGCAAATCTGGCGGATAGCCATATTTCTTCAGGATTTTCTTGACCTCAATCCGTAGCTTGGCGCGGGCGCTGTCACGATGCATCCAATCAACCGAAATATTATTACGAACAGAAATGACAAGTTCTGTGGCAATCACCCGGAGCTTATCGTCGCCAAGCAACTGCAGAGCGCTATCATTTTCCGCCAGGGCATCATAGAAGGCGATTTCTTCCTCACTCAAACCCTGTTCTTCGCCACGCTCACGGTCGGCCTTGATGTCTTTAGCGATAGCGATCAGTTCTTCCAGAAGCTGGGCGGCGGTGATGGCGTTGTTATGATAGCGTCGAACAGCAGCTTCCAGCCGCTCGCTGAATTTCTTGGATTGAACCACGTTGGATTTGGTACGGGATTTAATCTCACCGTTGATCAGTTTTTGCAAGGCTTCGAGGGCAAGGTTTTTCTTCTTCATGCCCTGAATTTCGGCCAAAAACTCGTCGGACAGGATCGAGATATCCGGCGATTTGATGCCCGCCGCTGAGAGAATATCGACAATTTCCGTCGAAACCACGGCCCGGCTGACCATCTGTTGAACGGCAACATCAATCTCGGCTTGGGTTTTTCCCTTGCCAGGCTCGCTTTTAATCAGGGCAGCACGAATAGCTTGGAAAAACCCGACATCATCCCGAATATTCCCAGCTTCAGGCGATGTTGCCGCCAAGGCATAAGCGCGTGAAAGCCCGACCACAGCGTCGGGGAATTTACGAAGGATGGCTTTCTTGGCGTCTTCTGTTTGCTCTTTTTCTGCATCGCGGTGCTGTTGATCCAATATCCATTCCAGTGCTTCTGCCATGGTCGCCAGACGCTCTGCCGGAGTACCTTTCAGTCCACGCTGATAATCGAACCCATGGAACATATCACGGACGATTTCAAAGCGACGCATCATCTCAAGAGCCGCCTGCCGTTCATCAATACCGACTTCCTCACGGTCGCCAGGGGAGTATATCGACAAGGCTTGTTTCAGGTTATGGGCGATACCGATATAATCGACGACCAAGCCACCTGGCTTGTCTCGGAATACACGGTTCACACGGGCAATCGCCTGCATCAGGCCGT
>JAGRHC010000021.1:0-70801 GCA_020445145.1 Alphaproteobacteria bacterium
CCCATGCCGCCCATGTCGCCCATGCCACCAGCTGCACCGGCAGCGGATTTTTCTTCCGGTGCTTCGGTGATGATCGCTTCGGTGGTGATCAGGAGTGATGCAACGGACGCTGCATCCTGAAGCGCGCAGCGCACGACTTTTACGGGGTCGATGATGCCGGATTTCACCATGTCGGTGTACTCGCCTTTTTGGGCATCAAAGCCGTAGTTCGTGTCTTTTTGCTCCAGAAGCTTGCCGACGATTACGCTACCTTCATCGCCTGCGTTTTCCGCGATCTGACGGATCGGGGCTTGCAGGGCGCGGCGGACGATTTCAACGCCGACTGTCTGGTCGTCATTGTCGCCTGTCAGCTTTTCCAGCGCACGGGTTGCGTAGAGAAGTGCGACACCGCCACCGGCGATGATGCCTTCTTCGACGGCTGCGCGTGTGGCGTGCAGCGCATCGTCAACACGGTCTTTGCGCTCTTTCACTTCGACTTCGGTCGCTCCGCCAACGCGCAGAACAGCCACACCGCCGGAGAGTTTCGCCAGACGCTCTTGCAGTTTTTCCTTGTCGTAGTCGGAAGAGGTTTCTTCGACCTGACGGCGGATCTGCGCGCAACGTGCTTCGATCTCTTTTTTCTTACCAGCGCCATCAACGATCGTGGTGTCGTCTTTGGTGATGGAGACTTTTTTCGCGGTGCCGAGCATGTCGAGGGAGACGTTCTCAAGCTTGATGCCGAGGTCTTCGGAGATGACCTGACCACCGGTCAGGATCGCCATGTCTTCCAGCATTGCCTTGCGGCGGTCGCCAAAGCCCGGTGCTTTCACGGCTGCGATTTTCAGGCCGCCGCGCAGTTTGTTGACCACGAGGGTCGCCAGCGCTTCGCCTTCTACATCTTCAGCAACGATCAGAAGCGGACGTGAGGATTGAACGACAGCTTCCAGAACAGGCAACATGGCCTGCAGGTTGGAGAGCTTGCCTTCGTTCAGGAGGATGTATGGGTTCTCGAGAACGGCCTGCATTTTGTCGGCATCGGTGATGAAGTAAGGAGACAGGTAGCCGCGGTCGAATTGCATCCCTTCAACGACTTCGAGTTCGTTTCCGAGGGATTTTGCTTCTTCAACGGTGATCACGCCTTCTTTACCGACTTTTTCCATCGCTTCTGCAAGCATTTCGCCGATTTCGGCTTCGCCATTTGCAGAAATAGTTCCGATTTGCTTGATTTCGTCGTTGGTTTTGACGTTTTTACCGCGTTTTTTGAGGTCTTCAACGACAGCAGCAACCGCTTGGTCGATCCCGCGTTTGAGGTCCATCGGGTTACGGCCAGCAGAAACAGCCTTTACGCCTTCGCGAACAATAGATTGCGCCAGAACGGTCGCGGTTGTCGTACCATCACCGGCTTGATCGTTGGCTTTGGAAGCCACTTCACGGATCAGCTGTGCGCCGACGTTTTGCTGTTTGTTCTTCAGCGTGATTTCCTTGGCAACGGAAACACCGTCTTTCGTGGTGCGCGGCGCGCCGAAAGAGCGCTCGATCACAACGTTACGGCCTTTTGGACCGAGGGTTACTTTCACTGCGTTTGCAATGATGTCTACGCCTTTGAGCAGTTCCTCGCGGGCGCGTTCTTCGAATAGTACGTCCTTAGCAGACATTATATTTCTCCTTTAATTTCGTGTTGAGACTTAGGCAGCGATCACGCCGACGATGTCTGATTCTTTCATGACGAGCAGGTCTTCACCGTCGATTTTGATTTCGGTGCCGGACCATTTCGAGAAGATAACCTTGTCGCCAGCTTTCACATCCAGCGGACGAACATCGCCGTTGTCGTTGATGTGGCCTTTGCCGACTGCGATCACTTCGCCTTCGATCGGCTTTTCTGTTGCTGAGTCAGGGATAATGATCCCACCGGCGGTTTTGGTGTCCGCTTCGATGCGGCGAACCAGCACGCGGTCATGCAGCGGGCGGAATTTAATGGATTTAGCCATTGCTTTTCTCCTGTTGGTTATGGTTTAACAAGCGAGCCTTTTCGCTGCCTTTTTTTCAGGCCAGCCTTTGAAAAGACCCCTCTCCCATCATCCGGCATAGAAGCGCGGTTAGCACTCGTGCCGAGAGAGTGCTAAAGCTATAGGATACTACCCAGTAATTTTCAAGAAAATTTCTGCCTGAAATATATTAATGTTGGTTGCCAGACGGCTAAGCCAGGTCCGTTACGGGCATCGACTGGTCTTGCTCATCCCAGGCCGGGAGGTGTTGCTCTAGTTGATTTGCATCTTGTTTTAGTTTCTTCAATATATCTAAAAAGATCGCGCCAACCTCTTCTTGTGAAACACTGTACTTTTCTGCAATTTTCCTTTTTTCATCATACATATCCACTGGAGGTTTTTCTATCATTGCTTGCACGTAATCCCAAAAAATTTTCTCTCTTGGAGATTTCCTTACCGGCGGACTTCCGCTTGCTTTTTTTACCATGTCCAAGAGAACGTTTTGCATGTCTGCGGCTATTTGCTCGTATAAAATCTCTTTTCCATCAACAGACAAGATGTGTGGTGGTGCGTCTTTTAGGGGAACCATGTTTCTTTGATCTTCTGGCGGGCCAAAAAGAGTTTCTTTATCTGACTCCAAGGCCATTGCTATTAGTTCTTTTATCGCCGTCTCTTGAGATACAACCAAGCCTGCTTTCTCTCGAAGAATCAACTCTTCTACATCATTTCCATTTACAGAAACTCGGGCTCCTAAAAACTCTTCTACTTGATCAAAGCCTTCCAGCCACCTGATACGAGCGATAAGATCGAATATTGATTGCATATTCTGACCTTTCATGGCTTCTTCAACTTCGGGAAGATAGTAAGATAAAGGCGTTCTCAATGGCCCCAATTGCGCTGGATGGGCAGGCCATTTTAGCGTTAGCTTCATATCTGCAAATGGCCTTGAGCTGGGCTTTCTTTTTGGCATTTATCACCTTATTTTGTTTTAGTTTAATTTTGTGTTTGTCTTTTATATCTTAAAATAGGCAAATGACGCAATAAATTATTCTGTAAATATTTGTGGGCGTTAAAATTTTGGAAAGATTCACTGTATTATGATAAAATCAGGGGAAAAGGCCAGAATAACAGGAGGTTATACTGATGGCAGACCTGATACGGCAGATGGGCGATTATCGCCTGACGACGGCGCGGATTTTGTATCACTTGCCGGATTACGAGCAGCTTTTGCAGGAGTATATCTGGCAGGAATATGACGTTGCGCCGAAATTCCCGGTTTTGAAGAATTTTCTGGATTTCTGGACGCGCGAGATCGAGGGGAAAATCCACTCGGTGTACGTGGCGCGGCAAAGTCTGATTACGCCGGGCGACTACCGTTTTGCCGACTGGCAAGGGACGTTGCAATAACGCCTTAGTCCGGATACACGGCGAGGGTGACTTTCAGGCCGTCGAGGCTTTCATCCATGATGAGCTGGCAGGAGAGGCGGGAGTTATCCTGTACGTCGAAGGCTTCATCGAGCATTTCTTCTTCGTCATCACGCATAGACGGGATTTTATCGACCCAGTCTTCATCGACATAGACATGGCATGTTGCGCAGGCACAGGCGCCGCCGCACTCGGCCTTGATCGGCAGGCCGTACTCGCGGATGATTTCCATGACGCGCCATCCTTCGACGGCTTCGAGCTCGTGGTTTTCACCTTTCTGGTCGGTGACATAGATTTTCATCTCTTTTCCTTTTCCTGCTTTGTCAGAAGCGTGTGTATAGCATAGGTCATAGCGATGGTCGAGATCGCCGTCAGCAGGGTTTCCCCCAGCGTTGAAATCACGCTCGACATGATGATTTGAATGGCGCGGTGACCTTCAAAAAAGTTGACCATGCTTTCTCTTGTAAACTCGAAGACCACATCGAACGGGACAAGGCAGAGCAGCATCAGGCCAACTACGGACAATGCAACTCTGACTTTGAAGACATGTTTAAAGTAAATCTTCACCGAATAGCCAAGGGTGGCCGCCACAAACGCCCATGACATCCGGATGAGCCAAAGGAAGACCCACAGCAATGCCCAGATGAGCATAAGCATTGCAAATGATACCAAGGGGGTAATTTCATAGTTCGGCATGTCGCCGGGACTGTGCCCCTCCGATAATGCGATGTTTCCCCAACTCAGCACAATCAGTAGAATCTTAAACAGGAGATAGAACGCGATTCCGGCTTTCAGGCAAAGTCTTCTACTTAACCTTCCCTGATATGGAACCGGGGGCGGCTCCAGCACAGTCGGCAGCACCGGTACCAGCCCCGGCATAATAATCGGCTCCCGGTAGAGGGCATAGCGGACGAGATTGCAAAAAAACAAGGCTTCGAGGGCGTAGGCTGGCATCATCACCAGTTCCTGACGCAGGATGTTTTTTTCAAGGCCTAAGACGCCTATCGACAATTCACAGATTATTTTGAGAAATATCAGTGGAATGGCGGCGCGCGCTATATAGGTGCGGTGCTTCCAGGTAAAATCATATCCCTTGGTCGCCATCTCGATTAAATCAAAACTTGCCATCACTCTTTTCCCGGTTTATGGCTTTGGACGACCCTAGCATAAGTGGACGGGTTGTTTGAAGCTGCTCGATCATGCCTTTTGAAAAAAATTATGACTGACCTTATTCCGCAAAAACATATGCAGTATTTGAACGCGCTGGCTTACTGGCTGTTTTTTTGCTGTTTTGCGGTATTTTGCATGGTTCTGGTGGGGGCGATTACGCGACTGAGCGAGTCCGGCCTATCTATTGTCGAATGGCGGCCAGTAACCGGGGCTTTGCCGCCGCTTAATCAGGTTCAATGGGAAGAGGCCTTTGATCTCTATAAGCAATCGCCGCAATTCGAAAAACAAAATTTCTGGATGAGCCTGGAAGATTTCAAGCATATCTTCTTCTGGGAATGGTTTCATCGCCTTTTAGGGCGGCTGATCGGGATGTTCTACGCCCTGCCCTTTGTTTATTTTCTGGTGCGCAAACAGGTTCCCAAAGACCGTATTTTGCCGCTTGTCGGGATTTTTCTGCTCGGCGGCGCGCAAGGATTTATGGGCTGGTATATGGTGAAAAGCGGACTTGTCGACCAGCCGGCGGTCAGCCATTACCGACTGGCGGCGCATTTGCTTCTGGCATTATTGATCTTTGTCTTGATGTTGCGGCAGGGCTTGTCTTTCCTCTTTGCCGCGCGAGGGCTTCCGACAAAGGCTGATAATAGTTTGCGCGTTCACGCGCTTGCGGCTCTTCTGGCGATCGTCATTACTATTTTTTGGGGTGCTTTGACGGCAGGACTGGACGCTGGCCTTGTTTATAACGACAGCTTCCCGCTGATGGGAGATGGTCTGGTTCCCGAGGAGGTCTGGTTTTATAAGCCGTTGTGGCACGCTTTGCTTGATATTCCGGCAGGGGTTCAGTTTGTTCATCGCTGGCTGGCGATGACGACTTTTGTTATCGTGACGAGTCTTGCCCTGCGCGCTGTCGTCTTTCGCAAGCGGCGTGAATGGTGCTTCTGGGCAATTGGCGTGATGGCGTTGTTACAGGTTGGACTGGGGCTTACGACCTTGTTTTCCGGCGTGGCGCTTCCGCTGGCGGTGATGCATCAGGGCGGTGCCGTTCTTCTGCTCACGCTCATCGTGATTTGCTTGCAGAGCTTGAAAGCGCCTACTACGCCGCAACCTTGTTGAACAAGTCCATATAGTAGCCCTTTGGCGGGGCTTCAGGCTGCGAAGGTTTTTCTTCTGCCATAAAAGGCTGCTCTTCTGGCCGGACAGGTTCCTCCGGGCCCTTCGGGGCATCTTGCGATGGCGCCTTTATATCCTGAATATTTGCATCTGGATCGCTAAACGGCTGTGGTTCAACGCTCGCTTGCTCCGGCTGATCAGGCTTTGCATATGGATCGGATTCAAAGGCATTCGGCTCAAAAAGACCAGGGCCGTCATCCTCTTCAAACGCTGGAGGCTGTTCCGCCTGCATTGGTGCTTTCGGGGCTTCTTGCGGCTCTTGCGGTAGATTTTCCGGCGCGAGTTTTGGTACGGATGTCTCAATCGGTTTGAGGTTATCGTCGATATCGTCTGCGACGGTAAAGTTTAAATCTTCTGGGATATCACTTGAATAAGAAGATCCTGTATCCGCCGGTCCACTGTCTTTCAACATACCGGGCCGCACACGTTCAATAATGTTTTCCGCGTAGATCAAACGTGAAATGTCCGGGCCAAAGTGATCGAGAACACCGCCAATATATTCAAACTCCAGTGATCCTGACTTCACGCTTTTGAGGGTCGCTTCATCAATGACATTCAGGATGTCTATCCGCCGGTTTTCCGCTTCTTCCTCTAGATTACTGCGATGGTTGCGGTCGGTTACGCCATGATCATCGTAATTCACAAGCTCTGGTCCAAAGACATAGTTCGCCGCATGCGGCCATTTTTCACGGAACTTGTTACGGCCGCTTAGGTTGTTTTTGATGTAAAGCAGCAGCAGGGAGTCCTGAAACGATTCGAATCTTTCACTAAAAGCGGCTTTTATCGCTCTTTTTCTGGCTTCTTCTTCCTCGTCTTCCATCGGGTCCGTCTCATTTCGGTTGGTACATGCGCCGCGCGCGCCAGTAATATGTGTATCAGAAATATCTTATCATTTTCTAAAAGCGGGGGGTCAAAAATTTTATGCGACTTTGACCCTTCGCATCTCTACGAATTGCTGGATTTCGGCATAGTCTGTTTTGCCGGTACCAAGAACCGGAATACTCTCAATCAACAGGATGGTCTTAGGGACGGCCAGTTCACTGATACCGTTTTCGGAGGCGTATTTCGAGAGGTCTTCTCTGGCTGCCTTATCGTTGGTGGTCACCAGAACAAGCTGTTCGCCTTTGCGCTTATCGGGGATCGATGCGACCGCGTGGTTGTGGTCCGGGTAGACTTTTTTGACATAGGTTTCAACGCTGGTGAGGGATACCATTTCGCCTGCGATTTTGGCAAAGCGTTTGGCGCGGCCAAGGATTGACACATAGCCTTCCTCGTCGATGTCGACGATATCACCGGTGTCGTACCAACCTTCCGGCGGCGGCTCCAGGACACCTGGATTTTCGGCGCGCAAGTAGCCCAGCATGACGTTTGGCCCTTTGACCGACAGGCGGCCTCCCTGATCGACGCCGGGCACATCGGCCAGACGATATTCCAGACCCGCGAGCAGGCGTCCGACGCTGCCGGGTTTGGTGTGCATGGGTGCGTTGCAGGCAATGACAGGGGAGGTTTCGGTCGAGCCGTATCCTTCGAGGACGCGCACGCCGAAGCGTTCCATGTAAATCTGGCGGGTTTCCTCGCGGACTTTTTCGGCTCCGGCAAAGATATAGCGCATGCGGTAGAAATCGTAAGCGTTGGCTTTCTTCGCATAGCCGTTGAGGAACGTGTCGGTGCCGAACATGATGGTCGCGTTGGACGAGTACACCAGTTCGGGAACAATCCGGTAATGAAGCGGGTTGGGGTAAAGGAATGTGCGCACGCCCGAGAGCACAGGCAGAAGCGTGCCTCCCGTCAGGCCGAAGGAGTGGAACATCGGCAGGCAGTTAAAAACTATGTCCTGACGGTTGAAATCGACGCGGGCGGTGAGCTGGATAATGTTGCTCATGATGTTGGCGTGCGAGAGGACGACGCCTTTGGGCAAGCCTTCAGAGCCCGAGGTGAACAGGACGACCGCCGGATCGTCCGGCTTTACCTTCTGCGATTCATGGATCAGGCGCGCGGTGCGGGCGGCGTAGAGGCTACGCGCCTTGTCAAGCGGGGTGAGGCCTTTCTTGATGTCTTCTAGGTAGACGAGCTTCAGACCCTGTTCTTCCATTGCGGCGGCGAGGTCGCCGAGGCGGGCGAAGTCGATAAATTTACGGGAGGTGATTACGGTCTTGAGCTGCGCCGCGGTACAGGCGGCAAGGATCGCGTGCTGGCCGGCGGAGAAATTGAGCATTGCCGGGACGCGCCCAAAGGCCTGCAAACCAAAGAAGGCGGTCAGGGTTGCGCAGGAGTTGGGCAGCAGCATCCCGACATTTTCGCCGCGCGTTGTGGTGGCTGCGAATTTACGTCCCAGAACAATCGCGCCCTTGACCAATGTTTTGAAGGTCATCGGCTTGCGCTCGACGTCTTCGGCGATCGGGGCGTTGCTGCCGTTGATGTAGCGGGCCTTCATCAATGCGCTGAAAAGGGTCTGATTACGGTCTTCGGTCTGGAACATCATTTGTTCCATCAGGTCGTAGAGCTGAAGCCCGGCCATCTGGCGGCGAGCGCGTCCGGTTAACGCGTCCGGGATTTTGAAGTGGCGCGGCTCAAGGATGGTGATGGTGACTTTCGGGAATTTGCGCAAAGGCACCTTGTCCTTCAGGCGGGCAAAGGCTGTGTGTTGAACGCCGTCGAGACGGACGGGGAGAATCATCGCGTCCGACTTATCGGCGATCATACCGGGGCCTTCGTAGATTTTCATCAAGGCGCCGGTCTCGGTCAGGCGGCCTTCCGGGAAGATCACGCAATGCTTGTCCTTTTCCACTTCCTTGATCAGGGATTTGACCGAGAAGGGATTGGTGGGATCGAGCGGGAACGCGTCAACCAGCTTGAGGAAAGGTTTCACCCAGACCCACTCGGCGACGAAGCTGTTGACGGCGAACATCGGGCGACCGGGCAGGAACGCAGCGAGGAGCGGCGGGTCGAGCAGGGAGACGTGGTTGCCGACGATCAGCGCGCGGTTGCCCGCTTTCTTGATATTTTCAATACCGCGTACCTCGACCTTGTATAGGAGCTTGAACAAGCCTTGTAGCAAGGTTTTAAGCAAATATTCCGGGAGAAGCTGGCAGATATAGATCGCGACCAAGGCGTTGGCGAGGGCGAAGATCAGGATGACAAACGGGATATTGATCCCGATATTCAGCAAGACAAAGGAGATAATCGCCGAGGTGACAATAAAGATCGAATCAAGGATGGCTGAGCCTGCGAGAATACGGGAGCGGATTTCATCGGGCGTGTCGTGCTGGATGATCGTGTTGAGGGGGACAACAAATATCCCGCCGCATATGGCGATCAGGAAGACATCGGCGATCATGCGCCAGCCGGAGAAAGTTCCTAAAAATGCGCCGAGACCGGTCAGCGTCTCGCTCGCCGGGGGTGTGTAGAGCACCCCAGCGAAGAAGAGATCGATGGAGAACAGCGTGATGCCCAGCGCGGCGAGCGGGACGTAGACAGCTTCCACGCGGCCCTGAAGAAGTCGGTTATTGAGAAGTCCGCCAACGGCAACGCCGATCGCGAATATAACCATGAACAGGGTGAAGACGTTTTCATTGGCGTGCAGGGTGATTTTGGTGAATCCCTGTAATTGGGACATAAACATCGCCCCGATAAAATAGAACCATGAGACGCCCAAAGCCGCTTCGAAAACACTGCGGCGGAAGGTGAACAGATTGTGCAGGATGGCGTAGGTTTCGGTCACAATATTGTAGTTGATCTTGATGTCCGGCGAAGCGGCTTTGGTTTCCGGGATCGAACGGCTGGCGATGTAGCCTGAGACCGCGCAGGCGAGCAGCATCAGGCTGACGACACTTGTACCGATGCCTTCGATATTCACAAGAACATTGCCCAGAACGCTTCCGATCAGGATGGCGAGGAAGGTGCTGGTGTTGAGGAGGGCGTTACCGCCGATCAATTCGTCTTCGGCCAGATGTTCGGGCAGGATCGAATATTTGCTCGGGCCGAAAAAGGCGGACTGCGCGCCGAGGGTGAAGAGCGTAATAAAGCACAGGGTTTCCGAGCCCGTGAGCAGGGAAAGGGCGCCTGAGACCGCGATAAAAACTTCGGCGAGTTTAACGACGCGGATAACTTTTTCCTTGGGGTATTTGTCGGCATATTGCCCGGCAAGCGCCGAGAACAGGATGAAGGGGAGCATGAAAACGCCCATCGCGATGGCGGCAATGGTTTTGTCCTGATCGCCGCTGCCGGAGACCGCGCCGAACACCATCAGGGCGACGAGGGCATTTTTGAAAATATTGTCATGAAAAGCGCCAAGGAACTGCGTGATAAAAAGCGGGGCAAACCGCCGATGCCGCAACAGATCAAACTGGCTGTTTTTCATACTCTATCTCCCTTAACCTAAAACTTCCCATGGGCACTATAGCTGTGGATGAGGCTTTGTTAAACCCTGTTTTCTGTGTCTGGACAAAAGAGAGGGAAGCCATTACGCTGTTGCTTCGTTTTTCTTTCCAGCCAAACTGTTGGATTTTCTTTTATGCGTTTTATTCTCACGATTATATCCGTGCATTTGCTGGCGATCGCGCTTTTGATCGGTGGCGGGACGGTCTGGGTCTGGCATAGCTACCATGCGCCGGGACCTCTTACAGAAGAAAAAACTGTCATTGTTCCTCCCGGCTACGGCGTGGCGATGATCGCCGATAAGCTCGAAAAAGAGGGCGTTGTTGAACAGCCACTGCTTTTCCGGTTTATGGCTCGGGTGACAGGCCGACAAAGCGGCTTGAAAGCCGGGGAGTACGCGTTTGATGCGCATCTTTCGATGAAGGGCGTTCTGGATCTTCTGGAATCGGGGAAGGTTGTCCAAAGAAGTCTTACGATACGCGAAGGCCTCACCAGTTTCGAGGTGATTCAAATCCTCAAAAATGCCCCGGAACTTTCTGGTGATATTGATGAAAACCAGCCGGAAGGCTCTCTTTTGCCTGAAACGTACAGTTACCAAAAGGACGAGGCGCGGGACGCGGTTGCTCTTCGCATGAAGGAGGCGATGACGCGTACGCTTGATGAATTATGGGAGTCCCGAGATGAGGATTTGCCTTTTACGACAAAAGAGGAAGCGTTGGTGCTGGCATCAATCGTCGAGAAGGAAACGGCTGTTGCGGGCGAGCGTAACCGTATCGCCGGGGTCTTCGTCAATCGTCTACGCAAAGGGATTGCGCTCCAGACAGACCCCAGCGTGATTTACGCGCTCACTGGCGGGAAGCCTGAGAATAAGGGGAAAGGCCCGCTGGGGCGGCGTCTTCTCAAGAAAGATCTTGAAGTCGATTCGCCTTATAATACCTATCTTTATCCCGGTCTGCCGCCGGGGCCGATTGCCAATCCGGGACGGGCGGCGATTGAGGCTGCGCTTCACCCGGAGGAAAATGACTTTCTCTTTTTCGTCGCGGACGGCACGGGCGGTCATGTTTTTGCCAAAACGCTGGAAGAGCACAATGCCAATGTCGCGCAGTGGCGTAAAATTCGCAGTCAGCAGAAAAAGTAACGCTTCGTCGGTTCTATAGTTCTTCTTTTTGTCCGTACTCTGGTATGACTACGGTCCATCCCAGTTTTTCCTCTATTTTCGCCTTCAGGGAAAGGGCTGCCTCCGGCTCGCCGTGGGTGAGGAAGGTTTTGCGCGGCGCTTGACGGAAATGTCTTAGCCATTCGAGGATTTCCTCATAATCGGCATGGGCGGACATCGTATCCAGCTTACAGATTTCGGCGCGTACAGGGTGGGAATCGCCATGAATTTTTATGTCCTTTTCGCCTGCGGCCAGCTTTGCGCCACGCGTTCCTGCCGCCTGGAACCCGGCCAGAAGCACCGTGTTTCTGGGGTCTCCGATAAAATGCTTGAGATGGTGCAAGACCCGCCCGCCGGTTGCCATGCCGCTGGCGGAAATAATGATTGAGGGCAGGCCATTGTTCTTGCCGTAAATCTCCTTCGATTGATCGACGGTCTGGGTGTAGAACACACTTGAACATACAGCTCCGCATAAATCTTTGGACAGGCGGTGCTCTGCATGGTGTTTTTGCAGCAGCCTGGTCGCGCTGATCGCCATCGGGCTATCGAGATAGACGGGAATGTCCGGAATGCGGCCTGTGCTTTTGAGCATGTATATATAATACATCAGGCTTTGTGCCCGCCCGACGGCGAAAGCCGGGACGACGACCGTTCCGCCGCGGGCCGCTGTTCTAATGATGATTTCCTCGAGTTGGTCCAGCGGGTCGGCTTTATCGTGCAACCGGTCGCCATAGGTGGATTCCAGCAGCAGAAAATCCGTTTCCTGAATCTGCGCCGGAGCGATCATGACGGGATCGTGTAATCTTCCTAAGTCACCTGAGAACGTCAGGGATGTCATGCCATCATTGATGGTCACGCAGGCCGCGCCCAGAATATGCCCGGCGTGGGTCAGACGGAAGGAGAGCATGTCACTCAGGCGATGTTCATCGCCAAAGGAAACGGGCTTAATCTGTTGCAGGGCGGCCTTGGCATCTTCCTGTGTGTAGAGCGGCAGCGCGGGGCTATGTTTGGAATAGCCGTATCTGTTGGCGCGCTCGGCGTCCTCTTCCTGAAGGTATGCGCTATCAGGCAGGAGAATGTTACACAGATCCGCTGTGCCGGACGAACAATAGACCGGGCCCTTGAAGCCGTTCCTGCAAATCAGAGGCAAATAGCCGGAATGGTCAATATGCGCATGGGTTAAAATCACCGCGTCCAAAGAGGCCGGATCAATCGGGAGCTTTTCCCAGTTGCGAAGCCGCAGTTCCTTTAAGCCCTGAAATAAACCGCAATCGATCAGAAATCTTTTCCCGCCGTCCTCCAGCAGGTATTTGGAGCCGGTTACTGTTCCGGTTGCGCCTAAAAATGTGAGTTTCATAGCTCCTCCCTGCCTGTTGAAATGCCGAACCATATGGCGATTATCACCAAAGCCAGAGACAGGACACGCCTTGCGATCAAACGTCTTTTCTGGTCTTCAAGAAATTTTTGCGCCGTTCCGGCCAGTGTTACGATCACGCTATGGATTGCCGTTGCGACCATAACATATGTAACGGTCAAGGTCACGGCCTGCACGGTTGCGCCTGAGGATGCGGCGATAAATCCGGGCAGGATGGCGACATAAAATACGGCGGCCTTGGGATTCAGCAAGTTTACGATAAGCCCGCGGCGGAAATACTTTCTGTTGGCGTGCGCTTGCGGGGTGTTTGTCTTTACGGGAGAATTTTCCGGTTCTTCCTTCCAGCCGTCCCAGGCCAGCCAGAGAAGATAGGCTATACCGCCCCAACGCAGCGCTTGATAGGCTATATTCGAATTTGAAATCAGCGTTGCGACGCCTAAGGCTGCGGCAATCCCGATGATGAGGAGGCCCAGAGCAATTCCAAGCGTTGCGGCAAATCCCGCCCGGCGTCCGTTACTCGCACTTAGAACCGCCAGATACGCCATATTCGGGCCCGGCGTGGATTCAATAATCATGCAGGTTAGAATAAAGGATAAGTACACCGCCAAAGACATTGCCTGTTTCGTCCGTTTTTCGGTTTAAGGCTATGTTATATTGTTTAACCGCACAAGATGTTCGCCTGCGGTTATCTCTCACTTTATTCCTGATCGTCAGACTCTTCGTATGGCGTGATGTGGCGGGCGGTGTGGGTGCGCCTGTACGTGCCGCCTCCACCAGAGGAGCCGCCCATACCGAGGCCGGGAGCGAAGGTCGGGGCGGCTGTGGGCGCAACTTCCATCGACAGGCGGCGGGCGAGGTGCGGCGCGAACTCGACGGCGGCCGGAACGACATCGCCGAGGATACAGCCCATCGTACTCTCATCTCCGGCGTCATCGCGGTGGACGGGCTGGCCGAAGGTACAGCTTTTGAGAAAATACTGGAAGGCGGCGAGCGGTTTTTTGGGCGGTTTTACCCGGCTAAAGGCCTGCGCGCGGTAAGGATCGTCCAGCAGCATCAAGGGCACCTGATAGGCTTGCGCAATCTTGCCTTCCTTCACCGCACCGACATGAACTTGCGGGCAATGGTCGAGGCGCTCACGGAATTCTTCTTCCACCGGGATATTCAGCTCAAGAGAGTCCATATCGGACAGCTCCAACGATAAAATCCCGGTTTCAAGGTCGAAGAGTGCCGCCACGGCCTTGGTCACGAGGTTGCTACTGCAAATCAGTCCTGCCTCGTTCTTCGGGGTGAAAAGAAGGTCTATGTTCATGGGTTTGTTTGCTCTTTTCCTGAAGTCACCATTATAGCCTCTTTTTTGATTTACATGAATTTTTTAATTGTGGTAACGTTATGGATAATTTTATAGGGAGTTGATATATGAGTGATGCAGCGCCGGCTAAAGATGTTTTTGGGGTGATCAATGGTAATTTAGAATTAGCTCGAACGCTTTTTTCTTCCCCTATGCTTTTATGCGCGTTTGGTGGATTTCTATCCGGTGCCGGGGCTGCGTTTGGGGATCAACATTCCGGCGGTGATTTACGTATTGCCGGGGAATATATTTTAGGGGCGGCAGATGCCTTTCAGGACGGTAGGAATGACGCCGGGCTGAACTCTCTACAAAGGGCTGTACGGAAGCTTAGAGTAATGTCAGACATTGACCAAGAGGCATTAACAGGATTTATAAATTGTGCTAATGAAACGTTTTCTGTTTCAGGTTCTTCACCAGAATTGCCCGCCCCGTAAAACAGTTCCAAAAGCTTTTACTTGTCAGAAAAAATCCTGTTTATTGACTTCGTCGTTGCGAGCGCCGTGAGGTGCTCTATAATTCTATGTTGACGTCTCGTCATTTGGACAAATAATAATTATTTCAAAATGTCATCCCGAACGCATGTGAGGGTTCTTAGGAGTTTCCGGGGATATTTAAGATTCCTCCGGCCCCGGTCCGGAGTCGTTCGGAATGACAAAAAGAATGGAACAGGTTTTATGTGCGGTATCACGGGACTTTATGCTTTTGAGGCGCGGCCTGATCGGCGAGGGCTACATGCGACCGCACAGAAGATGAATGCAGCGCTGATGAGCCGCGGGCCGGATGCGGGGGATGTGTGGCAGGATCCGGAGGTGCCGATGGCGCTGGCGCATCGGCGGCTTTCTATTCTTGATCTTTCCAAAGCGGGGGCGCAGCCGATGGAGTCGGCGTCCCGGCGTTATATGATCGTTTATAACGGCGAGATTTATAATTTCCGCGACTTGCGCCGTACCCTTGAGGCGCAGCACAAGATTTCCTTCCGCGGTCATAGCGATACAGAGGTCATCTTAGCCTTAATTGACCAATATGGGCTTGCTGAAACGCTGGCAAAAATCAATGGGATGTTTGCGTTTGCGCTGTGGGACCGGCGGGAGAAGGCGTTGTTCTTTGCGCGGGACCGGATGGGTAAAAAGCCGCTTTATGTAGGCTGGGCAGGAAGCACGCTGGTCTTTGGCTCCGAGCTCAAAGCCCTATGTGCGCACCCGGATTTCCGGCGGGATGTCGGGCGGGAAGGCTTAACCGCCTATATGCGCTTTGGGTATGTGCCTGCGCCGCTTTGTATTTACCAGCAGGTGTGGAGCCTGCCTGCGGGCTGCATGATGGCGCTGGATATGCGGATGCTGCGCGGTGGACAGGATCTGGGGCCATTGATGGAGCCGTACTGGACGCATAAAGCCGCTCTGGAGGCGGCGCGCGGCCATATGGTGCCGGAGGGCGAAGATATCACAGCGGACTTTGATACGCTCCTTTCGACCTGCGTTCAGGAGCGGATGGTGGCCGATGTGCCTCTGGGCGCTTTCTTATCCGGCGGGATCGACAGCTCGCTGGTGACGGCCCTGATGTGCAAACACAGCCGGAGCCCGGTCAAGACTTATACGATCGGATTTCATGAGGAGGGGTTTAACGAGGCCGAGCACGCCAAACAAATTGCCGCGCATCTCGGGACAGAACATCATGAACTTTATGTCAGCGCGCAGGATGCGCTGGACGTGGTGCCCTCGTTGCCGGAGATTTACGATGAGCCGTTTGCGGATATTTCATCGATTCCGACGTATCTTGTCTCGAAATTCGCGCGGGGTGATTTGACGGTCGCGTTGTCGGGGGATGGCGGGGACGAGATGCTGGGCGGGTATAACCGCCATGTTTCCGGCCCGCGGAGTTTCGCGTTTGCACAGAGCCTGCCGCCCTTTATGCGGCGCCAGATGGCGGAGATGATCGGCACGATACCGCCGCACTGGTGGGATAAAATGCGGCCTTCGCACCCGCAATTTGGCACGCATATGCATAAATTTGCCGATATTTTGGGTAAAAAGACGCCGAGCGATGTTTATTTGCGGCTGGTCAGCCTGTGGGATAAGCCCAAGTCCGTTGTTTTTGACGGCAAAGAGGCCCAAATCCCGCTGGTTTCTCAAGATTTGCAGGTGGATGAGCTCAGTTTTGCCGAAGATATGATGTACTGGGATACGTTATCGTACCTGCCGGGGGATATTCTGACCAAGGTGGATCGGGCGAGTATGGCGGTCAGCCTTGAGGCGCGCGCGCCTTTGCTGGACAAACGGGTGTATGATTATGTATGGCGACTGCCGCTTTCCTATAAAATCCGGGATGGGAAGGGCAAATGGCTTTTGCGGGAGGTCTTGAAGACCTATGTCCCCGAAGAGATGTTCGAGCGGCCCAAGCAGGGTTTTTCCATTCCACTGGCAGAGTGGCTGCGCGGGGATTTACAGGACTGGGCCGAGGATTTGCTGGACGAATATGAACTCCGGGCGCAAGGGTTTCTCGATTACCGCCATATTCGCGATCTTTGGGAAGCCCATCTTAAGGGAAGGGGCAACCATGCACCAAAACTCTGGGCGGTTTTGATGTTTCAGGACTGGCGCAGGCGTTGGGGATAGACTATTTTGCGGGGAAACAGGAGATTAGACGTATGAAAATCGCAGTCACCGGCGGGGCCGGCTTTATCGGGACCGTATTGATGGAAAAACTTCTGTCCGAGGGGCATGAGGCGTTCTGGCTGGATATCCGCTCTTCTGAAACCTATCCGGATAAGGGCGAAAATGTTGATGTTACGCATCAAGAGGCTTTAACGTACGCGCTTAAAGGGGTGGATGCAGTTTATCACCTTGCCGCCGAGCACCGCGACGATGTGCGGCCAATCCAGAAATACTATGATGTGAATGTCGGCGGGGCGAAGTGCCTTGTGCAGGCGTGCAAGGATAACGGCATTCATACGATTATCTTTACGAGCACCGTGGCGGTTTACGGGCTGGATGCAGGGGAATCGAGTGAAGAGAGTACGCCTGCGCCGTTTAACGACTACGGCACATCAAAGCTGGAGAGCGAAGCGGTGTTTGAAGAGTGGGCACGCGAAGATACGGCGCGCAAGCTGGTCACGCTGCGGCTGGTGGCGACGTTTGGGCCGAACAACCGGGGGAATGTCTATACGTTGATGGATCAGATCGCGCGCGGGCGGTTTATCATGATCGGAAACGGGGAAAACCGTAAATCGGTAGCGTATGTCGGGAATGTTGCCGCATTTCTTGCCCATACGCTGTCCTTTGGGCCGGGCATACAGCTTTATAATTATGCCGACAAGCCGGATTTGACGATGCGCGATATGGTCGCAGATATTCGCTCCAGCATGGGAATGCAAGGGCTGGGGCCTGTTCTGCCTTACGGTTTGGGGCTTGCCGGCGGGGCAGTGTTTGACGGGCTGGCGAAGGTGACAGGACGCAACTTCCCGATCAGTATGATCCGGGTGAAGAAATTCTGCGCGAGTACGATCGTGCGGGCAGACAAAATCGAGGGGACGGGATTTAAACGGCCCTATACGCTCTCTCACGGCCTTCAGGAAATGGCGCGGGTGGACTTCCCGGCGCAAGTGAAGGCGGCATAAGATATGCCTGTGACGCGCCCTCAAAAGCTGCTGTACGTTATCAATCATATGGACTGGTTCTGGTCGCACAGGCTGCCGCTCGCGGCTGGAGCGCAAGAGGCAGGCTGGGATGTGACTGTAGCGGCGAGTGGTGCTTCCAGCGATAAAAAGCTTGCATCGCGAGGATTTCACGCCGCCGACCTTCCAAATCCTGAGGGCAAATTTATTGGTTTTGCGGTTTTAGAGACTGTTTTTGAGATTTTTCGTGTTCTTTCCCGCGAAAAACCCGATCTTATGCATGCGATTACGCTCAAATATGCCTTTATTGCCGGGCTTTGTGCGCGGCTTTACCCAAAAATGCGGGTCGTTTATACGATTGCGGGGCTTGGGTACCTGTTTTCAGGGGAAGGGGTTAAGCCCCGGCTTTTGCGCGCTGTGATCGGCCCTGCGCTTAAATTTGCGCTCAAGCATCCGCAAGCTTCCTTGATTTTTCAAAATCCCGACGACATGGATTTGATGATAAAGCACGGGTTTTGCCGGGCAGAAGCCGCCCATTTGATCCGCGGATCGGGCGTCGACACGGACGCGTTTAAACCCTCGGATGTCCGGCCGGAAACCCCGCCCATCGTTCTTATGCCGACACGGCTCGTTCATGATAAAGGGGTAGCGGTGTTTGTCGCGGCAGCGCGGCTGCTCAAGAAAAGGGGGAGTGAGGCTCGTTTTCAGATTGCAGGGGGGCTTAGCGCGTCCAATCCGCTGGCGATTTCAGAAGCTGAAATGAAAGATATGGTCTCCGACGGCACGGTGGAATGGCTCGGGAAGGTTGACGATATGCCGGGCTTGCTCGCGCGGGCTACTTTGGTGGCGTACCCGTCCTATTACAGGGAAGGGGTTCCAAAAGTTTTGCTGGAGGCGGCGGCGGCGGGCAAGGCGATTGTCACGACGGATCATCCGGGTTGCCGCGAAGCGGTGGCGGACGGCGTTAACGGTCTTCTGGTTCCGATCAAAGACGCCGGGAGCCTTGCCGATGCGATTGCCGATTTGCTCTCTCACCCCGATAAACGGGCGGCGATGGAAAGCTCCGGGCGTGCCCGGGCGCTGGGCGAATTTGACGTACATTTGATTGTTTCCCAGACACTTGCGCTTTATGCGTAATTTTTTGCCTTTTTTTCTATCCTGTACGCGCTCGTCTTGGGTATGATGGTATTCAACACAAGGAGTTTTCATTGGGTACAACAACCAAAAAAGACGGGTATTTGACTGGAAAATTGCTGCTGGCAACGCCGGCGATGGGCGATCCGCGCTTTCACCGCGCCGTCATTTTGATGTGTGCCCATGATGAAAATGGCGCAATGGGGCTGATGGTCAATCACAGCCTGCCGGGCGTCGCGTTTCACGACCTTGTGAAGCAATTAAAAATCGAATCCGACATCATGATTGATTTCAGTGCCCTGCATTTACCCGTCATGAATGGCGGGCCTGTCGAGGCGGCGCGCGGGTTTTTGCTACATTCGATTGATTTTCACCGCGAGGAAACAGTGACGGTCGATGATGCGTACGGGATTACCGGGACGCTGGAAGCTCTTAAAGATATTGCCGCCGGACGTGGGCCCGATCATCTGCTTTTTATTCTCGGCTATGCCGGCTGGAGCGCCGGACAGCTCGATCAGGAAATTCAGGATAATGCCTGGCTGGTGGTCGACCCGAACCCTGAAATTATATTCCACGCCAATCCGGATGAAAAATGGCCGATGGCCGTCCGCAGCCTTGGCATTGACCCCGGCATGCTTTCCTCGTTGGCGGGGCGGGCTTAACCTAAACTGACCGCATTACCAGAGAGGCGTTGGTGCCGCCGAAGCCGAAGGAGTTGGAGAGGGCGGTGGTGACTTTCTTTTCCTTGGCGACTTTTGGCACAAGGTCGATGCCGTCGCAGCCTTCCGAGACATTCTCCAGATTGAGGGTTGGCGGCAATATGCCGGTCTGCATGGCTTTGGCGGTGTAGATCGCCTCTACAGCGCCGGCTGCACCGAGCAGGTGTCCAATCGCGGATTTTGTTGAGGACATAGAGACTGTGTCCAGTGCATTTGCGAAAAGGCGTTTGACAGCGCCGCATTCGATGCCGTCGCCGACGGGCGTGGAGGTGCCGTGGGCGTTGATGTAGTCTATGTCCTGCGGGTTAACGCCAGCACGTTTGAGGGCTGCCTGCATCGCGCGGTAGCCGCCATTGCCGTCTTCGGCGGGGCTGGTGATGTGGTGGGCGTCGCCGGACAGGCCGTAGCCGATGATTTCGCCGTAGATTTTCGCGCCGCGTTTTTTGGCGTGTTCGTATTCCTCGAGCACGACGATCCCGGCGCCTTCCCCGATAACGAACCCGTCACGGTCTTTGTCCCATGGGCGGGAGGCTTCTTGCGGGCGGTCGTTGAACCCGGTTGTAAGAGCGCGCGCAGCGGCAAAGCCTGCCAAGCCCAGACGGCAAACAGCGCCTTCTGCGCCACCGGCGACCATAACGTCAGCATCATCAAGGGCGATCAGGCGGGCCGCATCACCAATCGCGTGCGTTCCGGTTGCGCAAGCAGTGACGACGGAGTGGTTTGGACCGCGGAAGCCGTACTGGATGGACACATGGCCGGACACAAGGTTAATCAGCGATGCCGGTACGAAGAATGGGGATACGCGGCGCGGGCCTTTTTCTTGCATCAGCAGGGAGGTTTTATAAATTTCGTCCAGACCGCCGATCCCGGAGCCGATCAGAACGCCCGTACGGTTTTGCTCTTCCTCGTTTGCCGGAACCCAGCCTGAGTCTTTCACGGCTTCGGTTGCGGCGGCGAGGCCGTATGTGATGAAAATATCAATTTTGCGCTGCTCTTTCGGGGCGACGTACAGGTCGGCGTTAAACTCACCATTTTGCGGGGTTTCGCTGTCTGTTTTCGGAATAATCCCGGCGATTTTGGAAGGGATGTCGGAGACATCGAAATGCTCGATATTGCGGATACCGCTTTTTCCGGCGGTAATCGCCTGCCAGTTGTGATCAACCCCCATACCCAGAGGTGTAACCATGCCCATACCGGTGATAACGACGCGTCTCATTGTTTGCTTACTCCTGACTTTGATCCCTTGATAAAATTTCAGCCCGTCTAGCGGGCTGGAATTCGTTTCTTCGCGCTACTTTTGAAAGTGCGCTAACCTATGCCTTTTGGCTTAGGCTGCCTTTTTGATGAATTCTACGGCGTCACCAAAGGTCTGAATGTCCTTGGCTGCATCATCAGGAATTTCAATGCTGAATTCTTCTTCAAATGCCATTACAAGCTCAACTGTATCCAGAGAGTCTGCGCCCAGATCGTCAATAAAGCTTGCGCCTTCTACGATTTTATCTTCGTCAACGCCCAGATGCTCAACGACGATCTTCTTCACACGATCGGCTATATCACTCATCTCAATTCCTTACCTTTGTTAAATCTTTATGCGAGAAATTTATATCGAACAATTTGCTAAATTACCAGCCCTAAGGTTCGATCGCAACGCTTTTACAACTGATTGATTTGAAATAAAAGCAGTTTTTATAAAAATAGTTGATCCGGCTTGTGGATAACCCTTCGCTTACCTTTCCTAGTGCGCTTTTCGAAACTCCAGACGCATGACATTTCCAAGTTTTTTCAGTTTTTCGTGCGCGCGGTATTTTTTCTCGCGCTCGGAGTCGATTTGCAGGATTTTTTCATCCAGATCACTTTCGCCAAACTGGATGCTTTCATGGCGCATGCGGGCGGTGTGGACAGCCTTGACAAGGCGGTAGGGGTTGCCGATGGCCGGGATGTAAACGTCATCGATGAAGCGGCAATCAAAATGAAGGCGCCCGTATCCGAAGAGCCAGCCGAGCCACCCGTGATGAACATCTTCGGCGCGGATATCCTCCAGCTCGACCTGCTGGATTTCGACCATGAACAGGCCCTTTTTATGGATGATGCGGCGATCAGTCAGGCCGACTTCGTTGGACAGGTACGCTGTGAAAAGAGGCCATGCGGCAAAGAACCCGGTGGCAAAAAACACCCATGGAATGGGCGTGTGGTCCTGATCGAATGTCAGGGAGAGAATATGCATCGTGTAGCGGTAATTCTGGATCTGGCTTCCGGCATATACCCATAGAAGATGGTCGATGAGGAGGCCGGCGCCACTGACGAGCAGGAACAAAAGAACGGCCTCCACCGGGTAAATCCAATGCAATCTGGTGAGGAGCAAAAGTTTTTCGCGGTCCCCGGTGATTTTCCGAATGTAGCTCATGACACACTCCTTTTGCCTATTTCTTTTTTGACTGTTTCTTCGTTTATACGCGTAAAAAAGTATCAGAACAATCATGCACGCTATACGGCGCGGGCGTGGCGGCCTTCTGCGCCCTGAAAGTACGGATCGAAGGCGCTGGCGACGATACGGGTGAAGGGTTTGCCGATTTCCGTGATCGTCAGGTGGTCGTTTTTCAGCTCTATGATACCGTCCTGGGCCAGAAGGCTCAAAGTGCTTCTCGTTTGCGGGAAGGTCTCCAGAAGCACTCTAAAGGCCGATAAATCCAGTTCAAAGTCACACATGAGCTTTTCGATCAGGCGGCGGCGGGCGCGGTCGTCATCGGTTAAGGGGCAGCCGCGCGCGACTGGGAACTCACCCTTTTCAACAGCGGCGCGGTAGGCGGGTGCGTCTGTGGTGTTTTGCGTGTAGCTTTGGGTGTAGCTGCTAATCGCCGACAGGCCAAAGCCGATGACGGTTTCGCAGGGGTCGTCGGTGTAGCCCTGAAAATTACGGCGCAGACGGTCTTCGTTTTGTGCGATTGTCAGGGAATCGTCCGGGCGGGCGTAGTGGTCGATGCCAATCGCTGTGTACCCGGATTCCTGAAGCGTTTTGTCGACGAACGCCGTCATGGCGAAACGAACTTGCGTGCCCGGCATTTCATATTTTTCGAGGAGCTTCTGGTGTTTTTTCATCCATGGGACGTGGGCGTACGGGAAGACCGACAAGCGGTGCGGCGCCAAAGAGACCGCTTGCTCGACTGTCCTTGCCAAGGATTCCAGCGTTTGCAAAGGTAGGCCCGTCATCAGGTCGAAATTGATTTTTTCTATGCCGTTTGCACGCAGGTCTTCGACGCAGGATTTTACCTGCTCGAAGGGCTGTATGCGGTTTATGGCCTCCTGCACGACCGGGTCAAAGTCCTGGATTCCAAGGCTTACGCGGCTCACGCCCATGTCAGCGTACGCCTTGATGGTGTCGCCATCCAGATAGCGGGGGTCTGACTCGATGTCGATGGCGGTTTCTGCACCGAAGGTGAAATATTCGCCGAGTTTTTCGATAACCGCCTTGATATCTTCCGGCTTCAGGTAATTTGGGGAGCCACCACCGAAATGGAGGAGCGCTGCACGAGGCTTGCCGGATACATACTGCCCGGCATTGTCGATCTCTTTATGGAGAAGGTCCAGATAGGCGCGTACGGGCGCGTAAGTGTTGACTACCTTCGTGTTACAGCCACAGTAATGGCACAGACTATGACAGAAGGGGATATGGACGTACAGGGAAACGCTCTCCTTTTCCGGCAGCGTTTTCAGGAAAGAGAGACAGGAGTCTTGCGAGACCGCGTGCGTGAACTGCGCCGCTGTCGGGAAGCTTGTATAGCGCGGGGCGGGGCGGTCGTATTTTTGCAGCAAATGGAGCGTTTTTTTGTCTATTTCCATGCCCGCACTATGGCGGGAATTGCGGGATGAGGCTTTGACTTAAATCAACAATGATTTTTTATAACTTCGGCTGTTGACATCCTATGTCTAGCTCTCTAAACGAGAATGATTATCATTTTTATTATATGGAGTTTTGAATGGCGATGAATAACGCAATCCGTTTTGGTTTGCTGTGTGCAATAGGGTTAATTTCTTTACCAATGGAAGCACAGGCGGCGAAGAACGTTTACAGCCCTTATGTTGAAAAAGGCGAACTCGAAATCGAGTCTAAAAGTACTTACGATTTTGATGATAATTCCGATGTTGACGGGGCATGGCAGCAAAAACTTGGCGTTGGTTACGGTTTTACCAATCGCTGGTTTTCAGAAATTTACGGCGAGATCGAACATGATGGCGAGAGTGGTGCAAATACCAACTTCAGCGCGATTGAGTGGGAAAACCGCTTCCAACTCACAGAGCAAGGGCAATATTGGCTTGATCTCGGTGCTCTTGCGGAAGTTGAATATAATACGCAGGATGGACCGCATAAGGTTGAAGGCAAAGTTCTGCTGGCGAAGGACACCGGCCCGCTTACGCATCTTGCGAATATCGGGATGGAGCATGAGTTTGGTCCGCATTCAGGCGATGATACAGAGTTCAGTCTGAGCTGGAGCAGCCGTTATCGCTATAGCCCCGAATTTGAGCCAGGATTTGAGATTTATAACGAGTTTGGCTCTCTTAGTGATGGCTCTGATTTTGATGATGAAGAGCATCAGGTCGGTCCGGTTGCTTATGGAACGATTGGTCCGATTTCCTATGATGTAGGTTATCTGTTCGGCGTTTCGGATGGTGCGCCGGATGGTGCGCTCAAGCTTAATCTTGAATATGAAATGCGGTTTTAGTCGTCCTTGATTAAAATGCTTCACGTGAAATAAAAGCGGGACTTGTGATGAGTCCCGCTTTTTTATTTGTTTGCTGTCAGTTTTTTCTAGCCGTTCAAATGGCTGCCCGGATAATGGGCGAGGCGATGGAGCAATTCATCCAGTTGATCGAGGCTTTTGAAGTTGATCGTCAGATTACCGCTTTTGCCGTCTGAGGTCTCGATTGAAACGCGCATGCCCAAGGCATTCGACATATCATTTTCGAGTGCCAGCGTATCTGCGTCTTTTGGCAGTTTATGCGTGGTTGTCTGGACAGTTACTGTGCCTGCGGCGCTGCTGCCGGGGGACAGAGAGGCTTCTGCGCCAGAGCCTGTGCGGGTTTTTTGTGTGCGCCCCTGCGCTTCCGCGGCAAGCTTTTCTGTCTGGCGGACGCTCAAGCCCTGAGATATAACCTGCTGGGCGAGTTCTTCCGGCTTTTCGGTGTTGATCAGGGCGCGGGCATGGCCCATGGACAGTTCGCCGGCGCTGACATAGCCTTGAACCTTGCTTGGCAGGTTTAAGAGGCGAACCATATTGGTGATGTGGGAACGGCTTTTGCCGACGGCCTTTGCCAGCTCGTCCTGTGTTTGCTTATACTCGTCGAGCAGGCGTTGGTAGCCTAAAGCTTCGTCGATGGGGTCGAGATCTTCGCGCTGAAGGTTTTCGATCAGGGCGATTTTGAAGGCCTGAAGGTCTTCGAGATCGAGGACGATGACCGGCACCTCGTGGACTTGCGCCCTTTGCGCGGCGCGCCAGCGGCGTTCCCCGGCGATAATCTCGTATTCATCGCCCTTCCCTGCGATCTTGTCGAGCGCGCGGACCAGCAAGGGCTGGAGGACGCCGTGCTCACGGATCGAGGATGCGAGTTCGTCGAGGGTTTCTTCCTTGAAGATCTTACGGGGCTGGAAGCGTCCCGGTGAGAGCTGCTCGACGCCGACCATATTACGGCGGGTTTCTGCGGCTGGTGCCTGCTGGATTTCCATTTCTACGCTGCTGAAGATTTCATCGGTTTCAGTGTCTTCGAAAAGAGCGTTCAAACCGCGTCCTAATCCACGTGCTTCTGCCATATCTGGTCCCTTTCCTTTAGGCTACGTTTTGTTCTTTGAGTAATTTGCGTTCGCGCCCTATGATTTCACGTGCAAGGCGGATATAAGCCTGCGCGCCGGCGCATTTCATATCGTAAACAATCGCCGGCAGCCCGTGCGACGGGGCTTCGGACAGACGGACGTTACGAGGAATCACTGTTTTGTAGACTTTTTCACCGAAATAGTCGCGCACATCTGCGGCGACCTGCGCAGAGAGGCGATTGCGGCGATCAAACATCGTCAGGACGACGCCATGAATATCGAGGGATTTGTTGAAATGCTTCTGAACGCGACCAACGGTTTTGATGAGCTGGCTCAAACCTTCGAGCGCATAGAATTCGCACTGGAGGGGCACGACGATAGAGTCGACGGCGACGAGGGCGTTTAGCGTTAGCAAGTTAAGCGACGGCGGGCAATCAACGATGACGTAATCATAGGGCAGTGGCTTGCGCAAAGCGGCCTTCAGACGGTGCTCACGTTTCGACGCGCTGACGAGCTCAATCTCTGCGCCGGACAAGTGAACGGAGGATGGGACGATCGACAAACGTGGAACCTTTGTCTGAACTGCGACCTCGTAAACTTCTGAATCGCCGAATAAAACGTCATACACGCTTTTGGTGATCGAGGAACGTTTTACGCCGAGGCCGGTTGAGGCATTCCCTTGCGGATCGAGGTCGACGAGAAGGACATTCTGGCCGACGGCGCTGAGCGCTGTGGCGAGATTAACGGCTGTGGTGGTCTTGCCTACACCGCCTTTTTGATTGGCGACGGCGAGTAATCTGGGGGTGCGTCCGCTTTCCATGATATGTTCCGTCCTTTGAGATTGTTCTTCTTGGAGTCGAATCGATTCTAGGATTTTACGCTAGAGAAAGCAAGGATACGATTGTTCCACGTGAAATTTTATGCACAAGGCTGCGCTAGAGTCTTGTTAGGTTTTTTATGTGCAGCACCCTGCCCTGAGGATCGGTTTTGCTGGGAGCCATAGAGACTTCAAAGCTGTATTGCTTCTGCGCTTCATTCACTTCGTCTTCAGCTAAAGCCCCTTTCAGGAAGATCATCTCAAGCGCCGGGTTTTCCTGTGCCCATGGTAGGCAGAAGCCCAGCAAAAGGTCCAAAGATGCCAGAGCGCGCGCAGTGACAACGTCTGGAATTGGGTTTTCCGGGGGTATATTTTCAATGCGGCCGTGAAAAAACGATACGCTGATTCCCGTTTCACGTGAAACAGTGCGGAGGAATTGTACTTTGCGGTCATCGGATTCGACTAACGTTACATTTAAGTCCGGGCGCAGGATTGCGAGCACCAGCCCCGGAAAACCAGCGCCACTGCCGAGATCGTATAAAATCTTCGCATGTGCCGGGACTAAAGTTACGATCTGCGCCGAATCGAAAAAGTGTCTTTGCCAGGATTCTGCTATGGTTTTGGGGCTCACCAGGTTGATAGCCTTTTGCCATTTCCTCAAGAGTCCCTCATAAAGATGAAGCTTTTCAAGGGCTTCCGAGGACCCGGCGAGGGCTTCTATTGACTCCTCGACGTTGCGTTTTTTTCCGCTTTTCATGTTATGCGGCATGGTCTTTTGGTGTTTTTTGTTTCACGTGGCGCAGGAGAGCGATCAGGGCTGCCGGGGTTACGCCGGGGATGCGTCCGGCTTCGCCTAGCGTTGCCGGGCGGACGCGTTCGAGTTTCTGGCGCACTTCGTTGGAAAGGCTCCCGACTTTTGCGTAGTCAAGACTTGCGGGAAGCTCAAGAGATTCATCTTTGCGGTAGGATTCGATGTCAGCTTCGTGGCGAACCATGTAGCCGCTATAGAGGGCATCAATGCAAACTTGCTCGCGGATGTCGGGGGCGATTTCTTTCATTGCGGGCCACATGTTTGAGAGGTCGTCCCAGCTGATGGTTGGATAGGACAGAAGGGCGGCGGCGGTGCGACGCTGACCATCCTTGTTGATTTTTAGTCCGTTGGCCTCCAGTTCATTTGGTGTTGCCTGAAGTTCCTGTAGCAGGCTCCGTGCCTGTTTGAGGTTTTTGGATTTTTCCTGCCATGAATTCCGGCGCTTCGTTCCGATACAGCCTATCTCTGTCCCGAGATCGGTCAGGCGTTGGTCGGCGTTGTCGGCGCGCAGCTTCAGGCGGTATTCGGCGCGGCTGGTGAACATGCGGTATGGCTCTGGCGCGCCACGTGTGGTGAGGTCGTCGATCAAAACGCCGATATAGGCATCTGCACGATCAAGGACAAAGATACGCGCCGTTTCACGTGAAACGAAATTCGATTCTGAAACAGAGGCTTGGAGGGCGGCGTTGATTCCAGCTATGAGTCCTTGCGCGCCGGCTTCTTCGTAGCCGGTGGTTCCGTTGATCTGGCCTGCGAGGAAGAGCCCTTTAACCCGTTTGGATTCCAGTGTTTTTCTTAGGTCTCGTGGGTCCACGTAGTCGTATTCTATGGCGTAACCCCATTCCAGAACCTTGACGTTTTCGAGGCCCTCTATGGAATGGATCAGGGCGTCCTGTACGTCGACGGGGAGCGAGGTTGAGATGCCGTTGGGGTAGACTGTCGGGTCATCCAGACCTTCGGGCTCCAAGAAAACCTGATGGCGGGATTTGTCGGCGAAGCGGTTGATCTTGTCTTCGACGGACGGGCAGTAGCGCGGGCCGGTGCTTTTGATCTGGCCGGAGAACATCGGCGAGCGGTGTAGATTTTCGCGGATGATGGTGTGCGTGTTCTCGTTGGTGTAGGTGATGTGGCAGGGGATCTGGGGCACGGTGATTTTATCGGTCAGGGTCGAGAACGGGATTTGCGGGTTATCTCCGTGCTGGGCTTCGAGGGCAGACCAGTTGATGGTGTTGCCGTCAAGGCGCGCCGGGGTGCCTGTTTTCAGGCGGCCTAGCGGGACGTTCAAGCGCTCCAGTGTTTGGGCAAGGCCGATGGAGGGCTGCTCGCCGATGCGGCCTGCGGGCCAGATTTCTTCGCCGCGGTGAATGAGGCCGCGCAGGAATGTGCCTGTGGTCAGGACGACTGTGCGGCACGTGAATTTTTCACCGTCTTGCGTCGTCAGGGCGGTGATACAGTTTTCATCGTCCAGAATAATATCGTCGGCGGCGCCAGCGATCAGGGTCAGGTTCGGGGTGCGGAAGAGGATATCCTGCATGGCCTCGCGGTAGAGTTTGCGGTCGGCCTGCGCGCGCGGGCCTCGGACGGCGGGGCCCTTTGAGGCGTTGAGCATGCGGAACTGGATGCCGGCGCGGTCGATGGTCCGGCCCATCACGCCGTCGAGGGCGTCAATTTCGCGCACCAGGTGGCCTTTGCCGAGGCCGCCGATCGCCGGGTTGCAGGACATGGCACCGACGGTTTCGATTTTATGTGTCAGGAGCGCGGTTCTGGCGCCCATGCGCGCCGAGGCCGCCGCTGCTTCGCAGCCTGCGTGTCCACCTCCCACGACGATGACATCAAAATCTTTACTCATACCCTTGTTATGACTTCCTTTTTTCTGTTTTGTTCTTTTGTTTTTTTATTCAGAAAAAGCCGGAAAAGAATGTGTTCTCCAGCATGAAATTTCTTCCACAGTTTTATACATTTTTGTTGCGGTTTTTTCCACAAAAGAATTAGGGTGGGAGAATTCACTCTTGCGTCAGGATTGTTTTGTGCTTCAACAGATGTTTCAACAAGCGGCATTTTTTCAGGATTTGTGGGGTCTCTACGTAAATGCTGTATTGGGTGTTACAGGAGGATCTCCTCTCACGTCGTCGCCTGAGAGTGAGATTGATAATATTTATGCGGACCGGGAAATCATTTTAGGGCAGTTTCATCAGCGATACGGCGATGATGGTATCGCGATCGCACAGAAGCTTGCTTCCTGCCGGGCGTTAAATGGCGGGATAAAACCTTATGCGGAACATCCTGAGCACTATTATCCAGGTGTTGAGTATTCCGCTCCGATTATTTTTTATTTCATGCGACGGGCGCTGGATATGGATTCAGAGAGGGCATACGGTATTTTTTGTAAAAATGTAATATTTGCACTTCCTCCAGAACGCAGAGATCATATTCCCACGCATGACAGGCTAAAGGAAATTGTTGAGCGTCGTCTGCGGAAAATTTCCGGGCTGTCTCATCCCAAACAAGCGGGTTCAGTGAAAGATACCAAAGTAGAAGATGCCTTGTGTGCTCACAATCATCTTTGACCGGAGCATCTTTATTTCCCGATACAAAAATCACGGAAGATGACGTCGAGGAGGTCTTCGACGTCGACGCGGCCGGTCAGGCGGCCAAGGGCGCGGATGGACAGGCGCAAGTCTTCGGCGGCGAGTTCGGGGAGCGGGGCGGTTAGGGCACGGGATAAACATTCACGGCAATCTTCAAGCGCGGCGCGGTGGCGCGGGCGGGTTAGAGCCGGGCTTTCGTCCTTGCCGATCAGGGCCGCGATTTTACTTTCCAGTGCGGCGAGAAATTCGGGGAAGCCGCTTCCGGTTTTGGCAGAGATTTTGAGCGGGTTTGACGGGTGGTTCAGGCGCAGATTTTCGTCGGCCTTGTTGATGACGATCAGGGCGGTTTCGTCTTCGAGGGCTTGGGTGTGCGGGTCGATGTCTTCCTGAGTGCCGTCATAGAGGAGGATTTTGATGTCGGCTTCGCGGGCGCGGGTCAGGGCGCGGCGGATGCCCTCGCTTTCGATTGCATCGTGGGAAAGCGTATCGGCGGGGCCGGATTCTTCGAGCTGTTCGGGGCGCAGGCCGGCGGTGTCGGACAGGATGACCGGGTAGCCACCAATGTCGAGGTGGGTTTCGATGATGTCGCGGGTGGTGCCGGGGAGCGCCGAGACGATGGCAACTTCGCGCTGTGTGAGGGCGTTGACGAGGCTTGATTTTCCGGCGTTGGGGGCACCGATGACGGCAATTTTAATGCCGCCGCGCAGGCGTTCGCCGCGGCGGTTGTCGCTGAGGTGGCTGTTGATCGCGTTGGCGAGGGTTTCGATTTCCGGTGTGAGTTTGGGGAGAATGCCTTCGGGGAGGTCCTCGTCGGGGAATTCGAGATCGGCTTCGACATGGGCGAGAATTCTGGTGAGTTTATCGCGCCAGCCATCGTAGAGGGTCGCGAGCGCGCCGTTCATCTGGGAGAGGGCCTGCGCTTTTTGCAGCTCGGTTTCGGCGTGGATCAGGTCGGCGAGGCCTTCGGCTTCGGTGAGGTCCATTTTGCCGTTCTGGAAGGCGCGGCGGGTGAATTCGCCGGGCTCCGCCATGCGGTGGGCGGGCTGACGGCTCAGGGTATCCAGAAGATGCTGGATGACGGCGGGGCCGCCATGGACGTGATATTCGACGATGTCTTCACCGGTGAAGCTGTGGGGGGCCTTAAAGGTAAGGATCAGCGCGGTATCTACGGTTCCACGTGAAACCGGGTCTTTGAGCGTGCTCAAGACGGCCTTACGCAGCGGCGGAAGGGGTTTGCCGGTGAGTGCCTGCAGGCTTTCAAAGGCGGCAGGGCCGGAGGTGCGTATGATTGCGACGCCGGACGCCGGGCCCCGTGCGCTGGCAAGGGCGAAGATGGTGTCCATCAGGTTATTCGTCCTTCGATTTTCCGCCTGCGCGCGGCATGGTGGCGCCCATCTGGGACCAGAACATTTTTTGCATCTCGCCCCAGCCTTGCACGGTTGCGGGCATCCATGTTTTCACCATTTCTTCGGGGCTTAGATTGCGGAGGTTGTCTTGCATTTTCTTTTCCAATTCCTCCATCATCCGTTCCTGCATCGGGACGATATTCGGCAGGCCTAAAAAGACGCGGGCTTCTTCGGGCGTGCATTCGATATCGAATTTGAATTTCATGGCTTGTTCCTATAGATTGATCGGGTTGTTTGTCGAAAAAACTGCTTATGACTGTTATACAGAATTTTTTCGCCGCGCGCATGGGGAAATTGGAAAATATAAAACGCATAGGGACTTTTCGTGAGCGAGCCATTTACGCCTGACGATTTACCGCCGAAAAAACACCAGACGATTGTCCGGTCCTTGACGATCGATGAGGGGCTGAAGGATCAGGCGCTGAATACGGTGCGCGGATTGGTGAAGGGGAACAAGTTTGATCCGGATGATGTCAAGCTGGCGAAGTTTGACGGGGAAGTTCTGCAGTTTCAGGCCGAGACGATTATGCAGGTTGCGACGAAGATCTCGCGCAAGACGATCGCCGGGCGAGTCAGCGGGCCGGTGCAGGTGGCCAATCAGGTCGATGCAGACACAGCGGTGAATGCCGAATATTTGAAATTGATGGGGGACCGGGATATGTCCCGGAAAATCCGCGAGGTTGTCCTGAACAGGGACGATCAGGGATTTGCTCTGGATAAAAATGTAATTCCGCTGCCGTTCTGGAAGAAGGAGTTTGTCTATTATGAAGGATGTCCGGCCTGCCGGGCGACCGGGACTATTTCCTGCCGGCGGTGCGGCGGGAAAGGCATGGAGCTGTGCCCGGAATGCCGGGGCAGTACGAGCGTTACTTGTACCCAGTGTCATGGCGGGCAGCAGATCCAAGGGCCGCAGGGCAATAAAATTCCCTGCCCGACCTGTCATGGACGGGGGAAGATGTCTTGCCGCTATTGCCGCCAGAGCGGGCGGGTACAGTGCAAGGTTTGCCGGACCAGAGGGGAGACGACTTGCACGACCTGTAACGGGCATGCGTGGAACAGCAACATCCTGATTGTTGAAATTGAGGCGCGGACGGCTTTTGAATATCCCAAGGAAGATTTGCCGGAAAAGGTTGTCGCGATGATCGATGCGCGCGGGGTCAAAATTCGCGAGGATGCGGAGATTCATGTTTCACAGATTGCGACAGATAAGGAAGAAGAGCCGGAGGCTCTGCAAGGGGGGAAGCCGGTCTACAGAGTGCCTTTGCGGTATGAGGTGATTTTGCCTTATGCGCATACTGAATTTGATATTGGCGGGAAGTCTTATTATTCGTTTCTGTTCGGGATTACGGGGCGGCTTTCTTATGTGTCGCCGTTTCTGGATGATTTGATCAAGAACGGGGTCCGCAAGCTGGAGGACGCGGCGGAAGGGCGCGGGGATGTTGCGGAGAATTTGCAGGCCGCGGCGGCCTACCGGACGGTGCGCGAGGTGATTACTTCGGCGGCGCTTTACCCCGTGGGCAAGGCGATGAAGCGGGTCAAGCAGTTGAACCCGATCGGGCTTTCGGATGATTTGATCAAGGCGATGGTTGCGGCGACGGATACGTCGCTTAAGACGATTACGGATAAGCCAAGGACTTATGGGATGATCGGGGCGTGCGCGGGGTTTACCGCTCTGTTTGCCGCTTATTTTTTGACGCCTCTGCGCAGTTTGCTGTTGGGCGGACTTGCCAATAGCACGATGCATATTGCGGTTGATTTGTTGCTGCTGGGGATGTCGCTTTATCTTGGCGTTTTGGCGATGCAGATTGCGGCGAGCGGGGCACTCCGGCGCGCGATGAAAGGGATTATTCCGGCGGGGCATGAGAAGAAGATGACGCCGAAGCTCGGGACACAGGGCTTGTGGGCCGGGCTTGGGATTGCGGCGGCTTTTGTTGTGATGATGGAGCTTTCTCGGCATGTGGGCGCGGGGACGCCGCCGGAGTGGTATGCGGGGATTCTGGCGAAGGCGGGGATTTAGATCTTCCGTTTTAAAAAAGAAAGTGGCCGTTCCGGGATTAACCACGGAACGACCAGCGACGCGAGGGACATACTACTTTCTTATGAACCGCTTTGTGCGCTTTTGCGCGTGTTTAGCTGGGCCTGGAGGGCTTGTTCTTTCTGGCAGTTACGGTAGGCGGCGACCTTCATTGCGTGACGGTCTCGTTGGCCTTGGCCGTTTAGGGAAAGAACTTCTCCAGCAGACTCGGCTTCATGTTTGAAGGCCGGGTTTTCGAGCGGGCCGAGAGCGAATCGGACGCCGAAAGCCATGCTAAGAGCGGCTACTTTGCCAGCCGTGCGCTGGTTTCGATCTGTAGCGGAACTGGAAGGAGATTCGTGAGAGGAAGTGAGCAGGGGAAGGCACGAATCCGCTACGGACGAGGAGGGAACTTTTTGAACGTATGACACGTCTTGAATTAAATGGCCTGATGGTGCGCTCAGGGCTGAGGCGGCGGTCCGCTCGAAGGACCAGGCCGCGTTGCCGCTTACGACCATCGGCAAAAAGCATATCGCGAAGGAAAAGGAAATCACCCGGACCGGGGAGAACGGTGCGCGAACAAGTGATTTGATATTTGCAAACTCGAAAGACATTTTCGTCCACCTTTTTTTATTTTGAGATCCTTGTTGTCGGATCTTTTCGTTTTGCCCCGACAAGTCCATTTGGCTTGTCTCTACACTTTTATCTCACCATAAAACATTGGTTATGGCAAACACTATCGTTTCGATTTTTTGGCGGTTTTTCGTTGTTTTTCAAGTAAATAAGGGGAAAATGCCGGGCGTATTTTATTCAAATTTTAGGGATCGCAGATTTGTGCGGCGCAGCGCGGGGGTTTTGATTTAGCGTGGGGAGAAGGTCATTTGCTCTCTGGGCAGGATGCTTGAAGATAATTTTAACCACGAAGGACACGAAGACCACAAAGACATCGCACTCTTTTACACTATTCCTGTAAAAGCCGGGACCTTTTTAAGGCAGAGGGTGAAGCATTGTATACGGGTGGATGGCAGCTACGTTCTTTATTCTTTTCTATCATTCTGGGGCGAAGCCGAAGACTCTTCTTCCGCCCGGAGAACCTTCGCTGCTCTCAGGATGACAGGAAAAATGCGAACAAGTTCACGTCTACTGGTTCATGCTCTGGAAGAATTCGTCGTTGGACTTGGTTTGTTTGAGTTTGCCCAAGAGGAATTCGACGGCGTCCACGGTGCCCATCGGGTTGAGGATACGGCGCAGGACCCACATTTTCTGGAGAGTCTCGCGGTCGACCAGAAGTTCTTCTTTTCTGGTCCCGGATTTCTGGATGTCGATGGCCGGGAAGACGCGTTTGTCGGCCAGCTTGCGGTCGAGGACGATCTCGGAGTTACCGGTCCCTTTGAATTCTTCGAAGATCACCTCGTCCATGCGGGAGCCGGTGTCGATCAGGGCGGTCGCGATGATGGTCAGGGAGCCTCCTTGTTCGATATTCCGGGCGGCGCCGAAGAAGCGTTTGGGGCGCTGGAGCGCGTTGGCGTCCACACCGCCGGTCAAAACTTTACCGGAGGATGGCACAACTGTGTTGTAAGCGCGGGCGAGACGGGTAATCGAATCGAGCAGGACGACCACATCGCGTTTATGTTCGACGAGGCGTTTTGCCTTTTCCATGACCATCTCGGCGACCTGCACGTGGCGGGAGGCCGGTTCGTCGAAGGTTGAGGAGACGACTTCGCCGCGCACAGAGCGCGCCATGTCTGTCACCTCTTCCGGGCGCTCGTCAATCAGAAGGACGATCAAATAAGCGTCCGGGTGATTTTGCGCAATGGAAGATGCGATATTTTGCATCATGACGGTTTTACCGGTTCTTGGCGGCGCGACGATCAGAGCACGCTGGCCGAAGCCGATCGGGGATGTCAGTTCGATGACGCGCTGGACGGTATCTTTTTTCGTCGGGTCGCCCAGTTCGAGCTTGATTTTGCGATCGGGGTAAAGCGGGGTTAAGTTATCGAAGTTGATGCGGTGGCGGATCTTGTCCGGGGTTTCGTTGCTGATCGAGCCAACGCGGAGGAGCGCGAAGTAACGCTCGGAATCTTTGGGGGCGCGGATTTCGCCTTCGACGATATCCCCTGTGCGCAGGCCGAAGCGGCGGACTTGTGAGGGGGATACGTAGATGTCATCGGGGCCGGGGAGGTAGTTTTCTTCGGGAGAGCGCAGGAAGCCAAAACCGTCTTGCAGAACTTCTAAAACGCCGACGCCGGAAATTGGAACGCCTTGTTGGGCCAGTTGTTTGAGGATCGCAAACATCATGTCCTGTTTGCGCATCGTGTTGCAATTTTCAACCTCAAGTTCCTCTGCAAAAGCCAAGAGCTCGGCAGGAGAGCGTGTTTTTAATTCCTGTAAATTCATGAAAGTCTCGCTGTTGACGATATTCGGTGGGGCGATGCAAAATTCTGATTTTGCTTGCGTCTCCGACTTGAAATTAAAATATCTTCTATGTTGTTACTAGCTTTTATCTTGGGCCGACTAATGCGGCATTCCATTATTACCCTTATTTTTTGCGGATTTTTCTCAAGACAAGATTGTTATAACTTTGCTTGACACAAGAGTCAACTATTTATCGTAATTGATTCGTTGCCGTATTTTAAAAGGGTTCAACGACGGCCAAGAAGACCACTGCTATCATGATTATTGTCGGTACTTCGTTAAGAATTCTAAAATACCTGGTCGATTTTTCGTTTTTGTCGGCGGCGAATTTTTTCACGTGGCGGGCCATAACGTGATGGACGCCGGTTAAGATGCAGACCAGCAGGAATTTGGTGTGGAACCAGCCTGCGGACATATAGCTGTCCCAATAGGCGTAGATCATCAGGGAGCCGAAAAGCCATGTGGCGATACTGGCCGGGTTCATGATGTATTTGAGCAGGCGGCGTTCCATGGTTTTGAACAGTTCGGACTGATCGGAACCTGTGGGGACCTGTGTGTGGTAAACGAAGAGGCGCGGCAGGTAGAGCAAGCCCGCCATCCACGCAATCACGGAGATGATGTGCAGAGCGCGGAGGATGTCGAAATTGTAGGCGAGAAAATCTTGCATGGTTTTTCCTTTATAAGGTGCTTGCCGCGCGCATGCAACAGCGGGTGAATTTTTCAGGGCATATGCATTTGCCGCCTTCAGCGCAGGTGACGGGTTTTTCTGTGTGGGTTTTCACGAGGGTGGCCAGCGCGTTGATGAAGACCGGGTTGGTGCCGACGGTTTTGGCGCGGTAGTAGCCGGGGAGGCCGAGATCTTTGGCCATATGGGCGTATTCTACGTCCAGCTCGACGAGGGTTTCGACATGTTCCTGGGTGAAGGCGTGGGGGTAGACGATGACCGGTTTGTTGTCGGTGGCGGCCTTGCGCAGGGCTTCCTCGATCGAGGGGCCAATCCATTTTAGAGGGCCAACACGGCTTTGGTAGCAGATTTGCCAGTCTACCGGCTGGGATAATGTGTTTGCGGATTCAGATTTCTTGCTATCGCTCGAAATGACAATGGATAGTTTCTCGGCGATTTTGGCGGCGGTGCGTTCGCATTGGTGTTGGTAAGGGTCGCCGCCATTGACGATTTTTTCCGGCAGGCCGTGGGCGGAGAACAGGATACGCGGGGCGGTATGGCCGTCTTTTTGGGCTTGTTCGATTTTTTCGCGGATGTGGACGGCGGAGGTTTCGAGGAAGCCTTCATTTTCGCTGTAACAGCAGATGGTGCTTCGGGGGGCTTTTAGGCCGACTTTATCGGCGGCGCTTTTCCAGCTTTGCAGTGCGGACCATGTGGTGGTGGTCGAGAATTGCGGGTAGAGGGGAAGCTGGACGATGTGATCGGGGGACCAGCTTTTGACCTCTTCGACAACTTGCGGGGCCATCGGGTGCCAGTAGCGCATGCAGGTGAAGACTTTGTATTCGATGCCGTTTGCATTTTCGTTCAGGGTTTTTTCAAGGGCGTCTTTTTGCGCGTTGGTGTTTGCCAGCAGCGGGGATTTATCGCCAAGCTCGCGGTAGCTGTCGCCTGCTTCGCGGCGGGAGCGTTTTATGCTGATGTATTTGGCGAGGAAAAAGCGGATCGGAGCCGGCGCGCCGATGATGTTGGGGTCCATGAAAAAATTGAACAGGAAAGGTTTTATGGAGTCTTTGGAATCCGGGCCGCCGAGATTGTAGAGGATGACTGCTATTTTTTTCATGGTTTTGCCTCGCGGATGATTTTAACAAGTTGTTCGACATGTTCAATGGGGGTGTCTTTGTGTATGCCGTGGCCGAGGTTGAAGATAAAGGGTCCCTGCCCCAGATCGAGGATGATTTTTTCGGCGGCGCGTTTGAGGGAGTCGCCTCCGGCCAGAAGGCAGACGGGATCGAGGTTGCCCTGGACCGGGATGAGGGGCTGGAGTGCGCGGGCGGCCCATTTGGTATCGGTGGCGGAATCCAGGCCGATGGCGTCTATGCCTGCTTCTTGCGCGAAAATATGGGCGTTTTGTCCGGCGCCGCGCGGGAAGCCGATGATCGGGGTATGGGGGTGTGATTGTTTTATGATTTTAACAATTTCACGGATGGGCTGGAGAGACCATTGGTGGAACTGGTGGGAATCCAGCGCGCCTGCCCAGCTGTCGAAAATCTGGAGGGCCTGGGCGCCGGCGTTGATCTGTTTGATCAGGTAGGCGGCGGTGGCTTCGATCAGGATGTCGATGAGTTGCGCGAAGGCTTCGGGGTTTTGGTAAGCCATGAGTTTGGTTTTGAGGAAATCACGGCTGGAGCCGCCTTCGATCATGTAGGAGGCGACCGTCCATGGGGCTCCGGCAAAGCCAATCAGGGCGGTTTCGGTGAGGCCTTCGGATTTGAGCATGTTCCGGGTTTTTTTGATCGCTTCGTAGACCGGGGTCAGGGTGGTTTCGAAATTTTTATAATTTAATTTTTTGAACTCTTCCGGGGTGGTTAAGGGATCGAGTTTGGGGCCTTCGCCAGCGACGAATTCGAGATGCTGGCCGAGCGCATGCGGGATGACGAGGATGTCGGAGAAGATGATGGCTGCGCTCATCTGAAAACGGCGGATGGGCTGGATGGTGATTTCTGCGGCCATGTCCGGGTTGTAGGCCATCGCAAGAAAACCTCCTGCTTTTTCGCGTAAAGCGCGGTATTCAGGGAGATAACGGCCTGCTTGACGCATAAACCAGAACGGGATGCTGTCGGTTTTTTGTCCTGCCAGGGTTTGTAAAAAATTGCTCATGGTTTTTCCCTTGATGGGTTTTATCGGTTCCTCGAATTTTTCCGAAGATAAAGAGAAAATAAAAAATAAAAAGTATTTTTAAAAAGGTTTTAGAAAGATGTAGGGGCTGTGGGTCGTGGGGATTAATTTTATTCCGGATTTCATACACATTATGCGTTTGTGTGAGTCTGGCGGTTGCTTTTCGATTCGAGCGATTTCCACACATAAGTCATTTGTAAACATTTTTACTTTCACACATGTGCGGGAGTCAGGGTTGGAGGTTCGGGAAAAATTCGGGGTAACTTCATCCCCGGATTTATACAAGAATGACACAAATATTCTCACACAGAGTTTTCCCGTGGGGACGTTTTTTAAGGGTTTGGACGAGAAGTCTTGATTTTCCAAGAGTATCGTCGATAATCGGGGAGTGTAACACTTTTCTATAAGGCGAATCGTTTCTTATGTTCCAGGAAGCTCATGTAAAACTTGATCTTGATGAAACTGCATCTGTTCTGGATGTCGTTAACGAGATGGTTGAAGGTAGTTTGTTTGATCCTTTGGAGACAACGATTCTGGCGGTTGATTTGCCTTTTTATGAGGGATGGCGGTTTTTGGATATCGCCGATCATGCGACGTCGCCTCCGCTCCAGCGCTATGTGTTTCAGAAGGAAGACGGCTTTATTATGCTGGATTGGAGTTATCGGCCTATTTATGTGGTGAACGAACTGGCGCCGGTAAAGATAGATGAAGAGACGGTTTTAGATTATGTGCGTTTTTTCTTTTCTCATGTGCGGGGAAAGCACGGGCGGTTTATTCTTTGTGAGAGTCTTGAGAATGTGAACTGGAAGGAAGAGCCTCCGGTGACCGCGCGAAAAAGTTTTGCTGATTTTATCAAGCCAATGGAAATTCTTGAGATGCGCGAAGACGGGGTTTTTAAAATTGATGCACGGATGCTTTTGAAGGATGCCTTGTTTAAGGTCAATGTCTATGTCGAGCCTTCGGGGCGTGTCACTCTGACGGATCACGAAGTGTTGATTGAGGATATGCCTGTCCTCGATCATGTATTCGCGCAGTAAACTTTGATAAATGGGCTGTTTAGCCTGTTTTTTAAGATTTCATTCATCTTGTATTAAGTTGTTGTTAGGGAAAGAAATTTTTTTTGAAAAAAGTTTCTTTTTTTTCGTTTTGGTAGGAAAGCGTTAAGAACTCCCGGCCATAATAGACCCATAGCCAGCGCAATTCTCGTTGGTTAGAGCGATTTTCGGCACATCAGGGTAACTGGTCAGGATTAATGAGCGATTTTTTTGAAAATATTGTTGAGACTACAGGTCTTGAAAACAGGGTATGCCGCGTGGCTTACACGCTGGATAACGCGCAACCGGTTTTGTGCTCTATTATTGGAGACCAGCCTCTTTTTTATATGGATTTTGAAGACGACATTCTTGATGAAGATGACGGTTTCTTTGACGGGTCCGAGCTTGGTCTGCTGGACTATGAAATTCAGACTTTGAAAGAAGAAATTGCCGGGTTTGAGAGTTACTCCCCGCTGGTTTCTCAAGGTGGTCTTATGGAACGCGTAGAAGAATTTTCCGAGAATATCGATTATGTGACCGGGGCTAAGGATTTTGGTGACAAACCAGCCAGCCTTAAAGAGATTCAAGATGTTCTGGTGCAAAGCAGACTGGCTTCGGCTTATCTCGATTTTGCGCGGGAGCATAAGATCAATATTGTGATAAGCAAACAGGTCGAAAAGGCCTTTTATGATCGTCGCAGCGGGACGATTTCTCTCAATCCGGATTTGAGCCGGACTGAGCAAGTGCTTTTGATGGTGCGTGAGTTGCGCCGTCACTGGCAGCACCGGAACGGGGTTTTGATTAATCCCCTGATGTTCCAGCCGGAGAATGCTATTCTGGTGAACCGGTCTCAGGAAGCTGATTTGACGATTTCTATGGTGCGGGTTGCGTGGGAATTGCAACTGGCCGGGATTCACGAGGTTTGGGAAAGACTTGAAAATTCGCCGATGGGTGATCTGGCGCGAGCTTTTGCGCGCGAGGCGTTTATGGATTTCCGTACGATTAACAACGGCGTTGCTTCTGCGGCGGTATTCGAGGCGTGGTTCCTGTCCGAGCGTTGCCGCCAGCAAGATAAGAAAATCATACAGGCAATGCTTGCCGACTATAAGGGATATGTGTTCGACAATCCGGGGGCGTCTGAATCTGTGACGGCGGAACTGATTTCCGGACTCGGGAGCATGCCGTACGGCAAAAATTACCTGGCGGTTCATGCCGTGACGATTATGAGTGACCCTATTTTTACCGAGGTACGCGATCGGTCGAATGCTAATTTCCTGTGGTTTATTAAGTTCGAGCGCTCCTTTAAAGAAACGGAACGGGCTTTGCAGACGGATACAGACTTATCCACACATGATGTTCGTCATGATCTGTTGAACGCACAAAGTCAGGACCGTTTTGATGAAAACCAAAAAGCTGCAGAAATCATTCATCTTTTCCCACAAGGGCTCGAAGCCTCTGCCGGCGGAAAAGGGAGCAAGCTTCTTTCGGACAAGCGGCGAAGCGCAGGTAGTGCCGAAATTATCGATTTTAAGCGCTGGTCGGAACGCTGAGGCGTCTGTTGGTGCTGCGTGTATTGATGGGTATATGAGTGTGAAGAGTCCTAAAACTACTAAAAAAGCGATAGATTTGACGGCGCTGCGTGATCTGGCGGTTCTTGACGTTCAGAACGAGTGGTTTTTGGCTGACCTGTTCGATTTAACGTCCGATTATCATGATCTTTTTTCCGATATTTGCGATGTGCAGGACTATAACACGGTTTTGAGCTGGTGTTTGCATGTGCTTGGGGAAAGTCCGAGCGGGCGTGCGATGCTTAAGGAAGCGATGGAAGCGGACTGGAAGATCGGTCTTGAGGATTTACACGGTGGTGAATATTGCATCGATGTCGAGCGTAAGGTTTTGCTGCTGGATAATAATACGCTTGTGCCTTCGGCGCTGGGGCGGTCGAGTTATTTTCGGAATATGACGGTTGTGACGTTGATTAAGGCGCTGCGCGATGTGTGGCAGGAAAAGCGGCATGGTGCGTTTGATGTTTATTATCGCCCGGAGCATATTATGACGCTGGAGCGGGTGCGGGCTGCGGATTGTGCGGCGGTATCCATCCTTGTAGGCTGGGAGCTTCGTAATGAGGAGCATGGCGCTGTGTGGCGGCATTTGATCGGGTCGGAGAACGGGGATATGGCGATGGTTTATTCCGGGCATCTGGAGCGCGATCCTTCGGCGCGGTTTAGCGGGCGCGCTTTGGCGGCAGCGTTCAAACAATGGTTTAAAGATGAGCAGCGGGTCAATTCTTGCGATCATGATACGCTGGAATATCTGGACGATGTTTTGGCGGAGTCTTCAGTTCTTAATCCGTTTGGTAAGAAAAAGCCGGGGCGGATGGCGGTCGAGGTTTTATCCTGTCTGCCGGACAAGACGGCCTATCTGCAAGGGATGGGTGCGGAGATTATGGCTGATCCGCTGTATTGCGGGATGGATGATCCGATCAACCAGTCTCATTTGTTCCATATTCTTTATGATCTTGAAGCTGTGATTGTCGGGGATGTGCCGTTTCGTGATGCTGATCTCGCGCGGCGGATTTTTCCGGAATAAGCTTCCAGCGTTTCATTCTGGCTGCGTTGCTCGTCGCACGCGTTTATTGGGTTTAGCAACAAAACTAGGGCATCAAGTCTTTGGCTTGGTGCCCTTATTTTTTTGATCAGGCTTTTTTCCAGAGAGGTTCTTTGAGCTGGCTTATCATTTCGGCGTGGGCGGCCAGTTCTTCGGCGCTGGCCGTGTGGGGGCGTGGTTCGCGGAAGGGGCGGGATTTGGCGGCGGCGTTTACAGTTTCGCTTTGTGCAGCGGATTGGTTCGCGGTGAGGCTGAGGCCGTGCTGGCGGCCGCCGAGGAGTTCGAGGTAGACTTCGGCGAGGAGTTCGGAGTCGAGGAGCGCGCCGTGGAAGGTTCGGGCGGTGTTGTCGATGCTGAAACGGCGGCATAATGCGTCAAGGTTGGCTGGAGAGCCGGGGAATTTTTTGCGGGCGATCATCAGCGTGTCGACGACGCGGGTTTTGCTGATTTCCGGGTGGCCGACGTTTTTAAGCTCCCAGTTGAGGAATTTCATATCAAACTCGGCGTTGTGGATGACGAGTTTGCTGTCATCGCCGATGAAGTCGATGAACTCGGTGTAGACCTGAGAGAAGACGGGTTTGTCTTTGACGAAGTCGTTGGTGATGCCGTGGACGGCGGTGGCTTCGGCAGGGATGTCGCGCTCGGGGTTGATGTAGATCTGGCAGGTTTTGCCTGAGGGCAGGTGGTTGACGAGCTCGACGGCGCCGATTTCGATGATGCGGTCGCCGGAGAACGGGTCCATGCCGGTGGTTTCGGTGTCGAGTACGATTTCGCGGATCATCAGGCCAGTTCCTCTTCGGCGATTTTTTTCGGGGCGGGCGGCGTTTCTTTTGCGCGGATGTTGAGCAAGGCGGATTTGAGGGCCTGCATGGTGTAAGCGCGCCCTGCTCCGGTCGGGATAACGTAATCGGCGAGTGTGCGTTTTTCTGTATCGGGCATCTGGGTTTGCAGGATGGCCTGGAACCGGGTTTCCGTCATCCCGGGGCGGGCGAGGACGCGCTGGCGCTGGATGTTGTAGGGCGCCGAGACGCTTAAGGTATAGTCGAGATATTGGTCTGCGCCTTTTTCGAACAGGAGCGGGATATCTAGGCAGGCGATTTCAACGCCTTTTCGCTGACTTGCGCGCAGGAACTCAAGCTGGCTTTTGCGGACGAGCGGGTGGAGTATGCTTTCGAGGCGCTCGCGGGCGCTTGCATCTTTGAAGACGAGGGCGCCGAGTTCCTTGCGTTTCAGGGTTTTGGTTTTTTTATCGTATAGATTCTGATGGTCGAAATAGGGGAAGGCGGCGGCGAGGGCTGGCCGGGCCGGGGAGTCCGGTTCGAGGAGGCTGTGGACGCAGGCATCGGCATCGTGGACGGGAATGCGCATGGTTTCCATCATCGCGGCTACGGTCGATTTTCCCATTCCGATGGAGCCAGTCAGGCCGAGGACGATCATCATAGTCTTTCCACTTTATTTTTACACAGTGTTGCCGCACTGCTTCCGTATACTTATACGCTACGTCGTTTGCACCTTGTTGAAAATAAATTGAAACGACTATTAATTTCAATCGATTTAAAATCAACGATGTGGGCATCCGGGCCAACAACAGGGTCGGCGCTTTCCCTGACTGAGGTTTTCGCAGCCCCAGGTGATGCGGCGGTTTCTTGTTTCTTCCTTTTTCGCAGACTCGATCCAGCATATCCATTCATTGCGGGCGAGCGGCGTGATGTCCATCCATGTTGCCAAGGCTTCGGGGGTTGTATCAAGCGCTTTTTTTAAATCGTCTGGAAGGTTATGAACGACGCCGCCGGGGATTTCATTTTTTGGCATGATTGTCTCCGTTGTCAGGACAAGACTTTTTCACGCAAATCTTCTGTGACCTCCGGCATTATGCCGTGCCAGAGTTTGAAGCCGGGGCGGGCTTGGTGCAAGAGCATGCCGATGCCGGTGATGATCGGGTTGCCGTTGGCTTTGGCCTTGGTGAGGAGGTCGGTCATCAGGGGGGCGTAGACGATGTCGTTGACGTGCGCGGCGGGCGGCAGGTGCGTCAGGTCGATTTCGAGCGGGGTTTTTCCGGTCATGCCGAGAGAGGTGGTGTTGACGAGGAGGTTCAGGTCTTGCTGGGTTGATTTTTCGCTGCGGGCGTCCCAGTTGAGGAGTTTGATTTTCTCCGGGGTGGAAGCGTTCTCGAGGAGTTCCAGCGCTTTTTCTTTTGTGCGGTTGGAGAGGCGAATTTCGGGGACGCCCTGGGCGATGAGGCCCTGGATGATTGCTCTTGCCGCGCCCCCTGCCCCGAGAACCAGCGCCGGGCCTTTGGTGAAGTCGAAATCGGGCGCGGTTTCACGGATGTTCTGTGTGAAACCGTAGACGTCGGTGTTGGTGCCGGAGAGTTTACCGTTTTCGATTGTTACGGTGTTGACGGCGCCGACGATGCGGGCGAGGTCGTCGATTTGATCGCACAGGCTCATGATGTCGACTTTGTGCGGGACGGTGATGTTGAAGCCTTTGTAGCCTTCGCGGATGAGGGTCTGGACGCCCTCCTCCAGATCTTCGCAAGGCAGGTCGATGGCTTCGTAGGTGGCGTTCAGGCCGTGTTTTGCAATCCAGTGACCATGGATCAGGGGGGATTTGCTGTGGCTGACGGGGTGGCCGATGAGGGCGGTTTTTGTGGTCATGTTCGTCGTCATGGCAAGAGCCCTTGTTGCTGGCGTAAGTAGGTTAGAAGCGGCGGGAGCGGCAAGCCCATGATGGTGAAGAGGTCGCCGTCTATTTCCTTGAACAGCCATGCGCCGGGGCCTTCGATGCGGTAGCCGCCGACGCAGGATGTGAGAGCTTTGGGGTCGCGGTCGGTGATGGCTATTAAGGCCGGTTTGTCCAGATCGTGCATGGTGAGCGCGGCTTGATTCACGTGAAACCAAAGGATTTCATGGTCTTTGGCGATACAGACGGCAGAGATAAGGGTGTGGGTTTTGCCGCTTAGGGTTTCGAGTTGGGAAAGCCCCTCCTCCGGCGTTTTTGATTTTGTGAGGATGCGGTTTTCAAAGACCAGAGTCTGGTCAGCGCCGATGATGAGTGCGCCGGGGTTTTGGGATGCGATGTGCAGGGCTTTTTGTTTGGCCAGCTCGAGGGTGATGTCTTGCGGGGGGGTACCCTTGGCGGACAGGGATGTCAGGATTTGGCCTTCGTCGATGTCGGCTGGTTGGCATTTGAAGGACAGGCCGGCATTTTGCAGGATAGACTGGCGTGCCTGGCTGGCGGAGGCGAGGACGATCATGATGATCCGGGGTCCATCTTTTCGCTGCTATTTTGTTTGTCCCAGCGGCTTTGCAAGAGTGCCATGACTTCGGCGGCGGTTTCCTCGATCGAGCGTTTGGTAACGTCGATGACCGGCCAGTGATGCTGGGTGAAGAGGCGGCGGGCTTTGCGGACTTCTTCCTCGATTTTGTCGGCGTCGAGGTAGGTGTTTTCTTCCAATGCTTTTTCGCCGGTTTTTTCAGCCTTCAGGCGGTTGCGGCGGATGTGGACGAGGCGCTCTGTTGCGGCGGTCAGGCCGACATACATGGGTTTGGGGTAGTTGAAATATTCTTCCGGGACCGGGATGTCGGGGATGAGCGGGATGTTGGCGGCTTTGATTCCACGGCGGGCAAGGAAGACGCTGGTCGGGGTTTTCGAGGTGCGGGAGACGCCGACGAGGACGACGTCTGCTTCGGCGAGACCCTTGAGGTTTTTGCCGTCGTCGAAGCGCATGGCGAATTCGATGGCGGAGACGCGCTTGAAGTAGGCGTCGTCCATGACGTGCTGGAGGCCGGGGACGCCTTTGGCGTGTCTGCCGAGGTAGCCGGAGAGCGTGTGGATGATCGGGTCGAGGACTGCGACGCATGGTACGCCGAGGTGATCGCAATGGTCTTGCAGGCGGCGGCGCATTCTTTCGTTGACGAAGGTGAAGACGACCGGGCCGGGGTTTTCATCGATGCGCTGGATGACACGCTCGAGCTGGCGCTCGGTGCGGACGAGGGGCCAGAATTTCTGGTTGGGCTCAATCCCTTCGAACTGGGCGAGGCAGGCGCGGGACAGGCCGAGCAAGGTCGTGCCTGTCGCGTCGGAGACGAGGTGAATATAGAATTTCTTTTGTTCGTCTTCCATATTTTGCCGTTATGAGCTCTGTGCCTAGTTTACGGTTTGATTGGCTTCCAGGTCATCCTTCAGGTCTTCTTTGAAGCGCTGGATGTAGAGGGCCTGAAAATCGACAGGGTTCAGCAGTAATGGTGGATAGCCGCCTTGTGAGGTTGTCGTGGACAGGATCTGGCGGCAGAACGGGAAGGCAAAGCGCGGGATTTCAATCAGGAGGATCGGGTGGTGCTGGTCTTCCGGGACGGCTTTGTCGATGGAAACCATGACGCCGTAGGCCATTTCGGCAATGAAGACAACTTGTTCGCCGCGGGTTGCGGTGGCTGTGACGATCAGGACCACTTCGTAGAGATTTTCGATTTCAGGGTCTTCGAGTTTGCGGGCATCCATGGCAATATTGACGTCCATTTCCGGTGCCCCTGCCCCGACGCGGAACGATGCCGGTGCATTTGGGTTTTCAAAGGACAGATCGCGTACATATTGGGTGTGGATGGTGACGGGCATGGCTCCGGCTGGTACTTTTCCTACTTCCGGTGCTTGTGTTTCGTTTGTTTGGTCGTCGTTCTCGCTCATCTTGCTTACTGTCCCTGAAATACGTTGCATTACAAGTTTGCTTTAGCATGAAAAGTGTTGCTTCTCAAGGCTTGTCGTCTTCGCTCAGGGTTTCGTATTCGCCTTCGATGATTTTGTCGGATTGCGTGGTGTGGTATTCGTAGGTTTGTTCGTTGCCGCGGATGTTGGTTTCGAAGTGGACGTTCTGGAAGCGGGCGCTGGCAGCGAGTTTTTGGCGCAGGAAATCCCGGATCTGAGGGATCAGGAGTGAAAAGCCGAGTGCATCTGTCACGAAGCCCGGTGTGATCAGCATTGCGCCGGCGGCGGCGAGGCAGAGGCCGTCGAAGAGTTCTTTGGAGGGAATGTTTCCGGATTGCAAGCTTTCCTGGAAGGCGAAGAAGGTTTTGATGCCTTGATGTTTGACCAGTGCGCCGCCAAGGATGGCCGAGCAAAGGGATAAGAGGAGTGCGGTGCCAAAGCCTATGTGATCGCTGACGGCCATGAAGACAATGATCTCCATAAGGGGTATCAGGACGAAGATGATGAAAAATGGCATGGGTCTCAGGTCTTCCGAATTTTGCGAATCGCGCGTCTTTTAAAATCTGTGGTAATATGATTTTATAGCCTGTATTAATCGACTTTTACAAATGAGGAAAGCCCTGTGCCTGCTGATCTGATTGTTTTTGCTCTTATTGCCGCCGGATTGATTTTCTGGTTGCGCAGTATTCTTGGCACCCGGAATGAAGGGGACGGCGAGCGGGCGAATCCTTATTTGCGCGGGGATCCGGATGCGCCAGAGGCTCCGGCTGAGCGTACGATGTCGGCGGAAGCTCTTGTCGCGGAACTGGCGGCGAACTCTAAGGGGAGCATGGGGATCGAGAACAAGACGGCAGAAAATGCGTTGGTTGAGATCGCTCAAGTCAGCCGGGATTTTGATATTTATCGTTTCCTGAGTGCGGCGCAGGATGCGTTTGTGTTTATTGTCGAGTCTTTTGCCGATGGCGACCGCGAGACGCTGGAAGAGCTTTTGGACCCGGCGGTTTATACGGCTTTTGACGGTGCTATTACCGCGCGGGAGAAAGACGGGCAGAAGCTTGAGGCGGAAATTCGGGCGATTACGAAATCCGAAGTGACGGCGGCACGGCTTGAGGGGCGCAAGGCCTTTATTACTGTGCGGTTTGAGGCTGAAGAGGTGACGGCGACGCGGGATCAGGACGGGAATGTGATTGCCGGCAATCCTGATAAGGCCAAGCCGATGCGCGATCTGTGGACTTTTGCGAAAGACCTCAAATCCCGCGATCCACGCTGGCTGGTGGTAGAGACGCGTGCGGATATTGATGGCGATAACGACACTGTGCCCAACAGCCTATAAAGCTTTCATCGTTTCAATCGGGATGCGTTGCTTCGTCGTTCGCGTACCTCTTGTACGCTTCTCTCCTCGCGCCTGTCCCGATTAAAACGCTGTTTGCTTTATATGGGTGATTGCGTTTCTCTATGAAACTTCTTTGTATCATTGTTGATTTTGGGGCATGAAATCCTGCTTTGTGCAAGGGCGGGGGCGTGGTAGGTTTGGGGTATGCGGTTATTTCTTGTGATGCTTTTGTTTTTGTTGGGGGCTTGCGATCAGGGGGAGGACGAGGCCAAGGCTCCGCCGCCACCGGCGCCTGCGCCGGCAGAAGAGGTTGTTCCTCAGAAAATCGAGATGGTTCTGGTGCCTGCGGCTTTTGCGGATTTGCCGGGGTGGGATGAGGATGATCTGCGGACATTTGTGACGGCTTTTTCACGCTCTTGTGTGCGGATTTTGAAGGCCGATCCGGCGCGTGCGTTTGGGGGCCTGGCGGAGGCCGGGACTTATGCGCGGTGGCAGGGGGCTTGCGGTGCGTTTCTTTCGATGGATGATAAGAGTCCGGCGGCTTTGAAGGGGTTTCTCGAGGCTTATTTCCAGCCCTTTGCCGTGCAGGCGAACGAGGAGCCGGTGGGGCTTTTTACAGGGTATTACGAGGCTTCGTTGCGCGGGGCTGTGCAGAAGGGCGGGGTTTATGTTTATCCGCTGTATAAGAGGCCGGAAGATCTGGTGATGGTTAATCTGGGGGCGTTTCGGGAGGCGTTGAAGGGGCAGCGGATTGCCGGGCGGGTTGAGGGCGGCAATCTTGTGCCTTATGCGAGCCGGGAAGATATTGTCGGCGGGCAATGGGCTTTTGCGAAGAACGACGATCAGGTTCTGGTGTGGGTGGATGATCCGGTGGATGCGTTCTTTGTGCAGATACAAGGGTCCGGTGTTGTGCAGATGGAAGACGGGCAGACGATGCGGATCGGGTATGCCGGGCAGAACGGGCACCCTTATTATGCGATCGGGCGCGAGTTGGTGGCGCGCGGGGAGATGCCCAAGGAAGAGGTTTCAATGCAGTCGATCCGGGGGTGGCTGGAGGCTCATCCGGCGCAGGCGGACGAGATTATGAATACCAACAAGTCCTATGTGTTTTTTAAGGAGACCGAGGGGGAAGGGCCTTTGGGCGGCGAAGGGGTGGCTTTGACGGCCGGGCGGTCGCTGGCGGTGGATCAGTCGCTGATGCCTTACGGGGTGCCTTTGTGGGTGGATATTGAGGCGCCCGCGGGAGCGGATAAGAATATCCGGCGGTTGATGATGGCGCAGGATACGGGCGGTGCTATTCAGGGGCCGGTGCGCGGGGATGTGTTCTGGGGATATGGCGCGATGGCGGAGAAGTTTGCCGGGGAGATGAATTCGAAGGGGCGGTACTGGGTTTTATTGCCTAAGATGCAGGACGTGGAAACTGAGGAGATGCAAGAAGAATGAGTGAGCATATTCTGGACAGGCTTTATGCGGTGTTGGAAGAGCGTAAGGGGGCGGGCGCGGCGGAGTCTTATGTGGCCAGCCTTTATGCGAAGGGAACCGACAAGATTGCCGGGAAGATTGCCGAGGAGATGGCGGAGACTGTGATCGAGGCGGCGCGCGGGGACAAGGCGAAGGTTGCTTCGGAGTCAGCGGATTTGCTGTTTCACCTGATGGTGCTGTGGGCGCATATGGGGGTGACGCCGGAGGATGTTTTCTCTGTGCTGGAAACGCGGTTTGGGACGGGGGGACACGCGGAAAAGGCGTCGCGGACTTCTTGATATTACCTGGTTTTTTGGAGGCGGGCGATGAAGAAGCCGTCGATGCCGCCGTGGGATTTCAGGTGGCCGGGGAGGAGGCGGACGTCGCCGTTTTCATCCAGCATTTCTTTGTGGCCGCCGATTTCAGCCGGCGTTACCGGGTTTCGGGCTATGGCCGGGTTTTGTTTCAGGAGATTTTCGATTTGCGCTTCGCCTTCTGCTTTTTGCAGGGAGCAGGTGCAGTAGATGAGGGTGCCGCCGGGATTCAGGATTTCTGCGGCGTGCGCCAGAAGGCGGGTTTGGGTGCCTGAGAGTTGTTCGAGGTCGCGCGGGGTTTTGAGCCATGGCATGTCGGGGTGGCGGCGGATTGTTCCTGTGGCGGTGCAAGGGGCGTCGAGGAGGATGTTTTGAGGCGCTGTTTTCGGGGTCCAGGCGGCGGCATCGGCGACTTCGACGGTGACGTTGTTTTCAAGGCCGGTGCGGGTGAGATTTTCCTTTAGCTTTTGCAGGCGTTTGGGCGAGCGGTCGAGGGCGATTACATTTGCGCCCAGCGCTGCGAGCTGCATGGTTTTGCCGCCGGGAGCGGCGCACATGTCGATGATTTCCTGTCCTTTGATATTGCCAAAGAGTTTGGCGGGGAGCGCGGCGGCGGCGTCCTGTACCCACCATGCGCCGTCCGCGAATCCGGGGAGGTTTGCGACGTGGCCCGTATTGTTTTTCAGGCGCAGGCTGCCGGTCGGGAGTTGTTCGGCCTGAAGGGTTTCCAGCCATTGGGCGGTTTGGTTTTGATCTTTCAGGGTGATGTCGAGCGGGGCTTCGGACTGGTTGGCGGCGGCGATTTCGGCGGCGGTGCGCAGGCCGTAGTCTTTGATCCAGAGTTCGAGAAGCCAGGGCGGGGTGTTGAGGCGGGGGGCGTCCTGTTTTTCCAGCCAGTTTTTGCCTTCGCGGGTCAGGGTGCGCAGCAGGGCGTTGACGAAGGCTTTCTGTTTTTCCATCTGGTTTTCGCCCGTGAGGCGAACGGATGTGTCGAGGGCGGCGTGGTCAGGGACGTCCATGAAGAAGAGCTGGGCGGCGCCGAGGCGCAGGATGTTTTGCAGGCGCTGGATTTTTATAGAGCCGGGGCGGTCTTGCGCCTTTTCAATCAGATCGTCGAGCTGGCCGAGGCGGCGAAGAGTGGTGCTGACGAGCATGCGGGTGAAGGCGCGGTCTCTGGTGTCCAGTGCCTTAAGGGATGCGCTTTGGTCGAGCACAATGTCGAGGGGCTGGTGCTTTTCGGTGACTTCGGTCAGGATGTCGAGGGCGGCACGGCGGGCGGCTAAAGTGTCTGAGTCTTGCGGCGTGCTTGAGACTGTGTCCGGGGTGTTCATCTGCTGTTTTGCGTCTTTTCGTTTGATGCTTCGTTCTTTTTTGTCGTAGTATTAAGTATGGACCATAAAAAACCAAGCCCTGATCTGCCTGAGGTGCAAAAAAAGGATTCTTCGGATGCGGTGATGCCGCGTGAAATCGGAGGGTTTGCCGATATGGGGCTGAATGAGCCGACGCGGTATGGCGACTGGGATGTGAAGGGGCGTTGTTCGGATTTTTGATGATGAAAAGGTCTCTTTTTTTCTCAGCACTGTGTGGGGTTTTGGCTTTTTCGGCGGGTGCCAGCTATGCCAAGAGTGCGCCTTCGGTTGTCGAGTTTTTTTCTTCTGAGAGATGTGGTGATGATCCGGGTGTGCAGGCGATGATCCGGGATGCAGTGGTTGCCGATCCTGATGTTATTTTAATTAATTGCCGGATTACGGGCCTGAATAAAAATGATCAGAAGGATATTTACTCTCAAGAGTTCTGTGATGATCAGAAGATAGCTTATTTTTCCAGACTTCGTTTGTATTCTCCGCGAAATCCGCAAATTATCGTCGATGGACGTTATGAAGCCAGTAATAAGGATGTTGTTCCTGCTATTAAAGCATCCCGGTCTTTGGAGAAGGTTGTCGGGCTTGATCTGTCGATGAACGATCAGAGAGAGCTTACGTTTGATATTCCTGAAATTCCAGGAGATTTGAAGGTTGGAGAAATTATCCTTTATACGTTCGGGCCTTCGCATCAGGATAAGATTATTGCTTTTGATGCGATGGGCAATCCTGTTAGTACGGATATAGATGGAAATGTGATTGTTCCGGAAGGTGTTGATCCAGCGGATATGCCGCCTGTTGTTGAGCGGCATGCTTTTCCGACGTATTTCAGGCCAGTTTTGGCTCGACGGGTTTTGAAGTCGTGGAGCGGAGAAGTCGAGACGTTTTCTTTTCCACTTAAGGATATTATGCCTTTTGAGGAAGAGGCGGCGAAGGTTCAGGGGTATGTTGTTGTCATACAAGGCCATAAGCCAGGAGAATTTGGCGGACCAGTTCTTGCTGCGGGGCAATGGAAGAGGCCGGATATGACGCCAATTCCGTTGTCTGATCTTGATTTTCCGAAGCAGCTTTCTGCGCCGAAGCTTCCTCTTAAAGATCCAGTGTTGCAATAAGGGGGACGTGGTCGCTGGGTTTTTCCCAGTCGCGGGCGTCCTGGATGATTTTCTGACTTTTGAGGGTTTTGACGAGGGGCTGTGTGATCCAGATGTGGTCGAGGCGGCGTCCCCGGTTTGATTTTTTCCAGTCTTTGTTTCGGTATGACCACCATGTGTAGCATTTTTCCTCTTCGGGGACGAAGTGGCGGCTGGTGTCGGTCCAGTTCAGCGAGGCTTTCATGTTTGCCAGTTTTTCAACTTCTATGGGGGTGTGAGAGACGACGCCTAAGAGTTGTTTGTGGGACCAGACATCGTTTTCGTATGGGGCGATATTGAAGTCGCCAACGGCGATCAGAGGCGTTTCAGGGGTATAGCGGTCTTTGAACCATTTGCTCATTTCGTCGACGAAGGCGAGTTTGTGGGCGAATTTATCGTTGATCGCCGGGTCCGGCTCGTCGCCGCCAGCGGGAATGTAGAGATTATGCAGCTCGAATTTGGGGAAGGCGGCGGCGATGTGGCGGCAATCTTCCCGTTTTACCCGGTGGTGGATGTCCGTTGTTTTGAATGGGAGGCGCGAGAGGATGGCGACGCCGTTGTAGCTTTTCATGCCGTGGAAATGCTGGTGGGCGTAGCCTTGTTCTTTGAAGATTTCCGAGGGGAAATGTTCGTCGGGGGTTTTGGTTTCCTGCAGGCAGATGATGTCCGGGGATTCTTCGGCGATTAATTTCTGGATCAACCCGGCACGCAGGCGCACCGAGTTGATATTCCATGTGGCTATTTTCATTTTATAGGACCTAGAACGGCAGGCTGCCTGCGGCGTCAGCCGGGAGGCCGAGGCCTTCCATCATGTTGGCGGTTTCGCTTTTAATCCGCGCGTCTTTGGCGTCGTTGGCGTTGTTGATGGCGGCGGCGATCAGGTCTTCGAGAGTTTCTTTGTCTGTGTTCATCAGAGAATCTTCGATGAAGACGCGGCTGACTTTGCCAGCGCAGTTCATGGTGATTTTGACGAGACCACCGCCGGATTCTCCTTCGACGTCGATGTCGGCGAGTTTTTCCTGCATTTCCTGGATGCGGAACTGCATTTCCTGCGCTTGTTTCATCATTTTCTGGAAGTTCATCATGGTTTTACGTTTCCTGTTGTTGTTGATCTTGTGGTTCCGGGGGGATGACTTTTATGAGTTTTGCCTCCGGGAAGATTTGCATGATATCGCAGACGACGGGGTGATTCAAAACCTCTTCCAGTTCGGCGAGGCGCTCGTTTTCGGCTTTTTGCGCGAGGGTGGGTTGGCCGCCGGTCGTTGCGAGGCTGATGAGCCAGCGCTGGTCGGTGATTTCTTTCAAGACCTGCCCCAGGTCTTGTGAGAATTTCTGGGGCGCTTCGGGGCTGGGGCGGAATTCGAGGCGGCCTGTGGGTTCCAGTTTGATGAGGTGCGCGAAGTGGAAGAGCTGGCTGGCGAGCAGCGGTTTGTTATGGGCTTCAAGCAGGGCGACCATGTCTTCCAGTGTGTTGAGGAGGATGGGCGCGCTTTGGGTCTGTACGGTTTCGACGATGTGCAGGGCGGCGCTGGCGCGGGGGCCGCTGCCGGAGGGCGCTGCGCTGGCGAAGGTTTGGGATTGCGCGGCGGGGGCTCCTGAGGAGGCCGGGGCAGCACTTGCGGGTGTTGGCGCGGGGGCGCTATAGGACGGGTCGCTTTTGAGTTTTTTCAGAAGGTCCAGCGGGTCCGGGAGATCGGCGGCGTAGGCCAGACGGATCAGGACCATTTCGGCGGCTTCCTGCGGGTTCGGGGCTTCGTTCACTTCGCCGAGGCCCTTGAGGAGAATTTGCCATGTTTTGCCCAGCGTGGGCATGGAGAGTTTACCGGACAAGTCCCCTGCCCGCGCGATCTGGTCGGCGCTTAAGGTCTGGCGGATGCTTGCGGTTTGAGGTGCGGCGCGCAGACGGGTGAGCAGGTGGGTGAGTTCCAGAAGGTCCTGAATGACCACGCTTGGGGCGGCGCCGCTTTGGTAAAGGCCGTCCATGATTTCGAGGGCGCCGGGCATGTCGCCGGTCAGGGCCTTTTCGAGGAGGTCGAGATTCTGGGCGCGGTCGGCGAGGCCGAGCATGTCGCGGACTTGCTGGGCGGTGATTTTTTCGCTGCTGAGGGCGATGGCTTGATCGAGGAGCGAGAGGCCGTCGCGGACCGAGCCGTCGGCGGCGCGGGCGATCATGTTGATGGCTTCGTCTTCGGTTTCGACGTTTTCAAGGCCGCAGATTTTCTTGTAGTGGGTGCTCAGCGTCGGGATATCCACGCGGCGCAGATCGAAGCGCTGGCAGCGGGAGAGAACGGTGACCGGGACCTTGCGGATTTCGGTGGTAGCGAAGATGAATTTTACGTGCTCGGGCGGTTCCTCCAGCGTTTTGAGGAGCGCGTTGAAGGCGGCAGTGGAGAGCATGTGCACTTCGTCGATGATGTAGATTTTGTAGCGGGCTTCGGTCGGGGCGTAGCGCACGCTGTCTAAAATTTCGCGCATGTTGTCGACGCCGGTGCGGCTGGCGGCATCCATCTCGATGACGTCGGGGTGGCGGTCTTCCGATATGGCGCGGCACAGGGCGCAGTCATCGGTCGGGCCAGTGGTCGGGCCGGATGTGCCGTCGGGACCTTTGTAGTTCAGGGCTTTGGCGATGATGCGGGCGGTTGTGGTTTTGCCGACGCCGCGCACGCCGGTCAGCATAAACGCATGAGCGATGCGGCCCGAGGTGATGGCGTTGCGCAGGGTGCGGACGAGGGCGTCCTGACCGATCAGCTCGTCGAAGTGCTGCGGTCTGTATTTACGCGCCAGAACGCGGTAGGGCGTTTGTTGTTCGGCCATATGTCTTTTTTAGAGGGATTCCCTTCGGTCTGCAAGGGAGAAGCGCGGTGGAAGGCCGGGCACGACCCGAAAAATTCGTCGGTGGCTGCTTCCTCTCGGACCTGACCGGGGTACGAACGAGCCTTCGCCCGCGCCGACCTTCCGGGGATGGTATAGGGTTTCTTTGTTTGAAATGCAAGTGTTGGGTTTAGCGGACGGGGATTCCGGCGGATTGCATGGCTTGTTTGGCTTCGTGGATGGTGTGCTGGCCGAAGTGGAAGATGGAGGCGGCAAGGACGGCGCTGGCGTGGCCTTCTTTGATGCCGTCGACGAGATGCTGGAGGGTGCCGACGCCGCCTGAGGCGATGACGGGGACGGGGACTGCGTCTGCGACGGCGCGGGTGAGTTCGAGGTTAAAGCCTTTTTTGGTGCCGTCGCGGTCCATGGAGGTGAGGAGGATCTCCCCTGCCCCGTACTTCGCCATTTTGACGGCCCATTCGACGGCGTCTATGCCGGTGCCTTTGCGTCCGCCGTGGGTGAAGATTTCCCAGCCCGGGGAGCCGTCTTCTTTGGCTTTGGCGTCGACGGCGACGACGATGCACTGGCTGCCGCATTTGTCGGCGGCTTCTTTGACGAAGTCCGGGTTTGTGACGGCGGCGGAGTTGATGCTGATTTTATCGGCGCCTGCTTCGAGGAGCGCGCGGATGTCGGCGAGGGTGCGGACGCCGCCGCCGACGGTTAAGGGGATGAAGACCTGTTCGGCGGTGTGACGGACGACCTCGAGGATGGTGCCGCGGTTTTCGTGGGTGGCGGTGATGTCGAGGAAGCAGAGTTCGTCGGCGCCTTGCAGGTCGTAGAGTTTGGCTTGCTCGACGGGGTCGCCTGCGTCGATGAGGTCAACGAAGTTTACGCCTTTGACCACGCGGCCATTGTTGACGTCGAGGCAGGGGATGATTCTTGTCTTTAACATTACAAAACTTTTTTCTATGTCTAGCGCTTCAAGACCTTATAGTATGCCGGATATGAAAAGGAAAGATGTGCCGATGCCTGATGATGACAAGATTTTGCCGCTAAAGCCTACACTGCATGATGATGCGTGGGATGATGAGGACGAGGATACGACGAGTCCGACGGGTGGGTGTGGTTGCGGGACTTGCCGGTAGAGCGTCCATCGTTCACATCTGATATTTACACGAATTGGGCGGCGCAGTGGGCGGAGGACCAGGCCCATTGGAAGTTGTGGCCGCCGAGGTGGCCGGTGACGTCGAGGACCTCGCCGATAAAATAGAGGCCTTTGACGTTTCTCGCCTCGAAGGTTTTGGAGGAGATGGCGTTTGTGTCTACGCCGCCGCGTGTGACTTCGGCGGTGCGGTAGCCTTCGGTGCCGAGCGGTTTGATTTTCCAGCTTTTTACGGTGTCTGCGATTTTTTGCAGTTTGGCGTCGGACAGGTCGCCGATCTGGCCGCTTATTCCTGCTGCTTCGGTTCTGTGGTGGGCGAGGCGCTGGGGGAGGATGCGGGAGAGGGCTGTGGCGGGTTCCTGTTTCGGCGATGATGTGCGGGCGGCTTTCAGGTGCGCGAGGACGTCGATGTCGGGGGCGAGGTCTATGGCGATGTCCTGTCCTTGGTCCCAGTAGGAGGAAATCTGGAGGATGGAAGGGCCGGAGATACCGCGGTGGGTGAAGAGCAAGCCTTCGCGGAAGGCGGCTTTGTCGTTTGATACGCGGGCGTCGAGCGCGATGCCGGAGAGCGCTTTGGTTTGCGCGAGCTCGGTTTCTTCGAAGGTGAAGGGGACAAGGGCTGCCTTGGGCGGGATGATCGGGAGGCCGTATTGTTTGGCGAGTTCGTAGCCGAAGTTGCTGGCGCCGATTTTGGGGATGGACAGGCCGCCGCTGGCGATGACGAGTGATGGGGCTGAAAAATCGCCTTTTGTGGTGGTGATGGTGAAGTCTTCGGCGGTTTTTTGGGTTCCGGTTACTTTTGCGCCGGTCAGGATTGTGACGTTTGCGGCTTTGCAGCCTTCGAGGAGCATGTCGATGATCTGTGCCGATGACCCATCGCAGAAGAGCTGGCCGCGGGCGTTTTCGTTGCCGGGTTTTTCCTCGAAGGGTTTTTCATGCCATTTGATGTTTGCTTTTTCGACGAGGGCGAGGAAATCGTGTGGCGTAAAGCGCGCGAGGGCGGATTTGCAGAAATGCGGGTTTTGGGAGATGAAATTTGCCGGGCTACAGTATAAATTTGTAAAATTACAGCGCCCGCCGCCGGATATGCGGATTTTCTCGGCGATTTTGTGGGTATGCTCGATGATGGCGACTTTTTTGCCCCGTTGCCCGGCTTGCCATGCGCACATCAGGCCTGCGGCGCCTGCGCCGATTACGATTACATCATGTTTCATACGGTTTCCTTTGCATTCAGCAAAAACCTGTGCATAAATACGGCGCTGGAGCTTCCATCGTTTCCGCTCGGACGTCGTCAAACTGCGGCTTGCGTACGTTTTGTACGCGTCGCCTTGTTTTTCTGGCCGAACGAAAACGCTGTTCGCTCTTAGATTACAGAATTTACGCAAGGATAATAGCGAAATGAGCGATAATTCATCACAGAATGTCATTAATATTAAAACGGGTTTGGCGGAAATGCTTAAAGGCGGCGTCATCATGGATGTCGTGACGGCCGATCAGGCGAAGGTCGCCGAGGATGCGGGCGCGGTTGCCGTGATGGCTTTGGAGCGTGTGCCGTCGGACATTCGCGCGGCTGGTGGTGTGGCGCGGATGAGCCCGCCGGAACTGGTGCAGCAGATTATGGATTCCGTTTCTATTCCGGTGATGGCAAAGTGCCGGATCGGGCATTTTGCCGAGGCGCAAGTGCTGGAAGCGATTGGTGTTGATTACATTGATGAGTCCGAAGTTCTGACGCCTGCGGATGAGGATTACCACATCAACAAGCATGATTTTAAAGTGCCGTTTGTCTGCGGGGCGAAGAATCTGGGAGAGGCGCTGCGCCGGATTGGCGAAGGGGCGGCTTTGATGCGGACCAAGGGCGAGCCGGGGACCGGGAATATTGTTGAGGCTGTGCGCCATTTGCGCCAGATCAATCAGGATATCAGACGGATTACGTTGCTGGACGATGCCGAGTTGATGACGGAAGCGAAAAATCTGGGCGCGCCGTTTGAGCTGGTGAAGCTGGTGAAGAAGGACGGGCGTTTGCCGGTTCCGAATTTTGCGGCCGGCGGGGTTGCGACGCCTGCGGATGCGGCCCTTTGTATGCAGCTTGGGGCTGAGACCGTTTTTGTTGGCTCGGGGATTTTCAAGTCCGAAGATCCGGCGAAGTTTGCCAAGGCGATTGTCAAGGCAACGGCGCACTACAATGACCCGCGCGCGGTACTGGAAGCTTCGAAGGGCTTGGGTGAGGCGATGCGCGGCGTTGCGATCGAGACGATCGAAGAAGGCATGCGCATGGCAAACCGCGGCTGGTAGTTATCAGTCTCTTGTTTCAGTTTTAAGAAATCCCCGCCTCTTGCGGGGATTTTGTTTTTGTATATATAGGATGGCATGATGAAAGAAGATGTGACAATTGGTGTTTTGGCGTTGCAGGGGGCGGTGGAGCCGCACCGGGCGCATGTTGAGGCTTGCGGGGCGCGGTTTGCGGCTGTGAAGACGCCGGAGGCGTTTGCGCAGGTGGACGGGTTTATCCTGCCGGGTGGGGAGAGCACGACGATGCTCAAGCTGATCGAGAATTTTGATTTGTGGGATGTATTGGCGGAACAGTTTCGTGCCAAGCCTGTCTGGGGGATTTGTGCGGGCTCGATTTTAATGGCGCGGACGGTCTTGAATCCGGCGCAGAAATCTTTTGATCTGTTGCCGATTACGATCCAGCGTAACGGGTATGGACGGCAGTTAGACAGTCATTATGATCTGGTGGACGGGTACAAGGTTTCGTTTATTCGGGCGCCGGTTATTACCGAGGCCGGGCCGGATGTCGAGGTTTTGGCGCGGCAGGATGATGTGCCGGTGTGGGTGCAAAAGGGGCATTATATGGCTAGCGCTTTCCATCCGGAGCTGACGCAGGATTATCCGTCGCCGATGCATCGGCGCTTTGTTGACTTGGTGCGTAAAAGCGCATAAAACCGCCTGATGATGCATTATATTTCTACGCGCGGCGGGGATGCGCCCCGGACTTTTGAACAGGTGCTTTTGAGCGGGCTGGCGCCCGATGGCGGGCTTTATGTGCCGGAGAGCTGGCCGCAGCTTGATCTTGAGGCGCTCAAAGGTAAATCCTATATCGAGACCGCAGAAGCCGTGATGTATCCTTTTGTGGAAGGGTGCATTCCGCCGGAGGATTTCAGGGCTATTTTAGAGGCGACTTACGGGCCGGATGTTTTCCGCGCGCCGGATGTGGTGCCGCTGCATCGTCTGAAAGGTTATGCGGGCGATCACATCTATGTGATGGAGCAGTTTCACGGGCCGACGATTGCGTTCAAGGATGTGGCTTTGCAGCTTCTGGGGCGATTGTTTGAGTATGTTCTTTCCAAGCGCGGCGAGCGGATTACGATTGTCGGGGCGACTTCGGGCGATACCGGGTCTGCGGCGATTGAGGGGTGTCTGGCGAGTTCTCATATCGATATTTTTATTCTGCATCCGAAGGGGCGGGTTTCTGAGGTTCAGCGGCGGCAGATGACCAGCGTCGATGCGCCGAATGTACATAATATCGCGCTGGAGGGCAGTTTTGATGATTGCCAGAATATGGTCAAGGCGATGTTTGCCGATAAAGCGTTCCGGGAGGATATGACTCTTTCGGCGGTGAATTCGATCAACTGGGCGCGGATTATGGCGCAGATCGTTTATTATGTTTACACGGGCGTGCGCCTGGGGGCAGATGTTTCTTTTGTCGTGCCGACCGGGAATTTTGGCAATGTATTTGCGGCCTATTGCGCGAAGCAGATGGGTTTGCCGGTTAAGGTGCTCGGGATTTCGACGAACAAGAATGATATTTTGACGCGGTTTTTCGAGACCGGGGAGATGAAAATCGGGCCGTCTTATGCGACGCTGAGCCCGTCGATGGATATCCAGATTTCGAGTAATTTCGAGCGGTATCTGTTTGATCTTCTGGGGCGGGATGCTTCGCGGCTGGCGTCGTTGATGCAGGTCTTCAAGGAGTCCGGGGATATTGCGGTGAGCGATGATCGTCTGGCGCAGGCACGTGCGATTTTTCAGGCGTTTCGGGCGGATGATGAGCGGACGCTTGCATTGATTCGCGAGGTTTATGAGGCGACCGGGTATGTTCTCGATCCGCATACGGCGGTGGGGATGGAAGGTGCAAAGGTTCTTGCGGCGGAAGGTGACGGGCCGGTGGTGTTACTGGCGACGGCGCATCCGGCGAAGTTTCCGGACGCGGTGGAAAAGGCGATCGGGCAGCGCCCTGCTCTTCCGGCGCATTTGGCGGATTTATTTAGCCGGAAAGAGATTTTTGACGTTCAGCCGAATGATTTGAAAATCGTGCAGGATTTTGTGCGAGCGCGTGTTTCACGGTCCTGAAAGGTGCACAGATGGATTCAATAAAAATTACCACATTGCCGAATGGCTTGCGCGTTGTAACGGATACGGTTTCGGAGGTTGAAAGCGTGGCGGCGGGCGTGTGGGTCGGGGTTGGGACGCGGAATGAAGATTTGAGTGCGAACGGGGCGGCGCATATGGTTGAGCATATGCTGTTCAAGGGGACAAAGACGCGCGATGCTTTGCAGATTTCCGAAGAGGTCGAGAATGTCGGGGGGTATATGAATGCTTATACCAGCCGGGAGCTGACCAGTTATAATGTGCATTTGCTGAAAGATGATTTGCCTTTGGCGATGGATGTGCTGGCGGATATTTTGCAAAACAGCGTTATGCCGGACGATGAGATCGACCGGGAGCGCGGCGTGATTTTGCAAGAGATCGGGATGTGCGCGGATACGCCGGACGATATTGTTTTCGATCATTATTACGAGACGGCGTATGCGGGGCAGGCCTTGGGGGCGCCGATTTTGGGGCGGTCCGATATTATTTCTTCTATTGCGCGAGAGACGCTGGTTGATTATGTGCGCCGGCTTTATTCGCCCTCGCGGATGGTGGTGAGCGCGGCGGGGAATGTCGATCATGATGCTTTTGTCGAGATGGTGGGTGGTTTGTTCGATCATTTGCCGGAAGACCGTGAGAGCATAAAAGTTCCGGCGGCTTATACAGGCGGGGTGCATTTAAGCGAGAAGGATCTGGAGCAGAGCCATGTTGTTCTCGGGTTTGACGGGATTTCGCGGCAGGATGATGATTTTTATACGGCGCAGACTTTGGCGACGCTTCTGGGGGGCGGTATGGCTTCGCGGTTGTTTCAGGAGGTGCGGGAGAAGCGCGGGCTGGTTTATTCGATTTTTGGTGTGCATTCCGGGTTTAGCGATGGTGGGCAGCTCTTTATTTATGCCGGGACAGGGCCGGAGAAATTGCCGGAGTTGATTCCGGTGGTCTGCGACCAGATTAACGGGCTGTGCGGTAGCATTACGCCGCAGGAGCTGGCGCGGGCGAAAGCGCAGCAGAAGGCTTCGACGTTGATTGCGCGTGAATCGATGGGGACGCGGGCAGATCAGAATGCCAAGAGTTTGCTGCTCCATGGGCATGTGCGCCGGGCCGAGGAAATCGTGCGGGCTTATGATGCGGTGGATATGGAAGCGCTTGAGCGGGTTGCGCGCCGCATTTTTGCGTCCTCTCCAACTTTGTCGGCGTTGGGGCCGCTTCAGACTCTGGAAGATTTTGATGCGATCAAGCGGCGGCTTGCGGCGTAGTTTGCTCTCTCGCTATTTTTTCGATCTGGTCTAGCATGCTTATGATGGTTTCCGAGATTTTTTCCATTTCAGCCAGTTTGTCCATGGCCTCGTCATAGCGGTTTTGTTCGTAGAGGTTGTAGGCTTCGCGGCCTAGTTTATGGATGAGGGCGTGGGGTTCTTCCAGTTTTTTGAATATGTCGTTTGTCCCAAGAATTTCCTGACCTTTGCTGTAGTACCATTTTCCGAGACGGCATTGGGTGTGGTCTTTAAGTTCCTCGATCGGGAGTTTTGTTTCATTTGACTGGGTGAAGATCATATCCGCGACTTTGCGGACCCAGACGAGGTGGTCGGATTCGGCTACTTTCAGGAGCATTTTGTCGGTTATTACGGATTGTGATGTCAGTTCGTTAATCATATCTACGGCAGCTTTTCCGGAAATTCTTGATGCTTTTGCGTTATTTGCACTTAAGGTCCGGTTTGCTTTTGAGTTTTCCAGGATTGAGCCTGATGATCGGGAGATTTCCTGGATCGCGATGTTTTGTTCTGTCAGTGCATGAGAAATTTCATCCATGGCCTGTTTGGTCTGGCCGGCGTGGATTTCTATTTCTCCCATGCGTTCTCTTACCAGAACAGAAATTTCCTGACCGGAGTTTACGGCGTCGATGACTTCTGTCATGGAGCTTGAAATTTCCTGAATGCTGCTGACGAGATCGCCGATGATTTCGGTGATTTCTTTGGTTGCAATGGCGGTCTCATTTGAGAGGGCCTTTACCTCGGAAGCGACAACGGCGAAGCCTTTGCCAGCGTCTCCGGCTCTTGCTGCCTCGATTGTTGCGTTCAGGGCCAGAAGGTTTGTCTGGTCTGCGATGTCTTGAATTTTACGGACGATGTCTTCAATCTTTTGCGAAGATTCGGCCAGATTTTCTGTTTTGACGGCTGTCATGGAAACAGCATCTTTAATGTTTTCCATTGTCTGGCTTGCTTCGGTTGAAACTTGCGAGCCGTGTTGTGCGCTTTGGGCGACGTTATCGGTGCAGCTTTGGGCTTGCCGGGCACTTTGGTCAATCGTTTCGAAGGTTGCGGACATTTCTTCGATGGCGGCCGAGATCGAGCTGACCTGATGGTCTACTTCGTTTGCGATGCGGCTTGTTTTCAGGCTGTCGATAAAGCTTTTGTTGATACCTTTGGATACGGTTACGGATGATTCTATGATTTTTTCAGCAAACTCGACGCTGGCAGTGCTTTTTGTCGTGTTGCCGGTTTTTTCGATATAGGCGGTTAGCGAGGCCGCGATGTCCATCATTATCAGGCGTGTCAATGCGCCGATTGCGGCTTTTCGTTTTTCTGCATTCAGGGGGCCGTATATCTGCGTTGTCTGAATGATCAGTTTTTCAAAAATATAGGCGTAGGCGGAGAGGTAGATGTCGGGTGTGACGCCAATTTTCTCGTGAATGCTGCCGATTGTGACGGTTTCCTCGATAAATTCTTTGCTTGCGCCGTCCCGCAGGAGGTGGGCCCAGTGGATGGTTTGTCCGTCTTTCAGGCGCTCAAGGTCTTGTCCAGCAAAGAACTTTGCGGTTATTTCGTTGGTGGTGATCTTTTTGTAGAGGGCGTCGATGATTTCTGAAATATTGATTTTTTCAAAAATTTCGCGGGCAAGAGCTTGTTGTTCTTCGTTTATGTAGAACAGGGATGTGATCCGTGACGACGACATAAGGCTGACTTCCTGTAGGTGGCTGCAGATACGCAATGGGATATTTTTCCAATATAGTAAATTTTCATGAAAAATGAAAGGACTTGGCCTGCGGTCTTGATTTTTATTTTGGGTTGGTGTTGATATCGTCCCAGATGAAATCCTGCAGATTTTACGAGAGGTGCGGCGTATGATTCAGACTATCCGCAACTATGGACTTATTCTCGCGCGGCCCGGCCCGGTCTTTTATATTTTGATGTGGCTGATGGTGTTGCTGGTGGCGGGGACGGTGGCGCAGAAATATATCGGTCTGTACCGTGCGCAGGATCTGTTTTTTTCTTCCTATATTCTCTGGCTCGGGCCGGTGCCTTTGCCCGGCGGGATTGTGACGCTGGGGGCGTTTACGGTGAGTTTGCTCGCCAAGATGATTTTTGCCAGTCCGTGGACCTGGCGGAATGCCGGATCGCTGGTGACGCATGCGGGGGCGCTGCTTCTTTTGCTGGGCGGGCTTTTGACATTCGTTCATGCGGAGGAAGGGAATATGGTCATTTATGAGGGGGAGAGCGCTGATTTTTATTCCTCTTATCATGACCGGGAGCTGGTGGTTGAGGATCAGGAGACGGGGGGCAAGGTTGCCTCTTTTGCGTGGAAGGATTTAGCGCCGGGGGCGGCCTTGCCTTTGCCGGAGGTGAAGGGGCTTAGGCTTCAGGCGGTCAAGTTCTGCCGGAATTGTGCTTTTGTGCCGCGTACCGAGAAAGAGGACGATCCGGCACTGGCGGAGCTGCGGGGGCGGGCGCGGAATTTTGATATTACTCCGGCGCCGCTGGAGAAAGAAGATGAGTCGAACCGTTCGGCGATCCAGTTCCGGGTGAGCGGGGCAGATGACAAGGACGAGGACGGGATTCATTTCTCGACGGATTTTATCGATGTCAGCCCGGCGATTACCGTGGGCGGGAAGACGTATAATATCGCTTTGCGCAAAGTGCGGACGGCTTTGCCGTTTTCGATCAAGCTGGTGAATTTTGAGAAAGAGGTTTATCCGGGGACGAACACGCCGAAGAGCTATCAGTCCGAGGTGGTTTTGAAGGAAGGGAAGACGGAGTGGCATAGTTTAATCCGGATGAACGAGCCTTTGCGGTATCGGGGCTATACGTTTTATCAGTCGTCTTTTATCGATTCCGGGGAAAATGAGGCAACGGTGCTGGCGGTGGTGAAGAATGCGGGGCGGATGTTCCCTTATATTGCGAGTATTGTGATGTGTATCGGGCTTTTGATTCATATGGCGATGTATCTTCCCTCGCTGATCCGCCGGATGGGCGGGGCGGCGAAGGTGGTTGTTTTTGCGGCTATGCTTGGCGCGATGGTTTCTGGCGGGGCTGGGTTTGCGCGGGCGGCAGATGCACTGGATTACGCGGCGTTTTCACGGATGCCGGTTTTGGATCAGGGGCGGGTGAAGCCGCTGGATACGTTTGCGCGGAGTTATCTGGAGACGTTTAACGGGCGGGATTCTTTACAGGGAATGGATGCGCCGGCGTGGCTGGCGGAGATGATGTTTAATCCGGGCGAGGGGTATAACCGGCCTGTGTTTAATATCGCCAATCCTGCGGTGGTGGATGCGATGGAGTTAGAGCGACGGCCGGGGCACCGCTATTCTTACCGCGAGGTGGCGACATCGTTTGCTGTGCATTACAAGGATTGGCAGGATTTGCTGGGGGCGCCGGAGTCGGAGTTGACGCTGGCGCAGCGGCAGCTTTCCGAGCTGTTTGATAAGATCAGGCTTTATGCGGATATATCGCGGACTTTGTCGTTGACGTTTCCGGATTTTACGGTGCCGGAGGGACCGCTTGCCAAGGCGTTTGGTGTGGAGCCGGGGACGGTGATGAGTTATATGCAGCTTCGGGGTTACCGGGATGCGATTGCGGTGATTGTCGAGCCGGTGTTTGCGAAGAGCGAAGATGAGACGCTGGAGCTGACGCCGCAAGAGCAGGCGGTGATTGATTTTTCGCTCAAATTTAACCAGATCGGGCGCGACCGGATGAGCAAGACGTTGCTTTTGATCCCGCCGCAGTGGCATGAGAAATCGGGGATGGCGGATGGTAAGACTGCGAATTTGTGGTATTCGCCCTGGAATATCACGTTTTTCGGGCAGGGGTCGCCGGAGAGCGAGCAGTATCTTGAGACCTGGGGGAAGGCGGTTCAGGCTTACCGGGATAAGGATGCGGAGGGCTGGGCGACGCTGACGGGCGAGATTGACGGGATGGCACTGAAGATGGCGGGGGATAAGGTTTCGCCCAAGATGCTGGATCTGGAGGTTTATTTTAACAACTGGAAGCCGTTTGAGATTAGCCTTGCGTTTTATCTGGGGGCGTTTCTGGCGGTGATGGCGAGTTTGCTGATTTGTCCGGTGTGGCTGCGGCGGGTGTCGTTTGGTTTGCTGTTGGCCGGTCTGGCGTTTCATATGGCGGGGATTGGTGTGCGGATGGCGATTATGGAGCGGCCTCCGGTCAGTAATCTCTATGAGTCGATTGTGTTTGTCGGGTTTATTGTGGTTCTGGTCGGGAGTTTTCTGGAGGCGCGGCTGAAGAACAGGATGGGGCTGATTATTGCGTCCTCGATCGGGGTTTTGCTGCATTTTCTCGGGATCCGGTTCGATGCGGACGGGGATACGATGGGGATGCTGGTGGCGGTGTTGAATACCAATTTCTGGCTGGCGACGCATGTGGTGACGATTACGACAGGGTACGGGATTTGTCTGGTGGCCGGGGTGATCGGGCATATTTATCTTGTGCGGCGGTTTTTCAGGCCGAGGGATGAGGAGGCGTTGCGGGCGCTTTACCGGAATATGCAGGGGGTGGTTTATGTGGCGCTGTTTTTCGGGGCGCTTGGGACGATCCTTGGCGGGATCTGGGCGGATCAGTCGTGGGGGCGGTTCTGGGGCTGGGACCCGAAGGAGAACGGGGCGCTTTTGATTGTGCTTTGGCTGGTGTGGCTGCTTCATGGGAAGCTGAGCGGGAAGATGGGGGCGCTCGGGTTTTCGGCAGGGCTGGCCTGTACCAATATTATTGTCGCGATGGCCTGGTTTGGTGTGAATTTGCTGAGTGTGGGGCTGCATTCTTACGGGTTTACGCAGAATGCGGCGGCGACGTTTATCGGATTTTGCGGGATTGAGCTTGTGGTCGTTCTGGGGCTTTATGCAGCGATCAGAGTTAAGGAAGCAGGGAAAGGGGAGGCTTTGGCATGATGAAGCCACAGTTTTTGATTATCGGGGCGACAGTCCTGTTGTGCGGGTTGGCGGCGGCTTATGATATGGTGAGCGGGCCGCAGGCGGTGATGGTAGCAGACGAAGCTGTCCTTTCGCCGGTGAAGGGGGCTTCGGACGGGGCGGTGGTGCCGGATTTTGCGGTGACGGATCTTAAGGGTGTTTCCCATCATATTTCGGATTATCGCGGGCGGGTGGTTTTGCTCAATTTCTGGGCGACGTGGTGCGCGCCTTGTTTGCAGGAGTTTCCGTCGATGGTTTCTCTGGTCAAGGCGATGGAGGGGCGCGCGGTGTTGCTGGCGGTTGCGATGAACGAGCATGAGTCCGATGTGACGCAGTTTCTGGCCAAGGTTGGCGCGGCGAATGTGCCGGGAGTTGTGGTCGGGCTGGACGCAGAGGGCAAGATTTCTCATGGACTGTTTATGACCGAGCGGTTTCCCGAGACGATTATCGTGGCGCCGGACGGGACGATGGCACGCAAAGTCGTCGGGGGCATTGAATGGGATGCGCCGGATATGCTGGATTATCTGAAGGGTTTATCCAAGCCTTAGGGTCCAAACTCATAGCTTTTCTAAAGACCTGCAAACAATGGTTTTCTGCGCTTCCGGTACTCAAATACTTTGGTGTATATTCCGTTCCGGTTCTCGAAAACCATTGTTTTCGCTGACTTTATAAAAGCTGTGAGTTTGAACCCTAGGCGCGGTTCAGGATTTCGCGGACGAGATTGTCGGTACCTTGTGCGATCTGGCTGATTGAGGCATTTAGCATGTAGCATGGGGTGGTGACTATATTGTGTTTTTCGTCGATTGTTAATTCGCCGTGGTTGGTGACGGTGTGGCGGGCTTTTAAGGGGCCTTTGATGGCGGCTGCTACGCTTTTATCGCTGCCGATGGTGACGGTGACGCCTTCGACGAGTTTGGCGAGCAGGACCGGGGAGATGCACAGGGCGCCGATGGGTTTGTTGTGCTGGCGGGTCTCTAAAACTGCGCGTTTGACGTCGGGGTCGATGGTGAAGTCGGGGCCGTCGAGGGCGAAGGTGAAGAGGTTTTTGGCTGCGCCGAAGCCGCCGGGGAAGATGAGGGCGTCGTAGTCCTGGGGCATGTATTCGCTCAAGGGCATGATTTTACCGCGGCAGATGCGGGCGGATTCGATCAGGACGTTGCGGGTTTCGCCTTGCATTTCTTCGCCCGTAATGTGGTTGATGACTTGGGCTTGCGGGATGTCGGGGGCAAAGCACTGGTAGATTGCGCCGTGTTTGTCGATGGCGAGGAGGGTTAGGACGGCTTCGTGGATTTCCGATCCGTCCATGACGCCGCACCCGGCGAGGACGATGGCGATTTTTTTGGTCATTTTGCGCTCCTTGTTGTTATGCGCGCAAGGATGACAGCGCGGCGGCCCATCTGGCGAGGGCGGCGATCATCTTTTCGGCGCTGGTCTCATGATGTTCATTCGGGGTGAAGGTGCCATTGGTGACAAGATTATTGATGCCGGGGATCATGACCTGATCGGGGATTGGCATCATGTTCAGGGTTGTGAGCATCAGTTTTGCGGTCTGGACGGCGCGCAGGCCGCCGGACACGCCGCCGTAGCTGACGAAGGCGGCGGGTTTGTAGGCCCATTCGCTGTAGAGGTAATCGACTGCGTTGATGAAGGCGGGCGGGGCGGTGAAATTGTATTCGGGGAGGACGAAGACGAAGGCGTCAGAGCGCTCGACGATTTTGCTCCAGTTTTTGGTGTGGTCTTTGGTGTAGTTTTTTTGCGCGGGGTGGTTGGGTTCGTCGAGGATGGGGAGGTTTAACGCAGCGAGGTCGGTCAAGGTGACGTCGAAGCCGGCGGCGTGGGCTTTGGCGAACTCATGGAACCAGTTGGCGACGGGCAGGCCGTTGCGGCCGGGGCGGGTGCTGGTGATGATGATGTTCAGGTTCATGGCGGGGGCTCCTGTTTGTGGCGTGGGCGTGTGATGTTTTTTACCACGAAGGACACGGAGGGCACAAAGGGTTTGGTTGGCTGAAGAGTGTTAACTGAAAATAAGGTAATTTAGATGAAAATTACCGTATGGAACGTCCAAATTTATTATTAGTAAGATTATGGGCTCAAAATATGCTCCACGGCGGAGAGGTTAACCCACCGCCGTGGGAGTGGTATCAGTATATGAAATTAATTGAAGCTATAGATGCTTTAGAGAATGGTATGCAAATACCTATAAACCAAATTTCTATATCTACGGCAAATTCACCTCAATTGGAACAGCGTCAGGAAAGGCATCCCCGACTAGAGGTTGTAACCTGTTTGCAAGATATCTCTCAATCCCATCCAGAAAGTGGATCGGAGGAATAATCCAACTGGCATAGTAAGTTCCTTGGCTTTGATATGCCATGACCTCAGGATCTAGTCTGTGAGACGACAGCCGTTGACCAATGTATCCTTGACCAATACGGATCGTTCTTGGATATGGGGAGCTTTGCCAGATAACGTATATACCTTTTGTATTTTGCATATTGCCTAGGTCTAGATTATCTAAAGTGCAGTATGTGTTGTTAGGCAATTTAGCCCAAATATAGTTTGGCATGATTTTCTCCTTTGCCATTATTGGTTAAAAGAGCAATCGCGTTGTTGACTGTGTTGGAAATTCCCACTAGAGTCATGGGTGTTGAGTTTTCCTTGATCCGCTGCGATTGCTTATATTTTGGCGGGTCACATAAAGGCGGGGTTGCAGCCCCGCTTTTTCTTTATGTGTCATAACGATTGAAGTGTATTCGATTCGTTCTTGTTGATCGAGTCAAAAATACACTTTTTATGCATCAACCTCTGCTTTCAATGCGTTATCCTGAATGAATTCGCGTCTGGGTTCGACGACGTCGCCCATTAGGGTGGAGAAGATTTCGTCGGCTTTGACGGCGTCGGCGACGGTGACTTGCAGGAGGGTGCGGACGTTCGGGTCGAGGGTGGTTTCCCAGAGCTGTTCGGGGTTCATTTCCCCGAGACCTTTGTAGCGCTGGATGGAGAGGCCTTTGCGGCCGGCTTCCTGGATGTGGTCGTAGAAGGCGGCGGGGCCGTTGACTTTGGCGATGGTTTTGCCTTCGTTGATGATGGAGACCGGACCGTCGAAGAGGTCTTGCAACCAGCTTTTGGCGCTGTCGAGGCGGCGGGCGTCCGGGGAGCGCACGCGGTCGGTGGACAGGCGGACGCGCTCGGTGATGCCGCGCTGGGTGCGTTTGAAGCTGTAGCCTTTGTCGAAGGAGAAGGTGCCTTGCCAGCCGTTTTCACCGGATTCATCCTTGATGTTCTCGATTTTGTTCAGGCGGGCGGCGGTTTTGGCGGCGTAGTCGCGGCCAATGTTCTCGTCTTCCATGACCGATGAGTCGAAGGCGCCGGCGATGGCGGCTTGCTCGACGGCGCGGCGGTTGCCGGCGCGCTGGGACAGGGCGTTGATCGAGTTGCGGAGCGCGCGGGATTTTATGAGCAGGTCCTGCAGGTCGTTGCCGGAGCGGGTGTTGCCGCGGCTGTCGGTGATGACGATGTCGGCGGTGGCCATGGTGATGAGGTAGTTTTCCATTTCGCGCTCGTCTTTCAAGTAGAGCTCGGCGGATTTGCCGCGCTTGACTTTGAAGAGCGGCGGCTGGGCGATGTAGAGGTAGCCGCGCGCGATGATTTCCGGCATGTAGCGGAAGAAGAAGGTCAGCAGCAGCGTTCTGATGTGCGAGCCGTCGACGTCGGCGTCAGTCATGATGATGATTTTGTGGTAGCGCGCTTTGTCGGCGTTGAATTCATCGGGGCCGATCGAGGTGCCGAGCGCGGTGATGAGTGTGCCGATTTGTTCGGAGCCCAGCATTTTGTCGAACCTTGCGCGCTCGACGTTGAGGATTTTCCCTCGCAGAGGGAGGATGGCCTGATTGTAGCGGTCGCGCGCCTGTTTGGCGGAGCCGCCCGCGGAGTCCCCCTCGACGATGAAGATTTCGGAGTTGGACGGGTCTTTGGACTGGCAGTCGGCGAGTTTGCCGGGGAGGTTCGAGACGTCCATGATGCCTTTGCGGCGGGTAAGGTCTCTCGCCTTGCGCGCGGCTTCGCGGGCGGTGGCGGCTTCGACGACCTTGCCGACGATCAGTTTGCCTTCCGCCGGGTTTTCCTCGAGCCATGTGCCGAGATGTTCGGCGATGGCGGATTCCACGACGGGGCGGACCTCGGAGGAGA
>JAGRHC010000021.1:70989-119840 GCA_020445145.1 Alphaproteobacteria bacterium
CTGGGGGATGTTGTTGGTGAAGCACAGCATGGTTTCATGGTAAGCATCGGTCCATTCCAGCGCGGCTTCGACGGTGACGCCGCTTTCATCGTCCTGGGCGATGAGGCTGACGGGGCTTTTGAGCATGGATTTTTTGGAGCGGTCGAGATATTCGACGAAGCTCTGGATGCCGCCTTCGTAGTGGAGGTTGATCTCGATCCATTCTTCTTCGGATTCGCTGCGTTTGTCGCTGAGGTAGATGTTGACGCCGGAGTTGAGGAAGGCCAGTTCGCGCAGGCGCTCTTCGAGGGTCTTGAAGTCGAAATCCGTCATGGTGAAAGTGTCGGCGGAGGGCAGGAAGGTGACTTCGGTGCCGTTGCGTTCGCCGGGTTCCATGTCTCGGACGGGTTTGAGGTCGCCGACGGCTTCGCCGATTTTGAAGCGCATGGTCCATTCTTTGCCTTCGCGCCAGATGCGCAGGTCCAGATATTCAGACAAAGCATTGACGACCGAGACGCCGACGCCGTGGAGACCGCCGGAGACCTTGTAGGAGTTCTGGTCGAATTTTCCTCCGGCGTGGAGCTGGGTCATGATGACCTGCGCGGCGGAGACGCCTTCCTCGGCGTGGATGCCGACGGGGATGCCGCGGCCATTGTCGCGTACCGTGACGGAGCCGTCCGCGTTCAGGACGATGTCGATGCGGTCGCAGTAGCCGGCGAGCGATTCGTCGATCGCGTTGTCGACGACTTCGTAGACCATGTGGTGGAGACCGGTGCCGTCGTCGGTGTCGCCGATATACATGCCGGGGCGTTTGCGCACTGCTTCGAGGCCGCGCAGGACCTTGATCGAATCCGCGCCGTAATCGTCATTGTCACCAACTTTTTTAACGGCGGTTGTGCCGGAATCACTTGTCATCTGTTTTTACCTGTTTATCTTCCGTTTTCCGGTTCGTTTGATTCCGGCTAACGTATTGATTTTGTGTGTAAAAAATAAAGAAATATTTATAGCATATTCCGCCTTGGAACAACAGGGGAAAAGCGCAGATTTTCAGGAGTTCCGGGCGGTTTTCGGGGGTGTGAAAAATCGCTTCCTTTTGGGGCTGATTTCTGGCTTTATGCGGAGCTATGAATGATGCCTTGTATAAATTGATCCGTGCGCATTACCGGACCCTTGAGGGGTATGTGTCGGCGGGTATGGAGATGGCGAAGGATGATCGTAAGATTTTCCTGAACGCCAACGAAAATCCTTATGAGCTGCCGGGGCTGGAGGGGTTGAACCGGTATCCGGAGCCGCAGCCCAAGGCTTTGCTGGAGGCTTATGCGCGGGCGTATGGGGTGGAGGCCGATCAGGTTGTCATGACGCGCGGGGCGGATGAGGCGATTGTGATTTTGACTCAATTGTTCTGTGAGCCGCACGAGGATGCAGTTTTGATTTGCTCGCCGACGTTCGGGATGTACGGGGTGGATGCGCGGAGTATGCCTGCCGGGGTGGTTGATGTGCCGCTGCTTAAGCAAGAGGGGACTTTTGCGCTGGATAAGGACGGGATTATTGCGGCGGCGACGGATCAGGGCAAGTGCGTGAAGCTGGTGTTTCTTTGTTCGCCGAATAATCCGACGGGGACGTCGTTTTCGCATGAGGTGATTTCGGAGATTTGCGAGGCGGTGGAAGGGCACGCGGTGGTGGTGCTGGATGAAACGTATGCGGAGTTTTCCGAAAATGGTTCGATGGCGGAGGATCTGGAGAGCACGCCGAATTTGATTATTTTGCGCACGCTTTCGAAGTCTTATGCCTTTGCCGGGATGCGGATGGGGTGCTTTTTGTGCGGGGATACGGATTTTACGGCGTTGGCGCGGGCGAAGGCGCTGGAGGCTTATCCGCTGCCGTTGATGAGTATTGAGGCGGCGTTTTATGTTCTCTCGCCGGAGATCAGCGCTTTGGCGAAAGAGAATATCAAGAAAATATTGGCTGAGCGAGCGCGGATGGCGGCGGCGCTTCAAGAGTCGGATCACGTGGTGCATGTTTACCCGGCGGATGCGAATTTCCTGCTGGTGGAGATGAACGATGCCAAGGGGTTTTATAATTATGCGGCGGCGCAGGATGTGATCTTGCGGGATTTTTCTGCCAAGCCGGGTACGGAGGGGTGTTTGCGCATTTCTATCGGGACGCCGGAGCAGAATGATATTGTGCTTAAGCTGCTTTCGGAATTTCAGAAATAATCGCTTTTTCAACCGTGAAGAACTGGGCGGTGGTGCGGACGGCTTTGAAGAGGTCGGTGTCGGTGCCGGTCAGGATGCTTTGGGCTTTTAACTCCATCAGGATTTCGTAGAGGGCGGCGCGGCGCGTTTCGTCGAGGTGGGCGGCGACTTCGTCGAGCAGGAGGACCGGGGGATGGCCGCGGGCGGCGGCGATCAGGCGTGCATGAGCGAGGATTAGGCCGATCAGCAGGGCTTTTTGTTCGCCGGTGGAGCATTGGTCGGCGGGCATGTTTTTATCAGCGTAATGGACGGTAAGGTCGCTTTTGTGGGGGCCTTGGGCGGCGCCACCGGTGATGGCGTCTTTGATGCGGCTTTGGCGCAGAGCGTCTTTGAAGGCGTCTTCGACGGCCAGCGCCTTGCCAGCGCTGAGGGCGGTTTCGAGCATGCCGGTGACGGTGAAACGGGCGCGGGGGAAGTGGTGGCCTTCTTCGTTTTCGCAGGCGGTTTGCAGGCGATGGGTGAAGTCGAGGCGGGCGGCGGCGATGGCGGCTCCGGTTTCGGCCATTTGTTGTTCGAGAGAGTCTAGCCATGCGGGTTCGCCTTTGCCTTCGCGCAGGAGTTTTGAGCGTTGGGACAAGGCGTTGTCGTAGCGGGTGATACGGCCAGCGTGGCCGGGGTCAAAGGAGAAGACGAGGCGGTCGAGGAAGCGTCGGCGTTCGCGGCTGGAGTCGAGGAACAGGCGGTCCATTTGCGGCGTGAGCCAGACGCAGGGGAGATATTCGGCAAGGCTGTTCTGGCTTTTGGCGGGGCGGCCATTGATGCGGACCGCGCGTTTGTCGCTTTGGCGCGCGGGGTCGGCGCCGGTGCCGATATTGGCTTCTTCGTAGCGGGTGCGGATTTTGGCGGCGACGGCCCAAGGGTCCGGGGTTTCACGGTTTTGCAGTTCTATGGTGCGGGCGCTGCGCAGGCCGCGGCCCGGGGTTAAGAGCGAGACGGCTTCGAGGATGTTGGTTTTGCCGGCGCCGTTGGGGCCGGAGAGCACGATCAGGCCGGGGGCGAGATGCTCCAGCGCGGCTTCGCGGTAGCTGCGGAAGTTGTGCAGTTTCAAGGTTTCTATTGTGCTCATACCTCTCTGTTTAGCTGAAAGCGCGGGGAAAACAAAGCCAAGACTTGATTTCGGGGGGCGGGATGTCCATAGTCTTTTCGCAGATTTTGGTCTTTTTTTGGAAAGAGATGGATATGGCTTCGATTGCGGAGAAACTGACGGGGATTTTGGAAGAGGTTTTTGTGGCGCTGGATTTGCCGCGGGAGCTCGCGCGCGTGCAGGTTTCGGGGCAGGGTCAGGCGGCGCAATTCCAGTGTAACGGGGCGTTTCAGGCGGCGAAGGCGGCGCGGGCAAATCCGCGGGAGATTGCGCAGAAAGTGGTTGATCGCCTTGGGGATGTTTCGGTTTTTTCCAAAGTGGAGATTGGCGGGCCGGGGTTTATCAATATTGACGTTATGGATGCGTTTATTGCTGCGCATTTGCGGGAGACGGCGGCGGAAGAGCGGCTTGGCGTGAGCGCAAGCGGTGCAGGGCAGACGATTGTTCTGGATTACGGCGGGCCGAATATCGCCAAGGCGATGCATGTCGGGCATTTGCGCTCTTCGATTATCGGGGATTCGCTGCGGCGGATGTATTTGTTTGCCGGGTTTGAGGCGATTGGCGATGTGCATATGGGGGATTGGGGCACGCCGATGGGGATGATCCTTTCGGAGCTGGATATTTCCGGGTATGACGGGCCGATTACGATGGATTATCTGGCCGAGATTTACCCGAAAGCAGCTTCGGCGTGTAAGGAAGACGAGGTGCGGATGGCGCTGGCGCGGGAGGCGACGCGTAAATTGCAGGACGGGGATGTGGGTTATACGCGGCGCTGGCGGTCGTTTATCGATGTGTCGATTGCCGGGATGAAGGCGAATTTTGATCAGCTTGGTGTACATTTTGACGAGTGGAAGGGCGAGTCGGATGCGCATCCGTTTATTGCCGGGATGATTGCGGATTTGAAGGCGCAAGGGCTGGCGGTCGAGAGTGACGGGGCGCTGGTGGTTGCGGTGGCGCAGGACGGGGACAAGAAGGAGATTCCGCCGCTGATTTTGCTTAAAAGCGACGGGGCGGTTTTGTACGGGACGACGGATCTTGCGACGATTGTTGAGCGGGTCAGTGCGCATCAGCCGTTTAAGATCCTTTATATCGTTGACCAACGGCAGGCTTTGCATTTCGAGCAGGTGTTCCGGGCGGCGCGGCTCGGGAAGATTGCGCCGGAGGGGCAGGTTGACCTTGTTCATGCCGGGTTTGGGACGATGAACGGGCCGGACGGGAAGCCGTTCAAGACGCGGGCCGGGGGTGTGATGAGATTAGAGGATTTGATCGCGCAGGGGATTGAGAAGGCGCAAGGGAGGCTGGATGAGGCGGAGCTGGCCAAGGATATGGATGCGGGGGAGCGCGAGGCTATTGCACAAAAAGTCGCGATTGCGGCGCTGAAGTTCGCGGATTTGCAGAATAACCGGATTGCGGATTATGTGTTCGATATTGACCGGATGACGTCGTTTGAAGGAAAGACCGGGCCGTATTTGCTGTATCAGGCGGTGCGGATACGCTCGCTTTTGAAGAAGGCCGGGTGGGATGAGGCGGCCAGCGCCGATTTCGTGATGACGGATACGGAGCGGGAACTGGCGCTTTTGCTGGCGGAGTGGCCGGATCATTTTGCGGCGGCGCTGAAGCATGATACGCCGCATGTTTTGTGCGATTATGCGTACCGCCTTGCGCAGGAATTTAGCTCGTTTTACGGGCGGTGCCATATCCTCTCGGAAGAAGATGAGGCTTTGCGGGCGAGCCGTTTGGCTTTGTGCGCGTTGACGCAGAAGCAGATTTGTATGGTGCTGGCGTTGCTCGGGATTGATGTGCCGGAGCGGATGTAAGAAGCAAGTTCTTATTTTTCAATTTTTTTGTGGATTGATTGTAAAAAGTATTACGGCTATACTCGGCCAATCATGTTGGGGCTACAGAATATTGTTATTACGCCGGCGATGCTCAATCTTGTTTGCGAGATTGATACGTTCAAGGGCGCCTGGGCTGCGATGGAAAATCATACGACGTCGCTCCAGCTTCTGGGGGATGTTTCCAGTTTTGGCCGGAATTTCAAGGAAATCACCAAGGCTTGGCAGACCAAGCCTCTGGATGAGGATATGCTGAAATTGTTGCATGGGTTGTTCCAGGGGAAAAAGGCGCCGAGTTCTTATAAGGATGGGGCCGGGCCTTTGGTGGTGCGCGATGGCGAGGATGTCATTGGCGAGCTACATACGGCGTCGCCGGAAGAGGTGGCGGCGATTATGCCGCGGCTGATTAAATGGGCGGAGGATGCGTTTGAGAAGAAGGATTTGCATCCGCTTTTGATTATCGCGGTGTTTACGGCGGTGTTTTTGCAGCTTTGCCCGTTTGAAAAGGGGAACCAGAAGCTGGCGCGGCTTTTGGTGATTTTGCTGATGTTTAAGGCGGGGTATAGTTATGCGCCTTATAGTACGCTGGATAGTTTGCTAGCGGCGCGCGGTCAGGATTACTACAAGGCGCTGAAGCATACGCAGGATACGCTGGCGGAGGGGAAGGTCGACTGGAGTGTCTGGTTGATGTTCTTTATGGGGCTTTTGCGCGACCAGAAAAATGTTTTGCAAAAGCGGCTGGAAAAGGACAGCAAGGAGATCGTCGGGATGCCAGCGCTGTCGACGAAGATTTTGAAGCTGTTTGAAGAGACCGACCGGATCAGCATGAAGGAAATCGAGCGGCTGACGCGCGGGAAGCGCTCGACGTTGAAGCTCAGGCTTGGGGAGCTGGTCGAGGGTGGGTATCTGGTGCGACATGGCAAGGCCCGCGCCACGTGGTATAGCAAAGTTTAATAAATGGGCTGCAAATAAAGTCTTTCTGCGCTTCCGGTACTCGTGTACGTGCTGTACACTGCGTTCCGGTTCTCAAAAGCCTTCATTTTCACCTCATTTCTTAAACTTTACGCATTCGAGCTGTGGTTTAGCGTTCGATCAGAACATAGTAGAAGTGGTAGGTGCCGGTGGCGGGGGTGCCGTTTGCTTCGAAGCAGCCTGCTTGTTTTCCGACGAGGTCGTCGCTGCCGCCGGAGTCCCGGATTTCGTATGTATCAGCGAAGGTGCCTGTGTATTTTGTGGTGTCGTAGCTTGATCCGGCGTCCTGGGGAGGGTAGCTGCTGCTGGTGGCGATGTTCAGTTTGTGGTCGATTTCAAGGCAGATTTCTTTTTTGACGTAGGGCAGGATCAGGACCAGATCGGCGCTGGCGGTGCCGACGCCGTTGATGTTGGCGAGGCCGGTTAAGAACCATTCGCCGTAGAGGGTTTGTGCTGATTTTGTGCTGTCGAGCCAGTCGGGCTGCGGGGCGGTGTAGCTGATGGCGCCGCCTTTTGAGTCGAAGAGTTTGCATTTGTCGTCGACGACGGGGCTGTGGGCGTAGCCACTGACGATCGCGTTTGAGAAGCTGATGTCGTTTTCGGAACAGTTTTTACGGCGGGAGCGATCGACGGCGTGGGCGAACCTTTGGCCGAAATCGAGAATGCTGGTGGCGGCAAGCCCTGCTTCGCGCTTGGTCATGTTGCTGGTTGAGGTGCTGTGGAAGCTGCGCGAGATGGTGAAGGCGAGGGCCGCGAACAGGATGACGCCAAGGAGGATGTAGAAAAACATATTACCTTGTTCGCCCGGACGGTCTTGCGGGCGGCGTTTACGATTATTGATCGTCATCGCTGGTGGTTTCTTCTTTTTTGGTCGGGGCGCCGAAGATGGCCGGTTTTTGTGGTTGTGATTTTTCCGGCTCAGTGGCTGGTTCTTGCGGTGGTGTTGTTGGTTGTGCACCGAAGATCGCCGGTTTTGCAGGGGTTTCTGGCGCGGATGTCTGTATTGGCGCTGCTGGGGGTTGAGCTGGTTCTAACGGCGCCGGGCTTTCGGTTTTTTGTGGCGCTGCACCGAAGATTGCGGGTTTTGCCGAGGCTTCGGGCGCGGTCTGTATCTCGGTTTTTGGTTTTTCGATTTCCGGTGTTTCGATTGGGGTAGGCGCCTCGGGTTTTTGAGGTGCTGCGCCGAAGATGGCCGGTTTGGCTGGTGCTTCCGCAGCTGTAGGGGCTTCCGCAGCCGGTGCGCTCTGGGTTGTTTGTGGCATCAGTTGTTCTGCAGGTTTGGGCGCGGCACCGAAGATGGATGGCTTTGCGGGCGCTTCTGGCGCGACAGGGCTTACAGGTGTTTCCGTCGGCGTTTCGGCAGGCGCGGCGGGTTTGGCACCGAAGATGGCCGGTTTGGTTTCTGCGGTTTCCGTTTTTACGAGCGGTGGCGGAGCAATTGGAGCATTTTGCGTTGTTTGCGGGACTGGTGGTTCCTCAGATTTGGGTGCTGTGCCAAAAATAGCTGGTTTAGCTGGTGCTTCCTGTGCGAATGGCTGTGCTGGCGGCGCCGGGGGCTCAGCTTTTTGAGGGGCGCCGAAGATGGATGGTTTTGCAGGGGTTTCGGGCGCGGATGGCTGTGTTGGCGCTGCAGGCGTTTGTGGTGGTGGTTCTACCGGGGCCGCGTTTTCTGCTTTTTGGGGTGCGGCGCCGAAAATGGTTGGTTTTGCAGGAGCTTCGGGCGTTGCAGGTGTTTCTGTTTTTGGTGCTTCTACTTTTGGTGTTTCGATTGGGGCAGGCATGTCCGGTTTTTGAGCAGGCGTGCTTCCGAAAATTGACGGTTTGGCGTCTGGGGTTTCTGTTTTTACCAGTGGGGGTGGCGCGATTGGTGCAGTATCAGTGACTGGAGCCTCTTCTTTTTTCTGAGGGGCGCCGAAGATAGATGGTTTTTCTGCGGCTGGCACTGTTGGTATTTGTGCCGGTGGCTCTATCGGGGCTGGGGCTTCCGTTTTTGACGGTGTTGTTCCGAAGATTGACGGTTTGGCTTGTTGTGGTTGGTCTTGCTGCTCTGGCGCAGGTGTAACGGGTGGTGTTACGGGGGCTGCCGGCTTTACTTCTGGTGTTTCCTTTGGTGTTTCCGGGGCTTTTGAGAAGAAACCCATGGGGCCTGCGCCGGATTTTTCTCCGCTGGAGGCGATATCAGCCGGTTTTTGCGCGACCAGAGGTGCGATTGGCGCAGCGGCGACCGGGGCCGGTGGTTGTACGGGTGCAAGAGGCGCCAATGGCGGCGGGGTTTGCGGGGGCGGCGTTGCCGGGCCACCGCTGGAGCCGCCGGAACCACCATCAGATCCGGGTGGTGCGTCCGGGATGTCGTTTTTCAGGCCGTATAGACCGACCAGCGCGCAGATTCCTGCATCGATCGGGTTGACGTTCGGGCGATTATTTTTGGTGAAACCTTCGTTCAGCGCAGCGAGTTCTTCGGATGTTTCGACGGCGACGTCGGCGCGCATTGCTGTCCAGCTTTTGTTGACCATGAGGTCGCGGAGTTTGGTGATGCTGCCTGCGTGTTTGATGATGTTTTCATCCGGCGGAGACAAGGTCATGAAGCGGGTGACACGCATGGCTTTGGCATGGCCGGGGTTGGAATAGAAGATGCCGCAGTCGACGACGGTTTCGCCGAAGGTGATCACGGCCTGACCTTCTTTGAAGCCGCGCAAGCCGTCGTAGCTGGCGCGGGGGCGGAGCTGGACGCCGGCTTGTTTGGAGTCATGGTAGGAGCCAAGCTCAGAGCCGCCAGCCATCTGGAAGCCGGAAACTTCGGTGACCATCGCGGAGCCGACGGTTTTTTCGAAGAATTCTTTGGTTTCGGTCGGGTCTTCGAGTTTTCCGAAGATCTTGATGTTACAGTTCGCGGTGATGGAGTTGGCTTCCTCGCGGACACGCTTTTTCATCGCGGGCAAGTCCTGACCGGAGAAGACGAGGCAGAAGCCAAGCGAGCGGGCCTGTGCAGCCATAACGGCCATCCCTTGCGCGGTGTAGTAACCGACCTCGTCGAAAACAGTCATGAACGGGGTGGCGGAATGGGTCGGTTTGTTTTCGATGACGGTTTCGGATGAGCCTTCGACCGTGGAGCCGAGGGTGGAGCCCATCATCCCCTTCATGGTGGCGGCGACGATTTTACCGAGGTTGGCGACCTCGTCCCCGGATTTTTCGAGGGCCGGGATCAGAACGACGAGAATGCGGCGGTTGAGAACCACGTCGACCATGTCGACGTCGGCGGCCTGTGTATCGAAGATGTAGCCATAGTCATCGCCCAAGGATTGCAGGGAGCGGGTGAACTGCATGGCGAGGTAGCCGTGCTGCTGGCTGGCGGTTTCGGTGTTGTATTGCGGGGTGTCGGGGCCCGGGGGCTTGACGTTCCCGTTGTCATCGTAGGCGTCGCCGATGAAGCCCGGCAGGGTGGCCAAATAGCCTGACAGACCGTCGCGGATATGTTTGGGGACGGTATCGTCGCGGGCCAGTTTGATGACGTTATTCAAAGACAAATAGTCGCGAATGGTGCGGACGGACATCGGGATGTCCTGATTGTCGCGTTTCCATGTCAGGATCGGCATGATCGAGCCGACGAGGGAGACAGCGCGTTCTTTCCACATCGCGTTGTCGCCTTCGGATTCCGGCATCAGGGAGACCAGCATGTTCACGAGGTAAGACGCCGAGCCGGATGAGAACGGGTTCATGGTGTTGGACGGGGCCTTCACGTCGGCGTTCCCGGTCATATAGTTCAGGACCAGAAGGTCATCGTCACGGCCAAAACGGCGGACCAGCGAGGACAGGGATGACCAGAGGTCGGTGTCTGCCTTACCGTCGACATAGACGAAGCCGGAGCCCCATGCCATGGCATTGGTGACCATGGATTTCAGCCCTTCGGTTTTACCCGCGCCAGTTGTTCCAAGGTAGAGGACGTGGGTTCTGGCGTCGGAGTTTGTAAACCAGACTTCTTCGTTGGTTTTTTCAACGTTGCCGAGGTAGAGAATGCCTTCTGCTTTGCCTTTTTTACCATTACGACCGTTGTTTTTGTCCTTGAATTTTGCGCCCATGGGGAGCTTGAAGGCAAGGCTTCGGTCGCGGCTGATGAGCCAGAGGAAATAGAGGAACAGGAAGACCATAATCAGGTCGGCGAATGTCAGAAGCCATTCGTTGAAATAGATTCCCATGCCGGCGGCGATGAATATCAGGGTCGACCAGTTTGTTGTTGACAGGGCATCGGCGATACGCGTGGTTAACGGTCGGACATCCCTCAGGATGGCCTCATGTTTATGTTCGTATTTCCTCTGGTTTAATGCCATATTTGAGCGACCTACTGACGACTATTTAGAAACTCGTCGGCTGACATAGCCTGTCCTGGCTGGGATGATCCGCCAAGCGTTGAGGATGCGGTTGTTTGCAGTTGTCCGGGGGCCGGGCGACCTTTTAGCATGACGGACAGGGTCCATGTTGCGAGCAATACAAAAATAAGCAGCATTGCCAAGACCGGGCCTAGTTTTTCAGTTTTTTTCTTTTTTTCTGCATCACCTACGATCCCTGCTTGCGCTGACGGAATGGCTTGTACATTGCTGTAGGTTGCCGGGCGGATTTTCCCGTGGGCGCCTTGAAGGGCGGCTGAGGTTGCCATGAGGGCCGATACTGCGGCCTCCTTTGTTTCGAAGGGTGCGATTTCCGTTATTCCGCCGTCTGTGTTTTTCAACGCGAGGATGAATTGTTTGGATTTTTTGTCTTCTTTGACTTCAAGGGCACAAGATTGTGCCTGTTCCAGATCCATTTGCCAGATGACAGGGGTTGCTGCTTCGGGAAGGGACAGAATTAGTTTTCCATCGACGACGTTTGCGATGGATTGTGTTGTTTGTGTGTTGTCCTGTTTCAATTTTCCAGCTTTCATTGTTGTTGCTCCTCGCACGGGAATTTAGGGTCCGGTTACACAGCCTTCTTCACGCCACGTTTCGATGATTTACTGTAGTCGAGCTGCGGGATGGGGCGTGCACGTCCTGAGCTCATATAATCACGAATTGAACCGACAGCATTTTCCATTTTAGGGACCGGGATCGGTCTTTGGGTCATGCGTTCAGCCTTAAAGTGCGACATCGCGCCTAAGGATTCCATGTGGTAGGACTGGCGCCCCATGTTGTTTAACGGGTACCAGAGTGTCCGGTCGTGGGCGCGGAGCCATACAAATTGTGCCGGGGCCAAAACGCCGCCTTCTTCGCGAGCGAAAGCAAGAGCGCGGAGCATTGCGGTTGTTACGAATGCGTGGCGGTTGGCTTGGGCCAGTGTTTTCCCGGCGAGATCCTTGTTTTGCAGGACTGCGCGAGCTTCTTTCAAAAGTTTCGGGTCTTTCGTGAGGTTCAGGCCGTATTTCATGCTCCAGCATTTTGCGACACGGCCCAACATGTCGTCAGCATCCGCTCTTTTGCGGCCTGCTTTGAGGCAGAAGGCGGCGAGCAGAATTTGCATGTAGTCCGGCAAGGCGTTTGGTCCTTTCCAGCGGCCTTTGAGTTGTTCTGTGAAGGCGCGGGCGGCAGCGTCTTCATCGATTTTTCCGTCCGGGACAGGGATGTTGTAGTAGGCCAGCCATTCTTCAGGGCCCAATGCTTCGGCGAAAAGCGGCAGTTCAGCCGGGACCGGTGAGCCGGGCGGACGTGGGGGCTGGGTCGATGGATTGAATTTGGCGAACGGTGCGATGACCGGGAAAATCTGGGATTGACGCTCAATGAGGTCTTCCAAGCCCATTCTCTTGCGGTAGGAGGTCTGTGGGCCGCGGAGTAAGCACCATAATGCCCCCATTCCGATTACTACAATCAGGGGCGTCCGCAGCGGCTGCATGGTCATGGCGCTGAAGATGGCGAGGCTTTGATAGTCTAGCTGGCTTTTTTTGATTTTTGGGACTTGATCAAAATATTTGAAGAATTCCAGTTTATTGTCTTTGAACGTGAATGTGTAATTGCTGTCAAGGAACCATGATACCATCCACATTTCGCTGTAGCGGATCCAGCGAACCATTTCACGGACTTCGGCGTGGAAGAATATCCAGAACAGCCATATCAGGGCAGCAAAAACGATGAGCATGATGCCCCATCCAATGCTGTTTTCGTATAACGTATCGTGTCCCTGCTGTCCGTTACTCAAGGCTAAAACCCACTTATTCTATCGACGTTATTTTAACTGTCCCATTATAAGATATGTAACTTACCAGAAAAAATATTAAAAAACCAATAGCGTAGTGAAATATTTTGCTTTTTTGTCTCAAGAACAATCGATGTGTGAAAAGCGCTTGATCGATGGGGGGTGTTTCTGCTAAGTCTACGGGCGCATCGGGCGGACACCTGTTTCGCTTTCTTGATCGCCGGCTTAGCACAGTGGTAGTGCAGCGGTTTTGTAAACCGAAGGTCGGGGGTTCAAATCCCTCAGCCGGCACCATTTTCCAGATAGATCACCGCACTCTAGTTTCTTATAATACTTTTCTTGACGAACCTTTTTATGCGATTCAATCGGTTACTAAATAAGAAAACGTATTATTATATTCTTAAATCATCTGCAAAAAGCTATGACGCAGAACTTTTACGAAATTGTCCCGGTTGTGGTGGCGACTGGCATCAAGAACAGCCTCTTCATGACATATTTGATTTCATGTGCGAGCGTTGTGGTTTGCTCTCTAATATTGCCTTTAATGTCAGGTAAAAGAATTAATCTATCTAGTAGATGGGTGGTTTAAATATCATTTTTTTGCTCTTGATGTTGAAGTTCTGATTTTATTTTGCCCCGATAATTGGTTCGTATTGGCTTTTCAGGGTTGTGAAGGTTTCCCAGAAGGGGGTGGGTTTTGTGCCTGCGATGATTGCTATGAGGCGGGCGAGATGAGTGTGCCAGCCTGGGCCGACATTGGTCATGGCGGGGGCCGGGATATTGCTGTGGGTTATGCTGAGCAGGGTTTGATCCCCTTGGGGGGTTAATTCGAAAAGTACGATTGTATCTGTCTCTCCCATTTTCCATGTGTAGGAGAGTTTTGTGGGTGGTTCGACGATCAGGATTTCGCCTTTGGCATTATAGGGAGCGCCAAACTCTTCGGGGACGGCCTCGTCGGTCAGATTTTGGTTTTGAAAGGTTACGTCATAGGGGCCTTTTTCGCGGAATGGCGTGTTGATTGTATTGAGCCAGAGTGCGCTTTTTTCGGAGTCTGTGATGTAGGACCAGACGATGTCTATTGGCGCCGGCATGAGCCTTTTGACATGGAGCGTGCCTTGCGCTGTGATGTCAGCGTAGGTTTCGTTGATGTCAGTTGTTTGTTTGGTTTGCGTTTGGTTCATTTTATTTATCCTTTTTTGGGGTGTGTTCTTTTGTGAGCAGGGCTTCGAGGGTGTCGAGGCGTTGGTTCCAGTAGGCTCTCATCTGGGTCAGCCATTCCCACATTTCATCGACGCCTTGCGGGTTTAGGGAGTAGATGCGCTGCTGGGCTCGTTTCTCAGTGTTGACCAGATTTGCTTCGCGTAAAATTTTCAGGTGTTGTGAGATGGCCGGGGCACTGATTTCAAATTGGCGTGAAATATCTGATGCGGCAATTTCTCCGCTGGCCGCAATAATTTCGATTATGCGGCGGCGGTTGGGGTCTGAGAGTGCTGCGAATCTGTCCATGTGTTAATTATTAGTCATTCACTTAATTAAGTCAATACTAAAATAATAGAGTGTGTTTTTATGGCTTGAGAAAGGCCCTATGTTGTAGGGGAGCTTTTGCGTTAGCTGGACTGGACGATGATGTCGTAGTTGGTGGCGATGGTTGGCAGGCCGCCGGGGACGCTTTCGCCAAGGGCGACTAAGTGCCATTTTGGGCCTTCTCGGTTTAAGGAGGCTACCAACATGCCTGTTTCTTTGCATTCTTCGATGTCAGGGTCGAGTTCGTAGCGCAGAATTTCTTCTCCGTTATCTGTCAGCAGCAGGCGGAGGTAGCAGTTTCGGATTTTTGAGAGGGTTTGTTCTCTTTCTTCTCCCTGATAGATCGATATTACAAACATCAGGCGCAGAATATCGAAGGGGATTGCTTGTAAATCCAAAGAAATTGATTCATCGTCGCCTTCGCCGGCACCGGTCCGGTTGTCTCCGCCGTAGATGACTCCTTTTTCTTTGCTTTCGGGATTGTTGTAGAAAACGAAGTCTTCGTTGATGCGGGTTTTGTCGTTTCTGTTGAGGAGGAAGCAGCTTAGGTCCACGTCCGGCGGGTCGCTGTCGAAAGCGTTGGCGTCCCAGCCTACGGCAATGGTCAGATTACGAAGGGTCGGGTGTTTGGCTGACAGGTTTACGTCTTCTCCCTTTGCGATGCGGTTGTCGCTAATTTCGAATTTGTTTTCATCGAACTGGGTATCGAAAATATCTACCATGTTTGTTCTTGTCCTTGTGTTCTGCTCTTTATTTGCCGGATTTGGGGCTGTCTTTTTTGCCGTCTCCCCATTCTAACCCGAAACCGAAGGCGCGGTCCATTTCCTGGTGGCCGGGGAAGTATTCTGTGCGGTTGGTCAATTTTATGCCACCGCGGACGCTCTCGAGTTCGGCGATGGCGCAGAGGGCCAACGCATCGTCGTGAGCGCTTAGAGTAACGTAGAGGTCGTTTTCGCCGGGGACGTCGACGACGATCTGCGGTTTGATCATCGACCAGCGGGGAGCCCCTTCGTAGATGTAGATATAGACCAAAAGGCGTTTGATGTCGTTCCAGCGGGCACCGTTGACCAGAAGATATTCGTCGTGGCCGTCTGCGTCGCCTGTTCTTTCGTCGCCGGAAAGTTTGATGAAGGGGGCTTTTTCAAGGTCACCGAATTTTTCGCCGAAAGCCTGAATGGAGCCGCGGGTGCCGTCTTTGAGTTCGTAGAGGCAGCCGATGTCTAGATCGACGCCGACTTTACGGACTTTTTTGAACCATTTGTTGAAAAATCCGCTTTCCTGCATGGTGATGTTGTCCCATGCAACACCGATAAGGATTTGTTCGAAGCCTGATTTTCCGGGGTTTATGGCGATGCTTTGGCCGGGTTCGGCGAGGAATTCGCAGTTGTCCGGGTGGTCGCTGGCTTCTCGGTAGCCTGCGGCACCTAGAGACGTGCCGTGGCCGGAAAACTCAACACGGCTGCGCGATGCTTCTTCCAATGATTCAATTGATGTTTTTTTGCTGTCTTTTGACATTTTCCCGCCTCGTCTTTGGGGTCTGGTCTCTTTGTAGGACTTTACTCCGGCCTTTGCTTAAAATCAAATGGGGAAACGTACTTGCTATAATTTTTAGCCTAGGCTAAAATTTTAGTATGAGGCTAAGAATGGATCGGATGCGGAATTTCTTTTTATTTTGGTTGGTTTTGCTGGGCAGTGCGGTGCTTTTTGCCGGAAGCGTTTATGCGGAAGGGAAGCGGATCAAGGCGGTGACGACATTTACGGTGATTGCCGATATGGCGCGGCATGTTGCCGGGGATGCGGCGGATGTGGAGTCGATTACCAAGCCGGGAGCGGAGATTCACGATTATCAGCCGACGCCCAAGGATATTGTCCGGGCGCAGGGGGCGGATGTTATTTTCTGGAACGGGATGAATCTGGAGCGCTGGTTTACGCGGTTTTTGCAGGATGTTGACGGGGTGCCGAATGTCGTTTTGAGCGACGGGGTTGCGCCGATGTCGATTTATGAGGGGCCTTATTCGGGGTTGCCGAACCCGCATGCGTGGATGTCGCCGAAGAATGCTCTGGTTTATGTCGAGAATATCCGGAAGGCTTTTGTCGATGTCGATCCGGCGCATGCAGAGACTTATAACCGGAATGCGGCGGCATATTCGCAGGAGATTATGGATTTGCAGAATCGGCTTGAGCGTGAGCTTGCGGCGGTTCCGGAGGATCAGCGGTGGTTGGTGACGAGCGAGGGGGCGTTTAGTTATCTGGCGCGGGATCTGGGGATGAGGGAGGTCTATTTGTGGCCGATTAATGCCGATCAGCAGGGGACGCCGCAGCAGGTGCGTCATGTGATTGATGTTGTGCGGGAGAACAAGATCCCTGTGGTGTTTAGCGAGAGTACGATTTCGGATCGTCCGGCGCGGCAGGTGGCTTCGGAGACGGGTGCGCGTTATGGCGGGGTTTTGTATGTGGATTCGCTCAGTGCGGCGGGCGGGCCGGTGCCGAGTTATCTTGATTTGTTAAGCGTGACGACGGGGACGATTGTGAAGGGGTTTCAGGATGAGTAGTCATCAGCCGGTTGTTGTTTTGGAGAATGTCGGGGTGACGTATCCGAACGGGCATGTGGCTCTGGAGGGGGTCAGTGTTTCTTTGGCGCCGGGGAAGATTTATGGGCTGGTCGGGGTGAACGGGGCCGGGAAGTCGACTTTGTTCAAGAGTATTATGGGGTTTGTGAAGCCGACGAGCGGGCAGGTCTTGATTGAAGGGAAAGGCGTGTGGGAGGCTCTGCGGTCTAATCTGGTGTCTTATGTGCCGCAGACCGAGGATGTGGACTGGAATTTTCCGGTTCTGGTCGAGGATGTTGTGATGATGGGGCGCTACGGGCATATGGGGTTTTTGCGACGTCCGAAGGCGGCGGATAAGGCGGCGGCGGCGGAGGCTTTGGCGCGGGTGGGGATGGAGAAATATTCCAAGCGGCAGATTGGAGAGCTGAGCGGGGGGCAGAAGAAGCGGGTGTTTGTGGCGCGGGCTTTGGCGCAAGGGGGGGAGATTATCTTGTTGGACGAGCCGTTTACCGGGGTGGATATCAAGACGGAAGAGTCTTTGATTACTTTGTTCCGGGCGCTGGTGGCGGAGGGGCGTTTGATCCTTGTTTCGACGCATGATCTGGGGAGTGTGCCCTATTTTTGTGATGAGGTGGTTTTGATTAACCGAACGCTGCTGGCGTGCGGGCCGGTGGAGACGACCTTTACGCAGGAGAATTTGATCCGGGCGTTTGGCGGGATGCTGCGGCACCACAGGATGGCGGGGGATGACCTGCATGATGATACGGATGCGCGGCGGCTGACGGTTTTGAGCGATGATGAGCGGCCTTTGGTTTTGTATGGAGAAGCCGGGGGTGAGAAAATTGTAACGGGCGCGAAGGACGGCAAGCCATGATGGAGATGCTGCTTGAGCCGTTTTCTTATGTTTACATGCAAAAGGCGATTGCGGTGTGCGGGCTGGTTGGCGGGGTGAGCGCGTTTTTGTCGGCTTATCTGGTGCTGAAGGGCTGGTCTTTGATGGGGGATGCGTTGTCGCACTCGATTGTGCCAGGGGTGGCGATTGCTTATATGCTGGGGTTTCCGTATGCGGCGGGGGCGTTTTTTGCCGGGGTACTGGCGGCGCTGAGTATGGCTATGGTGAAGAAGGCCAGCGGTTTGCGCGAGGATACGGTGATTGGCCTTGTGTTTACGACGTTTTTTGCGGTCGGGCTGCTGCTGGTGTCGATTAACCCGACGGCGGTGAATATTCAGGCGATTATCCTTGGGAACATCCTTGCGATCAGTGATAGCGATATATTCCAGGTGGCGCTTATTTCGGGGATTAGCCTGTTTGTATTGCTACTTAAATGGAAGGATCTGGCGGCTGTGTTTTTTGATGAGAACCATGCGCGCAGTGTCGGGTTGAAGGTCGATTTTTTGAAGATCCTGTTTTTTACGCTGCTCAGCGCGACGACGGTGGCGGCTTTGCAGACGGTGGGGGCTTGTCTTGTGATTGCGATGGTGGTGACGCCGGGGGCGAGCGCTTATTTGCTGACCGACCGGTTCGGGCGGATGATCGTGATCGCGGTGGTTCTGGGGAGTGTGACCTCGGCGCTGGGGGCGTATTTGAGCTTTTTTGTGAATGCGTCGACGGGTGGGTTGATTGTGACGATGCAGACGCTGATTTTTCTCGGGGTGTTTTTGTTTGCGCCAAAGCATGGTGTTTTGCGGGCGCGGTGGCGCAGGAGGGCGGCGTAGATGGATTTTTTGCTTGAGCCGCTCAGTCACGAGTTTATGCAGCGGGCGTTGGCGGTTTCGCTCCTGATCGGGGTGGTGTGCGCGATTTTTTCCTGTTTTCTGGTGCTGAAGGGCTGGTCTTTGATGGGGGATGCGGTCTCTCATGCGGTGCTGCCGGGGCTGGCGGTGGCGTATGTGGCGGGGGTTCCTCTGTTGGTTGGCGCGTTTTGCGCGGGGCTGTTTTGTGCGCTGGCGACGGGGTTTTTGAAGGAGAACAGCCGGGTGAAGGAAGATGCGGTAATGGGGATCGTGTTTTCGGGAATGTTTGCGTTTGGCCTGGTGCTGCTGACCAAGATTCATACGGATGTGCATTTGATGCATGTTTTGTTTGGCGATGTGCTTGGGGTTTCGCGGGCGGATTTGCTGGAGACCGCTGTCATTGCCGGGTTTTGCAGTCTGGTGATGTTGGCCAAAAGGCGGGATTTGATGCTTTATTGTTTCGATCCGGCGCATGCGAGCGTGGTGGGGCTGCCGGTGAGGGTGTTGCATTTCGGGTTGCTGGTTTTGCTGGCGCTGACGGTTGTTGCGGCGTTGAAGGCGGCAGGGATTATTCTGGTGATTGCGATGCTGGTGGCGCCGGGGGCGATTGGTTTTCTGGTGGCGCGCTCGTTTGACAGGATGTTGATTGTGGCGGTCTCGGCGTCGGTGTTTTCGTGTCTGGCGGGGACGGTGTTGAGTTATCATCTGGATGCGGCGACGGCGCCGCTCATCGTGGTGATTCAGGCGGGTTTGTTTGGGCTGGCGCTTGCGGCGCGGCAGGTGCTGCTTGTGGTTTTACGCAGGAAAGCGGGGGCAATATGACGAAGCTGGTGGATGCGAAGACGCAGGCGTCGTGGTTTTCGCGGGTGCGGGAAGCGCATCAGAGCGAGACAGCGGAGGATTATGTAGAGCTGATTGCCGATCTGATTGCGGTTCAGCAGGAAGCGCGCTTAAGCGATATTGCGCAGAGGCTGGGGGTTCGTCACGCCAGCGCGAGTAAGGTTCTGGCACGACTGGCGGCGGAAGGGTATGTGGAGAGTTTGCCTTATCGTTCGATTTTTTTGACCGAGAAGGGGGCGGCTTTGGCGGCGCGGTGTAAGGCGCGGCATAAAATTGTACTGGAGTTTTTGATCCGGCTCGGGGTGTCGCCGGAGACAGCGGAGTATGATGCGGAGGGGATCGAGCATCATATCAGCGCGGAGACGCTGGCGATTTTTAAGAGGTTTCGGGGGTAGGTTGAAAGGAGATGCGAAAAGTTTTGCAACTTCGGGTATTTTTGCTATAAGAGGGGCGTTCACATAATAATAGGAGTGGTGAGATGAGTTGGTGGAAGAAAGTGCTTGGTGGTGCAGAGCCGTCTGTTGATGATCTGGATAAGGGGGATCCTGAAAATCCACTTGGGCAGCTTGATCGTTTGCAAAGTTATGTTGTACATGGGCATTATAAATCGGCCCAATCTGGCAAATTATCTCAGCATTTTTGTAGTATTTTTGAGGGTTCTGCGGCAGAAGCAGATCCTCGAGGCAGTTTGGCAGGCAAATTTGGATCTATTGCTCAAGGTTTTTCTTCGCAAGAAATTTTGCCGATGGCTGCGTGGATGTCTAAAAACCATACTTTTCGGGCTTCTGTGCGGAATGCGGGCGGCAGTGATGCAAGTGAAATTTTGGAAGGCTTGGCGAGTATGGCAACACTATGTCCAGAGGAAGAAAAAATAAGATTATATTATGATTTGGAGTCGGCAGGCCTTTTGGAAGAACTGATGAGTAAACCTGTTACCGCGCTTTCTGTTGCCGGATTTTTAAGAGCTACTTTTGAGAATGTCGAAACGGATCGCGTTATGGCTGTTCTTACGCGTTCTCCTGCTTGGCATAAAGTGAATAAAGATGGTGAGTTAGGCCGTTGGTTGAGTACCAAGGATATGGATCGGTTGTTGCCTGCCTTGGATTTAAAGCCGGATGATGTCTAATTTTTAGATTTTAATCAGGCTTAAAGTTTTTCCAGCGTGATGTTTTCGTTGGTGTAGACGCAGATGTCGGCGGCGATTTTCAGGGATTTGCGGGCGATGTCTTCGGCGGTGAGGTCTTTTTGGTCGTAGAGGGCGCGGGCGGCGGCGAGGGCGTAGTTGCCGCCGGAGCCGATGCCGATGATGCCGTCTTGCGGCTCGACGACGTCGCCGGTGCCGGTCAGAATTAAAGATGTTTCCTTGTCACAGACAGCCATGAGGGCTTCGAGGCGGCGCAGGTATTTGTCGGTGCGCCAGTCTTTGGCCAGTTCGACACACGCGCGGGTGAGCTGGCCGGGATGCGCGTCGAGTTTGGCTTCGAGGCGCTCGAAGAGGGTGAAGGCGTCGGCGGTGGCGCCGGCGAAGCCTGCGATGATCTGGTTGTCGCGGCCAAGGCGGCGGACTTTGCGGGCGTTGTTCTTGAGGACGGTGGCGCCCATCGAGACTTGTCCGTCTCCGGCGATAACGACGTCGCCTCCTTTGCGGATCGATAGAATCGTCGTGCCGCGCCAGTTTTGGGCTTTTGCATAGTCGTATGATGGATCGTACATGGGACTCATATGCCTTGCGAGGGATGGGGCGTCAAGGGTTTTTGCGAAAAGCCTGTGGATATTTCTGTGTACATCTGGTAAATTTGGTTTAGATTCAATAGCGAATCATTTTTCTTCGGCCGTTTTTGGCTTTTCCTTTTTAACACATTACAGGTTTTTTTGATGCGTAAGACTTCGCCTATACGGATTGCACCTTCGATTCTTTCTGCGGATTTCGCCAAGCTTGGGACGGAAGTGGTGGCGATCGACAAGGCCGGGGCGGATTATATCCATATTGATGTTATGGACGGGCATTTTGTTCCGAATCTGACGTTCGGGGCGCCGGTGGTGAAGTCTTTGCGGAAATGTTCGCGCAAGCCGTTTGACGTGCATTTGATGATTACGCCGGTTGATCCTTTGATCGGGGATTTTGTGGCGGCGGGGGCCGATATTATTACGGCGCATGTGGAGGCCGGGCCGCATTTGCACCGGACGTTGCAGACGATCAAGGCGGCCGGGGTGAAGGCCGGGGTTTCGCTTAATCCGCATACGCCGATTTCCTCGATCCAGCATGTGATGGACATGGTTGATCTGATTTTGATCATGACGGTCAATCCGGGGTTTGGCGGGCAAAGCTTTATTCCGTTGCTGGATAAGATTGCGGACGCGCGGAAGATGATTAAGGCTGAGGGGCGGCAGATTGATCTGCAGGTTGATGGCGGGATTACGCCGGAGACGGCGCCGAAGGTTATTGCTGCCGGGGCGGATGTTCTGGTGGCGGGGACGGCTGTGTTTAAGGACGGGCCGGAGAAATATGCAGATAATATCAAGGCTTTGAGAGGAAAGTAAGGGGAAAGAAAATGGCAGCGATTGCTCTTCTCGATCAGATTAAATATCAAGCCGGGCGCCTGGCGCATATTGGCGGGATTTATCCGGAGCGTATTCCGGATCGCCTGAATGTGCGGCCTGTGGACCCGTGGCGCGGGGATGCAGAGAAGGGGGCTTCTCTTTGCACCGCAGCGGGGGCGAGCGAGCAGGACGGACCGGTCTGGTTTGAACAGTGGTGGGAGCCGGAAGATGCGGATGCGGTCTGGCTGGATCATATGCACGGATTTCAGTGGTTGCGCGATTTGCGGATGATGGGCGGCGCGCTGGCGCGGGCGCAAGGGCGGTTGATGATCCAGAACTGGATCGAGACTTATCCGAACCCGGATAAAACGGCGTGGCAGAGCGATCTTACAGGCCAGCGTCTGTCGATGTGGATTTCGCATTATGAGTATTTCTGCGCCGGGGCGGATGAATATTTCGAAGATTTGTTTTTTGCTTCGTTGATCCGGCAGGCGCGGCATTTGCAGGCGAGCCTTGGCAGTGTGCGGGAGGTGAAATCCCTGCAGGCGATCAAGGGTTTGATTTATGCCGGCGTGGCTCTGGAAGGGCATGCACATTGGGTATCTCAGGGTTTGCGGGCGCTCGAGAAGGATCTGGCGCGGCAGATTTTGACGGATGGCGGGCATATTTCCCGTAGTCCGGAGAAATTGCTGGAGGCGTTGCAGGCCTCTTTGGATATTCAGGCGGCTTTGGCGGCTGGGGATGCGGATGTTCCTTGCTTCTTACGCGATTCGATTATGCGGATGGCGACGGCTGTGCGGTTTTTCCGTTATGGCGACCGGAAGTTCGGGGTTTTTCACGGAGCGCAGGAAGGCAGCGCCTCCGAGATTGATACGGTTCTGGCGCAGGCCGGAGCGCGCGGGCGGATTCCGCAGAGTTTACCCTGCACAGGGTTTGAGCGGATGTCTTTGGGGCGTAGCCTTGTGATGCTGGATACGGGCCGGGCGCCGGAGTATCCGTTTGATGCGGACGCACATGCTTCGCCTTTGGGGTTTGAGTTTTGCTATGGCAAGGAGCGGGTTCTGGTGTCCTGCGGCGCGCATCCGACGTCTGCGCCGTGGAATGCGGCTTTGCGCTCGACAGCGGCGCATAATACGGCTTGTATTGATCAGCGCGATGCGTGCGAGATCCGCAAGGACGGGCATTTCGGGCGGAAAGTTACGCGGATGGCACTGGACCGGCAGGAGAGCGCTGAGGCTATCCTGGTAGAGGCGGCGCATAACGGGTATATGCCGCTGAACGGGATTTTGCATACGCGGAAGCTTTATCTTGGCGATGAAGGGAATGATCTGCGCGGGGAGGACGATTTTGCCAGCGCCGCGCCTCTGGTCCGTTCTGTGGAGATTGCTTTGCGATTCCATTTGCATCCGGATGTTTCGGTGTCTTTGATCAATAATAACACCGAGGCGCTTTTGCGGATTCCGGGCGGGGTTGGCTGGCGGTTCCATTTCGGGCACGGGGCGCTTTTGCTGGAGGATAGTATTTATCTCGGCTCCGGGATTACGCCGCGTAAGACCAAGCAACTTGTGATTTACGGGCAGATGAGCGGGGAGTTTTCCTGCGTGAAGTGGTCCCTCAAGCGCGAAGGCTAGCAAGCTTCGATAAATGGGCTGCAAATAATGCTTTTCTGTGCTTCCGGTCCTCACGTACTTTTGTACGCTGCGGTCCGGTTCTCGAAAAGCATCATCTTGGCCTCATTTCTCTTTGCTTGTCTTTAAGGCTAACTCCTTTGTTGATGCATGCGGTTTTTGCGCATAATGTGGGTTTATGGGAGAAAGCGTGTGGCGAAGGCTCAGAAATCTTATGTTTGTCAGTCTTGCGGGGCGGTGAGTTCGCGCTGGGCGGGGAAGTGCGAGGCTTGCAATGAGTGGAATACCATTGCCGAGGAGGCGGTGGAGTCTGCTGTGCCGAAGGGGATGGATCGCAAGGCGAAGGGCCGGGTGATTGATTTTGCGGATTTGCGCAGTGAAGGCGGGCGGGTTTATCCGCGTTATCTAACGAAGATTGGTGAGTTTGACCGGGTGACGGGCGGTGGCATCGTGCCGGGGGCGGCGATTTTGATCGGTGGAGATCCAGGTATTGGTAAATCGACATTGTTGTTGCAGGCGGTTTGTGCGCTGACGAAGAATAATGTGCCTTGTGTTTATGTTTCAGGCGAGGAAGCGGTTGACCAGATCAGGATGCGGGCGGACCGGTTGGGTTTGAGCGATACGCCGCTTAAGCTGGCGAGTGCGACGAGTGTGCGGGATATTCTGGAGTCGGTGCGGCATGCTGAGGAGCATCTCAAGTTACTGGTGATTGATTCGATCCAGACGATGTATGTGGACTCGGTGGATAGCGCACCGGGGACGGTGACGCAGGTGCGGGCGTCGGCGCAGGAGATTATCCGGATGGCCAAGAGCCGCAATATTGCTGTGTTGTTTGTCGGGCATGTAACCAAGGATGGCCAGATTGCAGGGCCCCGGGTTCTGGAGCATCTGGTGGATACGGTTTTGTATTTTGAAGGGGAGCGGTCGCACCAGTTCCGGATTTTGCGCTCGGTGAAGAACCGTTTCGGGGCGACGGACGAGATCGGGGTGTTTGAAATGGCGCATCAGGGGCTGGTGGAGGTTGAAAACCCTTCGGCTTTGTTTTTGTCGCAGCGGCATGAGGATGCAGCCGGAAGCGCTGTGCTGGCGGCGCTTGAAGGGACGCGACCTTTGCTGGTGGAGGTGCAGGCTTTGGTGGCGCCGTCGTCTTTGGCCGCGCCGCGACGGGCGGTTTTGGGGTGGGACCCGAACCGGCTGGCGATGATTGTGGCGGTGCTGGAGACGCGGTGCGGGATTTCGCTTTCGGGGCATGATATTTTTCTTAATATTGCCGGAGGGATCAGGATTGCGGAGCCTGCGGCGGATATGGCAGTGGCGGCGGCTTTGATTAGTGCCTTGCAGGGGGAAAGCCTGCCTGCTGATACGGTTTATTTCGGGGAGATCGGGCTGGCCGGGGAAGTGCGGCAGGTAGCGCAGGCGGATTTAAGGCTGAAAGAATCGGCGAAGCTCGGGTTTCACCGGGCGGTTGTTCCGACGCCGGGGAAGAAACTTGCCGGGAAGCCTGAGGGGATCAAGGCGAGAGAGATTACGCATGTGCGCGAGCTGGCGGATTTGCTTGGGCGCTAATAAAGAGATGAAGCTTTTTTTTTCATGTGATACAGTCCGGGGACGTTTTTTGATTTCTGATCATTATTTTAACGGGAAGATTTGATATGGGTGCGCGCATCGCGAAGATTACGCGGAAGACGAAGGAGACGGATATTTCCGTTTTGGTCAATCTTGACGGGAGCGGGATGGCTTCGGTTCAGACGGGGATCGGGTTTTTCGATCATATGCTGGAGCAGCTGGCGAAGCATTCTTTGATTGATCTTGAGATTGCCGTAGATGGCGATCTGCATATTGACGGGCACCATTCGGTGGAGGATACCGGGATTGCGCTGGGGCAGGCGATCCGGCAGGCGGTTGGTGACAAGACAGGTATTCGCCGTTACGGGCATTTTACGCTGGTGATGGATGAGGCGCGCTCGAGTGTGGCTTTGGATTTGTCGAACAGGCCTTATCTGGTGTGGGATGTGGCGTTTACGGTGGATCGTCTGGGCGCGATGGATACGGAGTTGTTCCAGGAGTTTTTTAATGCTCTGGCCGGGGCGGGCGGGATTACGCTTCATTGTACGAATGAGTGCGGGACCAATAATCATCATATTGCGGAAAGCCTGTTCAAGGCCTGCGCGAAGGCTTTGCGGATGGCGGTCGAGATTGATCCGCGGGCGAAGGATCAGCTTCCGAGCACGAAGGGTGCGCTTTAATCTTTGAAAGGGGTAGTACATGAAAAATATTTTGATTCTGGTTTTGCTTGTGGTTTGTGCAGCTCTTGCCTATATGCAGTTCGGGCCGAAGCCTGCGGCGCCATTGCCGCCGCCGCCGGATGGGGGTGAGAGGATTTCTGCGGGCGAGACGATTGATCATGCAGAGATTGAAGGTGTCTCTCTTTCAACACTGATTGAGCAGGTTGATGATCTGGTTGAGGCTGCGGGTTATATCTGTCGTAAGGGTGATCATGAGGTTCGTAAGGCAGAGGATCGTCGCCATCAGGTCAAGTGGAATTGTGATCGGGAAGAGCCGAAGAGTGCGATACATATTACTGCAAAAGATGGGCAGATTGTTACAATAGAGCGTTCGGGGGCGATTTATCCAAATATGGTTTCTCAGACGATTGATTATCTTGATGTGGTGAAGTCGCATGTGAATACCCGTGATATGCTTGTGTTTAATCAGAAGCCGGGGCAAGTGCTCTTTGCGTTGAAAGATGGCGAGGATAATCAAACCCACCGGCTCTATTACTATCTTGTCGTCGGGGCACGCAAAAATGCTGATGGAGCAATTGTTGATACGGCGAGCTTGCGGGTTATGCTTTCGCGTTAGAAGGCGTTTTTATGCGTTTGTTGTCTTTATCACAGGAAACAGATATTGAGCTTATGGTCTCGGCGGCAGGCAGTGTTGTGTTGCTGCATAAAGGTCCTTTGGCGCGCGTTTACGATTGGGCGCAATATGATTCAGAGCAGAGAGCTGTTTATCTTGTTACGCAGGACGGCGATATACAGGATCTGGGGTTAACAATTTTTGATCCTGTCGCAAATAGATTGCATAATACCAGAGAAGTTATTATAATTTGTATAAACGAAAAGAATGAGCCGGAAGAACCTGTGTTTCTGAAATTTACAGGTATGGCGGGGTAGAGTGAAAAAGATGGTTGCTATTACAGTTCAAGATGTCGCAGGCAAAATTAATGAAAAGCTTGATAAAAGCGGGGGGAGATGGCCTTCGAATCCGGAGATGCGCCGTAATCTTGAGGCGCTTCCAGATAGTCTTCCTGTTCGTATCTCTGGTAATTCGGGACTAGCAAAATATCATGTTGATCAGGCTCTGAGGCTGACTGATCAAGAAGGAAATGGTGACTTGAGAGCGGTGCTGGAAGTCGTGCGTGACGCAGCAAGAGATACACGTTATCGTGATATGGGCCTAGACGATTTTGTTCAAAATCATGCGCCGGCGCTTGTTCGGGAAAAATTAAATCCTGACGCAGATTTTACTCAAGTTGTCTCAACACCTGCTGTTTCTGCTGAGTCTATTCCAGCTCCGTCAGAAAATTCGCCAGTTTTGTCACAGAAAGAAACGCCCCTTGTTCTTCCTGACTGGGATGCAAGGGCTATGTGTATCCATTATCAAAATATGATTGAAAATAATAAAATTTCTTCTGGAGATCAGGTTCTTTTTAGAAATGAATACGGCGATAAATTGCTCGTTTCTTTTTCTGATTCGCAGGATCACAGATCTATTTCTGCGTTTGATGCCAATACATTTGATCGTCGTGGTGCGAATGTGGAAGGATTATATGCTGAAGCTTTTTATCGTGCAGATATACCTGGTGCGGCAGCTTATGGCCCAAGATGTCCGAATAATCCTGAATATAGAGTGTTTCATTTGACTGATGCGGAAGCTCCTACAGCTCCACGAGAAGAGTTGGGGTCGTATCTTAATATTGTTCACGCTGTTGCTCAGCCGGGACGCCCTTCTGATTTTTTGGGGCGTGCTTCATTTGATTCTCATGGACATTTGGACCTAAATGGCGACGGTGTAGGTGGGTTTAGCGGACTTGTAAAGGCATTGCTGGAAGGTTTAGGTATTTCAGGGGATGGTGTTGCACCGATATCAATTTCTAGCGGGTGTCCTTTACATTGTGATGTTAAGGGGTTTGAAGATTTGCGACCTGTTTCTCTTGACAGTCAGACGGGGCAGGCACCTGTTGTTGGGCCTTCGCCAAGTGCTCCGGCGTATTCTATTCGTATAAATCCTCGGCTTGCGTAATTATTTCTATTGTCTTTCAAATTTGTGTTTGGACGTTGTTGTTTCGCTCCTCACGTATTCTTATACGCTTCGTCGCTTGCACCTTGTCACAAAATTAATTCAAACGACTATATAAAAGCCGTAAGTCTGAACCCTAGTCCAAACGCAAATTTGAAAGACTATAGAATTTCCGGCGTCTTAGGACTTCGCCGTGGGCGGGGAAGTTTTCGTAGTCGGTCAGGGTACAGACTGGATCTTTTAAGCTTTCGAAGCCTTGCTTGTCGCAGCGGGAGATCGAGGTGCGTTTGAGGAAATCCCAGACAGAGGTGCAGGAATAGGTGTGGGCCCAGCCGCCGGTGGGCAGGACGTGGTTGACGCCGATCCCGTAGTTGCCAAGCGATGAGGGCGTGTATTCTCCGATCAGGATTTCTCCAGCGTGTTTGAGCTGGTCCAGGTATTTTTCTCCGTCTCGAACTTTCAGGTGCAGGTGTTCCGGCGCGTAGGCGTTGGCGAAGGCGATGGAGTCCTCCAAGCTTTCGGTCAGGATGATGCCGCCGTAGCTGTCGGGGGTGCCGCTCATGACGTGTTTGCAGATGCCTTGGTGAGGTTCGGGCAAGGATTCTATGATTGCGGGCATCTTGGCTTGTACGTAGGCGGCCAGTTTTTCGTCGTGGGTGACGAGCAGCGCGCCAGAGTCTTTGCCGTGTTCGCCTTCGTTCAGGATGTCGAGGATGGTGTTGTCGGGGTCAGCGGCTTCATCGGCCAGCACGATCGATTCAGAAGGGCCTGCGGGCATGCCGGGGTCCATGATATCGGAAAGTAATCGTTTGGCGGCGGCGACGTAGGGGCTGCCGGGGCCGAGGACTTTTTTTACCTGAGGGATGGTTTGGGTGCCATAGGCGAGGGCGGCGATTCCTTGCGCGCCGCCGGCCTTGTAGACGTTCTGGATGCCGCAAAGTTTTGCGGTGTAGAGGGTAGCGTCGTCGGTTTTGCCTTCTTTGGTGGGGGGGCTGACGACGGCGATTTCCGGGACGCCTGCGATGACGGCCGGGATGGCCAGCATGTAGAGGGCGGAGGGGAAAGCGCCTTTGCCGCGCGGAACGTAGAGGCCGACGGATTCTATGGCGGAGACTTGTTCTCCGGCCCAGATTCCGGGCTCGATTTCGACCATCCAGCGGTCTTCGACGCGTTTCATTTGTTCTTGGTGGAATTTTTTGACGTTGGCAGCGCATTTTTGGATGGCGGCTTTGAGGTCTTCATCCAGATTATTTTCGGCGGCAGCGAATTCTTCTTCGGTTGCTTTGATGGATTTTATGTCGGCGCCTTCGAATTTTTGGGCGTAACGGCGCAGGGCCTCGTCGCCGTTTTGGCGGACGTCTTCGATCACAGGGCTGACGAGGGCGCAGACATCATCGATGTTGGCTTGAGCCCGGCGCATGATGCGGGCTTTTGTTTTCTCGTCGGTTTTGTTCCAGCGATAGAGGGCAATGGTCATAGCGTTTCCTTTTTACCATGCTTTAGGGCAGCGATAGCGTAGAAAGATAATTTTTTCAAGGACAAAGCATAAAAGATTCCTCGCTTTGCTCGGAATGACAGTATAAAAGCAAGCATGGCAAAAGAAACAGTCGTGATTATTGATTATGGGTCCGGGAACTTGCGCAGCGCTGCGAAGGCGTTTGAGAAGGTCGGGGCGGATCTGGATGTGAAGATCAGCAACCTGGCAGAGGATGTTCTGGCGGCGGATCGTCTGGTGTTGCCGGGGCAGGGCGCGTTTGGTGATTGTATGGACGGGCTTCAGGCTTTGCCGGGGATGGTTGAGGCTCTGAACGAAGCGGTTTTGAAAAAGGGGCGGCCATTTCTCGGGATTTGCGTCGGGATGCAGTTGATGGCGACCCGGGGGCTTGAGAATGGGGTTCATGCGGGGCTGAACTGGATTGAAGGGGAGGTCGTGCCGATGAGGCCGGGGGACAAGAGCCTCAAGATTCCGCATATGGGATGGAACGATCTGGTTTTTCCTTCGCCGGGGGTGCAGGATAACCGCCACATTGTGCTTCGCAGTATAGATTCTTCAAATAATTTCTACTTTGTTCACTCTTTTGTGTTTCAATGTGTATATAGCCGTCATTTGCTGGCCATGACTGAATACGGGGGATTGATCCCGGCTGTTGTGGGGCGGGAAAATATGATTGGCGTGCAGTTTCACCCGGAGAAAAGTCAGCATTACGGATTGCAGCTGATCTCCGATTTTCTGGACTGGCGCCCTTAGTACGGTTTTTTTGCAAGTCTTTGTGAAAAAGCATAAAATTGCAGAAGTACAAGGAGTTTAGAATGAACGATCAACCCAGTTTACAGCCGGTTAATCCTGTTCCTACGGTCGAGCATGTTGAGGCTTTGGCGGTCGGGGATATGAATGATTTGTGTGATGCGACCGACGCGGCGATTGAAGGCGGCGGCGGATTCGGTTGGGTGACTTTGCCGGCGAGGGATATTCTTGAGCGCTATTGGCAGGGGGTTCTGGCGATGCCGACGCGCGATCTTTTTGTGGCGCGGCTGGATGGGGTGATCTGCGGGACATGCCAGTTGGTTAAGCCGCCATCGAATAATGAGGCGCAGAGTTTTTCCGTACAGCTTACGACCAATTTTATTGCGCCTTGGGCGCGTGGGTATGGTCTGGCGAAGATGCTTCTGGATCTGGCGGAGCAGAAGGCGCGTGGGGATGGGTATTGTGTTGTTAATCTTGATATCCGCGAGACGATGGAGCGGGCGATTACGCTTTATGAGAAAAACGGGTATAAGCGCATCGGGACTCATCCTTATTATGCGCGCGTAGATGGCAAAGTGCTTCAGGGGTATTATTACACCAAGATGATTAATCCTGAGATTGCGGCATAAGGGCCTTGAGTAGCGGGCTTTCCTGATTTATATCTCGTTTTATGATTATTTATCCGGCTATTGATTTGAAGGACGGGAAGTGCGTTCGCCTGTATAAGGGCGATATGAACAAGGATACCGTCTATAATGATAATCCTCCTGCGCAGGCCCATGAGTGGGCGCGCGCGGGGTTTTCCTGGCTTCATATTGTGGATCTTGACGGGGCGGTGCAAGGGGCGCCGGCCAATCATCATGCGGTCCGCGATATTATCAATGCGGTTGATATTCCTGTGCAGCTTGGCGGCGGGATACGTACTTTCGGGCAGATCGAGCACTGGCTCTCCGAAGGGGTGAGCCGGGTTATTCTGGGGACGGTGGCGGTGCGGGATCCTGATCTGGTTAAAGAGGCTTGCCGCGCGTTTCCGGGGCAGATTGCTGTCGGGATTGATGCTTTGGCAGGGATAGTGATGGTCGATGGTTGGGTCGGGTCCGGCAATATCAAGGCGACCGAATTGGTCAAGCATTTCGAGGATGCCGGGGTGGCGGCGGTGATCTATACTGATATTGATCGCGACGGGACCGGCGAAGGGGTTAATATCGTTTCGACCGTTGCGCTGGCGCAGGAAACCTCTATTCCAGTGATTGCCTCGGGCGGTGTTGGCGGGATTGAGGATATAAGGCTGGTGCGTGAAGCCGAGAGCTATGGCGTTGAAGGCGTTATTGTCGGTAAGGCGCTTTATGACGGGCGGTTAAGCCCTGAGGATGCTCTAAAAGCTGCTGCCTAAAGAGCTTTCATCGTTTCATTGTGGCGTTTTGCTAGGCGGCGGCGCGGGTGGCGCTGATGGAGAGGATGGCCTGGGCGCAGAGGGTTTCTACGGGCATTCCGGTTTGTTTACATTGAGCTTCGAGGGTGGTTAGTCTGGCGAGGGTTTGTTCCAGCGCCGGGAGGGACCAGCTTCTTGTCTGGGCCTTGAAGGCAGGCATGATTTTGAAGAAGATGGGCGGGGTGAGTTTGCCAAGGGCTTGATCCTCGTCTTCTCCGCCGGCGATCCGTGATTTCACAAGGTAAAGGCGGCGGAAGTGGTTTTGCAGTGTACGCAGGATGGTTACGAAGTTTACGCCTTCGGCGATGAGGGTGGTGTAGGCGTTCAGGGCTTCGGCGGTGTTGCGGCCGGCGACGGCGTAGACGAGGTTGTCGAAGTCCTGCGCTCCGGCGGCGCCGCAGGCCTGTGTGACATCATTGATGGAGATCGGGGTTTTTTCTGCGCCTTTGTAAACGATTAGTTTTTCCAGTTCGCTGCGGACTTTTCCGCGATCTCCCGAGATATTGGCAGCGAGCCATTGGACGGCGTCGCGGTCGATGCCGATATTTTCAGCTTGCAGAGTTTCACGGATGTAGCGGGAGAGATCGCGTTCGTCTTCGACGTAGCAGGGGACGGCGGCGGCGTTTTTGGCTTTTTCGCACAGGATGCGTAAGGTTGATCGGGGGCCGAGTTCGCCGGCTTGCAGCAGGACGAGGGCGTGGTTTGACGGGTTTTCAAGGTAGGTTTTGAGGAGAACCGTCAGTTTATCGGTGGCATCCTTTATGAGGATCAAACGGTCGCCGCCCATCATCGAGATGGCGCCTGCTTCATCGGCGAGGAGGGCGGGGTCTTCGGTTAGTTTGTCGGTGGTGAGGGTGACGGCGTTGAAGGGATCGCTTAAGTCGGCGACCACTGTTTTTCCCATGGTTTTCACGCGCTCGCCAGCTAATCCGGCGTCGGGGCCGTAGACGAGAATGACTCGGGCGGCTTTGTCCGGGGTTTTGACGAAGGATTCAATCTGGCGGTAGTTTAGTTTCATCTTGTTGTATTTGTATTACGCCGCGTGCGGGTTGTCACAAAAACATCCCGGTTTGAGGCGTTTGATTTCTTTTTCGAATATTGTACGTGCACATTGATTGGGATCTTCAAATAACGATGTGTCGTAGGTTCTCTGGAATTTGATGATGTCTTCCATGTCCGGGAAGAGCAGGCGGTTGACTTTGGCGTCTGTGCAACCGGTACGACAAATGGTTAATATTGGCTGAATTTCCTCTTCCAGGCCTAGTGTTTCTGCGGAAGGTTCGAAGAGGTCGGCGAAGGTGCGTGCGAATTCTGACATGGTTCCTGTGCCGAAGGGGATGTTGAAGAAGTTGCCGTTGTGATTGCGGGCGGCGGCGTATGATTTTTCGACATAATCTTGTGTTTGTGGTGCTTCAGGGCGGAAGCCGTAAGATGTTAATAATGCATCTATTTTTTTGGCTAAAATAGGCTGAAACGCCAGTAGGCTTACAATCAGAAAGGCGGTTTGGTGCTGGTGGATGCCGACGCCGAACATGCGGGCTTCGTAGCGATGGCCATTGACTTGTCCTTCTTCATCCTTGAGTGCGGCGATTTTGACGTCGGGCCACATCAGGCTTTGGGCGAGGTAGTAGTTGCTGGTTGTATTGAGGCCTTGTTTTTTGAGGCTGTTGAAGGTCACGCTCCAGTCGCCGGAGGGGACACGCTGGAGATTGCCGTCGAGGTCATAGTACATGAAGAGCGGGTTGTTCATGACGTGTTCGATATGGCGGGTGAAAAATTCTTCGCCGCTTTTTGCGCTCAGGACATAGTCCGGCAATGGAGGGAGGCCGTTTTTGCGCAGGGTCATGCCGGCATGACCCCGGAAGCGTTTGCCTTCGCTGTATCCGGCGCTGTTGTCTGTCAGCATGAACAGGAAGGGGGCGAGGTAATAGAGGCGGCGGATATCTGCAAGGGCCTTGTTCTGGTCGGGGTAGCCGACGGAGACCTGGGTTGATTTGCAGACGGCGAAATAGCGCACACATTCCTCCATGTCGGCGCGGTAGGGGGCGTACATGATCTTGTAGCGCTCGACATCGACGATGCGGCTCAGGAGCTCGGCTGCGGTTTTGTCGGGGAGTTCCTGAAAGTAGGAGCGTTTGAGGCCAAGGCCTTGCGATTTTTGGCCTAAAATGGATATTTTTTTGTTTGTATCCCGCAGAACGCCTTTTAAATCGTTCAGACCCTCTGCGATACTGGCGACTTCGAGGAGTTCGGATGTTGGTTCGTTATGAACCCAGTCACCGGGCAGGGCTGCGGCTGCTGCATTTTTTAGAACGCGGTTTTGCGGCAGCGTCATGACGGCCAAGTCTGGGCTTGCGGGATCGATAAAGGCCATTTCAACCTCGATCCCTGCTTTTACGTTTTTACCTGTTCCGGAGTATTTGTCGAAGATATCGTCGATTGATTCTATGCGTGTGAGGTCCCTTGCGTTCACTTCGGACATCGACTATCTCCATTTTTGGTTGTGTGTCGTGGATTATACCTATTCCTTATTCTAAACACAAATATGGCCGGTTACATATTGTTTTAAATATATTCAGGCTGAATGCCGCTATACTCAATGAGTGTGGTCGGGCTTTCAAGGGGTCCGGTGGAACTGCCTTTGAGGATTTCCGAGGCGGCGGCGGTGAATTGCGAGAAAAGGCGACCGTCTCTGCCAATCATGACCGTGTTTGGGGATTCAGAATTTCTACTTCTTGAGGGGCTGCGTGAGGGGAATTTTATAGTGAGTGCGCTCCAAATTCTTCCAATCGTGACTTCGCTGTCGTTGACTTGCGGACGATGTTCGATTTCTGCGCCTATTCGCATTAAAGCGCCATCGGGTGAGGGGGTTTCTATTCTTTTTATTTTTTTTCCCTGATGGGTGTCTATTCGGGTTTCAGTCCCTAGGGTGTTGCTGAATAGATAGATCATGTCTAAGTTTTGACCGTATCCGACATGTGTGTGCCAATTTGCGAAGTGGGGTCGATGGCATTCTCCCGGTTCGACATCGGTGTTTTGTGCGATGTAGTAAAATTCGGCTTCTCTGAATTTATCGGGTCCGTAAAGATTTAGCGTGTCTTTTGCAGCAATTTCTATTTGTTTTAGAGCAAATGCAAATGTGTCAGGAAGGGCTATATGGCTGTGGCCACTCATTTTGACGCACATTCCGTGGGCGGTAATCATCGGGAGATCTTCTGGCGATGGGCATTGTGTAAAAGCGATGACTTTGGGCTCAGCGATTGCAGCTCTTTGCTGTTCAAGGGGTGCGCGTTTTGAATAGCTGTATGTGCTGCCGGGCACTATGCGCCAGTCGCCATAACATATTCCTTCCGGGGTGACTTCGGGGGGAAATGACTCAAGGTCTGGCTCGAAGTCCAAAATTAAGCCGTGATTTTCCGGATGATTGATAAAGTAGCTTTTGTTAAGGGCTGGGCCTTTTTTTTGCGCCATTTGTTCCTGCCTGGTTTCCGTTACGGATACCACAGGCGGATTTTTGCGTCTGTGGCGCTTTAGCTTTGGTGACGCGGTGCAAGCTGATCCTTCAAATGCCGCGGTCTGCCTCTATTGGTAGACACTTATATTGTTAACTTAGAGGGGTTTGTTCTGTCAATAAAAATTAACGGTGCAGGTAGAGGCCGATCTGGAGTTCGGCCTGGCGGGCGAGCTCGTCGAGGGCATTTTTGCGGGTGTTGTCTTCGGAGACGCGGGTTGCGAATTCGCTGCTGAGGATGTTGTAGCTGCTGACGGTGGCGAGTTTGCGGGTTAAGACTGCTGCTTCTGTTTGATTGTCGATCAGGACCATTTCCGTGTTCAGGCGGAGCTGGCCGCGGGTGGCGTCAGATGTTTTTGTGATGTCGAGGTCGACTTTGCTTTCACGGATCTGGCTTATTTTCAGCGTGTAGCGCGGGTTTTCGGGGCGCTGGTCTTTGTAGAAACGGTCGATCAGCGCGTTGCGCAGGTATTGGCCTTCGCTGTTGGGGATGTTGGCGATTTCAACCTGGGCTAGTTCAGCTTGAATGTCTGCTTGCTGTTTGGACTGGAAGGCGGTTCCGTACATCGGGGTGAAGCCGCAGGACGGGAGGACAAGCAACGTGAAGGGTGCGAGAAGGTGCAAGGTACGAGGTACAAGGTGCAAGAAGGCTTTTCTTGTCATGTTTTTGGTCTTGAGCCTTTTTTCTTGTGCCTGTTTCATCCTACTACCACGTTTACGATGCGGCCCGGGACGACGATGACTTTCCGGACCTGTTGTTCGCCGATGGCGCGCTGCACGCCTTCTTCGGCCAGAGCTTTTTCCTCGGCTTCTTTTTGCGAGGCTCCGGCGGGCAGGGTGATGGTCGCGCGGACCTTGCCGTTGACCTGTACGCCGATGGTTACAGTGTCGGCGACGAGGAGGGTTTCGTCAAGGGGCGGCCATGGTTGTTCCACCAGCATTGTTTTGTGGCCGCGCTGGGCCCAGAGTTGTTCGGCGAGGTGCGGCATGACGGGGTTGATCATGGTGATGAAGGCTTCGGCGGCTTCGTGGAGGGCGAAGGCGTCGCCGTCATCCTCGGTGTGGAAGGCGTTGATGCCGTTGAAAAATTCGCGCAGGCGGGCGACAGCCTTGTTCATGGCGAAGGCTTCGATGTCTTCGCCAACGGCTTTGATGGTTTTGTGGGTCAGGCGGCGGAGATCCTGGGCCTGACTGGAAAATTTATCCGGTTTTGCCGGGGTGGCGGCGTCCAGGGCAGAAATAACGCTGTGGACTTTGTTGACGAAGCGCCATGCGCCTTCGATGCCGCTTTCGGTCCATTCGAGGTCGCGTTCGGGCGGGGAGTCGGACAGGATGAATAAACGGGCGGCGTCGGCGCCGTAGGTGTTCAGGATTTCCTCGGGGTCGATGACGTTCTTTTTGGATTTCGACATCTTGATCGAGGGACCTATCTTTACCGGTTTGCCGGTTTCGGTGTGGACGTACTGGCCTTGTTCGTTTTTGACGGCTTCCGTCGGGTAAATCCATTTGCCGTTTTCGTCCTGATAGGTCTCGTGGGTGACCATGCCTTGGGTGAAGAGGCCGAGGAACGGTTCGTCGCAGTCTACGAAGCCGCAATCGCGCATGGCTTTGGTGAAGAAACGGGCGTAGAGCAGGTGGAGGACGGCGTGTTCGACGCCGCCGATATATTGTTCGACCGGCATCCAGTAGTTTGTTTTGGCTTTATCTGCCGGGAGGACTTCATTTTTGGGATCGCAGTAGCGGAACTGGTACCAGCTTGATTCGAAAAACGTGTCGAAGGTGTCGGTTTCTCGGCGTGCGGGTTTGCTGCATTTCGGGCAGTTTGTGTTTTTCCATGTCGGGTGGTGTTCCAGCGGGTTGCCGGGTTTGTCGAAGCTGATGTCTTCGGGAAGCGTGACGGGGAGTTGGTCTTCGGGGACGGGAAGCGCGCCGCAGGAGTCGCAATAGATAATCGGGATCGGGCAGCCCCAGTAGCGCTGGCGGCTGATGCCCCAGTCGCGCAGGCGGAACTGGGTGGTGCCGAAGCCTGTGTTGTTTTCTTCGCAACGGCGGATGATTTCTGCTTTGGCTGTTTCGACTTCGAGGCCGTCGAGGAACTCGGAATTGGCCAGTTTGCCGGGGCCGCTATAGGCTTCTTTTGTGATTTCGATGCCGCCTTCGGGGAGAACAACAGGGCGGACGGACAGAGCGTATTTGTTTGCAAAGTCCAAGTCGCGCTGGTCGTGGGCCGGGACGCCGAAGATGGCGCCGGTGCCGTAATCCATCAGGATAAAGTTGGCGATGTAGACGGGGACTTCGCGGCCTAAAAGCGGGTGGGTTGCTTTGTAGCCGGTGTCGAAGCCAATTTTTTCGGCTTGCTCGATGGCGGCTTCGGAGGTCCCTCCGGCCTGGCATTGTTTGATGAAGGCGGCGAATCCGTCTTTGTCTCCAGCCAGTTTTGCGGCCAGCGGGTGGTCGGGGGAGAGGGCGACGAAGGATGCGCCGAACAATGTGTCGGGGCGGGTGGTGAAGACTTCTATTTGTTCATCGCGGCCTGTGATGGACCATTTGAACTGGAGGCCCTGAGATTTGCCGATCCAGTTGGATTGCATCAGGCGGACCTTTTCCGGCCAGCGGTCGAGTTTTTCGAGGCATTCGAGCAGCTCGTCGGCGTAGTCGGTGATTTTGAGGAACCACTGGTTTAATTTGCGGCGCTCGACAGGGGCGCCGGTGCGCCAGCCGCATCCGTCGATGACTTGTTCGTTGGCAAGGACGGTGTGGTCAACCGGGTCCCAGTTGACCATGGATTCTTTGCGATAGGCGATTCCTTTTTCAAGGAACTTAAGGAACATGCGCTGTTCGTGGCGGTAGTATTCCGGGGTGCAGGTCGCAAATTCCCGGCTCCAATCGATGGACAGGCCCATGGATTGCAGTTGTGCGCGCATGGATTCGATGTTGGCAAGGGTCCATTTTGCCGGATGTTCGCCGCGTTCGATGGCGGCATTTTCTGCCGGGAGGCCGAAGGCATCCCAACCCATCGGGTGGAGGACGTTGAAGCCTTTTGCCGTTTTATAGCGCGCGACGACATCGCCGAGCGTGTAATTGCGGACGTGACCGACATGGATGCGCCCTGATGGGTAGGGAAACATCTCCAGCACATAATATTTTTGCTTTGCGTTGTCTTCCTTGACGTTGAAGGCACCCGATTCATCCCAGCGCTTGCGCCAGAGGGTTTCGGTTTCACGAATGTTGTATCGTTCACTCATTGTTTGTCTTACTTGGTTCGTCTTATTTGTCAGAGCCCATTTTTTCGATGCGGAGTTGACGGGCGCGGGTTAGAATTGCGTTTTCAAGGTCGCGGGTGGTTTCATCCGATACCGGCGCATCCTTCCATGTGCCGCCGCTGCTGAGCTGGCGGAAGGCGCGGACTCGCAGGCCATCGGCGCGCAGCTCACGGCTCATGACGAAAACATTCAGTTTCATGCGCTCGGTCGGGGTTTCCGGGGAGGCGTACCAGTCCGTCAGGATGACGCCGCCAAACGGGTCTACGCTTTCGAGAGGCATGAAGGATACTGTGTCAAGGGACGCGCGCCAGAGGTAGCTGTTGACAGCGAGGCCGTTGTCGTCTGCTTTTTTGTCTTTTCCGCCAAAGATTTTCAGGCCGTTTTCGCCTACGATGCTTTCGCGCTTGCCGTAAATGTTGTTGTCGCCGCCAGTCTGGTTGCGATCAAGTCCGGTGGGGTATTTTGCTTCTGTTTCTACGCTGCTGCATGCTGACAGGCCAGGTATGGCTGCGAGCGAAAGGCAAATCAGGAAAAGGCGCATGTGTCTATAGCCGGACATTTCTATGGGTTCCCACTCTTTGTTTTGTGTAGCATTTCCTTTAGCACGGAGCTCTTGTAGCGACAAGCCCCTTGCCAGTTGTTTTAAAAGATGAATTCTGATATAAAATCAATAGGTTGCAAGTTGTGTTGCAAAAATACAACGTTTCAAAAAAAATGTTGTAAAGATACAAAGTTCCGCGTTGATCCTTCTGGCGAAGGCTGGCCTAATGTCATGGTCCATGACTCTCATGGCATATACTTCATGATCCATATGGATTAGTGTTTAACCAAACGTAATCAGCTTTTTTAAAAAAGTTTGATTGGAGGAAAGAAATGAAAAAACTACTTCTCGCAAGCGTTGCTGCAAGCGGTCTGGCATTTGCCGCTGCTCCAGCTCACGCTGACATCGACCTGGAGCTCGGTGGTTACTTCAAAGGCTACGGCGTTTACGTCAGCCAAGATGAATCCGCAGGCAACAGCGTTAACAACTTCGACATCGTTCGTGACACCGAACTGCATGTTGGTGGCGAAACAACTCTGGACAACGGTCTGACAGTTGGTGCGCATGTTGAATTCAAAGTTGACGGCGAAGATGGTTCTGCTGGTAACGATGAAAGCTATGCTTACTTCTCAGGCAACTGGGGTCGTGTAAACTTCGGTAACGAAGATGGCGCTGGTTACCTTCTGCAAGTTGCTGCTCCTTCTGCTGACAGCAACCTCGATGGTATCCGTCAGTATGTTCAGCCGTTCAACTACGGTATCATGGGTACGCCTGCTGGCCTGACAACAGCTGTTACAGCTGGTGGTCTGGACTACGACATGGACATCGCCGGTAAAACCGATAAAATCACCTACCTTTCACCAATCTTCAGTGGCTTCCAAGTTGGTTTGTCTTACTCACCTGACACCGATGCTGCTAACGACCTCGAAGGCGTTGGTGTAGACGGTGTTGCTAACACCTACGATGAAACATACGAAGTGGCTGCTCGTTACGAAGGCCAATTCCAGAATGTTGGTGTAATCGTTGGCGCGGGTTTCGCTCAGTCTAACCTGGGTTCTAACTCAAACACAGCTTCTAACCCAACTGATGACCGTACAGCATGGAACGTCGGTCTTGACCTGAACTTCGGTGCTTTCGGTCTTGGCGCGATCTACATGGAAGATGACCACGGCGAAACATATGTTTCTGCTACAAGCACAATCGACGACGAAAAAACATTCGTTGTTGGCGGTGACTACACAACTGGTCCTTTCAAACTCGGTCTGTCTTACATGAATGTTAACAACACTGCTAACGTTCAAGACCTCGACACCGACCGTTACACCGGTGGCGTTACATACGAATACGGCCCAGGTATGACCTTCCGTGGTTCTATCAGCTACGTTGATCACGAAAACGCTGCTGGTACCGACTTCAACGGTACGGCTATCCTGCTTGGTACACAAGTTAACTTCTAATTTTGAAGTTTCTTGTAAAGATTTTGGGAAGGGCGCTATCTGGCGCCCTTTTCTTTTGGCGGTGTTGGTTTATATTGCCTTTATGTCCGTTGCAGAAAATCTAGATTATATTCAGCAGAAAATTGGGAAGGCCGCTCTTACGGCGCGGCGTGATGCGTCTTGTGTTCAGTTGGTGGCTGTGAGCAAGCGTCAGCCACAGGCTTTGATCGCAGAGGCGATTCAAGCCGGGCACCGGGTTTTTGGTGAGAACAGGGTTCAGGAGGCGCAGGAGCATTGGTCGGCGCTTCGGGGTGAATATTCTGATCTTGTCCTGCATTTGATCGGGCCGTTGCAGACGAACAAGGTGAAAGAGGCTGTTGCTTTGTTTGATGTTATCGAGACCGTTGACCGTGAGAAGCTGGCTGTGAAGCTTGGGCATGAAATGACGGCGCAGGGGCGGGATCTGCCTTGTTTTATTCAGGTTAATACAGGGGAGGAGCCGCAAAAGGCGGGGATTGCTCCCGGGCTTCTCGAGGATTTTTTAGGTTTTTGCCGTGCGGATTGTGGCTTGAATATTGCCGGGTTGATGTGTATTCCTCCGGTTGATGAGCCGCCGGGCCTTCATTTTTCTTTACTTCGCAAGCTGGTCGATCGTTATGAGCTTGAGGCTTGCAGTATGGGTATGAGTGGGGATTATGAGAAAGCTGTTATGGCCGGGGCGACACATGTTCGGGTTGGTACCGCTATTTTTGGGCAGCGTTTGCTCTGAGTGTGAACCTTAGGCGTATGTGGCTATATAGCCTGCTGTGCGTCCGTTTGCGGCTATTGTGTTTTTCGGTTTATTGGGCGCGGCTGGTTGGGGTTGGTTTCCCAGACCGGTGCCAGCGAAGGCGAGGAGGGATGCCGGGAGGTCTTCATAGGTCACTTTTTCCTGCGCATTTGACAGAACGGTTTCCGGCTCGCTTTGTGCTAATCTTTGATTGTCGTCCGGTGTTTTATCGTTGGTTACGAGGGATATTGCGTTTCCAGTGAGATCTTTTCCTGTTTCATTTTCGACGACTATATTAACCAGTCCGCTTGCTGCGCCTGCCGGGCCGCCGAATACAGCACCGCCAATGACTTTGCTCACCGGTTTTATCTCGTCGCCAGTTAATTCGCGGTAAACATGGCTGACCAGAGGGATGTGCTGAAGAGGGTTTACCATGTCCAGGAGGTCGGCAAATCCGAAGGATTCATCCGTGGTTTGAATTGTATTTTCAGATGATTGGTCTTGGTACGACAGGGTTCGTGTTGTGTTTGCTTCTTTGTTTCCGGCGTTTGTCAGGGTGCTTTCAATTTTATTACGGGCAGCGAAGTCTGTTTTGTTAAATGAGGGGATATAGCCTGCGGTACGATCGTTTTTAACCATTTGAAGTGTATGATTCATTTTTCTATAGGGTGCCAGCGTGTTGTTTGCGGGCTGGTATCCACTAGGGAGCGTTGATTCTATCATTTGGTCTTTTCTCACCTTCTCACCTTTTCACTTTGGTCGGTTTTTTATTTGCAATTCGTATGCCATGTGAATCGTTCGCAGGGTTTTTCTTTGAAGGTCTATATGAGATCGGCTAGATTTCATTATGGATGCTATTATGAAACCAGCTTTTCTTATTGAAACTGATCCTGAGAGTTGTGATGCGATGCGGGCATATTTTGCCTCTGCGTATCAGGGGGGTGGGCTTTTTTCTGTTGAATTTGTCGCGGTTTCTCGATCTGAGGATGATGTTTTTGTGGTGCGGCAGCTCAATGGGGCTGGGCGAGAGGCTTTTTTTGAGAAACCGGTTCGTTTGGGGGATGTTCTCGATTTTATGGAGGACGCTCAGGTGGATTTAGGTCGGCGGGAGCCGTTTTCATTAGGCGCAGGGCGTGTTGATCCTTTGCGCGGTGTTTTTGAGAGGGGTGGAGCGCACGATGCTGTGCGGTTGACTGAGAAGGAGGTTGATTTGCTGGTCTTCTTGCATTCTCAGGATAATAAATCCTCCAGTCGTTCCGCTTTGCTTGCAGGTGTTTGGGGGTATGTGGAGAGTGTTGAAACTCACACGCTCGAGACTCATATATATAGGTTACGTCAAAAAATTGAGGATGATCCTTCTGCGCCCAAGATATTGATTACTCAGGCTGATGGAACTTATGTTCTTGGTCAGTGAGGGGTTTCGTTATTCGTAGTGCGAGCTTGTTGAATGGATTGCGCAAGGCTATTTAGAAAGCTGTTTCCGCGCGTAATGTCTATGGTTTCGACACCGGATTTCGCCAGAATTTTCAGGTCATTTATCAGCGCCATGATTGTTTGCATATCTTTTGGGCCTTCATGGTCCGGCGCGGCGGCGGTGTATGTGTTTTCGGAGGTTTTTTGAACTGTTTGCGCGGCGTGTGCATAGGCTTGTGCGGCTTTTATAGCTCTGTTTGATCCTATGGGACGAGATGCGAGAGGGGTCATATAGATGTCACTTTGCGCCGGGATATTGGGGGCATATTTTTCATTTGACGGCTTTTGGCCGAATCGCTGTTCTAAAAATTCTTCCAGAAAAGCGAGGAGGGATTCTGTTGATACGCTTGCGTTGTCTTCGCCAAATAAGTCCTGTCCTGATTTTTCTTTATTTTTACGGCCGTTTCTGCGGTCGTCAGCAGCACGCCTGTATAACGCCAGACGTGCATCTGTGTTTTCTGTTTCGCGCGGCCTTTCCGTTCCATAAACTGGTTTTATGGTTGAAAACATTGCTATTTCCTGAGTTATACACAGATCTTAGCAAAAAGGTCGGTCGAGATGCAAATTTATGTGACTGCAAGGGTGGTCTATAAGAACCCTAGTATTTTCTTTTTTTGAAGAGGTCGTATGGGTGCGGATATTTTTCTTCTTCAGACATGTTATCGTTTTTGTAGGTTTCCTCATACCAGGGGGCGATATATTCCCATATTTTTTTATAACTTTGGGACCAGTCATTTAGTACTTCACAGCGCACATAGGCGATTTCGCTGACCATGATCCAGTGTCTTTGTTTGTTTATCACGACGGGCGAGGCATAGTCTGCTTTGGTCGGGTGCGCGTAGACAACAAGTTGGGCCATAAATTCTGTATCGGGCGAGGCAAAATTTTTAATTTTTTCGTATTGTGATTTGGGCAGAGTAATGTCTGAAAAAGCCATTATTTTATCAATCACCATGGAAATATTTTCTTCTCCGTATGGGTAATTGAATATTGGTGTTGACCCGTCCTGCCGGGTTGGAAAACTGAATGTAAATCTGGCGGGTTGGTCTTCTTTGGGGTCGAAGTATCTGGCTTCAATCGGCAGGACCAGTTTGAGAATACCTTTGTCTTTATTATAGTATCCGTATCCGCGATCCAGCCTCAGCCATTCTTTGATCATAATGCTTTCCTGGTATTCCTCCGGTGTCGTTTTGTATAAGGAGCTGGATTTGATCCAGTATTCATAGTCCGGTGCCATGCCTGCGAGATGGAAGAAGGCCATGACGGCTTTCTCTTTTTCTGTGATCCCGGTTATGTTTTGATCATCGACTTGCGCGAAGGCATGCAGCGGCATTAAAAAAATAAAACTTAAAGTGATTATCCAGAATATGTATTTTTCCTGAATTTGAGGTAGAGTCATTCAAGTATGCTGCCGTTTTTTACTGTGCCTTGTATCTATAATGACCCATAAAGATGAAAAAATCCAAAAGAATAAAGATCGTAAACGCCGGGACCAACAACTTTGGGAACAGATGACGGTGGATGTTACGCCGCTGCCTGACAGGCCTGGTGATCCTCCGCGTGTTCGTTCTCAGGATGATCGGGATGATCTGGGCGATGGTTTGTCCAAGACTGTGGTGCGTTCAGAGCGACCGGTTTTTAATGCAAAGCCTGTGGCGTCACGGGACCGTGGTCTGGTCGGGGATTCGGAGGTTGATCGCCGGACGGCGCAAAAACTCAAGCGTGGGGATATGGCGATTGAGGCACGGCTTGATTTGCATGGAATGACCCGCGTGCAGGCTCATGGGGCTCTGGAAGGATTCCTTCGCAGCAGTTATGGCGCAGGGCGGCGCTGTGTTCTTGTTATTACGGGGAGGGGGGCACCGCGGCATTCGGGGAGCGCGGCGGACGATTCTTCGCGTGGTGTCTTGCGCCGGAGTGTGCCGGAATGGCTGCGCGAGGATGTTTTTCGGGATATTGTGCTTAAGGTTGAGCAGGCGCGGCCGCAAGATGGCGGGGAGGGCGCGTTTTATGTGCTTTTGCGCCGTAAACGATCATGATCCTAATCGACTTTGACTGAAAACTGGCTTGTCCGGGTGAGGTTGGCGTCGGGGGATGATCTTTCGACGGTTGTTGTGCCGGTATAGGTTCCTTTCATGAGCTGGATTTTTCCTATTTTCTTGCCGATGAAGAAGAATTGCCGGTCGCGGGTTTTTTCCTGTATCATGGCTTCTTTGTGGAATGTGTTTCCTTTTGGATCAATTATTTCCAATGTTATTTTGTCGCCTTTTTCTACATTGTATATCCCTGTCCAGAATATGAAGGCGGCACTGTTTATGCTTAATGTTTCGGGGTTTTTCTCGCCGTTTTTGATGGCTTCGAAGTCAGGCGGGCTTGTGCGGAAGCCGCCGTCGAAGATGGCGACGCGTTCATAGGGCATCGGCATGCCGATCTGCCAGAGGCTTTCTTTCATTTTGCCGCAGCCCTGGGTGCTTTCGAGACCGGTGTAGGGGTCGACGATTTTTTCGTTTTGCATGACGCCGAAATGGAGATGGGGGAATTCGGCCATACCGGATTGTCCGGCTTGGGCGATTTTCTGTCCGGCTCCGATGTTTTGATTTGGTTTGACGACGACTGACTCCTTTTTGAGGTGGCAGTAGATGGTCTGGAGGCCTTCGCCGTGGTCGATGATGATGCCGTTGCCGCATTCTTTGCCGTTTTTCTTGATCGTTTCGAGTTCTTCGTCGGTTTTAAGGGTGTCTGATTCGCTATCGCGTATGCGCAGGACTGTTCCGGCGGCGGCGGATAGAACGTCTACGCCCTCGTTCATGCGGGCGGTTGATGGGAGGGCGAAGTCGGTGCCTTTGTGGGCGTCGTAGGTTATGTGTCCGCATTTGAAGTCTTGCGCTTGCCCATCGGCGGGGTCGTCGTCGACATAGTGGACAGTCCAGCAATCTTTGCCCAGTGTGCAGGCCAGGGGGAAGATGAAGCCGGGGTTTGTTTCTTGCGCGCGTGCCACGGGCATGCCAAAAAGGACTGCCAGCAGGGTGAGGGCGTAAAGATGGAGGCTTTTTTCTTTCATAGGCCCAGTAAAGCAAAAAATGAGCAGTTAAATCCAGTTATATTGTGTTTAGGGTCCAAACTCATAGCTTTTCTAAAGACCTGCAAACAATGGTTTTCTGCGCTTCCGGTACTCAAATACTTTGGTGTATATTCCGTTCCGGTTCTCGAGAACCATTGTTTTCGCTGACTTTATGAAAGCTGTGAGTATGAACTCTAGAGGATGAACCGGCTTAAATCTGTGGATTTGGCGAGTTCTCCGACATTTTCGCGGACGTAGTCGGCGGTGATTGTTATTTTTTCGCCGCCTTTGTCTGAGGCTGTGAAGCTGATGTCTTCCAAAAGTTTTTCCATGACCGTGTGCAAGCGGCGGGCGCCGATATTTTCAACGCTTTCGTTGACCTCGAAGGCGAGGCGGGCGATTTCGTCGATGGCGTCTTCCTCGAAGTCCAGTGTGACGTTTTCAGTGCCGATCAGGGCTTTGTACTGGAGGATCAGGCTGGCTTCGGTTTCTTTCAGGATGCGTTTGAAGTCTTCGACCGTGAGGGGGCGGAGTTCGACGCGGATCGGCAGGCGTCCCTGGAGTTCAGCTAGAAGGTCCGAGGGCTTGGCGTAGTGGAAGGCGCCGCTGGCGATGAAGAGCATGTGGTCGGTTTTGACCGGGCCGTGTTTCGTGGTGACAGTGGTTCCTTCGATCAAGGGGAGGAGATCGCGCTGGACACCCTCGCGGGAGACGTCGCCGCCGCGGACATCCTGACGGGCGGCAATTTTGTCGATTTCGTCGATGAAGACGATGCCTGTTTGCTGGACGAGGTCGAGGGCACTGGCGGTGATTTTGTCTTCGTCGAGGAGTTTATCGGATTCTTCCTGGATCAGGACTTCGTAGCTGTCGCCGACGGTCATTTTTTTGCGTTTTTTGCGCTCGCCGAAGGCTTTGCCAAAGAGGTCGTTCATGTTGATCATGCCCATTGAGGCGCCGGGCATACCGGGGATGTCCATCATGCCGCCCATCGGATTGCTGTTGTCGGTGAGTTCGATTTCGATCTCGCGGTCGTTCAGTTCGCCTTTGCGGAGTTTTTCGCGGAAGTTTGCACGTGTGCCTTCCCCGGCGGTGTCGCCGACGAGGGCATCAAGGACGCGTTCTTCGGCATAGATTTCGGCTTGGGCGATCACTGTTTTGCGCATTGTTTCCTGTGTCATGCGGATCGCGATTTCGGTTAGGTCGCGGACGATTGATTCGACATCCTTGCCGACATAGCCGACTTCGGTGAATTTGGTGGCTTCGACCTTGATAAATGGCGCACCGGCCAGTTTGGCGAGGCGGCGGGCGATTTCGGTTTTACCGACGCCGGTCGGTCCGATCATCAGGATGTTTTTGGGGTAAACTTCTTCCTGAAGCTCAGGATCCAGACGGGAGCGGCGCCAGCGGTTGCGCAGGGCGATGGCGACGGCGCGCTTGGCATCGTGTTGGCCGATGATGTGGCGATCGAGTTCTGAGACAGTCTCGCGGGGAGAAAAATTCGGGATGAGAGACGTGTTTTTGTTATCCGTGATGTCGGCCATGGTCGTGCCTTTTTTGCGCAGTTTTGAATTCTTTTGTATTGGCTATGGTATAGGGGAGCGGATGACGAGCGTCAATAATTTGTCTCGCTTGTGACTAGAAGAGATGATAAACATTGCTTTCTTGGGATGCTATTTCGGCTATGGAGAAGGGTTGGGCACAATATGGGTTTTGATTATTACAGCAGCGAATTCTGGATGTGGGCTGTTTTTTTTACGGTTGTTCCGGTTTTGTTAATCCTTGATCTTTGTGTTTTTAATCGTAAGGATCATGTGATCGGGCTTGATGAAAGTCTTAAGCTCAGCGGTTTTTATATTGCGATCGGTCTTTTGTTCGGCTTCTTTGTTTTGTTTATGAAGGGCTCGGATCATGCGCTTGATTATTTTACGGCTTACGTGATCGAGAAAAGTCTTTCGCTTGATAATCTGTTTGTTATTTCCGTTATTTTCGGTAGTTGTGCTATTCCAAAGGAGTACCAGCACCGCGTTTTGACCTGGGGGATTATCGGGGTTATCGTTCTTCGCGGGATTATGATCGGGGGCGGGACGGCGCTGGTGCATCACTATCATTGGGTTTTGTATATCTTTGCCGGTATTCTGGTTATTACCGGGATTAAAATGCTGATGATGAAGGAGCATGACGAGGATATTGATTTTGAGAAGAAGATTACGACTGTTGTTCTCAAAAAGTATTTCCGGTTTACCTCAAAACTTCATGGGCATAATTTCTTTGTTCGCCAGCCGTCTAAAGACGGAAAGAAGATGCTTTTGTTTGCGACCCCGCTGTTTTTGGCGCTGGTGATTGTGGAACTGACGGATGTTATGTTCGCTTTTGACAGTATTCCTGCGGTTTTGGCGATTACGACAGAGCCTTATGTGGTTTATACCAGTAATATTTTTGCTATTCTGGGGCTGCGGGCGTTGTTTTTTGCTGTTGAAAGTCTCATAAATCGTTTTATTTTGATGAAATATGCGCTTTCGATTGTTTTGATCTTTATTGGCGGGAAAGTATTTTATAGTGAACTTGTTGATCCGATTAACCCGGCGATTTCTCTGGCTATTACGCTCTTTGTTTTGCTGGGGGGGATGGTGTTCTCGGTTTTGATTACAAGCGAGCCTTCCAAGCCAAAGAATGGCGGCATCAAGATGGAAGTGGATCAAGAGGATAATTAGGAGTTTTTATGTCGGTTGAGAAAAAATGGACTATTGAAGACGTTGGTGCGCTTTACAAGCGGCCTTTGTTGGATCTGGTTTATGAGGCAGCGAGTGTGCACCGGGCGCATCATAACGCTGAAGAGATGCAGATGTGTACTCTGCTCTCGATCAAGACGGGCGGATGTACCGAGGATTGCGGGTATTGTTCGCAAAGCGTGCATAATGATGCGCCGCTTGAAAAAGAGATCCTGATGAAGACGGATGATGTTCTTGCGCAGGCTCGTAAGGCGAAAGAGAGCGGTTCTACGCGTTTTTGTATGGGGGCTGCCTGGCCGAAGGTTCTGGACGGGCGGGCGTTTGACCGGGTGTGCGATATGGTCAAAGGCGTTTCCGATATGGGTATGGAGGCTTGTGTTACGCTTGGGATGTTGACTCAGGAGCAGGCTAACAGGTTGGCTGAGGCCGGGCTTACGGCGTATAATCATAATCTTGACACGTCGGAAGAATTTTATAGCAAGGTTATCAGTACGCGGACTTATCAGGATCGTCTTGATACGCTTGGGAATGTTGCGCGGGCCGGGATTTCGGCTTGTTGCGGGGGAATTCTGGGGCTTGGCGAAAGTGAGGATGACCGGATTTCCTTGCTGCATACGCTTTGCAATCTTGATCCGCAGCCGGAGTCGGTTCCGATTAATATGCTTGTTCCGGTTGAGGGGACGCCAATGGCCAAGAACGAGCCGCTCGATATATTTGAGTGGATACGCTGTATTGCGGTTGCGCGGATTTTGATGCCGAAGGCGATGGTTCGTTTGTCTGCCGGGCGTTTGACGATTTCCAAGGAAGCGCAGGCTCTGGCGTTTATGGCCGGGGCAAATGCTATCTTTACGGGTGAGAAGCTTTTGACGACACCTAACCCTGAGAAGGATGCGGATTATGCTCTTCTGGGTGAATTGGGGATGAAACCGCGCGCGCCGTTTAAGGATGAGCAGGAAGCGGCCTAAGGTCCAAACTCACAGCTTTTCTAAAGA